>NZ_CEEDAI010000011.1:0-777075 GCF_979252805.1 Pedobacter sp. AC402 | reverse complement strand
TATTTTAACTTACTGGTTGGGTTGTGCCAAACCGGTGTTTAACCAGGTCTACCTCGCTAACACCACTGGTTTTCGCATTTATCGTGAAACGCTTTCGCGTTTTTCGTGCGCCGCTTCACCGTATTATTAATATTCATTTGTTTATTCCTTTTTGCAACTTTAACCTACTTATTTGGCCATTTATTACAGGTTTTAGTGCCCGGATATAACTTTAACCAATTTAATCCCTCCACTGTCCTGATCAATTCTTACACTAAATTGTTCCTCTCCTCATTAGGGATTTTATCATTACAGTTTATTTTAAGCTTCATCTGGCAAATTTCCTAAGCCAATGGGAATTGGTTTTATTGGAACCATTATGGGCATTATAACTGCAAACGTAGGCTGGAAATATGCTTACCTTATCCCCTACGCGCTACCAACGCTGGCATTAAGAATAACGAAAGTAAAAAAAGGTGGTGATCCATTGGATTTTCCAATTTTTACCCAAGAAATATGGACAAGCTTAATCTATGCGGCCATTCTTTTCACTATTGGCTATTTTATTGTGACTAAAAAGAGCATAAAATAGTTAGGGCTAAAATTTCATCGAACAATCGTGTAAAAATATCATTGGAAAATAATTTGGAACGGTTTAAAGTGTCCTTTAGATTAAAACCAACAAATTATTCAGAAATGATCAAAAAATTTACACTAACAGCATTGGCTTTCAGTCTTTGCTTTTCGGCTTGCACAAGAAACACCAGATGCAGCTGTTCTGCAAAAATTAGAAAAGAAGGTTTAGACGATTCCAAGGCAATGGAAATTGCTTTTAATTTAACGGATGTGAGTGGGCCGCGTTTATCAAACTCGCCAGGACTAAAAAAAGCACAGGATTGGGCCGTAAAACAACTTACCGATTGGGGATTAAAAAATGCCCACCTCGAAGACCTGGGGAACTTTCGGTAAAGGCTGGCAAATTGATAAATACTATGCCGCAACTACCATCCCATATTACCATGCCATTATTGCATCGCCAAAAGCCTGGACACCTGGTACCAACGGCCCGATTAAATCTTCAGGTGGTTTTAATTAAAGCCGATAGCGTAGCCGATTTAGCAAAATATAAAGGCAAATTAGCCCGGAAAAATCATCATGATGGATCAGGGTGCACCCTTTAACAAGTGGCACAAAAGCAGATTTTTCGCGCTATGCAGATACCACATTGGCACAAATGGCCGCTGCTAAACCACAAGCAGCAGGTGCAAGACAACGCCCAACCAGCGGACCAATGGCCGATAGAATGGCACAAATGATGAAAATGCGCGAAATCCGTGCTGCAATCAGCGCCATGCTTGTTGAAGAAAAAGTTGGTTTAATTTTAACTTACTGCCCGTGGCGGACAAGGAACATTATTTACCCCAGCAGTGGTGCCTCTTATGCACTAGATGCCAAACCGGTATCGCCAGAACTGGAAGTAGCAGCAGAAGATTTTTTACATATACTACGCCTTTTGCGTGCCGGCAAAACAGTAGAGGTAGAAGCTGATATCAAAACATCATTTTATGATAAGGATCCGCAAGGCTATAATGTAATTGCAGAGAATGCCGGGAACTGATAAAAAAGTTAAAAGAAGAAGTGGTGATGATTGGCGGGCATTTCGACTCATGCCGCATGCAGCAACTGGCGCAACCGATAATGCTGCCGGACTCTATACCGTAATGATGGAAGCCATGCGTATTTTAAAAGCAATAGATTTTAAACCAAAACGTACGATCCGCATTGCACTTTGGAGCTCTGAAGAACAGGGTTTGTTTGGATCGAGAGTGTTATGTAACCAAACACTTTGGCGATCCGAAAACGATGGTACTTACACCCGATCAGAAAAAATATCTCAGCTTATTATAACCTCGATAACGGAACAGGAAAAATCCGTGGCATTTATTTACAGGGTAATGAGGCCGCTGGCCCGATTTTTCAAAACTGGTTTACACCTTTTAATGATTTAGGAGCAACAACGGTAACCATTAATAACACAGGCGGTACGGATCATCAGGCTTTCGACGCGGTTGGTATTCCAGGCTTCCAATTCATTCGGGAGTCCTGCTGATTACAATACCCGAACCCACCATAGCAATATGGATACTTATCGACAGACTTGTTGAAGACGACTTAAAACAGGCCGCAACAATTATTGCTTCTTTTGTTTATAATACATCGCAACGCGAAGCACAAATCCCTAGAAAAGAACTACCTGCACCACAACCTGCAAGACCGTAAATTGAACACCGCTTAAAATAAAAGCCTGCTGATTTGACTTTAGGATCAAATAGCAGGCTTTATTATTTAGATTGAGAGGTTATATGTATTTTGAAACCCTTACAGGGATAATATTCTTTCTTTAAACGCCCAAACAATTAATTGATAAGAGTTTTTTAAATCGAGTTTTCTTACCATATTTCTGCGGTGCGTATTAACTGTATGCTCACTGATAAAAAGCATTTCGCCGATTTCTTTACTGTTATAACCCATTGATAACAGGTGTACAATCTCAATTTCCCTCTCGCTGATCGAACTGTGATTTTCCTTTAGGAGGATATTGTTTGCCATTTTTGAAAAAATTAATGGTTAAATGTTTTTCGTAGTCGCCGCCCATTGTAGACCTATTTCTAAATAAGTTCAAAATAGTTGTTTTTCATAGGTAGACGCTCTATTATTTGATAACCGCATTTTTTTAAGTTGTTATCATATACCAAAAGTAGTAGTACCCCGCAATTCGTTGCTAGTGTAAAATGCCCTAAATTAAAGGGTATTTTTACGGTATCGTTCAGTGAAGCTTGGAGGGCTTATAGAATTTACTTTTCAACTTTCATTAGCTCCCCACTTATTATCTATATTTGGGTTAAAACCAAATAACTTTATGACACAAGTTCCTTTAATGAAGGATGGTAAAAACAACACCATCCCGGTAAATATTGCACAACAGGATTGACGGAGGCTTTTCGCAAAAGCCAGAATACAGAAAAAGGTACATATACAAAAGCGGCCTGGTTTCCTGCGGCACAAATATCATCCTTAACAAAAAAAATGATTGATTTTGGTGGCGACGGGATTAGAATCTATTTCGGAAGGTACACCAGCGAGATTATTGATCAGATCAACAAATTGGAATACGGAGACCAAATCCCTTATACCTATGCCGATATGAATACCGTACTTCTGGTGGTCACCAAATTAATTGATGGTAAACCCTGCACGGATTATTTTATTGATAAAGATGTTGCCTGCAATGTTGAGGATGCACAACCAACCGATCCTGAAAACAGAGCTTTATTATGCCCGCAACAATGCGATGATACTAGCAAATTGATGTTATAACATCAAATAGATGATAGGAAGAATTGACATTCCACTGGATATATTCAAGATTCTGAAATATATCCTGCCAACAAGCGCCTCGTATGCCGAGCTGCTTTGCCTTGTTTTTGCTATATATTTTTTATCAAAAGACAAGAACCCATTTTGGCGAATAACCATATGGTACCTGGTAATCGTAATGGTAACCGAAACTGCTGGAAAGTATTGCGCCTTAACTTACCGTACAAATCTATTTGTGCTTAACATTTATACCTTATTTGAGGTATCATACGTTACCTATGGATTTTATACTTTTATAAAACAGTATGCCGATATCAAAAAATGGATAATTGCAATCTATGGAGTAATCATATTAATTTACATCACATTTACCGCTATATACGGTATCCATGTATATAATGCTTTTACCATAAGTATAATGTCGGTGGTTTTTGTTATTTATGGCTTATTCTATTTTTATTTATTGCTTAAAGACGAAGATTATATCGATTTAAAATTTCATGCTGCATTTTGGTGGGTTGGCGGGGCCTTAATATTTTATTTTGGCAGCACACTCGCTAATTTCTTTGATGATATTATACAGCAAAAATTTTTAGGCAAATACAATACAAGGTCTATTATTTACACAACACTTAACTTTTTTTTATATGGCCTCTGGGCCTATTCATTTATATGCAGAGCTCGTCAACGGAAGTAATGCCACGCGTATTCACCGGCATCATTTGTTTTTCTTTTGATGCCAATATTCCTTTTACTTTATATCAGGTCGTATAACCAGCACAAAAAGAACCACGTTCTGGAAAAGCAGAATATGCAGCAAATATTCGAATCCGAAATGCTTCAAACACGTATTGAGGTACAAGATTCAAACCATGCAGAAGCATTGCCACAGAACTGCATGATAATGTTGGACAACTGCTGAGTCTTACCACCCTTACCCTAAATTCAGTTAATATAAATGATGCAGAAAAAGCAAAAAAGAAAATAGACAATTCACTTTCCCTTGTCAACAAATCAATTAAAGAACTTCGCGAACTGGCTAAACTTTTGCATGGTGAGCAATTGGTAGAAAACGGCATTGGTAATGCCATTGATCAGGAAATAAACTGGCTTAATAAAACTGGCGCATATGAGCTAAAAACAAACAATTTACTGGTTGAAAAACAAATTACTTCGCCAAATAAAGACTTGATTATCCTTCGTTTACTGCAAGAAATTATCAATAATATCATTAAACATGCACAGGCCACACAGATTCAAATCGATGCTTACCTACAGAACGATACTTTACATTTAAAAGTAACCGAAAATGGAATAGGTTTTAATCCAGACGAAATTAAAGCTCAAAAATCGGGTATGGGCCTTAATTCTATTTACAAAAGAATTGAGATGATTGATGGAAAATTAGCCTTAAATTCGGCCCCGGGAGAAGGTACTTCCATTGCAATCGAAATCCCATACCCTTAAACTGTATGCAGAACCAAAGTATCGCTATCGCTATTGTTGATGACCACACGCTCTTCCGCTCAGGATTAGCCAGCCTGTTGGAAGAATTTGATGAAATTAAAGTGATGTTTGAAGCCACTAATGGGGTGGATCTTCAAAACAAAATTAATAACCATACTGAAGTTCAGCTTATTTTGATGGACATCAACATGCCTGTAATGGATGGTTATGCTGCTACCAAATGGGTTAAAATCCACCACCCGAATGTTCATGTGCTTGCATTAAGCATGCTCGAAGATGAAAAGGCAATTATCGGAATGCTCAAAGCTGGTGCTGGCGGTTATATGCTCAAAGAATCAACTCCATCAGATTTATTTGCAGCCATAAGAGTAATTGTAGACAAAGGATTTTTTGTAAATGAATTGGTATCCGGAAGGTTATTGGTAGCTTTAAAAGACAGCGATATTAAACCAACATTCTCTGCCCGCGAATTAACATTTTTTCAGCATTGCAGCACCGAGCTTACTTACAAAGAGATTGCCGACTTAATGAATGTAAGTCCACGCACGGTTGACAACTATAGGGAATCTCTTTTTGCGAAACTCAACATTAAATCACGCACCGGATTGGTAGTTTATGGCATTAAAAATAACATCATCACGATTTAAACTTTTATAAAAGATAAATCATCAACACACTGATTATCAATACTTTAAATACAAAACCTTCTGCATTCCCATTTCAAAATAATGGAAATTCATTCTAAAAAATACAGCATTTTCGATTTCTAAAATATTTTTCAAATAAAATTTGGATAACTAACGAATTAGTTTTAACTTTAGTCAAGACAATTTAATTTGTCATCATCCTTATTATTATTAATTATTATGGAAATTAAAGATTTAACCAAAGCTGAAGAACAAATTATGCAGGTTTTATGGCAATTGGAAAAAGCATTCGTCAAAGAAGTTATTGATGAGCTTCCCCTTCCCAAACCTGCCTATAATACTGTTTCAACAATCATTAGAATCTTAGAAACGAAAGGCTTTATTGGCCACGAAGCTTTCGGGAAAGCACATCAGTACTATCCTTTAATCAGCAGAGAAGAATATAAGCGCCACGCAACGGAAAAATTGCTGGGTAATTATTTCGAAAATTCGGTTGAGAGTATGTTCTCTTTCTTTGTTAAAGAAGAAAAACTGGATTTAAGCGACGTTGATGAAATTTTAAAAATGATTAACAAAATTAAACATCAGCCAAAATGAGTTTTGCCCACTACCTATTACAGGTGAACTTATATTTAATTGTTTTTTTCGGTTTTTACAAATTACTGTTCAGATGAGGAAACCTACTTTACCTTAAACCGCATTTACCTGGTATCTGCGGGAATTTTGTCGTTATGCATACCGTTTATACGTTTAGAATGGCTTACAGAACAAAAGGCAGCACAGCAGGTTTATACATCAGTAAATTGGGAAGCCGTATTACAACAGGCAACAATAGTAACAGAACGGAGCGCAGGCTTTAATTGGGCCAATGCTTTCGTTTATATTTATTGTGCAGGTATATTGTTTTTCTTGGGTAGATTGGTATTTAACTTATTGGCAGTTAAAAAACTCATCACATCAAGCAAAGCCGGATCGGCATTTTCTTTTTTCGGAAAAAAAATAATCGACCGCGAATTGCCGCAAATGGATGTGATTGATATTCACGAAGAAGCACACATTAAACAATGGCATACGGTAGATATTTTATTTTTCGAAATTATAGGCATAATTACCTGGTTAAACCCGGTAATTTACCTATACAAAAAAGCGATTAAAAATATCCATGAGTTTTTGGCTGATGAACTTGCCGCCGAATTTCAGGGCGATAAGGCTGAGTATGCCATGCTTTTGCTCAGCAAATCATTCGGCATATCGCCAAACGCATTAACAAATGGCTTTTTAGAGAAATCGTTAATTAAAAAAAGAATTTTCATGCTTCATAAAGAACGATCTAAAAAAATCGCGATTATGAAGATAAAATCTCTATCCCACTGTTTGCACTCTTGATCGTATTTTCATCAGCAACTGTGCGTAAAAGTGAAAAACTAATCTCCATTACTGATCAGATTCCTTTAGATAAGCCGATTGAGATGGTACAGGATATGGTAACCGAAACACCTAAAGAAATAATTCTCGAACCAAAGATTTCTATTGATGGAAAAACAGATCCCAATTGGAAAGGATTTTATCAGTTTCTTGGCAGAAACATTAAATATCCGGCGGCAGCCAATAGTGACGAAGTGCAAGGAAACGCTCAGATAAAGTTTAATTTGAAAGGTGGAAGAGTAACAAATATCATTTCTAATGTAGAATTAGGTGCCGGTTGTGATGAAGAAAGTAATGAAAGCCATTTTATCATATAAAGGCTTTAAACAGATAAAGGATGGTAAATATGCATTAACAGTGAGCTTTAGTATTCCGGAATCGTCGGAAGAATTTGAAAATAAATTGTCGCCAAAATCAGCAGGCTATCTGAATTTGAACAAAATTACCATTATATCTTATCTCCAAAAAAATACTGAAACCGGAACGGTTAAATCAGAAAATACTGATAAAATTTACGACTTTGTTTCAATCGAAAAACAGCCTGAATTTCCGGGTGGTATAGCTAAGTTTTATAAATACCTTGGTGGCAATATCAAATACCCTAAAATGGCTTTAGAGAATAATGTTCAAGGTAAAGTTTTTCCTTAGTTATGTAGTTGAAAAAGATGGTTCGCTATCGGATATTCAAATTACCAGAGGGTTAGGAAGCGGTACGGATGAAGAGGCCGTGAGGGTTATAAAAGATTCGCCAAAATGGAACCCCGGCATTTCAAACGGTAAGCCTGTTAGGGTAAAATATAACATCAATGTGAACTGCACAATCAATGATGATACACCAAAAGAAATTAAAACAGGTAGTATTCCTGCCGATAGGATAAAATTGAAAGATGGTTCTAATCTTGATGCATTAATCATTTTAGATGGCGTTAAATTATCTGAGAACAGCCAATTGGGTACAATCAATCCAAATAGTTATCGAATCAATAGAGGTTCTAAAAGATCAAACCGCCACTGAATTTGTATGGACCAAAGGCTAAAGGTGGCGTAATTTTATAATAACAAGCAAGGGTGCAAAAAGCAATACTTTCCGATCGTTAGATGCCAAAGAACTTTCGATAGATAAGACAGGTAACTTTTTTGAACTCAGAAAAAGATTCTAATCAAAATTTACTATGAAAAATGTAATCGTATTTACCATGCTGATGGGGTTTACTTTAGCTGGTTTTGCCCGAAAAGGCCGACAGTACCAAAACACCTAAAATTAAGTTAAATCGTGCATATCTTACCGCTACTGAACCATTAATGGTGGTGAATGGGACTAAGCAAGTTTTAAGGGGTATATCATCGGGTAAAGGATCTTGATCCTACCAATATTAAAGCCGTTACCATATTAAGAGATAGAGTCTGCTGATTGCAAAGTACGGAGCAGATGGCTTTGCGGGTGTTATAGAAATAGAAACCAAAAACACCGATTCAACAGGTAACAGCATTATAAAGGCTAAACCTATAAAACCTGTAGTATTCTGCATTTGAATGGAAAAGTAACGGGATTTAAGGTAAATCCAATGCCGAATGGCCAATTACCTGTTAAAAAGCGATACCTGTTAAATAGAGACTTCGATCCAAAAGCAAAAATGCTGTATATTCGGCATTGATGGTAAAGAAGTTGCTGATCCTGGAATTCGATGAACAATCTATTAAGTCAGTAGAAGTTCTTAAAGATTCTCGTCGGCCACAACTTTATACGGCGATAAAGGCAAAAATGGTGTAATTATTATCAAAACCAATAAAGCAACCTCCAAGAAAAACTAATCCCTAACCTTTTAATATAAAACAATGAGAAAGCTAATCTTTTTAGCCCTAATGGGCATCGCCATGTGTTTTAACCAGGCAAAAGCACAAAACAATCCTGATAAAGTTTACGATTTTACCTCTTTCGAGAAAACGCCAGATTACCCTGGAGGAATCAAGAAATTTTATGAATACCTGGGCCGTGAAATAAAGGTAAATCCTGAGGTAGCCAAAAGAAACAGCACACAGGGAAAAGTTTTCGTTTCATTCGTAGTGGAAAAGGATGGCCAGTTAACTGATGTTAAAGTTTACCAGAAGCCTAACCCCTGAAACAGATGCGGAAGCATTAAGAGTTTTAGAAAAATCGCCGAGGTCGGTACTCGGCTTAATAAATGGAAGACCGGTTCGTGTAAAATACAACATCAATGTTAATTTCAGCATGAAATAAAAATCAAACAGTAATCTGAATAAACACAAAACCCCAAGCGATGATTCCCGGGGTTTTCTGTTTTCTCTCCTGTCTCGGAAGACTAAATTTACGAAAACTTTAATGTATATACAAATATTACAGAATATAATTTTTAATTAAGCAATATTTTAATATGCTAACATAGGAATATTGCAACTTTCGCAAACTTTTATTTTGAGCTTGCTTTGTTGTACAAGGTTTCGGTTTTAAAAGATCAAGTTTCGTATGTTTTCAAAACATGATGTAAATGTTAAATTCCACATTATTTTCAGCTCATATTTAACCAGGATATCACTATAGTTTAGTCTATTATAATTTTCAGTCCTTTAGAAGTTTAAAATACTTTTAGTTCAAATTTCACCTCTTTATTAATTCTTCCTAGCTTTAAAAAAAGGGCTAAAACTAGAAAGCCCCCACAACGTGGAGGCTCAAGAATCCGGTGTTTAAACCGGATGCACAGTATATCTTTAAATTGTTTCCTCAGAAATGAATTTTGCAGATGCAAAATCACGGTTCATGCGGGCAATGTTTTCCAAAGAGATTCCTTTAGGGCATTCGGCCTCGCAGGCACCAGTATTGGTACAGTTACCAAAACCTTCTGCATCCATTTGTGCAACCATGCTCTGTACCCTGCGGTAACGCTCTGGCTGACCTTGTGGTAACAATGCCAATTGAGAAATTTTAGCCGACACGAAAAGCATTGCTGAAGCATTTTTACAAGTAGCCACACAAGCACCACAACCTATACAAGCCGCGGCTTCAAAAGCAGCATCTGCCTGCATTTTAGGAATAGGCAAATTGTTTGCATCTGAGCATTGCCCGTATTTACCGAAATAAAACCACCGGCAGCAATAACCCTATCAAATGCAGAACGATCTACTGTTAAATCTTTTACTACCGGAAAAGCTGCTGCTCTCCAAGGCTCAACAACGATGGTATCGCCATCTTTGAAAGAACGCATATGCAACTGGCAGGTAGTTACCAAGTCTTTAGGTCCGTGCGGACGGCCGTTAATGAACATTGAACACATTCCGCAGATACCTTCGCGGCAATCGTGGTCAAATACAACAGGCTCTTCGCCTTTAGTGATTAATTGCTCGTTCAATACATCGAACATCTCTAAGAAAGACATATCCGGTGAAATATCGGCCAATTTATAATCTACCAAAGCACCTTTGGTTTTGTTATTTTTTTGACGCCAAACTTTTAGCGTTAAGTTCATATTTCCTGTACTCATTGTATCTCAGATTTGAGATTTGAGATATTAGATATCGGGAACCAAGATTTTCATCTCATGCCTCACATCTTACATCTCTTATCTATTTATAACTTCTTTGTGTCAACTTGGAATATTTTCAAACTTCAATTCTTCTTTATGAAGTTCGAAGTTTACACCTTCTTTCGTATTCCCGAGCGGCTACGTATGCAAAATTTTCATCATCACGCAGGGCTTCACCTTCTTCTGTTCGATACTCTTCACGGAAGTGACCACCGACAACTTTCGTTACGGTTTAAAGCATCAATACACATTAACTCGCCAAGCTCGATAAAATCGGCAACACGACCAGCTTTTTCCAATTCAGTGTTTAACTCATCAGCAGTACCCGGTACACGAACATCACTCCAGAATTCATGACGCAAGGCCCTGATTTCCTCAATGGCTTCATTTAAACCTTTTTCGTTACGTGCCATACCACATTTTTCCCACATGATGTGGCCTAAACGTTTGTGGAAATGATCGACCGTTTTGGTTCCTTTGATATTGATTAGAGTGTTTAAAATACCAACTGCTCTTTCTTCGGCCTCTACAAACGCAGGGTGATCGGTTGAAATTGCTTTTACCGAAATTTCTTTTGATAAATAAGCACCTATTGTGTAAGGTAGAACGAAATAACCATCAGCTAAACCCTGCATTAAAGCAGATGCACCTAAACGGTTGGCACCGTGATCGGAGAAGTTAGCCTCACCTGTACAGTATAAACCTGGTACCGATGTCATTAAGTTATAATCAACCCAAAGTCCGCCCATGGTATAGTGAACTGCAGGATAGATACGCATTGGTGTTTCGTAAGGATTTTCACCTGTAATCTGCGCATACATATCGAACAGGTTACCATATTTCGCTTTAATTACCTCAGTACCTAAGCGCATGCAGGTTTCTTTATCAGGATTATGGTTACCAGCTTTTGAAGCTTCGATTTTACCGTAACGTTCTGTGTTGGCTTTAAAATCAAGATATACTGCTAATTTGGAAGCACCTACACCATAACCTGCATCACAACGTTCTTTAGCAGCACGTGAAGCCACATCACGCGGAACAAGGTTACCGAATGCAGGATAACGGCGCTCTAAATAATAGTCTCTTTCATCTTCAGGAATTTCTGAAGCTTTACGGTTATCATCTTTCTTTTTTGGTACCCAGATACGTCCATCGTTACGCAACGACTCTGACATCAGGGTTAATTTAGATTGGTGATCTCCTGAAACAGGGATACATGTTGGGTGGATTTGCGTATAGCAAGGGTTTGCAAAATAAGCACCTTGTTTGTGCGCTTTCCATGCGGCTGTAACGTTACTTCCCATTGCATTGGTAGAAAGATAGAATACGTTTCCGTAACCACCTGTTCCTAATACCACTGCATGGCCAAAATGACGTTCGATTTCTCCGGTAATGAGGTTACGGGCAATGATACCACGCGCCTTACCATCGATTTTAACAACCTCAAGCATTTCATGGCGGGTATACATTTCTACTTTACCCATACCAATCTGGCGCTCTAAAGCAGAATAAGCTCCTAATAATAATTGCTGGCCGGTTTGACCTGCTGCATAAAATGTACGCTGAACTTGTGTACCACCGAATGAACGGTTATCCAACAAACCACCATACTCACGCGCTAAAGGAACTCCTTGTGCTACACATTGATCTATAATGTTTGCACTTACTTCGGCTAAACGGTGTACGTTTGCTTCGCGTGCTCTGTAATCACCACCTTTAATGGTATCATAAAAAAGGCGATAAACACTATCACCATCATTTTGATAGTTTTTTGCTGCATTGATACCACCCTAGGCAGCGATTGAGTGTGCTCTTCGTGGAGAATCCTGAAAACAAAAACATTTTACTTTGTAACCCATCTCAGCCAGGGTAGCGGCAGCCGAAGCACCTGCTAAACCCGAACCTACGATAATTACCTCAATAGTTCTTTTGTTCGATGGGTTAACCAAAGGCACAGAAGACTTATATTTTGTCCATTTGCTGGTTAATTCGCCTTCTGGAATATTTGAATTAATATCTGACATATCTCTTTTGTGCTAAAACTTAATCAATTAAATGGGTATAAACTGCAATTGGCATGAGTGCGAATACGATCGAAATGATTAGCGCATACCATACACTGGCTCTTTTAATCATTCCATTGTATTTTGAATGATTCCATCCCATGGTTTGAAATGCCGAAGCGAAACCGTGCAATAAGTGGTAACAAAGAGAAATCATTAAAAGAACATAGGCCACAACCCTTACCGGATCCTGAAATTTCTCTTTCATAACGGCATATAAATCTTCATTGCCGTTTGCATCAACAGTTGGAATTCCTGTAAAACGAGAAACTACCCAAAAATCTTTCAGGTGGATAACAAGGAAAATAAGCAATAAAGTACCTAACAAGCCCATAGAGCGACTATACCATTTACTGTTCGCACTACCATTATAAACTGCGTACCCTTCTCGGCCTTGCTTTTCTATTTTGAATTGTAAGGTTAACTGCCTGATAAATATGCACAAGCAAGCCTAAAAACAATATGTACTCGCCTGCCCTGATGATCCAATTGGTAGCCATAAAATGTGCTCCAATATTAAACTTCAAACCATTATCGTCAAGAAATATTAACGAATTAATACCTGCGTGTACAATTAAAAAGAGTATCAGGAATATTCCTGTAATACCCATAACGTATTTTCTTCCTATTGATGAAGAAAGTGCATTTCCGAAACCACTCATTTGATTAGGATTTATATCTAAATTTTCTTGCAAAAAGTATCTAATTATGAGTTTAATTTATAAACGATTATGACAAAACAACGATAAAACATTTATTTAGAAACATTCTAAAGCATAATCTGAAATAATTGAAATTATACCCATCCCGTCATGCTGAATTTATTTCAGCAACTATCCTATATAAGTCCCTGAAATAAATTCAGGGTGACTGATAGTTTTGAAATTTATAGATAAAGATATTGCCCAGGCCGTCATGCTGAATTTATTTCAGCAACTATCCTTTATAAGGCCCTGAAAAAATTCAGGGTGACGGTAGTTTTGAAATTTAAAGATAAATATATCACCCAGGCCGTCATGCTGAATTTATTTCAGCAACTATCCTTTATAAATCCCTGAAATAAACTCAGGGTGACGGCAGTTGCAATATTGGGTTATGAATTCCTTAATGGTTAAAATTTAAGAAACCCTAAACACCCAACATAACTAATCTTTTCGTTATATTGCCTTACCAAATAATTAACATGAAAAAGCTGCTCTATTTTATTGTGCTCCTGGCCATTTTATGCTCAGGTTGCGATCCTGCTCCGGCTACTTTTAATCTGGAAACCAAAAACTTTGGTCCAAATGCCGTAATTACCATTCAAAGTGCAGAAAACAGTGAAACACTAAAAGTTGAAAACATAACAAACGGGAAACAGACTTTTAAAATTAACATTCCGAAAACAGGCTATGCCATTTTAAAAACAGAGGATGGGCCCCATAAAGAGGAATATTTCTTTTATCTGGATAAGGGTGATTATAAGGGAGTTCTTGATGGAAAAAATACAAATAGTTATCCATTTAAAACCGTACCTGATCAAGAAGGCGAAGCGTTTATCGAGTTTTACAAACTTTCAGATAACATGAGTAAAGATATACTTGATAGTTTAAGTAAAGCCGAGGTAGATCTTGATCAGGCCAACCCGAACAATATAATGGAACGTGCTCAAAAAGCTGATCAATGGAGAGAAAAACAACTCAAGCTTAAACTTGAAATTATAAGAGCCTTCGCTAAAGCGCATCCAAAATCGACTCATCCGCTCTTTTTATTGGAACGTTTAGGTACTGTGGATTCGGGAAGCGAAAAATTACTTATCCATTTTTAACCTACTAAGTGAGGAAGTAAAAGAAACGAAAAGAGGTAAAAATCTCCTTGCTGAAATAAAACAGGCTAACCAAATGATGGCGGGAAGTAAAATGCCGCTTATTGAGGGCGAGAACCCTAAAGGCAGAAAATTTGATTTGAAAGTATTGAAAAAGGTAAATCTAGTGAGTTTTTGGGCATCTTATAGCGGTAAGAGCCGCAGAGACAATCAAACCTTAGCTTCACTTTATGAAGAATATAAAAACAAAGACGTTGAATTTATCAGTGTATCTTTTGATAAAAAACGTGATTCGTGGTTAAAAACCATAAAAGAAGATAAGTTAATTTGGCCTCAATATGCCGATTTTAAAGGGTCAGAATCTCCCAATGCCAAAAACTTAAGCAATTATAACGTTACCTATTTCTTTTTAGTTGATAAAAACGGCAACGTATTAAGCAATAATGACCTTACATTAGATTTTGTGAAGAGTGAAATAGAGAAAAATTTAGCTGGCAGATAATTTTTATATGCTTACTGCGGAGTTAATTCCACAAAAAAGTCCCGATTTGCATCGGGACTTTTTACGATTTATGTGTTCGAGTTTTCTTAAGCTACTTTAACATTTACCGCGTTTAGGCCTTTTCTACCTTCTTCTACATCGTAGTTTACGGTATCATTCTCGCGAATGTTATCGATTAAGCCTGAAGCATGAACAAAAATTTCGGCATCGCCATTAGATGGAGTGATAAATCCGAAACCTTTAGTTTCATTAAAAAATTTTACTGTTCCTTGTTGCATTATATTGTATTTTAATTTGTTTCAAAGATAAAGTTAAATACCTATAAATCAATTTTTTATTTTTAATTATATTAATTATTGCTAAATATATTGACTATTTGCCTTTTAAGCCCTGTTTGGCAGCTCGATTTACTCAATAAATACCTGATGTATTACCTGATTTTATAATTAAATAGCAGTCAAAATTAGTATTCGCTTCTGCTTTTCTGCCTAAAAACAGCAATAACCAACCCTAAACCACTCCTATTTCATTCCATACAAATACTAACTTAATTATTCTTGATTTTTACCTTGGGGAAGATAACATAGTTTATTAGCTATAAGCCATACTTTCCTGTTGTTCATAATTAACCAAAAGGCTTTCGGTAATTTTAACCATCAGTGTTCAATCGCTCCCGTTGTTACCCTTTAAAATCAATAAATCGCCTACAATTTCGTGTAAAATAAGTTTCGGGCTGGTATATGTAATAGAAACCACATGAGCGCCTTTATTTAAAAAGATCTGAAGCATAAATATGCAACTCGGCCCAATCAAAAAGTACAGGCTGATCTTCCAGGTCATTTAAAACAGGCATTTTATGATCCAGGGCGGCAATGCTGTTCATTACCGAATATTGAAGTTTTTGATGTAAATGATGTATTTGCCTTTTCATTGGTAAACTGCATTTGCGAAAAGGTATGGAGTTGTTGATTTAGGCTGCATATTTTAGATTTTTTTTTGAAATTCTTTGTAGGTATCATGAAATATCCGTCGTTCAAAGTCGGTTTTACACATGAAATTGAAATATTGTTTTACACTTAGGTTAATATGAGCTAAAGCCATAATATTCGTTTTTGGATGCTTATTCAAATATGTAACAATAAAATAATTTAGTAGTTATCGATCTTTAAAGGCTGATAATCAATCGCGATAACAAAACTAATTCTTGATTATGAAAAACGCATGAATATTGGTTTGAGTACGGAGCATTAGGTGATTTGCCGGTTATTTAAGATATTTTAACATATTAAATAGCCGTTTGATTGTGTAGGTAATACTCAATTATATTTTCTGGTTTGCGTTGGTTTCCTGACGGGATGCAGTCGTTCGTCCTAAAATGGACGAAGCGGATGTGGAATGGTTCTTCTGATGCAACAAGCTATCCAATACACAAATTCGTAGCGATCGTTGTAAGATTGCTTCGCTGGCTGAAAAAGCCATCTCGCAATAACGAAACGTGAAAAATTTTTACTCCTTTTACCTCTATTCCTGGCTTAATTGCAATTAAAACAAAAAAGCTTCCCGGGTTAACCCCGGAAAGCTTTGTTAAACTATTATTTACTTAATTATTGTGCTGGAAAACTGTAGTTGTATGAACCCTGTTCGCCAACACCAGAAATACTTACCATATTGTTTCTACCCAATGGCAATGCTTTTTGAACATCAGCAACCGAGTTAACAGGTTGTCCGTTTACTTTTGTAATGATCAATCCTTTCTCTACACCAATGTTATCAAAAGCTTTTCCGGTGGTTACTGATGTTACTACAACGCCACTGTTAATGCCATATTTAGATTTTTGTGCCTGAGATGCTGGAGCAAAAGTTGCACCTAATTTTGAAACTTCGGCACCTTTGCTTGTTGCGTTTTTGGCAGTTAAACCTACACTGGCTTCACCTTTCAAAGTAACAGTGTAATCTTTAAGGGAACCATCGCGAAGCACTGTTAATTTAACTTTATCACCAGGATTTAAACGGCCAACTCTTTCCTGAAGATCTGGTGAATCGTTAATTACAACACCATCTACTTTTTTAATTACATCGCCAGATTTAATTCCTGCTGCAGCAGCACCGCCACCAGCAACAACATCATTCACATATAAACCGCTAATTTCGTTGGTTTTAATACCCTCTGGTTTTTCCTCACCACTTAAAGGCACAAAATTTACACCAATATAACCACGTTTAACTGAGCCATATTTCATAAAATCATCCACAATTTTACGTGCCAGATTAACTGGAATTGCGAATCCGTAACCTTGGTTATATCCACTTTGCGAAGCAATTGCAGAGTTGATACCAACCAATTCGCCATTGGCATTTACCAATGCACCACCGCTGTTGCCTGGGTTAATGGCTGCATCGGTTTGAATAAATGATTCGATACTGGTATTTGCCGGACGGTCTGGTCTTTTACCCGTACGTTGATACTCGCGGTATTCTTCTTCTGTAATTTCATTGCCTTGTTGCTCACGACCAATAATACCGATACTACGGTTTTTGGCACTTACAATACCAGCAGTTACAGTTGTATTTAAATCCAATGGGAAACCAACGGCTAAAACCCACTCACCCACCTGCACATTATCTGAATTACCCATTTTTACCACTGGTAAACCTGTTGCGTTAACTTTAATCAGGGCTAAATCTGTATTTGGATCGCGACCGATTACTTTGGCCTCAACTTTACGCCTGTCGGTTAAAACAACCTCAACTTTTTCAGCATTTTCTACTACGTGGTTGTTGGTAACGATATAACCGTCCTGACTTATAATTACACCCGATCCTGATGCTGCCCTTGGCTGACGCTGCATTTGGCGGCCACCGCCTCCACCGAAAAAGTCTTCCATCATATCAAACGGAGAAGACGACCCCTGGCCTTTAGATGCCGCATAGGTTGTTTTAATGTGTACCACACCCGGTGCAACTGCTGCCGCAGCCTGTGTAAAATCGGTAGCCCCTGCTGATGTTACTTTAAGTGGATTATTTGCAAAATATAAATTCTGTTTTTCAGAAATTGTACTGCCTGTTTGGTTACGCTCAAATAGTTTGTAACCTCCAATTGCAGCTGCCCCACCTATAAAAGCAGCCAACATGGTAATTCCTAATATTTTTTTCATGTGTTTGTATATTGTTTTTAAATGTTATGAAGCTATTAAAAGTATAAATTGGTTAGCTTTTAATGGTTCATTTGTTTATTTATTGTTTAAAGCCATGATTTATTATAAGCTGGTTTGCTAGCTAATTGTTTGTTTAGCTTATAATATTTCATATTGTTAAATGTTATTATTGCGGGAGCGCTTTCAATTTGATTTAAGCAGAATGCTCCGGCAGTTTTTATCTGCTCAAATTTTCTTTTATAAGTTTATTCAAATTTAATACCATATAAACGATATTTGCATCCTCAAAGCACTTAGTTTTGTGTTAAAAAATGTTAAATTAAAAAACACAATCCGCTTATTACCTTTTGCAACTCAAATATTGCATTAATAAATGAAGATTAAATGAAAATTAATTTCTTTAAATACCAGGGCGCAGCAACGATTTTATTTTAATAGACCATACCGCGAGTCCATTAAAAAATATTGATAATCAATTAGTTGAACAGCTTTGTCATAGGCGTTTTGGTGTTGGTGCTGATGGATTAATGTTCATTACCAAACATGAGGATTACGATTTTGAGATGCATTATTTTAATGCCGATGGTAAACTGGGAAGTATGTGCGGAAACGGTGGCAGATGTATCGTAGCCTTTGCCAAACAACTCGGTATTATCGACCGTGAAACAAACTTTTTGGCAGTAGATGGCCCACATTATGCCAGAATTTCAGAAAACGGCGAGTGGGTTGATTTACAAATGATTGATGTAGATACCATTACAAAAGATGATGATGCCTATGTATTAAATACAGGTTCGCCGCATTATGTTGCGCTACAAAATGACTTAAAAGAGTTTGATGTTTTTCATAAGGGGAAAGTATCCGTTACAATGCAACATATTCAGAGAAAGGAATTAACGTAAACTTTGTAGAAGATAAGGGCGATCATTTATTTGTGCGCACCTATGAACGTGGCGTTGAAGATGAAACCTATGCTTGTGGCACAGGCGTAACGGCTGTGGCTATGGCCATGGCAAAACACAAAAATCAAACTGGTCATATTACAACAGCGATTAAGGTTTTAGGCGGCGATATTAAAATCGAATTCGATTACGACGGTAAAATATTTACGAATGTATTTTTATGCGGTCCGGCCAAATTGGTTTTTGAGGGCGAAGTGGAATAATATTCCTTTTTAAAAATTATTTGTTATTAAAAGTACTGAGGTTTTTAAATTGATAGATCAGAACAATCTTACTTTCTATTTAGATAAAAATTGCTCACATAAAAAAAGCTTATTGCGTTCCTTTCCAAAACCAGCGGATTTTAAAATTAATGCTACCAGTATCTAAAAATCTAGTGTAAAACAGACAACGGCTACATCCTCTGTTGGCTAAAATACACAACATTTACTGTAATAAAAACTGTATTTTTCAATTGATTTTAACAGCTTTTAACATCTGTCGCAAGATATTTACACACTCTTTTTTTCTCGGTCGAACAGTGCTTTAATAGCCTACTGAACAGCTTTTTAAAAAGCTTCATAGCACTGTTTTTAATCAAAAAATAAATCAATCGATTGATTAAATGACAGAATTCGGACAGATTTATTTTTTTTTAGGCTCTATTTTTGGGCAATTATTAGCGAAAATCAAAGTCCCATTTTTTTTGATATCGCCCTTAATCCCGGAAATTTAAATTTAAACACACAGAAATACCCCATGAGAAAAGTAACAACTCTCTTTTTTAGCGTGAGCATTGGTATGCTTTTAGCGTCCTGCGGAAATGATGATGCAGCTTGAAAAAAGCAGCCGCTGCAGCCGCAGCCGGTCCACCGGCCTACCCCGTTTTTACAGTAAGCACACAAAATACAACTTTGGATTCTGATTATCCGGCTACGATAGAAGGTATCCAGAATATCGATATCCGCCCAAAGGTTGATGGCTTTATCGAAAAGATTTTTGTAGATGAAGGTGCGGTTGTTAAAAAAGGCCAGTTACTTTTCACTATTAACGCACCACAATATGAGCAACAGGTTAGAACAGCAAGAGCGGCCATTAGTAGCGCAGAGGCTGATGTAAATGCGGCTCAGTTAACGGTAAATAAAACCAGGCCACTTGTAGAAAAAGATATCATCAGTAAATATGATACTTGATGTCCGTCAGTTAACGCTTCAAAGCAGAAAAGCAGCATTGGCACAGGCAAAAGCCGAATTGGTAAATGCTACAGGTTAACTCTAGGTTATACCTCAATTACAAGCCCGGTTGATGGTGTAGTGGGCAGTATTCCTTTTAGAAACGGAAGTTTGGTAAGCAGCACCAGTACACAGCCCTTAACTACGGTTTCTAATACATCTAAAGTATATGCATATTTCTCATTAAACGAGAAACAGCTATTGGATTTTGCCAATATCTACAAAGGAAACACCCTGGCCCAGCAAATGAAAAACATTCCTGCGGTTAGCCTGGTGCTGGCTGATGGAACTGTTTATGCACAGAATGGTAAAATAGAATCCATTAATGGTCAAATTAATACCAGTACAGGTTCTGCAAGTTTAAGGGCAACATTCCCCAACCCGACTTCATTATTAAAAAATGGAGCTAGCGCATCTGTTAGAATCCCTCAACATGTTGAAAATGCCATTTTAGTTCCTCAAAAATCAACTATCGATTTGCAGGGTAAAAAATTCGTGTATGTATTAGGCGATTCTGCTAAAACGGTAAGTACCGAAATTCAGATTATGGATTTGGCCAAAGGCAAATTTTATGTGGTAACAAAGGGCTTAAAGGCTGGCGACAAAGTTGTACTTGAGGGTTTCCAATCATTAAAAGGATGGAACAAAAATCAAACCTGAAGAAAAAAGTGCTGATTCAGTTTATGCTGATATCAAAAAGTAACAATATAATGAGTGACAATCACACGATATCAGTGTAATCAATATTAATTATGTTTAAGAAATTTATAGAAAGACCGGTTTTATCAACGGTTATATCCATTATCATCGTAATACTCGGTGTTTTAGGTTTAGCTACGTTGCCGGTTTCACAATACCCAGAAATTGCCCCGCCTACGGTTCAGGTTTCTACCTCCTACCAGGGTGCTAACGCCGATGTGGTAATGAATAGCGTTGTTGTTCCGCTGGAAGAGCAAATAAACGGTGTAGAAGACATGACTTACATGACTTCGAGTGCAAGTAATGATGGTACTGCAACCATTACCGTTAACTTTAAACTGGGTACCAATCCTGATTTAGCGGCGGTAAACGTACAAAACAGGGTAGCGCGTGCAACCAGTTTACTCCCTGCAGAGGTTACAAAATCGGGTGTAATTACAGCTAAAAGACAAGCGAGTAACGTACTTATTTTTGGTATTTACAGCGATGATCCTTCTTACGATCAGAAATTTTTACAGAATTATGCCAACATCAACATCATTCCACAAATTAAACGTATTAATGGTGTAGGAGATGCGAGTGCTTTCGGGCAAATGGATTATACCATGCGTGTTTGGCTTAAGCCTGATGTGATGGCGGTTTACGGTTTAATACCTAGTGATGTTAATGCTGCTTTGGCAGAACAAAACGTTGAGGCTGCTCCTGGCCAATTTGGAGAGCAGGGCGATCAGGCATTTCAATACACTTTAAAATATACAGGCCGTTTAAAAGATGAGGCAGAGTTTAGCAACATCATTATCAAGGCGGATGCAAACGGACAGATACTGCGTTTAAAAGATGTAGCCAGGATCGAATTGGGTGCTCAAAGTTATGCCAGTACGGTTAAATTTAACGGTAAACAGGCTTTAGGTATCGCGATTAACCAAACGGCAGGTTCGAATGCGAAAGAGGTTATCGAAAATTCAATCAAAACTTTGGATGAAGCGCAAAAATCTTTCCCTAAAGGCGTTCATTATACCACATTGGTAAACGTTAACGATTTCCTTGATGCTTCAATCGAAAAAGTAATTCACACCTTAATTGAGGCATTTATCCTCGTGTTTTTGGTGGTATTTATCTTCTTACAGGATTTCCGTTCTACATTAATTCCGGCAATCAGTGTTCCGGTAGCTATTATCGGTACATTCTTCTTCCTGAGTTTATTTGGGTTCACCATCAACTTGTTAACGCTATTTGCACTGGTGCTCGCCATTGGTATTGTGGTGGATGATGCGATTGTGGTGGTTGAGGCTGTGCACGCCAAACTGGATGAGGGTTATACCGACGCCAGAAAGGCTACCATAGATGCGATGGATGATATTAGCGGTGCAATTATTTCGATTACCCTGGTTATGGCCGCGGTGTTTATTCCCGTGAGTTTCATTTCTGGTTCATCGGGTGTATTTTACAAACAGTTTGGTTTAACGCTGGCCATTTCGATCATTTTGTCAGCAATTAACGCATTAACTTTAAGTCCGGCGTTGTGTGCAATCTTTTTAAAACCACACAAAGAAGATCATGAAAAATCGAAAAACTTTTTAAACCGTTTTTACGATGCCTTTAATACATCTTTTGATGCCGTAACCGGGAAGTACAAAAAATCGGTTGGCTTTCTTTCCAGAACAAAATGGATTGTTGGTGCAGGCATTGCGTTTTTTACAGTGCTCCTGATCTGGACAATGAATACCACACCTAAAGGTTTTGTACCCAATGAAGATTTAGGAACTGTGTTTTCTGACATTTCATTACCGGCAGGAACATCACTGGAAGAAACAGATCTGGTAATTAAACGAATCGACAGTATTGCGCATACGGTGCCTGAGATTAAAAACTCTTTAAGGGTAGTTGGCCGGAGTTTAATCAGCGGTTCAGGAAGTTCTTACGGTATGGTTATAGGTAGGTTAATTCCATGGGATGAGCGTAAACGTGATGTAAAAGCAATTATTGGAGAGCTTTTTGCGAAAGCCGCAAGTATAAAAGGTGCTAAAATTATTTTCTTTGCGCCGCCAACCATTCAAGGTTTTGGTACCAGTGGTGGTTTTGAATTTCAGTTACAGGATAAAACAGGTGGCGATATTAAAAAATTTAATGATGTTGGCAATTCATTCCTGGCAGCGTTAAGTAAACGTCCGGAAATTCAGTACGCATCAACTTCATTTAACCCTAATTTTCCTCAATATCAGATTGATGTTAATGTGGCAAAAGTTAAACAGGCTGGCTTAACGGTTAGCGATGTACTGGCTACACTTCAAGGTTATTATGGTGGTGTTTATGCATCTAACTTTAATAAATTTGGAAAGCAGTTTAGGGTAATTTACCAGGCAGATGCTCAATACCGTGCCAACCAACAAAGTTTAACCAGTATTTACGTTCGTAACTCGAGCGGTGGCATGGCACCAATTTCTGAATTTATTAATTTAGAAAAAGTGTATGGTCCGCAAGCCATTTCGCGTTTCAACTTGTTTACCTCAATCGCGGTAACAGGTAACCCGAATGCAGGATATAGTTCTGGTGATGCTTTAAAAGCAGTACAGGAAGAAGCCGCAATCCATTTACCAACAGGTTATGGTTACGAATTCTCAGGTTTATCACGTGAGGAGATGGCCGGAGGAAGTCAAACCGTTTTCATCTTTTTACTCTGCGTAATTTTCGTTTACTTTTTACTTGCAGCACAGTATGAAAGTTATATTTTACCATTAGCGGTTCTATTCTCTTTACCAATTGGTTTGGCGGGTGTATTCGTTTTCGATAAAATATTTGGTGTAGATAATAACATTTACACACAAATTACTTTGATCATGCTTGTGGGTTTACTTGCAAAAAATGCCATTTTAATTGTAGAGTATGCGGTAGATAGAAGAAGAAAAGGTATGAGTATTGTAAATTCGGCAATTGATGGTGCTACTGCGCGTTTACGCCCGATTTTAATGACATCCTTTGCCTTTATTTTAGGTTTATTACCCTTAATGTTATCATCAGGAGTAGGTGCATCAGGAAATAAATCAATCGGAACTGGTGCCGTTGGCGGGATGTTGATCGGTACTTTGTTTGGGGTATTCGTAATCCCTGCTTTGTTTATCATATTCCAATCTTTACAAGAACGTGTAAGCAATAAATCGCCTTTTAACGAAGGAATTGATCATGAGCAAACACCAGAAGAATACGAATTGGCAACTGCTAACAGCAAACATTAATATTAAGAAAATGAATTTTAGATATAAACATTCCATTTTAATCGGTTTAGCAATTCTTAGTCTGAGTGCTTGCGTAACTAAAAAATACGAACGCCCACAGGTTACCAGCGAAGGCTTATACCGGGATAACAATACCACAGATACAACAACCATGGCCGATTTGCAGTGGAAAACGTTGTTTTCTGATACCACATTGCAATCGCTCATTCAACAGGGAATAAATGAAAATTTAGACTTAAAGCAGGCAATTGAGCGCATTAAGATTGCAGAAGCAACTTTAATTCAAAGTCGCGGGGCATTATTGCCAAGTTTACAGGCCGATGTAAACGTAACCGATAATAAAGCGTCGGCTGCGGCACAGAATTTTCCGGCAGGGATAAACATTAATTTAGAAACACAAACCTATAAAGCACAGCTGAGTACCAGTTGGGAAGCTGATATATGGGGTAAACTGAGCAGCGCAAAACGTGGTGCATATGCTACTTTATTACAAAGTGATGCTGCCAAAAGAGCCGTTCAAACTCAATTAATTGCAACTATTGCCAACAACTATTATGCGTTACTGGCGCTAGATAAGCAACTGGCCATTACTGAGCAAACCATTAAGGTTAGAACTCAGGATGTAGAAACCATGAGGGCATTAAAACAAGGTGCTGTGGTTAATGGAGCCGCTGTTGTACAAAGTGAAGCCAATTTATATGCTGCCCAGGTAACATTGCCTGATTTAAAAAGAAGCATTAAAGAAGCAGAAAATGCCTTGAGTGTACTGGTTGCAAAAGCACCAAACGCAATTAACCGCACTACTTTGGATCAGCAAACACCATATGCCAATTTACAAACCGGAGTTTCTGCGCAATTGTTAAAAAACCGCCCGGATGTAATTGCAGCTGAATTTGGATTTAGATCGGCTTTTGAAAATACCAATGTGGCCAAGGCTTATTTTTATCCTGCATTAACCATTACCGCAGCAGGTGGTTTATCGAGTTTGCAATTGCAGGATTTCTTCAGCAAATCGATCTTCTACAATTTGGTTGGTGGTTTAACGCAGCCTATTTTTGCTAAAGGCGCAAATAAAGCCCGTTTAAAAACAGCGGAAGCAAACCAGCAGATTGCGTTTTACAATTTCCAGCAAACGCTTTTAACTGGCGGACAGGAAGTTTCGAATGCTTTGTACGCTTACCAAACCGCAGCAGAAAAAGAAGAAACACGCGCAAAACAAATTGCTTCGCTTACCAAAGCTGTTGATTTTACCAAAGAATTATTGCGTTATAGCTCAGCAACAAACTATACTGATGTTTTAACTTCAGAACAGAGTTTGTTAACCGCTCAATTGAGTGGCATTAACGATAGATTACAAAAACTACAGTCGGTTGTAAACCTTTACCGTGCATTAGGCGGTGGCTGGAAATAAACAATAATTAACAAGCATTTTTAGGGCATTCTGATATTTCAGAATGCCTTTTTTGTTGAGTAAATTGTTGGCCTAAGCCTGATGCCACGGAAGACATGTGGTTTGTCATCCACAGCCACGCAAAGGACGGAATTGGCGCAAGGCAAATTCAAAGATCTCTCCACTTCGCGTTGCTTCGGTCGAGATGACGATTCTATGCGTCCACTCTAATTTTCAAAGACAAACATGCGGGGTGATTTAATTTATAAAAACATAGCGATCGCTTTAAGATTCCCGCATGCGCGGGAATGACGACCGTGTTTAAAATACCTACTAAGGTGCTGAAGTAAATCCGATAGCTATCGGATCAGTATGACGATCGCCTTAAACATAGGGGCAAAAATAACCATCATAAGTGCATTTTACTTTGAAACTCTCCTGCCATGGGCAGCGACCAATCAAAGTTACTTTGAAACCTTCCTGCCATGGGCAGCGACAAAGCAAAGTTACTTTGAAACCTTCCTGCCGTGGGCAGCGACAAATCAAAGTTACTTTGAAACCTTCCTGCCGCGAGCAGCGGCAAATCAAAGTAAAATCGCCAAATGTCCAAAATCAGCTTGATTCTATAATTACAACGAAGATTCTAAGCCCGTTACACTTGTACTTTCTCATTGTGCACACCCCTTTAAAAGCTGGCTCAATTATTTTCGAAAAAATAATGTACGTTTGTTTTCTAAAACGTTAGCCACTAAACAGTTTATTTGTATTTTGGCTTAACCAAACAAATTTATGCGTCTCTCAAAACTTCTAGCCCTACTAGTTGGCTTATTTTTCTTTAGCAATAGCTACGCTCAAACTTATGTGGTAACCAGTAATGCGGATAGCGGCCCTGGAACCTTAAGAGATGCCTTAACGCAAGCAGCGGTAGCAAACCGGGCTTCTACCTATACCATTAACTTTAATTTACCTGGTAGCCCAAGTGATAATGCAAACCGAACCATTAGGCTCCGTACTGCATTGCCCATCGTATCATCCAATGTAGTAATTGATGGTACCTCACAAACCGCCTGGCCCGCACTCGGCGTTTCAGGAGCTAAGGTAATTTTAGAACCGGAATATGCAAACACAACATTTTCAGGTTTGGTAATTGGGCAGGCATCCGATACTCAAGTTCAAACCACCGGTGTTGAAATTTATGGTTTATACATCCGAAATTTTGCAACCATTACCAATTTACAGAATGTAAATACCGCCCAAGGATCAGGAATTGTGATTGATTACCGGGCAAATAATATTATCATCGGTGCTCCGGGAAAGGGAAATGTAATCGGTGGCAATATTAATGGTATCGTTATCCGGAACAACTTTCCCTATAGCAATATAGCAGCAACCAGAATTAAGATCCAGTCGAATTTAATAGGAGTAATATATGATGGGATAACCCCTAACACCAACGTTTTCGGTATCTCGGCCAATTTGTACGATAGCGCGCTTGATGTTGGTGGCGACAGTGCCGGAGAAGGAAATGTAATTGCCGCAAACCGGATTAACCTCGACATTACCCGGTCATCATATTCTACTAATGCAAGGTTTGATGTTAACGTAATCAACAATAAAATTGGGGTCGATTATACCGGTAAAAAGGATTTCCATGAATTACCCATTTTTCTTTCTTCATCTTCATTAGAAATTGCCGGGTTAAAGGTTAATTCAATTAATACAGCACTTTACGTACGGAACAATATTATTGGTGGCAACAGAACAACAGGTGTTTCCATTACCAATTCAGATTTTGTTTTAACAGGCAATGCAATAGGTACTGACGCTGCCGGAACTGTGGTAATGGGCAACGGTATTGGGGTTAAAATAGAATCTGGTGCAGGTGGAACCATTGGCGGTGCTACCCCAGCTGAAGTAAACCTAATAGCCAACAACAATTTCGGTGTCGAAACGGTATCATCAAAGCCGGTAAAAATTACCCGAAACAGTTTCTTTTGTAACAAAACATTCGGGATTGGAAAAACATTGTCCATTCTTCAACCCTATATCCAGGTACTGAAAAAAAGAAGTGATTATGTTTCGGGCAGGGCCACCCCAAATTCAGAAGTAGAGTTATTTTATACCGTAAACTGTCAGGGCATTTGCGAGGGTAAAACTTATATTGCAACGGTACAGGCAGGCAGCGATGGCCGATGGGAATACAATGGCAGCCTAAGTGGGATGGTTACCGCTACGGCAAGTTTATTAAATGCCACCACCTCTCCGTTTTCTACAGCAGAATTATTACCTAATGAAGCTATAGTGGAGCCGGTTACCTGTAATGCCAACGGATCAATCACCATCCCTGAAGTGCGCGAAGGATTTACATTTACCTGGGTAAAGATAGAAACCGACGGTAGCCGTGTACCTAAAGGCAATACACAAAGCATTTCCAATTTGGAGGTAGGTACTTATGAAGTAACTGTTGATGATGGATGTAAAGCATTTCCAACAGTGTTCATAATTAAAGACCAAAAATTAACAAAACCTACTATTATACCTGTCAATCCAATCTGCGGACAAACATCTTTTACATTTACAGCCGAGGTTTTGAGGGGTAAAGGTGTTATAAAATACGAGTGGATAAATACCGCAACAAGTGCTGTTGTAAGCAGAACAAACCCGGTAAATTTACCCGAAGGCACTTATTACGTAAAAGTATCAGATGAAGCTGCCTGTACACTAAATTCAGATCCGATTACAGTTGCCAGAAAACCACAACCAAAAATTGGCAGTCCATCCAGAACAGTTTCTGCCGCTTGCGGAAAGGAAAACGGTTCTATTACAGGTATTACCATTACCGATGCAACAGGTACATTAGGTTATAAATGGTTTAAGCGCGATCCAATTACCGGAGTTTTAGGTACAGATGTTGTATCAACAACCTTAGACCTTGAAAATGTTGGAGGTGGCAGCTATACACTATCTGTTTCCGATCAGGGCCAGTGTTCGCCTGTTACTGCAACTTTTTTTATCGGCACCTATAGCGATGTGGCCATAAATGGTGGAGCAGTTACACCAGCAAGGTGCGGGGCCAACAATGGAATTATCGACGGGGTATCAATCACAAACGCCGATACGTACGAATGGTTAAGCCCAACTTTACAAAGCATAAAAAAAGGTTCCTATTCTCCAGGCATGTCTATTAAACTGATCGATCTTGCTCCGGGCACCTATACACTTAGAGCAAGCAATTCATTATATACCTGTACTTTAGACAGAACTTACCGGGTAGATGCGCTAACCCCAACAATTTACACCTTTACACCAACGGTAAACAATACCACCTGCGAGTTGATTAATGGCAGCATCAACCTTAATTTTAGCTCTACACTTCCAACATCGTTTAAATGGGTAGATGAGTCTGGCTCTACAGTGGCAGGCGCAACAAGAACAGGAAATATTATCGAGCTTAAAAATTTACCCGGAGGAAATTATAGGATGTTCGCTTATGATGTTAATAATTGCGAAACTATTTTAGGCCCATATCCGATCAATGTTACGCCAAAATTAAACATCGTATCCAATACGGCAACTGTAATAAAAGATGGTTGTACCTTACAAAGAGGTTCTGTAAAAGGCATTCAGGTAATCGGCGGGATTCCTGCTTATGATTTTAAATGGATAAATGAAGCAGGAGAAGCAGTTCAGTATACGCAGGATCTGATTAATGTTGGTGCAGGCACATATCATTTAGAAGTTCGCGATAAAACAACATGCGGCTATGCAGTTAGTGAATCTTACACTGTGGTTGACGAACCTTTCAAAATTCTCACACCAATCATCAACGATCTCCGCGTTTGTTATGTATCTGATATCGTGCTGCCAGTAGTTGCCTCCTGAAGAAGGCACCTACCAGTTATTCGAAAAAATCGACGATAGTAAGCCGTTTTTAGAAAGCAGTACCGGAATATTTAAGTTTAGGGTAGCCAAAACAGCCGATTATTTTGTAAGGAGAAAATTAGGATCCTGTACGAGCGAATTTGCAAAAGTACATGTAGAAGTAACGCACGACAACCTTGAAATAACCAATACCATGACACCAAATGGCGACGGTATGAATGATGTTTGGCAAGTAAGGGGTTTACCAGATTTTAAAGGTACAAACATTAAAATTTATACCCGTGGCGGTCAGTTGGTATTCGAATCAATCGGTAATTATACCAAACCATTTGATGGCCGTTTTAGAGGTAAAGATTTACCTGCCGGGGTTTACTACTATGTGATTGATTTAAGGGCCGAATGTAAACCACTGGGTGGCAGCATAACACTATTGCGCTAAAACTGCCTGCTCGGACAAGCCACCTGGTAACGGTTATTTAATAAAATACCGAGTACAATTTCGTGCGTGCCGTTATTTACCGAGCGTAAGCCTGATGTATTTACATCATAAGAGTAACTCAGGTTTACCAATGATGCAACATTAAATCCCGCCAGCAGCGAAAAAGAATCGTTGTTACGGAAACTCGTGCCAACCCAAAACTTATCTTTATAGGCAAACTTTAAATTGGCATCAAATGTAGCAGGCGAGTTTGCCCAATAGGTAATCAATGCCGATGGGATCATCGCTATATCTTCATCCAGAAATATCTTATAACCTGCTGTTCCATAAAAGGTAGCAGCCTGGTAGGCATCTGTTTTAACCTTATCGTTTACGATGGCACTTTTGCTACCAATTAATTGCTTTGCAGATACACCAGCAAAAAACCTTGGGCTGTATAACCAAACACCGGCACCAATATCCGGTCTTATTTTATTGTTATAATCAGCAGAAAACAATGGATCTCCAGATTCGTCGGCAATAATACCACGAACATCAACACTGATTGATTTAAAGCCACCCGATAAGCCCAATGATAAATTTACTTCGTTGGTAAGGCCAAGATGATAGGCATACGTTACATTTACGTTCGTTTGTCGCACCAAACCGGCCTTATCCGTCATGGCTACCAATCCAATTCCATGATGGGGCTCTGCTGCTGTATAATTATTTACATAACTTCTGCTCATCGGGTTTTCGCCATTTCCGGCAAATGAATTTACATTGCTTCGAACAAAATCTTCACCAATGGCCGTACTTAAAGAAAGGTATTGAGTGCTTGGAGCACCTTCTAAACCACTCCACTGCTTACGCAAACCCAATTTAAGGTCAGTATAATTATCTATCCCAGCCAAGGCAGGATTTAAGAGGATATTATTAAAAATATATTGTGTACTCCGTGGGATTTCCTGTCCGTAGCCAGAAAAATACAGACAAGCGAACAGAGAGAGCGCGTAAAAAAATTTCATTTAAACTATTGTGATGCGTTAATTGATTGATGCTAAAAACTGATCAATACAAGGGCTAAGATAATAAGTTGTAGCCAATTATAAAGTATTTAATATTTATGTGTGCAATTCCTTTTCACACGTAACCAAAACAAGCTGGCAACATCAAATTGATGCGAAAGTTGAGCAACGCAAATCATTAAGGTTGTATAAAGCATTTTCTGATTGGGTATTTTTAAAATTAGACAAAAAAAATGCTGCTTTTTATCTCAAAAACAGCTGTTTCTTTTGATGTGACATCAAAATATTGTAAGTTTAAAGTTTTTTAAGCGCTTAGCTTGCAAAAATTTTAAACCAATCAATGTTACGTGTCGATAGTTCTAAAGCCTGTAAAGTGGTGTACTCTTTGTGCAAGCATGAGTATTTGGGCTACTTAATTGAACCACACGTAGTTCAGCTTAACCCACAAGGAGATTTTTCTTTTACTTACCAGAGAATTTTTACCCATACAGCAGAAGAATTTAATGCCTGTTTAAGTGAAATTGATTATAAGCTGATTAAAATTTTAGACGATATTGAGCAGGATTCGCTGATTAAAAAATATTATAAAAAGCTGATCAGACCGACAGAGTTCTTTACCAAAATTTTCGACGATAAGTTTTATGAGAGCGTCCGCCCAAAAATTGAAAAAAAACTTGCCGAGGCTTTAGAAATATTAAAGGTTAAAAATGAGCTTTATGTAATGGATAAAGATGGCTGGCCGGTAGAACGCAAAATTGAACTTGCGGCCGAACCTGCTTCGATTCTTTTTCATTTCAGAAGAAACGAAACCGAAACAAGGTACTTTCCTACCATTAAATATCAAAACCTGCGCATCGAATTTATGTTTAAAGAAGCGCAGATCATCAGCAACAAACCTGCATGGTTGTTACTAAACGATGTTTTATACTTTTTTGATCAGGATATTGAAGGCAAAAAACTGCAACCGTTTTTAAATAAACGTTTCATTGCCATACCAAAAGCCACCGAAGCCACTTATTTCGAAAAATTTGTTGCCCCATTAATTGAGAAACACCATGTTTACGCAGAGGGATTCGAAATTAGAACAGAACAATTTGAGGCCGTTCCCGTAATTAATGTTTTATATGTTGATGGTGGTCTTTCTCAAATCCAACTGTACTTTAAATATGGCGAATATACTTTCCCTGTAGAAAATGCACACAAAGTAACCGTACGCTTAGAAAAAACAGCCGATAACTATATTTTCCACCGGGTAAAACGCTCAGCAGAATGGGAAAAAAAACAATTTAACTTACTGCTGTCACTTGGTTTAAAAAAAACAAGTGCACTTTTCAGTAACCTTGAGGTGGCTGCCCCGGATGAAAATCCGAGTTATGGAGCCATTAACTGGGTAAACGAGCATATCGAAATTTTACAGGCATCAGGCTTTGAAATTGAACAGGCAACCGGACAGAAAAAATTTGTACTAGGGGCAAGTAAAATCGACCTTGAAGTTAAAGAAGGCAACGATTGGTTTGACATAAATGCCGTAGTTTGGTTTGGGAAATACCAAATTCCTTTTCTATCGTTAAAACAACACATCCTTCATAAAAAACGCGAATTTTTATTGCCTGATGGCGAAGTAGCCATTATTCCGGATAAATGGTTTACCCAATACGGCAGCTTGTTCAGTTTGGCAGAAGCAGGAAAAACATTAAAATTAAAGAAACACCATATTGGCCTGATAAACGATCTGGCCGAAGACAGTTTGGCAAATGTTACGCTCGAACGCAAGCTTCAACGCTTATCTGATTTTGAAGATATTGCCGATACACAGATGCCTGATCACTTTAAAGGCAGTTTACGCGATTACCAAAAGGCCGGCTATAACTGGTTCAGCTTTTTACGCGAATATAATTTTGGCGGCTGTTTAGCTGATGATATGGGTTTGGGTAAAACCATCCAAACACTGGCCATGCTTCAAAAAGTTAAAGAAGACGACCAGTTATTGGGTATTCAAACCACATCACTAATTGTAATGCCAACTTCTTTAATATATAACTGGCTAACAGAAGCGAAAAAGTTTACCCCAAAACTTAAAATACTGGCGCATACAGGCACAAATCGAAATAAGGATGTGGCCAATTTTGCCAATTATGATATCATTATTACCACCTACGGTGTAACCAGGGTTGATGTAGATGAACTAAAAAACTTTTATTTCAACTACATTATTCTCGATGAAAGTCAGAACATTAAAAATCCTGCATCGAAATCATTTAAAGCGGTTAGAAGTTTAAAATCGAGGCATAAATTAATTTTAAGTGGTACGCCTGTAGAAAACTCGGTAAGCGATTTATGGTCGCAGTTAACATTTTTAAATCCTGGTTTGTTGGGTACGCAAGCATTCTTTTACGAAGAATATGTACAGGCGATAGAGAAGAAAAAAGACGAAGAAAAAGCGCGTAAACTGCAATCGATCATTAAACCTTTTGTGCTCCGCAGAACGAAAGAACAAGTGGCCGCAGAGTTGCCTCCTAAAACCGAGCAGGTTATATATTGCGACATGAGTGAAGATCAGGCAGCATATTACGAAAAAACCAAATCAGCCTACCGGAATGATCTGCTGCAAAGCATGGATGATGGAACTTTTGCACAAAAACAAGTTCAGCTTTTACAGGGATTAACCGCCTTACGCCAATTGGCCAATCACCCGGTAATGATCGATGGAGAATATATATCAGATTCAGGAAAGTTTGAAAACGTGATCCATACATTAGATAATGTGCTTAAAGGCGGACATAAGGTGCTGGTATTTTCGCAGTTTGTAAAACATCTTGATATTTTTAAAAAGCATTTTGAAGCAGAAAATATTCCTTTTGCCTATTTAGATGGCTCAACCCGTAACCGTGGGGAAATTGTTTCCGAATTTCAGCAAAATACCAAACTAAAGGTTTTCCTGATCTCCATAAAAGCAGGTGGTGTAGGTTTAAACTTAACGCAGGCTGATTATGTTTTCATTCTCGATCCATGGTGGAACCCTGCGGTAGAACAGCAGGCCATTGACAGAACGCACCGTATCGGTCAGGATAAAAAGGTTTTCATCTATAAATTTATTGCTAAAGATACTGTTGAAGAGAAAATTCTTGCGCTGCAAAACCGCAAAAAATCGTTGGCAAGTTCTTTAATCACCACAGAAGAGAGTTTCTTTAAATCGCTGAGTAAGGATGATATCAGGGATATATTGAATTAATTTTTTTGCCACGGTCCATTTGGAGTTGAGTTGAAAAGCTATTTTAAACCACACATGGCAAACTTCAAACTGTAATATTAGAAATCAAATCCAAAAGTGGCATCAAAGCATATAACAACCCCTTCCGTGGCAACATTATTTTAAATTTCTTTTCAAAACTCATTCCCTATTTACTTGTTATACTGTAGAACATAAATACTACCATTATGACAAATCAAGATTTTAATACAGCAGTAAATAACGTTAAAGAAGCCTGGAAGTATCCAGAGTTGTTTCAAAACGTATCAAAATCCGAGCGTTGGCTATCTGGCGCAGCTGGTACATACCTTCTTTTTAAAGGAATCACTGGCATATTTTCACACCCGGTTATTGGTTTAACAGGTGCCGCAATTGGAGCAGGCTTACTATATCGCGGCATAACGGGTTATTGCCCTATGCGCGATTTGGCAGAGCAAAGACAGGAAGATATAGCCCCTGATGAGGTAATTGTAACTGAAACCTACGTTGTTGACGATTTGGGGTAAAATTTTAAATACGAAATTTCCATTTCTTAATAAACTGGTTAACTTTAAAAAGTTAAACCACAATTATGAACAAGTACACACTATTATTTATTCCTGTTTTATTTGCAGGGCAAGTTATGGCACAAGATAAAAAACCAGATCCTGCCAAAGACCCAAAAACAACCGAGGTTTGGGAACCTGTACCTAAAATAGTTACCCCAGGTAAGTTGCCTCAGGATGCACCATCTGATGCTACAATACTTTTTAATGGCAGAAATCTTGACGCATGGCATTCGGTTAAAGATCCATCGAAACCAGCAGCCTGGACAATTGATGACGGGTTTTTCACCGTAAAAAAAGGTACAGGAAATATCGAAACCAATAAAAAGTTTACCGATTATCAATTGCACATGGAATGGAAAATTCCTGAAAATATATCTGGAGAAGGTCAGGCACGTGGAAACAGCGGTGTTTTCTTAGCTTCAACCGGCGGTGGTGATGATGGTTATGAAATCCAGATTATGGATGCTTATAACAACAAAACTTATGTTAACGGCCAAACCGGAAGCGTTTACAAACAAGCTATCCCACTGGCAAATGCAAACAAAAAACCAGGCGAATGGCAATATTATGATATCATCTGGAATGCTCCACGTTTTAATGAAGACGGAACAGTACAAAAACCAGCAAGCGTTACCCTATTTTTAAACGGTGTACTTTTACAAAACGGTTATGTATTAAAAGGCGAAACCAGGTATATCGGCGCTCCTGAATACAAAAAACATGGCCCGGCTTCGATTAAATTACAAGATCATGGAGACCCTAGTCCGGCAATTAGCTTTAGGAACATTTGGGTAAGAGAACTATAATTTCAACAACACAACAATAAGGAACCTGCAAGCCAAAAACTTGCAGGTTTTGTTTTATAAAATAATTTGACTGATAATTGTACCATCAAATTAGCGGCAAATTATGAACAAAGGCAGATTAGAAGCATTTAGTGATGGGGTAATTGCAATTATCATCACCATTATGGTTTTAGAAATTAAGGTTCCTGAACATGGCGATACCTTGGCAAGTTTAAAGCCGCTTATTCCAAAGTTTATCAGTTATATTCTCAGTTTTATTTATGTAGGTATTTATTGGAACAACCACCACCATTTAATGCATGCAGTAAAAAAAACTAACGGATCAATGCTTTGGGCCAATCTTAATTTCTTGTTTTGGTTATCACTATTTCCCGTTGCTGCTGGCTGGATGGGCGAACATCATTTTGCGCTTTGGCCTGTTATTGTTTATGGTGCAGTGCTTTTTCTTGCAGCTGTTTCTTACACCCTACTGGTTATTGTTATCAAAAAAACAGAAGGGCAGCATTCACTTGTTGTACATGCCATCGGTAACGACGCTAAAGGTAAATATTCACTTATTTTTTATATTGCCGGCATAGCCTTCAGCTTTATCAATCCGTGGATTGGTGTCGCACTTTATTTTACAGTGGCCTGCATCTGGTTTATTCCCGATAAAAGAATAGAAAACGCAATGCGTGAGCAAGGCTTAATTGATGTAGGGAACAAAGATTAGCATTAAGGTATCAGATTAAAAACAGGCGGTTTGATAAACATTTATCCGCAATATAAAATCATTTTAAACCCTTATGCATCAAGACTTTTGAAGAACCTCCATATACAATTCCCTGCTGATCATCTCTGCGCCTAAACTCATTAAATGATCGTTTGGCATTTGGCAGTCGATTAAATCGATATTCATTTTACTCAAAAAAACCAGTGCAGCTTTAGAAGCATTGCTTACATGGCTAAACATGCTTTCGCCACAAAAAATGCGGTTTACCTTAATTCCGTATAAGCCGCCTACCAATTTGTCATCAAGCCAAACCTCTACACTGTGAGCGTAACCTTGCTGATGGAGATTAATGTAGGCATCCTGCATTTCATTGGTTATCCAGGTGCCATCCTGCCCTTTCCTTTCAGTATTTGCGCAGTTTATAATTACATCTGCAAAAGCCTTATTAAAGGTGATATTAAAAATTTCATCTTTTAAAACTTTCCGCATACTCTTGCTGATTTTTATCTTATCAGGATATATTACGCAACGCTCATGCGGCGAATACCACAGAATCGGTTCGCCCTCACTAAACCATGGAAATATACCGTTTGAATATGCAACTAAAAGCCTTTCTGTACTTAAATCACCACCAATAGCCAACAAACCATCCTCCTCTGCCAAAGCCGGATCAGGGAAGCCTGGGTTATCGTCTAACAATTGAAAAAACATGGACAAAAATAAAGAAAGAAAACAAAGATTAAACCCTTGCGTTTTAAATAAGTCATACTGTAAAACAAGCCATTATGAGCGCAAAAGATAATTTCTTCAAAGTAAAACATCTTTACAACCGGGCGGGCTTTGGTATTTCTTACACCGATCTGGAAAAGCTAAGCAGAAAGAATCTTGAGAAAGTGGTAGATAACCTCCTCAAAGATTCAGAAAAAAAAGATCCCATCAACTTGGTTAATGATTTTGAATCTAAGCGGCAACTCTTGGTGCAGGCAGGTTTATATGCCAAAAAAGACCTCAACGATGAGGAGAAAAAAATGCGACAGCAGATTATTCGCGAACAAAACGAAGTAAGCCGCGATTTAAACATTGCTTTCGTAAATAAAATGATTAATACCGATGCGCCATTGAGGGAGAAGATGACTCTTTTTTGGCACGGCCATTTTGCCTGCCGCAGCAATAATCCCTTTTTTGCACAACAATTAAACAATATACAACGCGAAAATGCACTTGGCAGTTTTAAAACGTTACTTGTTGAGGTTTCGAAGTCGCCTGCAATGCTGCAATACCTTAATAATCAGCAAAACAAAAAAGGGAAGCCAAATGAAAATTTCGCCCGGGAGCTTATGGAGCTTTTCACCCTAGGCAGGGGAAATTATACCGAGCAGGATATTAAAGAATCTGCCCGTTCTTTTACCGGCTGGATGTATGATAAAGACGGATCGTTTGTTTTTAGACAAAACCAACATGATGCGGGAACAAAAACTTTTTTTGGTAAAATCGGAAATTTTGAAGGGGAAAACATTATTGATATTATCCTCGAAAAGCCTGAAACTTCACAATTTATCGCCCGGAAAGTATATAAATTCTTTGTAAACGATAATCCAGACGAAGCGCACATAAAAGAACTTGCCACACACTTTTACAACTCAAAATACGACATTGCCTCATTGATGAGGAAAATGTTCACATCAGATTGGTTTTATAGTGATGAGAACGTTGGCACCAAAATTAAATCGCCGGCAGAATTTCTGGTAGGTTTAAGCAGAGAATTCTATGTTACCTATAACAAACCTCAGGTTTTAATACAATTGCAGAGCAGTTTGGGCCAATACCTGTTTAACCCGCCAAATGTAGCGGGCTGGCCAGGCGGACAAAACTGGATTGACAGCTCTTCGTTAATGTTGAGAATGCGCATTCCTTCACTGGTTTTAAATGATGGGGAAATCGACTTTAGTGGTAAAGCCGACCCTGAAGATGAAGCTGTAATTGCCTTAAGCCGTACAGCAACAACCAATGCAAATGCCAATACGAAACCAAAATCATATGTAAATGCCAATGCAAACTGGACCAAATTTTTAGATACTTTACCTAAAGGATTAACGCCATTAGAATTGACCCAATTTTTATTGCAACCGAAATTAAACACTAAAATAACAACCATGGTAAGTGATAATAAAGGGTTGAGAAGTACAGCAGTAGAAATTACAAGTATGCCCGAATATCAACTGTGCTAGGTGCTTATTTTGGTTAATGGTTTGATGGTTCATAGTTGATAGCCAAGTGACAAAATACCGAAGATTTTAAACTCCGGTTGATAGTTTAATGACTCATGGCTAATAACAGGTTAGCCAACTAGCTAAAATGTTGAATATGAGCCATTAAAAACAAGCAATTAGTTTAAACACTAACAAGATGAACAGAAGAAATTTTTTAAGAAATACAGGGTTTGTTGCAGCAGGCTCGTTATTCGTTCCCGCTTTTATGAAACCGCTTGAGGCCATGGCGTTGGATGAGTTGAGTTTATACAAAAACCTGGTTGTGGTACAGCTTTCTGGCGGAAATGATGGTTTAAACACCGTAATCCCATTTGGAAATGATATTTATTACCAAAAACGAAAAAGCATAGCCATTAAGCCTGAAGAAGTAATTAAACTTAACGATATGCAAGGCTTAAACCCGAATATGGCTGCCCTGCAAGAGATACACGACCAAGGTTGGATGACGATTATTAACGATGTAGGTTACCCAAATCCTGACCGTTCGCACTTCCGTTCAATGGATATCTGGCAAACCGGTAGTGATAGCAACCAGTTTTTATCTACCGGATGGATTGGCCGCTATTTAGACAGCAACTGCCAAACCTGCAAATTCCCTTATACTGCAATTGAGGTAGATGATTCACTTTCTTTAGCGATGAAAGGGCAAACCAAAAAAGGCATCGCTTTGAAAGATCCCGCAGCCTTATTCCGCAATACCAACGATCCCTTTTTTAAATCGATGTTGCAAAACGATAAAGAGCATTTAGATGAAGATAACCTGGGGTTATTTGTATAAAACCATGATCGAAACTTCATCTTCTGCAAATTATATACAGAATACATCGAAAATTTATCAATCGAAATCAACCTACCCAACTTCGGGTTTTGCGAACCAGTTGAAAACGGTTTCCAAGTTTATATCTTCGGGATTAAAAACCAGGGTATATTATGTTTCGTTAAGCGGTTTCGATACGCATGTAAATCAGATCGGGCAACAAGGCAATTTGCTTAAACAGTATAGCGAAGGCATGGCTGCTTTTTTGAAAGACTTAAAATCGAACAACAAACTCGACGATACATTGGTAATCACTTTCTCTGAATTTGGCCGGAGAGTTGAACAAAACGCCAGCAACGGCACCGACCATGGAACTGCAAATAATATGTTTGTTTTCGGTGGAAAATTAAAAAAACAAGGCATTTTTAACGCTGCGCCTAATCTGGGCGATTTAGATACGGGCGATTTAAAATATCAGTTGGATTTTAGACAGGTATATGGTACCATTCTAGATAAATGGCTGGATGTAAATAATGCGGATATTTTAAACAAGAAATTTAATACACTTGATTTTATATAACCTTAGCAATAGAAGTCAAGTTTCACAGCACTTTAGCCATTCAAACTTGACTTTTTAATATCTAAAAAGAAATATTACACTTGATTTTTTATAGCCCGGCAAAAGAAGTCAAGTTTCGTAGCACTTTAGCCCTTCAAACTTGACTTCTTTAATATCTAAAAAGAAATATTACACCTGATTTTACATAGCATGGCAAAAGAAGTCAAGTTTTATAGCACTTTGGCCATTCAAACTTGACTTCTTTAATATCTAAAAAGAAATATTACGCTTGATTTTACATAGAACGGCAAAAGAAGTCAAGTTTCACAGCACTTTGGCCATTCAAACTTGACTTCTTTAATATTTACTTCTTTTTTAGTACATAAACCGGCCGGTTTGAATCTGAAGAAACTTGCTCTGTATAAACACTAAACAACTCATAGCCATAGGCTTTCATCTTATTCACTGCATCAATTGCTGAATTAAATCCTAGTTTTTTATCATTATCATCCCTAATGTACTGTTCGCTAAAATCGCCAACCTTTTGCCCATACTCCAGCGCAATCCATTGTTTATCTGCCAGAAAACTTTTTGTTGCACGGATCTGAACAAAATCCACGTGGATATCCGTCAATTTTACGCCATTTACATTTTGGGCAATACCGCGCGACAGCCCAAAGCAAGCGACGAACGCCGCTGCAAGAATTAATTTTTTCATGTTGTGTTTCTTTTGTGTGTAATTCTAAATTACAAAGAATACATGATGTTGTTGAAATGAATTGTAACAAATACTTCAGAATTAAATCTTAACCTAAAAAAACACAATGAACTTTTTAGGCAATATCATCTGGATTATTTTTGGTGGCATCTTTATTTTCTTCGAATACATTATTGGAGGCTTAATCCTTTGCTTAACGATTGTAGGTATTCCTTTTGGCATACAATGTTTTAAATTTGCCATTGTGGGGCTTGCTCCTTTTGGGGTTAAAATAACCGATACATCATCAAATACAGGCTGCCTTTCTACCATCATGAACCTGATTTGGATTTTATGTGGTGGTTTCTGGATTGCGTTAACCCATTTGTTTTTTGGCATCCTGCTTTGCATTACCATTGTAGGTATTCCATTCGGTCGTCAGCATTTTAAGCTAATGAATCTGGCTTTTACACCTTTCGGGAAATCGATTTCATAATTTGAGGTAATTATTGGATCAATCCTATTGATTTAGAATGTTCAATCGCCTCTTCACTATTATTAAACAAACAAGCCCTAACATTTTTACCTTCAATTTTTCTAAGCAGTTCTAACGCTTCTGCTTCTTTTTCAGGGCGAATATTACGGATGTAAACTGCCTCAATATTTTTTGGATATTTCTCTACTATGGAAGCATAAATTTGAGGGTCATGCTGCGAATTATCACCAAAAAATACAAACTTCTGGTTCGGAAAAGCATCCAGGATCCGCATTACCCTTAATAATTTACCTTCATGCCCTGTTTTGCCTGTTTTAATTAAATCTTTCCACCGCTTTAAAGTATTTAAAAGAAAAGCACCATCAGGTAGTTTATTAAATTTAAATGTTTCTACCAAATAATCGTAAAGATTCCACTCGCTGCTACTTACATAAAAGAACGGGTTGGGCTGATTGGAATCGGTATGCGAAAGTGCAAGTTGCTGGTAATGGCTTGCAGCAGCAGGAAAAGTTTTCCGGGTGTGTGGATTTTTGACAAAAAGCTCTCTCAACCGTCGTCCAATAGTGGCAGAATGCGAAATCATTACCGTATCATCCACATCAGAGATGAAAGCATATTGCGTAATGTGTGGCACATAAATTTTTCCTTCCCCAGTACCCAACACACTTCCGTTCTGATCAATTGCTTCTACTTTTACATCATGCCAGCCCGCGGGGATGTCGTTTTCAGCTTCCCATTCGAATTTAAAAAAGCCATCTGCCTCGGCTGTATTGGAAATGATCTGGTTAAAAAACCGTAAACGGACATCAGCAAAAGCATAAGGTTTTAAAATAAAAAGCTTTAAGAGGTAAATGATGTTAACCAGTATATTATTGCTATAAATCTGCTTTGTTTTCGCTTTGTGCTTAAAAACGTGCCCATAAACAACAAGATTGTGGGTATGGCCATAACCATGATATACTTTTACACTTACAGATTTATTCATTGTTATTAAAACAGAGTTAATTAAAAGTTGTTTGTGATGTAAACATAAGTTAACTACATGAAATTACTATTTATCATCAATCCAGGCTCTGGCAGTCACGATATAAACTTAAAAAAAGTAATTTCTGCACATTTCGAGGCAAAAAATACCGAAGTCGATTTATTTGAATTGCCTAAAGATTGTTCCATTGATAAGATTAAGGAAAAAATTAACAGTTCGAAAGCAGATCGGGTTGTGGCCGTGGGTGGCGATGGCACATTAAAACTGGTTGCAGAGTGTTTATTAAATACCGAAACACCCATTGGGATTATACCCGCAGGTTCGGCTAATGGCATGGCAAAAGAACTGGGCATACCAACAGATATTGAACAGGCTTTGGCCTTTTTGGATGGCGGCCGACTCCAAAAAATTCATGTAGTTAAACTTAATGAGGAAATTTGTATCCATTTATCCGATCTTGGTTTCAATGCCTACCTGGTTAAAAAATTTGATGCACTACCCGAACGCGGAATGTGGGGCTATGCAAAAGCTACCTGGCACGCATTGTGGAGTCACCGCCGGATGGAGGTACAACTAAAACTTAAAGATGAAACCATAACCTCTAAAGCTGCGATGGTGGCCATTGCCAATGCGACCATGTATGGTACTGGCTTAAAAATAAACCCGGATGGAAAACTCGATGATGAACTTTTTGAGGTGGTTTTGGTTAAAGATTACTCTTACATGGAGATATTAAAAATTTGGATTACCAAACTGCCATTTAACCCTAAAAAGATTGAAGTATTTCAAACTGCAGAGGTAAAAATTTCTTCAAAACATAAAGCGCACTTCCAGGTTGATGGTGAATATATTGGCCAGGTAAATACGGTAGAAGCTAAAATTATTCCAGCTGCCATTACTGTTGTATTGTCAAACGAATCAGCCCCTGAAGCTATCGGGTAGTGCACGGTGAATCCTAATTGTAAAGTATAATCTGAAAAACTCGGCAATAAAACAAACCCGGAATAGGATATCGAACCAGCGATCGCCCAGATGTAATACTTCTGGCAGATAAGTAATGAAACCGATAGAAAAAACCCATACCACTAAACGGAATGGAAATTGAATGTAATAGGTTATAAAACCAAATTTTTTAAGTAAAATTAATCCTATTGCCGAAATAAACAACGATACGAACAAGGGCAACAGTAAAACTACTTTAGCTTGAGAGAGTACCTGATCTGGAATCTCGTTCAGGTGAGTTAAAATCTGCCAAAACTGCTTTGCCAGCAATATGATGCTGATAATATCCAATAAAGCAAAAAATCTGGTGGCGTTTTTCATTTACTTACAATATTTTGCCAGATAATCGTCTGCCAGTTTACTCCCCATATACTTAACGAAAGTAAAATCTTCGCAGGCTCCCTGTTTATCGCCTTGTTTTATCTTTTTCAAACCCATTTTTATCCGGTCGCCTAAATATTCATCGTCTATACCGAGTTGATTTTTTATGGCAATAATCTGAGCTTCCTGCCCAGGCTTTGCCTGATCGATGTTTTTATAAAAGTTGATTACTGAATTTGTTAAAGCCTCTTCGGCCTGATAACTGCGGATGGATTCTTGCATGGCTTCGCTTGATTTCCCTTCGCAATTGTAGCCAGACAGCACAAAATTAACAGGAACAACAATCGATACCGTGGTATCGTAACCCGCCGGAACCTGCCATTTCCCGCTGCTCATCCGAATCAGACGTAATGCTTCTTCATCCAGATCGGACAAGATTCCTTTACTTACTTTCGAGAAATAAACCTTTCCCTCACTGTCGAGTTTAAAGCTCACATTTACCGTTCCCTGGATGCAGTTATCTTTAGAAAACTGAGGATAGATGGTATTTTCTCTTAAGAAATTCGTAAAGCCACTTTTCCCTGATTTAAACTGGACTTGTGCCATGGCATATGAGCAGCATAAAAGTAGATAAATGGTGAATAGCTTTTTCATTATACTAATTTACGGTTTTAACCGCAGAGCACGCAAAGTTTTTCGCAAAGGGAAGGGAAGTTTTTTGCCACGGAAATCACAGAAATTATTCCTTGTTAATCTGTATTTCTGTGGCTAAATAAAACCTCTTTATGTTCTCAGTGGTAATGCTTGGAAAACGTAGCCTTCAGAATCAAATTCGGATCAGGGCAATTGGACAAGTACCTTTCCCTTTCGCTAAACTTGCAAACTCCAGGGTAATCGCCTTTTAACCCTTCCATATTTTCGATTAATTGGAAATGAAGGTGTGGCGGCCAATAACCGTTTTCTTCTTTTGCACCCAATGATGCAAATCTCGCTCCTGCGGCAATAAATTTACCTTCTTCTATACCATTTAATGAATCCAAACTTAAATGCCCGTATAAAGCATTAAACTTAAATCCATTTATTTCATACGCAAGAATTATTGTTGCACCGTAATCGCCGAAGTTGTTGTTATTGGCAAAGCTTTGAACAGTAGCATCATAAAAATTATAGATTGGGGTGGCAACCGGTCCCCAGATATCTACGCCCAAATGTAATCTTCTGGGTTCTTCGCCGGTGTCAAAATGAGCACTCCGCGAATAAATGGTGCGGTGTTCATTGTATCCGCCAATTCCATAACGCGCATTATTGCCGGCAAGTTTTTCGTTTACCCAGGCAGAAAACAGATCGGTATTGTCTAAAATTTCATCCGTTAGCTCAGTATTTGCTGCTGTAAAATCTAAACTTAAAAGCTGATCCTGATTTACATCAAAATCTACAACTTTTTGGATCAAAGAAGCATTTGATTGGATAAGTTGCTCGAAAGTTTGCATGCTGATTATTTAAAAATGTAAACGAAATTATAAATATAGTGAGATAAGGCACCACCAATTACAAACAGGTGCCAAAGTTCGTGACTGTGCATCCACCTGGACAGCGGTTTATCTTTTGCATAATAATAAGTTCCGGCGATGTAAAAAATACCCCCGAACAACAACCAGAAAATTGCCCCAACAGGTAAAGCACCCAACATTTTTTGTAGCAAAGGCACAATTAAACAGCCCATTAAAATGTATATCGACAAGGAAATGGCGTTACTTTTTAACCGGTTAAAGATTTTAAGCAGGCAACCAACAATGGCAATAATCCATACTATGGCGAACAGACTCCACTTAAGCCAACCATCAAATACAAGCAATGCGGTTGGGGTATACGACCCTGCAATCATAAGATAAATGCAGCAATGATCGAATTTCTGCCAGAAACGCACACCATAATCAGTAGCCGGATAGCCATGGTACATTGCACTTACACCAAAAAGGATAAAGGTACCAATACTATAAATCCAGGCAGCAGTATACGCAATTGGGGTATGGCACTTTTGGAGCAATAGGTAACCTGCCGGAATTGCAATTAACGCCGGTATAAAATGTGTGAAGAAATTAACGGGTTCCCTTAGCTTCCTCACAAAGATTTATTCGCTGTCTTCGTCTTTTTGCCGTGGCTCTTTTGCAATTTTATCAAAAAGATGATCCATACGCTCTACATATTCATTTGTATCATCTACAAAGAAAGTAAGCTCTGGCACAACCCTAACCTGGTGGCGGATTCTGCTTCCTAGCTTATACCTGATTTCGCCTGCATGTGCGTTAACCGTATTGATAGATAGTGTAGTATTATTGGTATTAAAAAAGCTTAGGTAAACTTTGGCTACTGCCAAATCTGGCGAAACCCGAACCCGGGTAATGGTTACCAGTGTATTTGGCAAAAACGCAGCACCTTCACGTTGAAAAACCTGTGCCAACTCCTCTTGTAATACTCCTGCAAATTTCTGCTGACGTTTACTTTCCATAGTGTATTTATCTATCGGCACTGTGATGAGACCACGCAGTTTTTAATACTGCGGGTTTTATTTCTACATCCAATGACGGAATTTAATCTAATATAACAAATTACTATCATACGGGTATCTTGCCACGTGTGCGGCTTTAACCTTATCATACAATAGTGTTTTAAACTCTTCTAAGTTTTCTTTTTCTGTAGCCGATATAAACAATACAGGCACTTTATCGTGGCTCATCCAACTTTTCTTAAAGTCTTCAAGCGTTAATTTACCATCATCTGCTTCATCATCAAGTTCTGGCGAAACATAAGCATCAATTTTATTAAAAACTAAAATCATGTCTTTATCAATCGCGCCTATATCTTTCAATGTTTCGTTAACCGTATTAATCTGATCTTCAAAGTTTGGGTGCGAAACATCAACCACATGGATCAGTAAATCCGCTTCACGTACTTCATCTAAAGTAGATTTAAAACACTCTACCAAATGGTGAGGCAGTTTGCGGATAAATCCAACGGTATCTGAAAGCAGAAAAGGCAAATTCTCGATCACCACTTTCCGCACTGTTGTATCTAAAGTTGCAAATAGTTTATTCTCTGCAAATACTTCCGATTTCGACAGCATATTCATGATGGTAGATTTACCCACGTTGGTATAACCAACCAAAGCTACGCGAATTAACTGACCACGGTTTTTACGTTGTGTTTCGTTTTGACGATCGATATTTCTTAAACGCTCTTTTAACAAAGAGATTTTGTTTAAAATAATCCGCCTGTCACTTTCAATCTGCGTTTCTCCCGGTCCGCGCATCCCGATACCCCCTTTTTGGCGTTCTAAGTGTGTCCACATACCTGTTAAGCGTGGCAGTACATATTGTAATTGTGCCAGCTCAACCTGTGTTTTTGCCTGTGCCGTTTGCGCCCTGTTGGCAAAAATATCCAGTATTAAATTGCTCCGGTCTAACACTTTAACACCAAGTTCGCGGTCGATGTTGCGCAGTTGTGAAGGTGACAGTTCATCGTCAAATACAACTACATCAATTTCTTCCGATTTTACATAAGCCTTTATTTCTTCCAGTTTTCCTGTACCCACAAATGTGGCACGCTCTGGCTTAAGCATTTTTTGTGTAAAAACCTTTTCTACCTTCCCACCGGCTGTATCAACCAAAAAGGCCAGCTCATCTAAATATTCTTTTGTTTGGGCATCTTTTTCGCCGGGTGTAACCACACCAACCAAAATTGCCCGCTCCTGCACAATGGCAGTATCATAAAATTTTTGTTTTCCCATGTAATTGCAACAAAGATACGAAATTTGCAAACTTGTAAATCCATTAAGAAACCATACGCGTGCAATAAAAGTTTTTAATTCCCTTTAGAGCAAAATGATTGTCAACGCTTATATGGCAATACGACCAAATCAAACCAGTTAAATGTTTTCAGGCGACTTAGGTGGTTAAAGGTAAAGTGAAATATAAACCTCGCAGGTTTTAAAAACCTGCGAGGTTTATACAGTCTATATCTGCCCTACAAATTCCTTAATTGCAGCACCCGGATTATCGGTTTTCATAAAATTCTCACCGATCAGGAATCCATTAAAGCCTGCTGTTTTTAATTCTTTAATTGTTTGTGGATTACTAATCGCACTTTCCGAAATCTTTAAAAAACCGTTCGGAATTTTATTGACTAAATCAAACGAGGTTTGAATATTTACAGTAAAATCTCCCAGGTTTCGGTTGTTTACGCCTATGGCATCTAGATTAGGGCAGATGCTTCGCTCCAATTCTTCCAAATTATGCACTTCTAAAAGCACATTTAAACCTAAATCTTTTGCAAATTTCCCAAAATCGTTCACTTGTTGAGGTGTTAAGATTGAAGCAATCAACAGAATAATATCTGCACCCCAGGCTTTTGCCTCGAGGATCTGGTATTCGTCGATCATAAAATCTTTCCTTAAAATCGGAATATCGTTTGCAGCTCTTGCAGCTAATATATCATCTGTTTTACCGCCAAAGAAATCTACATCGGTTAATACAGAAAGTGCTGATGCCCCTGCGGCATTATACGCCTGGGTTACTTCAGCAACATCGGCAATGCCATTAATTAAACCCTTTGATGGCGAACGGCGCTTAAACTCAGCAATAATGCCAGTGCGCTCTTCTGCCAATAAAAACGATTTAAAGGAATAGGGTGTTCTGTTAAAATGCACCGATTTTTCTAAATCCTGAACAGAGATTAAAGCCTTTGCGGCTGCAACTTCTTCCTTTTTACGTAATACGATTTTATCTAATATGTTCACCCCTAAATCCCCTGAAGGGGACTTTGACTTTCCATCGTTCATATTTCTGTTATAATCAATTTTAAACTTTAAGTTACTTGGGTTTTCATTCCCCCTTCAGGGGGCTAGGGGGTCATTAACCAATTTTGCATCATCTGTTTACCATACTCGGTAAGTACGCTTTCGGGGTGAAACTGTACACCACGCACATCCAAAGTTTCGTGCCTTAAAGCCATAATCTCACTTTTATGATCTCTTGCCGTAATTTTTAAACATGAAGGAAAGTTATCCTTACTTACCACCCAACTGTGGTAACGGCCAACATTTATTGTTTGCGGGCATTCCCAAAACAATGGCTCATCTCCATCCACAACGGTTACCGGAGTGGCAATTCCATGCATTGGTCTGCCTAAATTTAATAAAGTTCCGCCAAAAACCTCGGCAATGGCCTGCTGACCTAAACATACGCCAAAAATACTTTTTGTAGGTGCATATGTCTTGATCACATCCAGCAATAAACCGGCCTCTTCGGGTATTCCCGGACCTGGTGAAAGCAAAATTTTATCATATTTATCTACATCTGCCAAGTCGAATTTATCGTTTCTCCAAACTTCAGCTTCATAACCTACCTCATTAATTAAATGTACGAGGTTGTAGGTAAAACTATCATAGTTATCGATTACTAAGACGGTTTTTTTATCTATATTTTCCATTTTATTTCCTGTTAACGGATTTTACTCCAAACTAAAAACGCCCAACTATATTCCCTCTGCCATTTGCAGTGCTTTACGCAGGGCTGCAATTTTATTATTTACTTCCTGCATTTCGGTTTCCGGAACTGAATCGGCCACAATGCCCGCACCGGCACGGTAATGCAGTTCATTGTTCTTGCTCATAAATGTTCTAATCATAATGGCATGGTTAAAATCTTCATTAAAACCCATAAAACCAATTGCGCCTGCATAAAAATTTCTGCCGAGTTTTTCGTTTTCATCAATCAGCTGCATGGCTTTGTATTTTGGCGCACCACTTAAAGTACCCGCTGGGTAAGTATCTGCAACTACTTTAAAAGCACTTACATCTTCCTGCAAATGCCCGCTTACTTTGCTAACCAGGTGGATCAGGTGGGAGTAGTATTGTACTTCTTTAAATGATTTTACTTCAACACGGTTACAGTGTCTGCTCAGGTCGTTCCTTGCCAAATCTACAAGCATTACATGTTCTGCACTTTCTTTAGGATCCTGCTCTAGTTTACGGGCCTGTTCGGCATCTTCAATGTCGTTTCCGCTGCGTTTAAAAGTACCTGCGATGGGGAAAATATTTGCAGTATTGTTTTTAATGGTGATTTGTGCTTCTGGTGAAGAACCAAATAATTTGAAGTTCCCGTAATCAAAATAAAACAGATATGGTGATGGATTTATAGAACGCAGGCAACGGTAAACATTAAATTCATCGCCAGAGAAAGCTTGTTTAAATGCCCTCGAAGGTACAATCTGAAAAACATCCCCGCGGTAAATGTGCTTTTGAAGTTTCTCTACCAGATCCATAAAACCCTGATCGGTAAGATTAGAGCTTTCTGCACCGCGCAATTGAAACTTATATTCAGGATAATTTTTATTCTGAATCAGGTATTCCATTTTCTCCAATCCGCCTTCCTCTTCTCCTTCAAAAGTATTTTTGAAAAGCGTAATTTCATTTTTGAAGTGATCGATGGCAATAATGTAGCGGTACAAATGGTATTGCATTTCCGGAATATCTTCACCCTCGGGGGTTTCAGAAGTAAACTTAATATCTTCAAAATGCTGCACAGCATTCCAGGTAAAGTAACCGAATAAACCGCTCGATATAAACTTGATTTCAGGCAATTCAGTTTCTCTGAATTTATCTTTAAAATCGGCTATTTCATCAATAAGGTTTTTGCTTTCTGTAATTTCTACCGTGCCATCAGGGAAATAAGATTCCAATCTTGAGCCCTTTAAAATGATGCCTGCAACAGGATCTGCACAAACAAAGCTCATTGAGTTTTCTCTGCTGTGGTAATCGGAACTTTCTAACAGGATGCTGTTGGGGTACACATCACGTAAGCGTAAATAAATGCTCACTGGCGTTGTGGTATCGGCAAGCATTTTTTTGTAAGTCGTATTTATTTTATACATGATAAAGGTAAATGGTGTAAGCTATAGGGCTTAAGGTTTGCATTTCGTATTTTTTAACAATAAAAAGCCCGGCGTGTGGTTCTACGCCGGGCTTTAATGGTTCTTTAATAAGGTTTAGGTTGATAAACTATATTTTGTTCATACGCAGCCAGCGCAATCCGTTCGAATTACTTTGCCAAAGCCAGGTATGTATATTGTTGATCATGAGCCACAAAAATATAAAGAATTTTGAAAAATGGAAATATTTATGAAAATAAGTTTAGTAAGCGGTTAAAAGGTGGAGATTGTTCATCCGAATTAAAAGTTTCTTTTGCCTAATATCATCATTGAGAGCGAAGTGTAGCGCAGTTAGGAAATCTACTTAACAGATCTCTCCATTCAAGATGAAGATTCCTTACCCATTTCGTTATTGCGAGATGGCTTTTTCAGCCAGCGAAGCAATCTTACAACGATCGCTACAAGCAAGAGATAACGATTCGCATAAAGTAATAAAAAAATCCTGCTCTTTTGAAGCAGGACTTTATATATTACGTGTAGAAATACCGGTTAAGAAACCCCAAAGAATGATCTTCCCGGAACATCTTTAACCAATAATAAAATAGCTACGATAATTAAAATCAAGGCCAGGCCGAAGAAAACAGCAATAGTGCGGTGCTTTGCAACTGCTTCAGTTACCTTTTTTGATTTTGCATTTCCAATGGTGATTAAAATAATTGCAATAATCATCATTGAGGTATGTTCTGCCTTAAAGTACCGGCCAATGGCAGTGCTCATTGGTAATTTGGTTAACGGGCTCAGGGCAAACAATACGAGGCCAATCAAAAGCTGAATATGTACACTGATCAATGTAAAAACATTCAGCTTGCGGTTACCTTCTGTGTATGTTTTATTGCCTAACCAGCCCGATAAAGCATTGATTACAGCGATAACCAATAAAATTAATACGATGTAGCGCCATCCGGAGTGCGCAGATTTTACGATGTTGTACATTTTTATCAAATATGTTTAGCCAAAAATAGTCATTAATTGTAAAATATAGGATATTCAGTAGAATGAACACTAATTTATATTAGTTTTAAACAAATTAAACACTAAACTTATTATGAAGAAAATTTTACTTGCCATTGGGCTGGTATTTTCTACTACATTTCTGTTTGCACAGCAAACAACCTTCCCTGTTAACGGCTCTTTTGATACCAGACCTGGAATGTTTGCCTTTACCAACGCAACAATTGTAGTAAATGCCAACCAAACCTTATCAAATGCCACACTGTTAATTAAAGGACAAACCATACAGGGCGTTGGCGCCGGTTTGGCCGTACCAAAAGGTTATGTGGTAATCGATTTGAAAGGGAAATTTGTTTACCCATCGTTAATTGATGCTTTTACAAGCTATGGCCTGGCCGAAGCACCTGCACAACAACGGGGCTTTGGTGGTCAGCGACAATCTATTTTTGTTTCGACCAAAAAAGGTGCGTATGGTTGGAACGAATCCATCAGGCCTGAAACGTATGTTAAAAATATTTTTTCTACCGATACTAAAAAGGCCGACGAATTGCGTAAAGCAGGTTTCGGAAGTGTTAATGTAATCAGTAGAGATGGCATTGCCCGTGGAGTGTCTGCAGCAGTAACTTTAAATGAAGGTGCAGATAACAGCGTTATTTTGAAAGACCAAACCGCAGCGAACTATTCGTTTAACAAAGGCACTTCATCTAATGATTACCCTACCTCACTCATGGGTTCGATTGCCTTACTGCGCCAAACTTATTACGATGCGCAATGGTATGGCAAACAAAAAGATGAGTATAACATCTCTTTGGATGAATTTGGCAAACAACAAACTATGCCGCAGATTTTTGAAGTTGATGGCTGGCAGAACATTCTCCGTGCGGATAAAATTGGCAAAGAGTTTGGCAAGAAATACATCATTAAATCAACCGGTGATGAATACCAGCGTATAAACGAGGTAAAAGCGACCGGAGCAAGCTTAATTATTCCATTAAATTTCCCTAAAGCTTATGATGTGGAAGATCCTGCGGAAGCCAGAAACCTGACTTTATCGCAAATGAAGGGCTGGGAACTTGCACCTACCAACCCGGCAAGCTTAGAAAAAGCAGGAATTAAATTTGCTTTAACTGCTTTTGGGTTAGAGAACAGCCGCGATTTTTGGACGAACATCCGCACGGCGATAGAAAATGGCTTAACCGAAAAGCAAGCCTTACAATCGGTTACCGAAATACCTGCTTCATTGTTGGGTATCAGTGATAAAGTTGGTTCCCTTGAAAAAGGAAAAGTGGCTAACTTTTTAATCTCATCTGATAATTTATTTAAAAACGGAAACATTATTTTCGAAAACTGGGTTCAGGGTAAACGCTTCATCGTAAACAAAATGGATGTAAGCGATGTACGCGGCACTTACAATTTAAATGTTGATGGTGTTGGTGCTTTAACGCTAAAGATAACAGGAACAGGCGGTGGATCTACCGCTGCAATTGAAAGATTGGGTACAGATAGCGTAAAAACAACTGCCACTTTTACCAGAAACGGAGATTGGGTAAGTATCAATTTCAATTTAAAGAAAAGTCCGAAAGGCGATATCCGCTTAAGCGGTTACATTACCTCTGCAAACCCGGTAACTATAAAAGGCGAATCGGCATTGGCTGATGGCACCAGCGGTAAATTTACTGCTACTTACAAAGAGGCCGCAAAAGATACTCCTAAAAAAGATGAGCCTAAAGCAACCTTGGCATTAGGCCCTGTTATTTATCCTTTTTCTGCCTTTGGGAGTACAGAATTACCTAAACAGGAAACCGTATTAATTAAAAATGGTACTGTTTGGACGAATGAGAAAGATGGTGTTCTTTTAAATGCTGATGTACTTTTGGAAAACGGAAAGATTAAAGCCGTTGGTAAAAACCTTTCGGCAAGTGGCGCAAAAGTAATTGATGCTACAGGCAAACACGTTACTGCCGGTATTATTGATGAACACTCGCACATTGCCAGTGCTGGTGGCATTAATGAAGGTGCACAATCGGTATCTGCCGAGGTTCGTGTTGCCGATATCATCAACTCTGAAGATGTAAACATTTACCGCCAGCTGGCCGGTGGTGTTACCACTTCGCATATCCTGCATGGCTCGGCTAACCCAATTGGGGGTCAGTCGCAGTTGATTAAACTCCGTTGGGGTAAATCGCCCGAAGAATTAAAATTTGCTGGTGCTGATGGTTTCATCAAGTTTGCACTGGGCGAAAATGTTAAACAGAGCAACTTTGGTACTGGTGCACGTTTCCCGGTTACGCGGATGGGGGTGAAAGCAAACTTTTGTAGATGAGTTTACCCGCGCAAAAGAGTATGCAAAAGCAATTTCGGTTAAAGGCAACAGTGTACGTAAAGATTTAGAGCTGGATGCTATTGTTGAAATCCTGAACAACAAACGTTTCATTACCTGCCACTCTTATGTACAGAGCGAAATTAACATGTTAATACATGTTGCAGATAGCTTAGGATTTAAAATAAATACTTTTACGCACATTTTAGAAGGTTATAAAGTGGCCGATAAAATGAAAGCACATGGCATTGCAGGCTCTACCTTTTCTGATTGGTGGGCATATAAAAACGAAGTTGCCGAGGCCATTCCCTACAATGGAAAAATTATGCACAACGTGGGTATTACTACAGCCTTTAACTCAGACGATGCCGAAATGGCACGCCACTTAAACCAGGAAGCAGGAAAATCGGTATTGTATGGTAACGTGCCTGAAGAAGATGCGCTTAAATTTGTAACGCTTAATCCGGCCAGAATGCTTCATATTGATGATAAAGTGGGCAGTTTAAAAGCCGGCAAGGATGCCGATGTGGTAATATGGACAGCCAACCCGCTTTCTATTTATGCCCGCGCTGAAAAAACATTTGTTGATGGTATTCCGTATTGGGACATTGATAAAGATGCCTTGGTGATTAAAACACAACAGGCAGAAAAAGCCCGCCTGATTCAAAAAATGTTGGATAGCAAAAGTAAAGGCGGCCGCACACAACGCCCAATGGGTGATGCACCACGATTATACAATTGCGAAACTTTAGAAAACTATTCTGCAGAATTAACCGAGAAAGAACATGCACACTAACATGAAAACATATTTATTCAGTCTGGCTTTTTCGGCTTCGAGCCTGATGTGTTTTGCGCAGGCAAACATTTCGCCAGCTAAAAAACAAAGTAAAACCATAGCCATTACCGGTGCCACAGTACATGTAGGTAATGGAACAATAATTGAAAATGGCACCATCCTTTTTGGTAACGGTAAAATTATTTCGGTTACGGCCAATGGCCAGGTACCACAAGATGATGTGTTGCGTATTGTAGCTACTGGCAAACACATTTACCCGGGCTTTATTGCCGCTACTACAAATTTAGGCTTAACAGAAATTGAAGCGGTAAAAGCAACATTGGATTTTCAGGAAATCGGCGATTTTAATTCGCACATCCGTTCCATTGTAGCGTATAATACCGATTCGAAAGTTCCGGCCACGTTGCGCAGCAATGGGGTGTTAATGGCACAGCCAACTCCACAGGGCGGTACGGTTTCGGGCAGTTCATCAGTTGTGCAGCTCGATGCCTGGAACTGGGAAGATGCAGCACTTAAAACGGATGACGCCATGCACATGACCTGGCCTGTTACGCCTCGTTTTAGAGGTGGTTTTGGAGGCTTCGGCCGGCCGCAGCAATCGCCAGAATCGTTAGCGGAAAGAACACAGGCAGCCATTGCGCAGTTAACCTCCTTTTTTGCTGAGGCTAAAGCTTATTCGGAAATGGGCAAACCAGAAGTGATTAACACGCGTTTCGAAGCGATGAAGAAAGTATTTGCAGGCAACGAAAAACTGTTTATCGCGGCCGATAGTCAGAAAGATATCGTTGCAGCTGTTAATTTCGCCAAAAAGTTTGGCATTACGCCTGTAATTACGGGTGCTGATGAAGCTTACCTGATTATCGATTTCTTAAAAGAGAACAACATTACCCTGGTGGTTAAACAGCCTCATGCTTTACCCAACAACAATGATGATGATGTAAATATGCCTTATAAAAACGCTGCTGTTTTGGCTAATGCCGGCTTAAACGTGGTATTGAGTATTGATGGTTACTGGCAACAACGCAACCTCCCTTTTATGGCGGGTACGGTTACTGCATGGGGTTTGGATAAAGAAAAAGCATTATCTACCATTACTTTAAATGCAGCCAAAGCAATGGGCGTTGATAAAATTACGGGCAGTATTGAAACCGGTAAAGATGCCACTTTCTTTATCTCGGCAGGCGATGCTTTAGATATGCGTACCAATAAAGTGGAACAAGCATTTATACAGGGCAGAGATATAAATCTTGATAACCTGCACAAACAATTGGATAAAAAATTCAGCGATAAATATACCGCCGAAAAGAAATAGCATTTTAATGATTAACTGGTTAATTGTTTAAACCGGTTAATTGACTGTTAAAGCTTAAAATTAGAATGGCCGATATTAATTTACCGGCCGTTTTTTGTTTAATAACGATTTGGCTGGCTTTACGGCTGATCATCAAACGTCCATATCTGGACTAAAACACCAATTATAAAATTGGCTCCCTAGGATTCGTCCCGATGGGACGATCTGTGAATATTACAGTCTTATATCGTCCCATCGGGACGAATCCCAGGTGGAAAAAACATGGTTGTTTTTTCCGTTCCGTAGGAATGTTTCATCCTTATAATCAAATCTCAGTAAGTTCAAGCGCCTCTTTACTAAATTTTAAATAGACAACGGTTAGTTTTGTACCTACCGAATAACGGGAATAATCTTTGGGTTTTACCCTGATTCTTATTTTATCTTTTTTAGCTGGTCCGGCAAAAGTCAGGTATTCTGCATGTTCTGTTTTATCACGGTTGATCACTACACTAATTAATTTGTTTTTACCCCTGGCTTTATCCTTTTTCCAATTGGCACTATCGTAGCTCATTACCAGCCAGGCAAAGCAATAGCAAAAACCATACATAGCAAAGCCCGCACCTACAAATAAAATATAATCGTAGTACTTAAAATCTGCAAAGTGGTCTTTCAACAGTAGCGCAGTAAAAGCCATCAATAAAAATATACTTCCCCCTAAAACCATTGGGAGAACCTTTTTAACTCCTTCTTCCTGACTTGCTATATGCTTTAGATCTTCATCATTTAAAGGAATATTTTCTTCTAACTGTATTTCCATATCCATCGGTTATCATCGGTGCCCCCCCAACACTAAATAGATTTGCTTTACAAGTAAAATTAAGTGATTAATATTAATTTAATCATTATTGGTAAAACCAAGATAATTTATTCAATTGCTGGCACCTGCGCTACACGTGTACCAACGTTAAGTATTATATTTTTTCCTATATTTAAATCATAATCATCTCTATAAAAACCATACCCCACCAACCCTCCCAAGGTTAAAATGGTTTATTCGTATTAATTTATAAAAGTTATACATGCTTTTGCTCATGCACTGGCAATAAAAAATATAGAAATGAGCCGTAAATATAAATTCCATAATAAAGAGGGATTATACTTTGTAAGTTTTGCCACAGTATATTGGTTGGATATTTTTGTTAGACGCATATACTGCGACATTTTTGTTGATTGCTTAACTTATTGTACAAAAAACCTTGGTTTGGAACTCCACTGCTGGTGCATTATGACAAGTCATGTGCATTTAATATTTAGTGCAAAAAACAATAATCCAGATAAGCTGCTCGGTAGGATAAAAGAATATACTTCCAAACAAATTGTGAAGGCCATTAAAGAGAATGGTAAAGAAAGCAGAAAAGAATGGCTGCTGTGGATGTTTAAGCGGGCAGGCTCAAAAAGCAGTAATGTTACAGAATATCAATTTTGGCAACATAACAATCAACCTATAGAATTATGGAGTGCCGAAGTTATTGAGCAAAAGGCAAATTACCTGCACGAAAATCCGGTTGTTGCTGGCTATGTTAACGAGGCCTGGCATTGGAAATACAGTAGCGCGATAGACTATAGCGGAGGTAAAGGATTGATAGAGTTGAATGAACTTTAATTTTTTTTATAGCACACGCGGCACGCGTGCGCTAAATTATTAAAAGCAGCACACGCGTGCCGCGTGCGCTAGCGAAAGTTAAATACAACCGAAGCGCTGGCGCACGTGTCCCACGTGTGCCTAAGCGTAAGGTTAACATTAATTTAACACTCAGGGGCAGTATTAATTTATGAGTAACATTTTATTTTAACATCAGCCTATAAAAAGGGCAATCACTAAACCATTTCATAATATTAAATCTAATTCGGCTTAACACCACATTAACATCTTTGTCATCATAAAAAATCAGAAAAATAATCATGATGAAAAATTTACTTATTGCAGTGTCGCTACTGTTTTGCATTGTCTACAACCGGGCAAGTGCGCAAACCACGCAGGCATCAATCTCTGGTATTATAACCGATCAACAGAAAAAGCCTATTCCCGGGGTTTCTGTACAGATCAAAAACAACTCTACAGGGTTTACCACCAAAACATCTACCAATGCCCAGGGCGAGTACACTTTTAAAGAGCTTCCTTTGGGTGGGCCATATTCAGTAAAAGCAGTTTATGTGGGTTTTGGCGAGCAAACCAGAAATGGCTATATGTTAAACCTTGGCGATGTGGTTAAGGTGGGTATCACCATGCAGGAAGCTTCACAAGATTTAGAAGCCGTGCAGGTAATCGCTTCAGGTTTAAGAAACAAAGTTCAAAACTTTGGTGCTTCTACAGAAATTTCTGCTAAAACAATGAACCAATTACCTGTAAACGGGCGTAACTTTTCCAATTTAATGGATTTATCTCCGTTAAGTCGCGGCGGCAATATATCGGGCCAGTTGGGTTCATCTACAAATTATACCATTGATGGTATGAATGCTAAAAACCCAACATCGGCTGGTAGTACAACCAGTAGAAGTGGTGCGCCATACTCAATTTCTATTGAGGCTGTTCGTGAGTTTAAAGTAGTAACCAACCAATATGATGTAACTTTGGGTAGAGCTCGGTGGAGGTACTGTAACTGCAGTAACCAAATCGGGTACAAATACAGTAAGTGGAAGCGCATTTGGTTACGGAAGGGCTGATTGGTTATCATCACGTTATGATATCAGAGGTGTAAAGCGCGATAACGATTTCTCTACTTATCAATACGGTTTTACGTTGGGTGGACCGATTATTAAAGATAAATTACATTATTTCGTGGGTTTAGATCATCAGAAAGATGCCCGCCCATTAATTATTGCCGATGTAAATGGCCCTGCTGATGAAGCCCGTTTCAGAATTACGAACAGTACTTTAGCACAGTTTTTGGATGTTGCACGTACTAAATATGGCGTAGCAAACACCCCTCAGTATGGTTCTTTCGATAAAAAACGTGGATCTGATGCTGCTTTTGCCCGTTTAGACTGGCAAATTAATGATAGAAATTTGTTAACCATTCGTGATAATTATACGAACGACAGAAACCCACTGGGTTTGGCTGATAATACTGCGATTAACTTCTACGAAAGTTATGGTAACGATAAAAACGTTGATAATAATTTATTGGCAACTTTACGTTCAACCATCAGCAGCAAAATTACCAACGAATTAAAAATACAGCATTTATATACTTACCAGGCAAGTACGCAGAATGATGAATTAACAGGTGCCATTCCAAGAGCAATTGTAGGAAACATAAAATCAGACCTTGCTGATGGTACCAAGGGAATTTCTACTGCGATACAAATTGGTGGCCACCGTTTCGGGCAGGAAGGTTTTACCAATAATGTTTTTCAATTGGTAGATAACTTTTATTACAATACCGATAAGGTTAAATATACATTTGGTGTTGATGTAATGTATACCAATGCAAAATCGCTTTATGGTAGTGAGGTAAACGGCCGTTTCGAATATTCAACTTCTCAAATTCAGGATCCTGCTTTTCCAAACGACCCTACAAAAAAGATCGAAGTACCGGCAATTACAAACTTTAACAACCTTGCGCCAAACAGATTTTACCGCGAAGTACCATTGGTTGCAGATCCAACTGTTAAAGCTGGCATTTGGAATGCTGCTGTTTACGGGCAAATGCAAACCAAACTGGCTAAAGGTTTAGATTTTATAGGTGGCTTACGTATCGATTACAGCACGTATCCTAAATCGCCGCTTAACCAACAACTGTTTGATGCCATTGGCGTAAGAACGGATAATGAGTTAAAACAATTTTTAATTCAGCCAAGAATCCAATTTAACTGGGATATTAACGAAAACAGAACAGATTTTGTACGTTTCGGAGCAGGTATCTTCGGTTCGGATGTGAACAATTATGTAACCATTAACAACTTAACCTTTGATGGTAAACACTTGGCAACAGTTGATGTTTTTGGCAAAGATGTACCCACACCAAACTTTATAGGTTATAGAAATGGTACTGTTGCTACCCCTTCATTAACGGCTTTACAGGTACCAACAATTAATACTTACGCTGAAGATGCAAAAATCCCGGTGGTTTATAAAGCCAACTTATCATACAGTAAATTAATTACCGATAAACTTAAGGTTGGCATTACGGGTTACGCAACATTAGGACGCAACAACTACATGTATGTTGATAAAAACATGGCGGCAAATCCTTACTTTACCCTGGCTAATGAAGGTAACCGTGGTGTATTTGTACCAACTTCGAGTATCACTGCAAGCAATGGTGTTGCCGATTGGAAAGGCGGACGTTTAACCAACCAGTTTGGCCGTGTGTTAGAATTAAACAGTAAAGGGGAAGTAAATCAGTTCGCTGTAGTTTTAGATGCGACCTGGAACTATTTTAAGGATGGAGAAATCTCGGCAAGTTATACTTATAACGATACAAAAGATAATACATCATATAATGGCAACGTGGCAAACTCTGCTACCTTATCTCTTCCTGTTAAAGATGATCCGAGAGATTTAAGCAAAATGTCTTATTCAGATAATCAATTCCGCAATAAGGTTGTTATTTATGGCACTTCGCCAAGTTTTTATGGCTTTAGGTTAGGTGTTCGCTACTCTGGTATTGGCGGAACGCGGTATAGTTTGTTGGCAGGCGGCAATATCAACGGTGATTTTGTGGCTACAAACGATTTGGCTTATGTGTTTGACAGAAACAATCAAACTGTACCTGCAAATGTTCGTACAGGCTTACAAACATTATTGGATAATCCAAACGCAAGCCAAAGTTTAAAAGATTATATTAATAAATACTCTGGTGAGATAGCAGAGCGAAATGGCGGTGTGAATGACTTTTTTGGCATTGTTGATTTAAAGTTAAGCTATCAACTTCACCTTAATAAAAAGCACAGTATCGAATTCTCTGGAGATGTATTTAATTTTGCAAACCTGCTTAACAAAAAATGGGGTGTAAATGAAACTTTGGGCAACCAGGCTTTATATGCGGTTAGCGCATTTGATACCGCAAACAAAGCTTATACTTATCGTGTAAACAACACTGGTATTGTTACCCCATCGGGCAACCCTTGGCAAATACAAATCGGTTTACGTTACGGTTTTTAATTAAATATTAGCTAAGTATCTTAGCTTAAAGTCATAAAAAAGGGGAATGGATTTTTATCCGTTCCCTTTTTTTATGTTTGCATTTATAAACAACAAAACTTAATGGGATTATTACTTAACTACCTGAAACACCACAAGTGGATTGTGGCTTTGGCGCTCTTGCTTGCAGGTATAAATATTGGCTTTTCACTCTTAGATCCATACATCACAGGTCGTATTTTAGACCGTTTTATCAATAAAAAAGATTCGCTCACTTACAGCCAGTACCTTTGGGGCTCGTTGGGCTTAATCGGTTTGGCAATTGGTGCGGCAATGGTTTCGCGTATTGCTAAAAACTTTCAGGATTATTTTACCAGTGTAATTGTACAAAAGGTGGGTGCAAAAATGTATGCCGATGGTTTACAGCACTCTTTAAAATTACCTTATCAGGTTTTTGAAGATCAACGCAGCGGCGAAACCCTGGGTATTTTGCAAAAGGTACGCTTAGATTCGGAGAAGTTTATCACTGCCTTTATCAGCATCCTTTTTGTAAGCTTAATCGGAATGATTTTCGTAATCGTGTATTCGGTTTCGGTAAGTTATAAAGTTACTTTGGTTTATTTCTCTGCCATTCCGATCATCAGTTTTGTGAGCTGGTTTTTAAGTCGCAAAATTAAAACCATACAACGTTCTATCGTTGGCGAAACCACTGCTTTAGCGGGTTCAACCACCGAATCATTAAGAAATATCGAACTGGTTAAAAGTTTAGGATTGGCAGATCAGGAAATAGAAAGGCTAAACAAAACCACTTACAAAATTTTAGGCCTGGAGCTTAAAAAAGTAAAATATGTGCGCAGTATGAGCTTTGTTCAGGGTACTACGGTAAACCTGGTGCGCAGTACAATGGTGCTGGTTCTGCTGTTGCTTATTTTCGATAATTCTATTACCGCCGGACAGTATTTTTCATTTCTTTTTTACTCCTTCTTCCTTTTTGGCCCATTGCAGGAGCTTGGTAATGTAATTTTAACCTGGCGTGAGGCTGAAGTTTCGTTAGGGAACTTTAAAAAGATTTTGAGTACACCAATTGATAAGAAACCGGAGAACCCTACTTCGATTACCAAAATTAAAGACCTTACTTTTAGCGATGTAGGCTTTAAACACCAAACGGCGAACAGAAATGCTTTAGAAAACATTTCCTTTAAAACACATAACGGCCAAACCATTGCTTTTGTTGGTCCGTCGGGTTCAGGCAAAACTACATTGGTTAAATTGCTCGTTGGCTTATATCAACCAAAAGAAGGTGAAATTTTATACAATGGCATTCCGAGTAATGATATAGATCTTGATGCCTTAAGGGAGAAAATTGGTTTTGTAACACAGGATACGCAATTATTTTCGGGTACGATTAGAGAAAACCTATTGTTTGTAAACCCTAATGCAACCGATGAGGAATGTTTTAAAGTATTGAACCAGGCAGCCTGCCAAACATTACTGGCACGTGCAGATAAAGGTTTAGATTCGTTAATCGGCGAAGGTGGTGTTAAGGTTTCAGGAGGCGAAAAACAACGTTTATCAATTGCGAGGGCTTTACTGCGCCAACCTGATATTTTGGTTTTTGATGAAGCCACTTCCTCTTTGGATTCGATTACAGAAGAAGAAATTACCAAAACCATCCGTTCGGTTTCAGATTTAACCGACCACATTACGATATTGATTGCCCACCGCTTATCGACCATTAAACATGCCGATAAAATTTACGTTTTAGAGAAAGGCCATATCATTGAGCAGGGTCGCCATGAAGAGTTAATTGCACAAAATGGTCTATATCAGGCCATGTGGCGCCAACAAATTGGCGAGCGAGTTGTTGAAGCTTAGGAACAAAAAATTATTGTTATGTTACTAGCACAGGTTGAAAGCAATCAGATTGCGATGGTTATTATTATTGCGGCCATACTTTGGCTGGCATTAATATTAGTGGCATTGTACCATATATCGAGAAACAGCAACATTGGTTTTTCGGTTAAAGTACTTTGGTTTATCATTATCCTCTTGGCTCCTTTTTTGGGTTCGATCATTTATCTGATGTGGGGCAAGAATAAGAAGTTTTAATTAATGGTATAGTTTGTATCATTATCTCAATGGTCTGTGTGCTCACAGACCATTTGTTTTTTACCGTTAAGAATTGTAGAGTTATCAACTTTATAGCAACCGCGCTATTAAAGTTGACAACTCATTTTAATTAAATTCCCATAGTCTGTATCCCCACAGATCATTTGTTTTTTACCATTAAGAATTTTAGAGTTGTCAACTTTCTAGCAACCGCGCTATTAAAGTTGACAACTCTTTTTCAATCCCCACAAACCACTTATTATTTACCATTAAGAATTTTAGCGTTGTCAACTTTCTGGCAACCGCGCTATTAAAGTTGACAACTCTTTTTCAATCCCCACAAACCACTTATTATTTACCATTAAGAATTTTAGCGTTGTCAACTTTCTGGCAACCGCGCTATTAATTTGACAACTCTTTTAATGCCATCCCCATAGTCCGTGTCTCCACAGATCATTTATTATTTTACCATTAAGACTTTAGAGTTGTCAAATTTCTGGCAACCGGGCTATTAATTTGACAACTCTTTTTCAATCCCCACAGACCATTTATTATTTTACCATTTAGAATCTCAGAGTTGTCAACTTTCTGGCAACCGCGCTATTAATTTAACAACTCTTTTAATTAAATCCCCATGGTCTGTGTCCCCACAGACCATTAATAAATTACCTCCCAAAACAAAGGCACAATGGTTTTCTTTTTTTTGCATGAGGGATAGCAGTGGAAATCCTTTTTTTGATCCTTCATCAAAAAAAGATTGAAACGTATAGCCCGACCCTTGCGCAGCTTGGGGCATGCCCAAAATCATCTACAAAAATATTCTTATCGTATTTTCTTTCTTCGACTAATCCGCTTTAGTAGTATGCTCATTAATATCCTGCAGACTCAGCTTGGTTAACGATTTCGTTTTTAACCAGGTAATTCCGGCAATGGCGAGCGTCATTGTTCCACCAAAAACCACCGAAGGGATGGTACGCATCAGCTTCGCGGTGAGGCCTGATTCGAATGCGCCAATTTCGTTAGATGAACCAATAAACATACTGTTTACCGCCGAAACCCGTCCTCGCATTTCATCGGGGGTTAACAGTTGCATAATTGTTGATCTGATGATTACGCTGATGCTATCGAAAGACCCCTCCAGGAATAAAAAGAAGAGTGTGAGGTAGAAATTTTTAGATAAGCTCCAGCAGATGATGCTTAAGCCGAAACCTGTTACGGCGATTAGTAAATTGCGCCAGGGCTTGTTCATTGGCGAAAAGCGCGTCATGGCGAGCATGGTAAAAACTGAGCCTGCAGAAACCGCAGCCCGCATAAAACCTAAACCTTCGGGCCCAACTTTTAAAATATCGTTGGCAAATACAGGCAATATTGCAACAGCTCCTCCGAAAAATACTGAAAAGAGATCTAAACTCATTGCCCATACCATCATTTTGGTTTTAAATACAAAGTTTATCCCTTTCAGCAAACTTTCTTTAATGTTTTCTTTGGGTATGAACTGTGGAGGATGCACTTTTAAGAAGAAAATACAAATCAGCGCAATAAATACGAAAGTTATAATAACCATGTAAGTAACGGTGATGCCGAAGAAACCGTAGGTAATGCCACCAATTGCCGGCCCTAAAATGGAAGCCATTTGCCAGCTTGAGCTGCTCCAGGTACTTGCATTGGGATATAGCTCTTTAGGCAAAATTTGCGCCATTAAAGAAAATGTAGCCGGACCAAAAAATCCTCTGGCAATGCCCATCCCAAATACGAGTACATACATGATGAGGGCTACAAGGTTTACCTTAAAATTAAATAAGGTGAAGATGATATTGAATTGCTGAAGGTTAAATTGCGAAAGGGTTACCAGCAACATAATGATGGTGCAAATAAATACCCCTATAAATATTTTAAGCAGTAAGCCTCTTTTTTCACTTTTATCGGCTACATAACCTCCATATAATGCAATTCCTATGGCGGGTATGGCCTCACAAAGACCAATAAAACCGAGTGCCAATGGATCTTTTGTAACGTGATAAATATAAATTCCAAGTACTACCGCCTGCATCTGGTAGGCAAAAGTGAAGAAAAAACGCATGCCCAAATAAGAGCGGAACTCTCTAAAACGCAATGCTGCGTAAGGATCGGGTTTTACGATAACGGAGTTGGGATCTGAATCTGCCACAGGAAAAAAAAGTTATATGCAAAACTACGTTATGAAAATTAAAAACAGGAATGGATATACAATAAGATTATTCTTTTAGCTATTTAAAGGTAAAGTTGCCCTTGCTAAGCTGAAATTTTGAGCATAAAAATGCCCGATGAATAAAATTATTCATCGGGCATTAAAATAGAGGCTTAGTAGCCAGGGTTTTGATCGAGCATATTATTTTTATTTACTTCATCGCGACTAAATGGCCTGAAATAAAGTTTATCGTTCCAACTCCTGCTCTCTTGCGCATTCTCCTCTACCGGACTATATGTATAATCGTAAATGGTATTATCGTAATGATATGGTGCAGACATGGTTTTACCAGGTTTAAATTTACCGGTAACTTTAATGTAGGTGGTTTTCCTGCCCAATGTTTCACCTGCAATTAACCAGCGGCGGGTATCATGGTAACGTTGTTCTTCGTAAGCCATTTCAATACGGCGTTCGTGGCGATAAATTGCTCGTAACCCTTCCTGATCTGTGGCGGTTACTGCTGGCATACCTGCCCGGAAACGAATTTTATTTAACCAATTGGTCGCCTTACTTAATTCGCCAAGCTCAATACTGGCCTCGATATAATTAAATACCGCTTCGGTATACCTAAAGAAAGGCCAGGGCACATTTTGCGACATAGAGGCATCTACAATTGTTGGATCTGGATCGATAAATTTGTGGTAGTAGTAACCCGTCCAGCTGCCGTTCCAGTTTTCGATAGAACTTGCGCGTGTATCCAATCCTTTAAAGTCTATACGGGCACCATTATCAATTAAATCATATACTCCAGTTTGGATCTGACTTGCCGGATCAACATTGCCTGATGCTTTATCGCGGGGTTTCCATCCGGCACCATCGTATAAAATGGTGGCATAAAAACGAGGATCTCTATCCTGATAAGGGTTGGCTTTTTGGGCAGGGTTTGCCCAGCTAAATTTGCTGCCATCTTTCATCTCATAATCATCAACCAATAAGCCGATAGGCGTATTACCTGCCCAGTTGTGGTAACCGTTCGGACCATTTTGCTGCGCATGTTTAATGTTGCTTTGGATAATAAAATAACGTGCAAAAATTAATTCTGAAGCAGCGGTAGCATCTATCCCTGGTGCTTTACTGGCCCCGCCCATGGCGATACTTTTATAATTTACCTGTCCATCAGCTACAGAGGCCGGAGCATTAAGATCTAATTTATATCCTGTACCCAATTTGATAACAGCATCTGCAGCTGTTTGTGCAAGGCGATAACGTTCTGCCTGATCGCCACTTGCATAGCTTAAAAAATCTAACGTTTTAACATCAATATTTTTCACCTTCTCAGTAAGTTTGGCTCTGTTGTGTAAATCGCTTGCAGCATATATCAGCACTCTCGATTTAAGGGCCAAAGCGGCAAGAGCAGTGGTTCGCCCTTTTTCCATGGCCTTACCGGTTAATAATTTATTGGCTTCATCGCAATCTTTTACAATAAAGTTTACACATTCCTCATAGGTGTTGCGCTTAACGTTATAGTTATCATCCAGCACATAAATTTTAGTTACTAAAGGCACTGCACCATAGAAACGCAACAACTGATGGTAAAAATAGGCCCTTAAAAAATAAGCTTCACCCAGTAACTGATCTTTTAACGCCTGACTGGTAAGTGCATTATCACCACTGGTAATTTTTTCAATAGTAATATTACATGCCCTGATGCGGTTATACATTTGTTTGTATGCCCAGGTATCATCTACCCAACCTAGTGTAGAGGGATTGATGGTGGCGTTATTAATAAGATCGATACCGCGCGTAGGGTGTGTAAATAATGCTTCATCGGATACGGATGCCAACATTTGCTCAGAAAAACCTCCGTTGCCCAAGCCGTTATAAATATCGTTAACAAAGGCCTGTGCCGTTGCAGGATCTTTCCATACCGATTCGGAAGGTACCTGGCCAGGTGATTCTACATTTAAGAAGTCTTTCTTACATGCAAATGCAAAAAAGGTAACAAAAATCAATAGATATAGATTTCTATTCTGAATTATTGCTTTCATATTTTTCATTGTAATTGATAAATAGCTATACATTTAAAAAGTGGCTTTAATACCAAAATTAATTACCCTGGCTTGAGGATAATATTGCCCGCTGGTGTTGGTAGATTCTGGATCCCATATCTTGATTTTATCCAGCGTAGCCAGGTTGAGGCCATTCGAATAAACCCTTACACTGTTTAATCCAACTTTTTCTACTAGCGTGGTTGGCAAGGTATACCCTAGCTCTACATTTTTAAGCCTGATGTAGTTATTGCTACGCAACCAATAGGTATTGTTTAATGCATTATTGCTATCGGTATAATAGGTAGCACCCCGGTTGGATAAGCGTGGATTTACCGAACTTGGATTATCAATGCTCCAACGGTTTAGGTACGACCATTCTAAGAAGTTACCGATATCGCCCGATTCTGTTAAACCAACAATCTGCATTCCACCGGTTGCACCTTGAATAAGTACCGATAAATCGAATCCTTTATATTGCAAATTAAAATTTACACCGCCGGTAAAAGTTGGCGTTCCGTTTTTATCCAATCGTATTTTATCATCAGCATTAATTTTACCGTCACCGTTAATATCTTTAAACTTCATATCGCCAGGGCGAAGTGTTCCGGTAAGAGCGCTATAATTAAGGGTATTTGCATTAATATCAGCCTGATCTTTAAATACGCCATCATAATCATATACCAGCCATGAACTGGTTACCCTGCCCGTAGAACGTTGCCATTCTGGTGCACCAGGTGTTTCATCCCAAAATATGATTTTGTTTTTGGCGTATCCACCGTTTACACTTACACCAAAGTTTAAATCACCAACCTGGTCGTTATAACTTAATTTAAATTCGAAACCTTTGTTATTTACCTTACCCAGGTTTACAGGGGGTAAACGATCGGTAATGCCTGAGCTTTCTGGCACAGAACTGCCTCTGCTGATCAGGATATTGGTACGTTTGTTATAGAAATAATCGAACTCCAATGATAGTTTATTATTTAAGAACGATGCATCTAAACCAATGTTGGTATTATTGGCCACTTCCCATCCAAAATTAAAATTGGGCACTTTGCCTTCGGTTAAGGTTTTGGTTACTAAATCATTGAAGATATAGTTTCCGAAATTCATTAAGCTTAGGTACTGATATTCCTGTAAAGCATCTCCAAAATAGGCTTCAGCACCCATCTGTCCGTAAGATGCCCGTATTTTAAGGTTGTTGATGAACTTCACATTATCTTTAAAGAACGGTTCTTCAGATAAACGCCATCCAACTGATACCCCAGGAAAGAAACCGAAACGCCTATCGGTTGGGAAGATATAAGATCCGTCAACCCGCCATAAAAATTCTGCAAGGTATTTCTCTTTATAGTTATAACCTGCCCTACCAAAATAGCTTAAGCGCGCCCTTTTAAACAAGTTATTCGGGTCGCCGGGATTATTTCCTAAAGATTGCTCCCTTTCATCACCAGCAAGTAACTCCTGAACTGAAGAAGATATATAATACCTTCTAAAAGCGGTAAAACCATCATTATTTACGGTTTCGCGTGTTACACCAGCCATTAAGCCGATATTATGATCGCCAATTTTTTTATCATAATTAACCATTCCGGTCAGGTTTACAGCGAGCTGTCCGCCTGCAGTTTCCCTAAGCCTCGGGTCGGTATACTGAGAGCGTACAGTACCTGTTAATACTGGCGTTACTCCATCTGCTGCAAAAGTTTTTTTATCCCAGTCGTAGAGTGTCCATGGCAGTTGCCAGTTTTTTTGCCGGCCTGAATATTTATCTATAGCCGCGGTTCCGGTTACTTTTAATCCATCTACCCCAGGAATTTTAATTTCTACTTTTCCTGTAGTTTGAAAGTAATCGCGAACATCTTTGTTATAACCTGTTAAATCGGTAGTAGATACCACCGGATTATAACCATATTCGATATCCCTGCCCGGTTGCCCGGTAGGCCAAATGGCAATTTCATTCGGGCGGCCCCTCATTAAAAACCTAAATATATCGCCAGCCCCTACGGTAGGGAAATTACGATCTTCCTCTCTGGCGGTTACTCCTAAGGTAGTGGTAATGTATTTACTCAGCTTTGCTTCAAGATTAAAACGCATATCGTACTGCTTATAACCCGTTGCCGAATTTTTATAGTAGGCATCTTGATCAAGGTAGCCCAATGAAACCAGGTATTTTACATTTTCACTTCCGCCATTAATCTGTACGTTATGCTTTTGCTGAGGTGTCCACGTTTGGAAAGTAGTTTTAAACCAATCGGTGTTTGGATACCTTAACGGATCTGACCCATCACCAAATTTTCTGATTTCATCAGGTTTGAAGGCCGCATTAATCGTTTTTCCTCCGGTAGAAAGGTAAGAACCTGTACTTTTGAAGCTATTCCATGCGGCTGTCCATTCGTTTGGATTTAGATCGGAACCGAAAATGTTCAACTCGTTTAAAATTTCGGCATACTGAACAGAATTAGCCATTTTTGGTATTCTTGTAGGCTGCTGTAAACCGTAGCTAAAATCATAAGAGAACTGCGGCTTGCCTGATTTACCCAATTTAGTGGTGATCAGAATTACGCCATTTGCAGCCTGCGAACCATAAATAGCGGCAGATGCATCTTTTAATACGGATACACTTTCGATATCATTTGGATTTAAACGTTCAATACCCCCGGCACGATTAGGAATCCCATCAATTACAATTAAAGCATTATTATTTCCAAGCGAGTTTATTCCGCGGATACGGATGGTAGAGCCATCATAACCAGGCTCTCCACTTCCCTGCAGGGCAGTAACACCAGGTAAGCGGCCGGCTAACGAATTGGTTAAGTTTACAGATGATGATTTTGCAAGTTCGGTACCTTTTACAGAAGCAACGGCACCGGAAACTACCGCTTTTTTTTGGGTTCCATAACCCACTACCACTACCTCTGATAAATTTTGATTGTTTTCTAATAAACGGACATTGATATTCGTTTGGTTTTTCACCTGCACTTCCTGATCCACATAACCCACATAGGTAAATACTAATGTAGCATCCTCGGGCACTTTAATGCTAAATTTACCAGATCCATCTGTTACCGTGCTTGCGGCACCACCCTTTAGTTTAACACTCACACCAGGAATTGGACCTTTAGCATCAGTAACCTGCCCTTTTACAGTAATATCCTGAAGCGGAGGTTTGTAAAAATCAAGAGGGGATTTTTCGTGCAATACAGCATCAGCGGATCTGCTGCTAAACGGAGAAAAAATTAGACCACCACCGCAAACAAGAAACATGCTACTTCTGGCAAAAGTCCTTAATAGATTTTTTTTCATAGTTTTCAATTTATTTTGGTTAGATATTGATTGTAATGCACTTTAATACCCATGCGTAACATAGAGCTGTCATAAGACGCATGATTAAAATCTGGATTTACCGAAACAAATAGCTACAGCATATTCTCGCAAAGAATTTATTCAATTGCTCTGAACGAATCAATAAATCAGTGTTAACCATTATTAACCACCCTTATCTGATAAATAAGCACATTTGGGGTTAAAATCTACTGTGTACGACGTACCCATATTTAGAATTGCCGACTATAACAGTTCATATTTGGTTGTACGCAATATAGGAATATTCAGGATTTAAAAAAGGGGGTAAAATAATATTTATGAGGGGCACACTCGTAAAAAAACAATTACATCACTACACAATGTACAACTTATTATACAGCAGTAAATATTATTGTAAATAAGAAGTAAGTGGAGATTTAAAAAATTTAAATAAGTTATAGTACTAACTTATTTTATCAAAAGAGATGCCTCTTTCTAACTTTTGCAGGTAGGCTTTTAATACAGCGTGATCGGGCTTTTCCAATTGCGGATCATTTTCGAAAAGCTCAATTACCGTATTACGGGCTTCTGCTAAGATAATTTGATCTTTGGCCAAATCAGCAAGTTTCAAATCAAGCACACCACTCTGTTGAGTTCCAGTAATATCGCCAGGGCCGCGTAATTGCAGGTCGATCTCCGAAATCTCGAATCCATTGTTGGTTCTCACCATGGTTTCTAAACGGATTTTACCTTCTTTACTCAGTTTATTACTACTCATTAAAATACAGAATGACTGTTCTGCCCCCCGGCCTACCCTGCCGCGCAATTGGTGGAGCTGCGAAAGCCCAAATCTTTCGGCATTTTCAATTACCATCACAGAAGCATTAGGCACGTTTACACCCACTTCTATAACTGTGGTGGCCACCATAATTTGACTTTTACCTTCAATAAACTGTTGCATTTCGAACTGCTTATCTGCATTGGGCATTTGGCCGTGTACAATACTCATTTGGTAATCAGGCCTTGGAAACTGATAACTCAATTGCTCTATACCTGCTTCAAGATGAAGAAGATCTAACTTTTCGCTTTCCTTTATTAACGGGTAAACAATGTAAACCTGTCGGCCTTTGGCAATTTCCTGTTTCATAAAACCAAACATCCTAAGGCGTTGGCCTTCGAAAAGATGTTTAGTTTCTATAGGTTTCCTGCCAGCGGGCAATTCATCGATTACAGAAACATCGAGATCGCCGTATAAGGTCATTGCCAGGGTACGCGGTATTGGCGTGGCCGTCATTACCAGAATGTGAGGAGGAATAATATTTTTACGCCAAAGCTTGGCGCGTTGTTCTACCCCAAAACGATGCTGTTCATCAATTACCACGAGACCAAGATTCTTAAATTGCACTTTATCTTCAATCAGCGCATGCGTTCCGATCAAAATGTCTATTTCACCATTTTCCAGTTGCTCATGTAAAATGGTCCGCTCTTTCTTTTTCGTACTTCCGGTAAGAATGGCCACCCGAACAAGATCATCAGTTACCAGTTCTGTAATGGATGCATAGTGTTGCCGCGCTAGAATTTCAGTCGGAGCCATCATACAAGCCTGATAGCCGTTGTCATTGGCCAATAACATACTCATTAGCGCAACAGCCGTTTTGCCACTTCCTACATCGCCCTGAACAAGCCGGTTCATTTGAACGCCGCGTTGTGTATCAATCCTGATTTCCTTAACCACACGCTTTTGGGCATTGGTTAATTCGAAAGGTAAAAACTCCTTGTAAAAGCGGTTCACCTTCTCGCCTACTTTATCAAAAGTAACCCCTTTAAATTTTAATTGCCTTAAATGCTTATTGTGTAAAAGCTGTAACTGTATAAAGAACAATTCTTCAAATTTCAAGCGTCTCTCCGCAGCACTTAAATCTTTTTGATTCTTAGGAAAATGGATATTTAAAAATGCCATCTTTTTATCTGGCAATTGGTATTTATCAATAATATATTGAGGTAAAGTTTCAGGAACCTGGGGAATAACCTGATCTAACAATCCCGCAATTAAACGTTGCAGACCTTTTGAATCAAGATTAAATTTTTTCAGCTTTTCTGTAGAGTTATAAACCGGCTGTAAGGTTAGGTTTCCTCTGCCCACCTGTTTTCGCTGATACAGTTCCATTTCAGGATGTGAGATACTGAATGTTCCATTAAAGATGGTAGGCTTTCCAAAGGCAACATACGCAGTACCAACAGTAATGTTTTCATCAACCCACTTTAAGCTTTGGAACCAAACCAGTTCCATAATTCCGGTTTCATCTTTAAAAATAGCAACAATGCGTTTTGCTCTTTTATCGCCGATAACTTTTTTATTAATTACCCGCCCAATGATCTGGATATACTGAGCATCCGGATTGATCTGATTAATCTTAAAATATTTTGTACGGTCTATATATCTAAAAGGATAATGCGAAAGCATATCCCCATAGGTAAAGAGGCCTAAATCTTTTTTTAAAACATCAGCTCTGCTTGGCCCAACGCCTTTTAAAAACTCCACAGGTGTATCTAATACCGAATTAAACAAAATATCTTATCGTTTCTTGTAAACAACACTCTTCAGCAACTGCGCATTAAAAATAGCAATCGATACCAGCAAAAGCAAATAAGCGAAAAGCTGGTTTATACCTATCTCCTCTTTAAAGTAGAAAAATGCCACGGTAAAAGCAACAATTGGATTGAGATAGATTAAAATACCTAAGGCGGATGAAGGCATACCCAACAGGGCATAAGAATTTAAAAAGAGTGGGATAATGGTAAAAACAACCGCAATTAAGAAAATATGCCCCCAGAAGAAAGTTTCAGTAGGTACGGGTGCAGCGTTAATAAAATACCATGGAAGCATCATTAAGCCCGATAGTATAAGCTGAATACCTAAAAAGTTAAATTTATCTACATCCTTAATTACCTTTAAAACAATAATGTAGAGGGCATAAAAGGATGCGATGATGATAGCCCACATTACTTCATGCAATGAACCCGTTGCCAATATTAAGATGCTTAAAAAAGCTATAACTAATGCAATTACTTTAATTTTGGATAACTGTTCTTTTAAGATGATAAATCCGCAAAGCGCGGTTAACAAAGGACAAACCATATAAGCAAAGGCTGCTGCCTTTAAGCTTACATTGTTTACAGCATAAATATAAGTGAACCAGTTTCCGGTAATCAGAACGGATGACAATAGCGTTAGCAACGATAATTTGATCCTCTTTGCGGTGGTTAATGCCTTCAAGATAATCCAATCATGCTTTAGCGCTTCCTGCCTGAATAAAAGTATGGTCGCCCAAACTACAATAATGGAAACAAATATTCGATAGTATAGAATTTCATGCGGAGGGAATCCTTTTATATCGCGTAAAGGAACGGACATTGTTCCCCAGATGATGTAAGGAATAATGCCCGCTATAAAATACTTGCTTTTGCCTGCTGCCAAAATTATCCTACAATGGCAATAACAGAAATTTCTACGTTAACGTTTTTAGGAAGTACCGAAACCTGTACTGTTTCTCTGGCAGGAAAATCGGCTGTAAAGTACTGCCCATAAATTTCATTAACCTGTGCAAAGGTACCCATATCACTCAAGAATATAGTAGATTTTACAACATTATCGAAACTTAAACCTGCTTCGAGTAAAACTGCTTTAAGGTTGCGCATTACCTGATGAGTTTCCTCTTCGATATTGCCAATGTTTAATTCTCCATTTTCAGGATTGATGGCAACCTGGCCTGATACGAATAAAAAATTACCAGCCTGTACAGCCTGGCTATATGGTCCAATTGGGGCTGGAGCATTTGTTGTTTTAATAATTTGTTTCATACAATTAATTTATTTGGCAAGCCATTGAATAAGCTTGTAGATGATGCCTGCAAGAAAAACTAAGATGGCCAGTGCATTAATAAAATGCATAATTTTTAAGTTGATATTATTCGGCCTGTTGGGATCTTTTTTTCTAAAGAAGTACATAGTACAAACTTAGCTAAAAAGCTTAATACAGAAAATTTATGGGCATAAAAAAAAGTCCCGATTTTCATCGGGACTTTTCTAAATCTTATATTGAAATACTAGTTTCTAGCAGTTTCAACACGACGGTTTTGGATACGACCTTCTTCAGTATCGTTAGAAGCGATTGGATTAGCTTCACCATTACCTTTAGTAGCAACTTGACTAGCGTTAACGCCAGAGTTTACTAAGTAAGTTTTAACAGAGTTGAGCTCTGTCTTTAGATAACTTCACGTTATATGCAGCAGTACCTTCGCTTGAAGCGTAACCGTTTACAGTTACTTTACCACCGTTTTCACGTAACACTGAAGATAATTTATCTAAAGTAGGGTAAGACTCAGTTTTTAAAACTGAAGAGTTGAAATCGAAACCGATTTTTTCGAAACCAGTTACATTTGAAGTTGAAGTTGAATCAGCAACCATTTTAGGAAGTGGACAACCTGAACCATCAACAGCAGTACCAGCAGGAGTTCCTGGGCATTTGTCAAATTGATCAGCAACACCGTCACCGTCAGTATCTTTTTTCAAATCTTCAACAGATTTCTCAACAGCAGAAACACGGTTTTTCAATGCTTCAACTTCTTGACGTAAAGTTGGATCTTTTAACTCATCGTACATAGTAGCTAATGGGTTAGTCCACTCTAAACTTGGTTTAGCAGAAGAACCTAAAGAGAATTCTAAACCAGCATAACCGTAAGAGAATTTATCTTTAGTTTGACCTTTTGCATAAACTCCGTCTAAATTATCAGCATCAACAAAGTTCATAGTGTAACCTAAGTTAAAGTTAACACGCTCAGAAACTTTGAATTTAACACCAGCACCTACTGGAATGTAGAAACCTTTTACGTAATCTTTTGCATCATGTTTGTCATCAGCAGGACCAGTAGCTTTACCTTTCCAGTCGATAACAGAACCATTGTTTAAAGTGATTTTTGGAGCATAAGCCATATAACCAGCACCAGCAGTTAAGAAGAAACCTACTGAGTTCTCACGACGTAAGAAATCGATAGAACCTAAGTTAACAACACCACGTAAATCTACAGCATATTGTAATTCAGTTTCGAAATCTTTAACAGCTGGGTTAGAAATACCTTCGTTAGTACCAGAAAGTTTACCACGAGTTCCGTTTAATTCTAAACCGAAAGAGTGACCTAATTGTTTACGGATGTTTAAACCGTAACCTAAGTTAGCATCCCATTTGTTGAAGTCGTTAGAACCACCGATAGCTACAACTGGCATTAAAACACCACCGTGTACACCGATAGACCAAGTTCTGTACTGACCTCTACCGCCAAATACCTTGACAGCAGAAGTTGTTGCAGGAGCATCCTGAGCGACAGCAAGAGAAGCTACTCCTGTTAATGCCACTAAAGAAAGCGCAACACTTTTCTTTAAAGTAGAATAATTCATAATCTTTTTTCTTTTTTAAGGGTTAAACAATTTAATTGATTAATTTTTTAGTAAAAGCAAAATTAAACAAAATTTTAAATTTTCAAACTTTTATACAAACTCCGTTCCAAACTTCACGGTAATTAATCATTTTATTACTTTTGGCCATTGCGCATATTAAAATACTATATTCATGAAATATCCAACCATTGATCAGTCATTATTTATTTTAAATAGGAGAAATTTTTCTAAACATCTAAAAAACAATTCATTAGCTATATTTAATTCAAGTGATGAGTTTCCTAGAAGTGGCGATCAAAGCTTTGTTTTTAAACAAAATCCTGATTTATTTTATTTATCAGGAATTGATCAGGAACAAACAATTTTATTATTATATCCCGATTGTCCTAATCCTTTGTACAGAGAAGTCCTGTTTTTAAGACAGACCAACGATTTCATTAAAGTTTGGGAAGGATATAAATATACAAAAGAGCAGGCAAAAGCCGCATCCGGCATTCAGGCTATATATTGGCTGGAAGATTTTGACAACATTTTACATAGTATAGTTAACTATGCCGAACATATTTATTTAAATACCAATGAAAACGACAGGTATGCGCATGAAGTTCCATATCGAGATGTTCGTTTCATTGAAAAAATGAAATCAAAATATCCTTTACATCGTTATGAACGCTCGGCCCCGATTATGCGCAGTTTACGTGCAGTTAAATCTGATGTAGAAATCGAACTCACAAAAAAAGCTTCTGCGATTACTCGCGATGCCTTTATAAGGGTATTGAAATTTACCAGGCCAGGTGTAAAAGAATATGAAATTGAGGCAGAAATTATTCATGAATTTATCCGTCAAGGTGGAACCGGACATGCCTACACACCCATTATTGCTTCAGGCCATAACGCCAACATTCTACATTATACGGATAATAACCAGGAATGTAAAGATGGTGACGTGATCCTATTTGATTTCGGCGCAGAATATGGCAATTACAATGCAGATATGAGCAGGTGTATCCCTGTTAACGGCAGGTTTACCCCAAGACAAAAAGAGGTGTACAATGCAGTTCTGAAAGTAATGAGAGCGTCGGTTAAATTAATAAAGGAGGGTACCATCTGGAATACTTACCATGAGGAAGTAGGAGAAATTATGTCTGAACAGCTAATTAACCTTGGGTTGATCACTTCCGAAGATGTAAAAAACCAAAACCCTGCTTACCCTGCCTATAAAAAATATTTTATGCATGGCAATTCTCACCATTTGGGTATCGATGTGCATGATTTCGCCGGAAGATACACCCCATTTGCCGCAGGTAATATTTTAACTGTTGAGCCAGGCATTTATGTTCCGGCAGAAGGTTTGGGCATCCGTTTGGAAAACAATATTCTCATTACTTCAGATGGTAATGTAGATTTAATGGCTGATATTCCATTGGAAGCGGAAGAAATTGAAGATATTATGAACAGTTAATTAATGTACAGTATCCAGTTTACAATTTCCAGTGCTTAGTTAACCGCTTTAAACAATTAAGCGCTTAACCATTATGCATAAACTCATCCGCAAAGCGGTAAATATTAAAATTATCTTTTTTTAAGGCTGCTTGGATTTTTTCACGCAGCCTTTTTTTATCTATAACCCGCATCTTATCATGTTGAATGATTTTCCATGCTTTTTCTGCAAATAAAAATACACTTCTGCTATTATCCCTTAAATGAGGTTTGATTAACCAATTGCATAATTCAACTATGCCTATATTTTTGTCAGCAACTGTTTTTAAAATAGGAATTGTTTTTGTGCCTTGATGAATAATTTTTTTGAGGTTATTGGCAAATGTATCTGCTCCTGCCCGATCTGCCTTATTAATTACAAAACAATCTGCAATTTCCATTAAGCCTGATTTAATATTCTGAACCTCATCTCCGGATTCGGGCACCAATACAACAACAGTTTTATCTGCCAAACCAGCAATTTCCACTTCGGATTGACCTACACCCACCGTTTCAATTAAAATAAGGTCAAAATTTGAAGCTTTTAAAACATCAACCATTTCAATTGTTTTTGCAGAAATACCACCTAAAGCACCACGGGTAGCCAATGATCTGATAAAAACATTTGGATTGTTAAACTGATTGGCCATCCGGATTCTATCGCCCAACAAGGAACCAAAATTAAAAGGCGAAGTAGGGTCGATAGCCAATATAGCAATCCGCTTATTCGCTGCCGAAAAATGATTGGTTATGGCATTTACCAAAGTGCTTTTGCCTGCTCCGGGTGGGCCGGTTATACCCAAAACTGGAGTATCAATTTTACTATCCAGATCTCTTAAAATCGAATCCGACGGTTTAATATCATTTTCAACAAGCGTTAATGCTCTTGCTAAAACCTTATAATTGCCAGCTTTTATCTCGTTTAAAATGGATAGATGCGTATTCATCAATAAAACTATCTTTGTACAAATTAACAAAATTATTAGCCACATCAGGCTATCAACAACAAATCTGGATGAAAGTTACTGGTTTTACCTTTTTAAGAAATGCAATTGTTAATGATTACCCTGCCAAAGAAGCAATACTTTCGGTACTGCTATTGTGCGATGATTTTATAGTTGCGCTAGGAAACTCTACCGATGGAACTTCAGAAATGGTAAAAAGCATTGATCCAAAAATAAGAACGATTAATACCATTTGGAATGAAAGTATGCGGGAAGGCGGTCGCGTTTTTGCTGATGAAACCAATAAGGCACTGGCAGAAATTAGTGATGATACGGATTGGATGATCTATATCCAGGGCGACGAAGCCATACATGAAGATTATCTTCCCTTGATTAAAAAAGAAATGGAGGCAGAACTCAACAATAATAAGGTTGAAGCCTTGCTTTTAAAATATAAACACTTTTATGCCTCTTATGATTACCTGGCAGAATCGAGGCGCTGGTATAGAAGAGAAGTTAGAATTATTAAAAACTTACCTGGCGTCCATTCTTATCGGGATGCACAAGGGTTTAGAATCAATGATCGAAAACTTAAGGTCAAATTAATCGATGCCTATATATATCACTATGGCTGGGTAAAACCACCAAAAGGATTACAGGGAAAAGTGCGCAACTTTAATCAATTTTACCAAACAGAAGAATGGATTGAAGAAAATTACCCGGTTCAGGATACCTATGATATGCACAACGCCGATCGTTTGGTTCATTTTAAAGGTAGCCATCCAAAAGTAATGCAGGCAAGAATTGAAGCAGCGAACTGGAAATTTGAAAAAAGATTTAACCCAGGAAACCCCTAAAATGAATTTCCGAAGAAGAGTTTTACAAAAAATTGAAGATTTAACCGGATTGCGGTTGTTCGAATACCGGAATTATAGAATTGTGAAATAGGCCTCAATTTAAATCTACTTATATTTACATAATTTTCAATCTGTAAAAAACCCCTGATGAAAAAACCTGATGTTTTAGTAACTTTTGATTCGATGAAAGATGCCAATTGCGGTTATTTTTCATTTGGAAAAGGATTGGGTGATGCATTAATCCAGGAAAACAAAGGAAGATTTAAATTAAAATTTTACGTTTTTAAACATACGCAATACCTTTTTTAATGGCCTGGTTGATCTCATTTATCTATCCAGATTAGACCGGTTATTTTTTAAGGAAAAAAATGATTTCGATGTTGTTCATCTTTCAGATCAGACCTGCAGATTAAGACCCGGCAAAGTAAATGCAAAAAAAATAATGACCGTTCATGATATGAACAAGGTGCATTTAAAATTTAGCAAGCCACATAGAATTCAGGTGTATTTAAAAAAACTGGGTAAGCTAATTGCACAATGTGATAGAATAGTATGTATTTCTCAATTTGTTGCCAACGATGTTTTACACTATTTTCCAGAAGCTGATGGTAAAGTAAGCGTAATTTACAACGGAGCTGATAAACTGATCTCAGCGGAAAAATATATCCCTAGCTTTGTGCCACCAAAACCTTTCTTATTTACTATCGGCTTGTTATCGGTTCAGAAAGGATTTCATCTGCTACCCGCTTTGTTAAAAGAGAATGATTTTCACCTTGTTATTTCAGGCAGGGAAACCCCACATAAACAGAGGATTTTAGAGGAGGCCGAAAAATATAATTGTTTAGACAGGGTTCATATTACCGGGCCAATCTCTGATGAAGACAAAGCGTGGTACTACAAAAACTGCGATGCATTCTTATTCCCTTCAGTTGCCGAAGGTTTCGGGCTTCCTGTTATCGAAGCCATGCATTTTGGAAAACCGGTGTTCCTTTCAAAATTCACTTCTTTGCCCGAAGTTGGTGGCGAGGTTGCTTATTACTTTGATAATTTCGAACCAGAACACATGCAGGAAGTATTTAAAAAAGGCATGAGTGATTTCTTTCAAAATAATCGCTACAATGAGGCGGTTATGCAAGCAGAAAAATTTTCATGGGAAAGAAGCGGCCAGCCAATATTTAAATCTGTATCAGGATTGCCTGATTAACCAGCCTTCAATCTCTTAAATTTACGAAAAGCTTAAAATTCAACTTATATAAGTAAGATTTATATCATCTTATTGATATATATGAAAAACCGTACATTTGCCAGAATCTTATTATATTTTTTTGTCGGCTAGGCACTTGCCTAAGTTCCGTTATATATACAATACATAATGAAAACTTATTTTCGTTTACTATCATTTGCCAAGCCTATAGAGAAGTTTGCAATACCTTATGTTATTACAACATTGCTTTCTATTCTATTTGGAACCTTCAATCTGGCTTTATTATCTCCATTATTTGAAACACTTTTAAATGCTAATAAGCAAACTTGTCAAACCCCAAGTTTAACAGATAAAGCTGCTTCCTCATTCAGTTTACTAGGCAAGTTAAGGGATTTTGTTAACCATTCTATCAAAGTTAACACCATCGAGACTACGCTACTATATATTTGCATCATTATTGTTATTTCGGTATTGCTTTCGAACCTTTTTAGGTATTTCTCCCAACGTTATATGGAAGATTTAAGAGTCCATACATTGCTAAACTTTAGGAAACAGGTTTTTAATAATGTAATGAATCTTCATGTAGGTTATTTTAATAATGAGAGAAAAGGTGATATTATTTCTAAAGTTGCATCGGATGTGCAAGTAGTTCAATTTACCGTTACCAACACACTTCAGGTTGTTTTTAAAGAACCCGTGACACTAATTGTGTATGTTGTTCTCTTATTTAACATATCTACCAAGCTTACCTTATTTTCTTTATTAGTGATTCCAATTTCTGCATTTATTATCAGTAAAATTGTAAAAAGATTAAAGCAACAAGCAAAAGAATCGCACGAATCTTTTGCTAAAATGATCGGCTTTTTAGATGAGGCATTAAGTGGGATTAAAATCATAAAAGCTTTTAATTCCACAGAGCGAATTAAGAATAAATTTAACCAGGAAAATATATTTTATTCCAACTTAACGCGCAAAATGGTCAGACGGCAACAACTTGGCTCACCAGTTTCTGAATTTCTTGGCGTTCTAATGATTTCGATTATTGTTTGGTATGGTGGATCATTAATATTGCATAATGATAAAAATGCTTTAACAGCTTCAGATTTTATTGCTTACATCGCTATTTTTTCTCAGGTAATGCGGCCTGCGAAAGCATTAACAGACTCGTTTAGCGGAATCCACTCTGGAATTGCAGCAGGTGAACGCGTTTTAGACCTAATAGACACTAAACCATTGTTAGTAAATCAACCAAATGCTGAAATACTTAATGGCTTTAACAGCACAATCAGCTTTCAGGATGTATCATTTAATTATGGAGAAAAACAGATTTTGAACTCAATAACTTTCGACATTGAAAAAGGGCAAACAGTGGCGCTTGTTGGCCCATCGGGAGGTGGAAAAAGTACTTTAATGGATCTAATTCCGCGTTTCCATGATCCAAAATCAGGTGCAATAAAAATTGATGGCCACGATTACAGAACACTTACCGTAGAAAGCATCCGGGCACAAATGGGAACTGTTAATCAAGAATCCTTTTTATTTAACGATACAATTTTCAATAACATTGCATTTGCCAAGCCTGATGCGACCATCGAAGAGGTTGTTGCAGCCGCAAAAATTGCAAATGCGCACGATTTTATTGAAAATACAGAAAACGGTTATCAATCTTTTGTTGGGGATAGAGGAAATAAACTTTCGGGTGGGCAAAAACAGCGCGTATGTATTGCCAGGGCTGTATTGGCTAATCCGCCAATTATGTTACTGGATGAGGCAACTTCTGCTTTAGATACAGAATCGGAAAAATTAGTACAGGATGCGTTAAATAATCTGATGAAAAATCGCACTTCTATTGTGATTGCTCACCGTTTAAGTACCATACAACACGCTGATAAAATTGTTGTGATAGATAAAGGTAGTGTGGTAGAAACCGGTAGTCACAATGAATTAATGAATAAAAATGGTTTATACAGGCGTTTAATTGATATGCAGGCTTTTAACGACTAAATATTTAAATGAGGAGAGTACTATTTTTCATGCCTGATAATCCGCTTAAAAAAAATGCGGGCAACAGAACGAGGGCATTGAGCATGTTAAGCTATTTTAAATCAAGAAATTTCGAAATAGATTTTGTTAGCGAGTATTTTACCGGGCGTTGGAATGAAACAGATATTAAAGCATTTGAAGATTCAGGTTTTGCCAACAATACCTACGTGATTAAAAAGAAGCCTACGAAAAAAAATATACTCTTTTATCTTCTATTCTATAAATTGCCAAACTTTTTCTATCAAAATAAGGCATGGCTTTTTCCACTTCAATTTCCTGAATTGGTGACCATGCGATTTAAAAGGTCATTCAAAAAAATTTTAAAAAGCAACAATTACGATTATATCTTTATTAATTATGCAAGTTGGGCAACACTGGTGGAAAATAACCAATTCACAAAAAATGCTGTTAAGGTAATTGATACTCACGATTTTATAACTGCTCAACATCAAAGAAAAAATGATATAGGACAATCTTTTACAGAAGAAATTAGAAGAATTTCTTTATTCGATATTGTTTTAGCCATTTCCGTAGAAGAACAGTATATTTTTAGTCAATTTAGCAAAAATAAGGTTGTATTAGCCCCAATGATGCTTGATAAGCCAGAAAACGGCAACCTTGTAAAAGAAAAACAATATGATTTGATCTATGTGGCAAGTGATAATATCCACAATCAAAAATCTGCTCATTGGTTTTTTAACGAGGTGTATCCACTTTTACCCGGCAATATCCAGATCTGCATAATCGGGCAAATCAATGAACATTTATCAATAAAGGTAGCCAATATTATTTCAATAAATTTCGCCGAAGATTTATCAATCTATTACCAAAATGCGAGAGTAGCACTTTGTCCTATGTTAACAGGCACAGGAACTAAAATAAAAGTAGTAGAAGCATTATCTTTCGGCATCCCGATAGTTTGCAATACCAGAGGTGTTGATGGGCTGATTAACAAAACCAATAACGGTTGCTTGGTGAGTGATGACCCGGTGGAATTTGGAAACAATATCATGAAACTATTAACAAACGAAGCGGAATATAAAAAACAAGCAGAAAATGCATTGATGGCTTTTAGCATGAATTATGAAAAGGAAGAATGCTATAAAAAATTGGATACTGTTTTTCAAATCGTTTAATTCATAACATTATGAAAAAGGTTGCTGTTATTATACCAATTTATCAAGAAATAAGTTATTTGGAGGATATATCTTTAAAACAGTGTTTTAAAGTACTTTCCAAATCCTACCCTATTTTTTTTGTAAAACCTACATCCTTAAATTTAAATACCAATTATCCTTTCACCAGTATCATCAGTTTTGATGATGCGTATTTTAAAGATATAGCAGGCTACAACAAGCTTATGTTATCAGGAGAATTTTACAAGACATTTTTAGATTATGAGTACATCCTGATTCATCAACTAGATGCTTTTATTTTTAAAGATGACCTCAATATTTGGTGTGAAAAAAATATAGATTATGTGGGAGCACCCTGGCTCAGACATAAATATCCAGATGTTATTAAAGCTGTAAAAAATAGTATATTAGGCTATATACACAGAAAATTTGATCTTAGGAAGAAGGTCTCTCTGAGCCGACTGATATTCAGCGGGAGTATAAAGTTGGAAACGGGGGTTTATCTTTACGCAGGACACAAAAATTTCATCAGCTAACAGAACATTTTCATAATAAAATTATAGAATATACTGATAATCAGGCAACCAATTTTAATGAAGATGTTTTTTGGAGCATAGAAGTAAATAGGAAGAAGAAATATTTAAACATACCTTCTTATAAGGAAGCAGTATTTTTTGCATTTGAAGTACCTGTAGACAGAGCCTTCGAACTCACTAACAATGTACTGCCATTCGGGTGCCATGCCTGGAACAAAAATCTGGAAGTGTGGGGGCCTATTTTTAAGGAATTTGGGTATTCTATTTAGGCTACAATCGCATTAGGATCTACTTTTCCTGCTATCGTTCATTGCTTTTAGGTAAGATGCCATGAATTGAGATATGCCAGCATTTTTAATCAATCTAAAACATTCATTTAAGCTAAGCTTTGATTCTTTAATCAATCCACTTAAAATAACCTTATTATGCCTCGAGTTTGATTTTCCAAGCATCTTTTTTTGCACTGAATTTATAAATGAACAGTTTTTTATTAAGTTTTTAATTCTCTTCCTCACTATTACTTCATACTCCGACATCTTTTTCCTGTTCTGACTCATGCTGGTTTTGTGAATCCTAATTAAAGCAAAAGCCTCCTCTACCGGCAAAAAAGAAAAATAGAAATTTCTAAATGCACACGAAATCCAAAAATCCCAATCTTCCAAACTTTTCAAAAACATATCAAAAAAACCTATTTTTTTCAATGAAGATGCTCTAATTAAGGCAGAATTAACCGGCATTATATTTTGCTTAATCAGCATTTCTAAAACTTCATATCCAGAACCATTCAACTTAGGCATCCAGTCATCTTGGTATAAGTTTATACTTCTATAAAGCTCTTCTTTATTGCCGTCTACAAAATAACATGCTATAGTATAAGAGATATCTATATGAGCATTTTTTTCCATCTCCTCAACTTGAAAGCTTAATTTTAGATTGGACAAAAGGTCATCAGCATCTAAAAACTGGATGTATTCTCCAACTGCGTTTTTTATCCCCAGGTTTCTTGCAGCGGATAAGCCCGCATTTGATTGATATAGGTATTTTATTCTGGGATCTTTAGCTGAAAATTCAGCTACAACATCTTTTGTTTTATCTGTCGAACCGTCATCTACAACAATAAGTTCAAAATTTTGATATTTTTGTGCCAGTACCGAATTTAAAGTTTCAGGTAAAAACGACTGATAATTATATGCGGGTACAACAATAGTAACTAAAGGATTTTCCATTTATAACAAAGTTAATTTAAATATGAGTATGTATTTCAGATCATTCAGATTTAAGTAGAAATTATTGATTCAACTCAAGGTATGATCATCATTAAAATAATAGGCGGATTGGGCAATCAGATGTTTCAATATTCTTTCTACAAATCTTTACAAAATAAGGGCTTCAATGTTTATGCAGATTTATCTGATTTTGAAGATTATCATTTACATAATGGCTATGAACTAGGAAGAATTTTTAATTTAACCGTAAGAACGCCAAGCAAATTTATTTTAAATCTATTTAAGCCCAACCAAACGGAATGGCTATTTAGAAAACTTAAAAGAGTTTTAAATTTAAAAAAAACCTATAGGGTAGAGGAAAAGGAATTTAGGTTCGATCCCTCTTTTTTAAGCGATACTAATAAATATTATTTTGGTTACTGGCAAAACGAGGGATATTTCCATGATATAGCTCACCAAATAAGACATGATTTCATTTTTACTAAAATTGTAGATATAGAAAATGAAACAATCCTTCAAAAAATCACAAATACTCAAAGTGTATCGATCCATGTAAGAAGGGGTGATTATTTAAAAGACCCCCTATTAGGCAATATTTGTAATTTACATTATTATGAGGAAGCTATATTGAACATCAATTCAAAAATTAAAGACGCACAATTCTTCGTCTTCTCTGACGACATGGCCTGGTGCAGACAAAATCTTAAATTGGAGAATGTAACCTACATTGATTTGAATAAAGGAAAAAACAGTTATATAGATATGCAATTGATGAGTAACTGCAAGCATAATATTATTGCAAATAGCAGCTTTAGTTGGTGGTGAGGATGGCTAAATAACAATACTAATAAAGTGGTTATTGCTCCAGGAAAATGGGTAAATAACCTTGATAGTACTGAAACTGATATTTGTCCAAAAAACTGGATCAAACTATGAAAAGCCCTAAAATATCAGCATTTATAGCTGCCTATAATGCTTCTGGCTATATAGAAGAATCTATATCTAGTATTTTAAACCAAACCTTTAAAGATTTTGAACTTATAATTATCGACGATGGGTCAACTGATGATACCGCATTTATAGTTAAAAAATTTAATGATCACAGAATTAGGTTTATGCAAAATGAGGGGAATAAGGGATTGCCTTTTACCAGAAACAGGTTGCTTGATTTAGCTAACGGTGAATACATTGCAATTTTAGATAGTGATGATATCGCTTATCCTGATAGGTTTCAGTTACAGTTAAATTTTTTTTCTTCACATCCAGAAGTTGCATTGTGCGGAGGGCATGGTACAATTATAAATGAAAATGGAATAGAAGCCGATAAAAAAATAATTGTGCCAACTGATGACTCGATAAGCATGCATATGTTATTTGCCAATTCTTTCATAAATTCAAGCACAATGTTTAAAACGGAAATCTTCAAAGCACTTAACGGCTATAGAGATTTTGCATTAGCTGAAGATTTCGACCTTTTTACACGGATTTCAGAAAAATATAAAGTAGCAAATATTGATGCCTTTTTAGTTAAATATAGGATACATGGCGAAAATATAACAATAAAAAAATCAGAGGATCAGGGAAAAAACGAACTTGAAGTTCTTAAAAATATTCAAGATAACTTAGGCATGTCGTTTAGCATGAGTAGCTTAAATCTACATAAAGAATTATTAACAAATAATTTAAATGAAGCTCACTTTGCCGGATATCACGAACTATTAATTGCAATGAAAGTTGCCAATGCAAAATCAAAAAGATTTGATATAACTATATTAAATCGGTTTTTATTTAATAAATGGTACGAAATACTGCGGTTAAAAAAATCGAATGCTAAAGCATTAAATTGGTATTTTAAAAAGGAATTATATAGTACAGCGTATTTTAATTTTAAGCAATTCCGAAAAATGTTTAAAATTACGCTTCGCGGATTAATCAGTTAATTCCCCACAATCCATTTCACTTTGGTTTTTCCTATAGCTCTAGCCAGGAAAAAGCTTAGCATATACGTAACTAAAAATCTAATCAGCAGTATTCCGGTATTCTGCAATATGTTAAGCTCAAGAAAATTTAACTTTAAGGGTTGAAAAATTAGGGGAAGTCCTCTGTCAATTATAATCACATGGATGAGATAGATACCGAAAGTAGTTTCCCTGGGGCGTAAATTTTGCTGGAGCCAATTTAAACTGCCGACTTTTAACAATAGCGCAAACATGACCAAAGAATAAATGATATTACTAAAACGTAAGGTATTATAAGCATCCTTTATACCAATATTATTTAGGTAAGTAGATTCTCCAACGGCTATCCAAAAGGTAACAAGTGCTAAAAGGAGGATCGTAAACCACGAAGTGGCCTTTATGATATCCATTATCTTATCATAATACTCATTAAAATAAACGCCGAGCCATAAATAAAATACGAATCCAAAAATTGCTGTAGTATGAGTAGTAGCAATCCAGCCCTGATAAATATTTACACTATAAAACAGCGAAAAGAGGGCCAAAACCAAACCAAACCACAGGTTGTACAAATGCTTTTTAAATAGCAATAAAATAGTAATACAAATAAGAAAATTAAGGATAAACCAATATGGGCTAATGAGTACGATACGGATAAAGGTTTCAACAAAGTATAGAAAAAAGTTACTTCCTATCAACCCCATCTCACTTCCTCTACTATGGGCGATATAACGGTCTAAAACACTTAGCATTATTAACATAAATATCCAGAACAACCATGGTTTAATGGTTTTCTTAAATCTGTTTTTTAAATACTGAAAAGGTGTGTATTCATCAAACTTATGATTAATTAAAAAACCACCAATTAGAAAAAAAGCTATTGTGCTGAATTTAAAAGACTGTATAATAGAACTTTCGACAATGTTTTCAAACTGCCTGCTATAGTGATTTGGCGAAACAACCCCGCAATGCTCAAGAACAATCCCAATCATTGATATACACCTGATTGAATCGACAAAAGAAAAATTCTTTGTTTTAGGTGTTGTAACTTTTATTGGCTCAGTATCCATTGAATATTAATTTTAAAACAGCCTGCGAATATCTACAAAATATGATCTTATATGAAAAATCGAGCAAATTTTAACACACATGTATAAAGAATATTACCCATATCGGGTAGAATACATATTATATCTCTGCAAGAAATATTTTACGCCGCTATAAGTTTACATCATTTAATATTGAGTAAGGCTGAAAGATTTCATTAAATAATTGCGTTATCTTAGTCGAGAGAATAATTAGGACCTAGTATGATTAAAAAAATAATAAAAGCATTTTCTAAAGACAATTCGCATAATATAAAATTCAAAGCCGAATTTAAACAATTGCTTGACTTGGAGAAAAAGTTCAGAAAAACGTTTTTCTTTGGGTGAAGAAAATCTTTATCCATGCTTATTTGATAATACAACAGATACAAGCTTTGATAGGCATTACGTTTATCATCCTGCCTGGGCAGCCAGAATAATCATAAACAATAAGCCTTCTAAGCATATAGACATCTCATCAACGCTACACTTCTGTTCTATGCTCTCAGCAATTTTACCTGTTGAGTTTTATGATTATCGCCCAGCGAAATTAGAAATACAAAACTTGAAATAGTTATCTGGCGACCTAATGAATTTGCCATTTAAATCAGGCTCCATCGAATCGTTATCATGCATGCACACAGAGTAGAAGCACGTTGGCCTAGGCCGTTATGGAGACCCCTTGGATTACGATGCGGATATAAAAGCAGTAAAAGAATTGACGCGGGTATTAGCAATTGGTGGCAATTTGTTATTCGTTGTTCCTCTAGGGGCAAAAGATGTAATCTGTTTTAATGCACATCGCATTTATTCTAAAAATCAGGTGTTGTCATTATTTTCTGATCTAACACTTAAAGAATTTACTTTAATACCTGAAGATGAAGCAGACGGCGGACTGGTAGTTAATCCACCAGACGAACTACTTAAAAAACAATATTATGGCTGTGGCTGCTTTTGGTTTATAAAAGAATAGCTAGCCAAATACAAAATTAGGCTGTATCATAAGTGACACAGCCTCTTTCTTTTAATAATAATTCCTAGCCCTTACAGAGCATTTTCGAATATAAAAAGGGCATCAATCTAATTGATGCCCTTAGCTATTTTTATAGAATACTATTTACAGTTTTCTCGCTACTTCTACTTGTTCGTAAGCTTCAACGATATCCCCAACTTCGATGTTATTAAAGTTCTGGATGTTTAAACCACACTCATAACCTTTATTAACCTCTTTCACATCATCTTTAAAGCGTTTTAACGATGCAAGCTCACCTGTGTACACTACAACGCCATCTCTAACGATACGGATCTTGCTGTTACGGGTAATCTTACCATCCAATACCATACAACCTGCAATGGTACCCACTTTAGTGATTTTGAAAGTCTCGCGAATTTCAACGTTAGCCACAATTTTCTCTTCAAATTCTGGATCCAACATACCTTCCATTGCCGATTTAATCTCATTGATTGCATCGTAAATGATAGAATATAAACGGATATCGATTTGTTCTGCTTCTGCAAGTTTACGTGCACCTGTTGATGGACGAACCTGGAAACCGATAATAATCGCGTCAGATGCTGAAGCTAACAATACATCAGATTCTGAAATCTGACCAACACCCTTACTGATGATATTGATCTGAATCTGCTCAGTAGACAGTTTTAACAATGAATCGGCTAATGCCTCAATCGAACCATCCACATCACCTTTAACAATGATGTTAAGCTCTTTAAAGTTACCAATTGCCAAACGACGGCCGATCTCATCCAATGTAATGTGTTTCTGAGTACGTAATCCCTGCTCACGTTGCAATTGCATACGTTTATTTGCAATATCACGTGCTTCAGTTTCACTTTCTAAAGCATTAAATCGATCACCTGCTGTAGGTGCACCTTGCATACCCAAAACCTGTACCGGTTGTGATGGACCTGCTGAATCTACTTTAGCACCACGCTCGTTGGTTAATGCTTTTACACGTCCGCTGTAACTACCTGCTAAGATTGGATCTCCAACCCTTAATGTACCAGCCTGAACCAATACTGTAGTTACAATACCACGTCCTTTATCTAATGCCGACTCAATTACAGTTCCTGTAGCTCTCTTATTCGGATTTGCTTTAAGTTCTAATAATTCAGCCTCTAATAATACTTTATCTAATAGTAAATCAACGTTTAAGCCACTTTTGCTTGAAATTTCCTGTGATTGATATTTACCACCCCAATCTTCAACCAAAATATTCATTACCGATAACTGCTCACGTACTTTATCTGCATTTGCACCTGGTTTATCTACTTTAGTAAAAGCAAATACCAATGGTACACCTGCTGCTTGTGCGTGGTTAATTGCCTCTTTTGTTTGAGGCATCACTGCATCATCCGCAGCAATAACTATAATTGCAATATCTGCTGCCTTGGCACCACGTGCACGCATCGCGGTAAAGGCTTCGTGACCTGGAGTATCTAAGAAAGTTACTTTTTTACCGGTTGGCGTAGTTACCATGTAAGCACCAATGTGCTGTGTAATACCACCGGCCTCACCAGCCACTACATTTGCTTTACGGATATAATCCAGCAATGAGGTTTTACCGTGATCGACGTGACCCATAATCGTTACAACCGGAGCTCTTTCGATTAAATCTGCCTCGTTATCTTCTTCCTCAATTACATTTTCTTCATCTTCATCTGGTTTAACGAATTGAATTTCGTAACCAAACTCATCTGCTACAATAGTCAGCGTTTCAGCATCTAAACGCTGGTTGATGGAAACAAACATACCAAGACTCATACAAGTACCAATAATTTTGGTAACCGGTACATCCATCATGCTTGCTAACTCGTTAGCCGTAACAAACTCTGTTACTTTTAATATTTTCGATTGCGATTCAAGCTCATTTGCAGCTTCTTCAGCATTAAACGCTACATCATCACGTTTCTGACGACGCAATTTAGCACGTTGTGCAAATTTTCCAGATTTACCTGCTCCACTTAAACGGGCAAGTGTTGCTTTAATCTGATCTTGAATTTCTTTCTCAGTAGGTTCTTCTTTAGGGCCGCTAGGGGGAGCATTTCTATTTTGGAAACCTGGTCTATTATTGTTGTTATTTCTATTGCCCTGATATGGAGTTCCTCCTTGCCCGGCTGGTCTGTTACCCTGGTATGGTGTGCCACCTCCAGGTCTGTTGCCTTGATAAGGCTGACGAGGTTGCCCTGGCGCGCCAGTTTGACCTTGCCCCTGTCCTGCAGGATTATTTTGACCTTGCTGACCTTGACCTCCATGTTGACCTGGCTGACCTGGTGCTCCCGGAGTTTTTTTACGTTTACGCTTGCGTTTTGCAGCCTCACTATCACTAGATGATGCTACCGGACCATTTCTTCTATCTGGAACGGTTGGTAAAACAATTTTACCAATAATGTTCGGTCCAGTTAATTTAACAGTACGCGCTTTAATTACTTCAGGCTCGTTGCTTGCCGGTTTTACTTCAGCTGGTTTTTCTTCCACTTTTGGTTGTTCAACTGGTTTTGCAGGCTCTGGAGCTTTAACAACTGGTGTTTCTACAACTGGTGCAGGCGTAGCAGGTGTTTCTTCCTTTTTAACCTCAACCAGTTTTTCTTCAGCTTTTGGCTGTTCAACTGGTTTTACAGGTTCTGGTGATTTAGCTGCTGGTGCCACAGGCGCTTCTTCGCGCTTAACCGGGCGTGTTTTAGAGTTAAGATCGTTTAAATCAATCTTTCCTACAATTTTAACACCTGGTAATCCAGTTTCTTCAACCTTATCTTCTGCTTTTGCTTCTTTTACTGGCTCAACTGCTGCCGCAGGTGCTGGTGTTGGCGCTGGCGTTTCTACCTTAGGTGTTTCTACAACCTTTGGTTTTTCTACCGGTGGAGGAGTAAACGACTGAGCATTTTTTATTAAAATCTCTTCGTTTTTCTCAAAATCGGTATTCTTCTTCGGCGCTTCTACTGGCTTTTCAGTCTCAGGCTCGTCACGACGTATTTTACCAATCACTATTTGTTTGGCTTCTTCTCTTACGATCTTATCTCCCTGATACTCTTTCAATAAGGCATTATACATGTCTCCCGTAAGTTTAAACATAGGGCTTTTCTCGGCAGAGAACCCCTTTTTGTTTAAAAAACTCAACGGCCGTACCCATGCCTATATTAAGTTCTTTAATAGCTTTAATTAAAATGATTGGTTTGTCGTCTGACATTTAGCTCCTGTTATTGTTTTTTATTTAATACAAAAGTAGTGTTTATTTGGCAATTACACCACTTATTCAAATTCTGACTTCAAAATTTGAACCACTTCTTTAATGGTTTCCTCTTCAAGGTCGGTGCGTTTCACTAAATCTTCTACTGTAAGTGCTAATACACTCTTAGCAGTATCGCAACCGATAGCCTTTAATTCATCAATGATCCAGCTATCAATCTCATCTGAGAATTCTTCTAAATCAACATCTTCATCACTTTCTTCTCCAGCCTCGCGGTATACATCAATTTCGTAACCGGTTAGTTTACCAGCCAGTTTAATGTTATGTCCACCGCGGCCAATTGCCAATGAAACCTGATCTGGTTTTAAATAAACCGATGCATGTTTGGTTTCATCATCCAATTTAATGGAAGTGATTTTTGCCGGGCTTAAAGCACGGGTAATGTATAATGAAATATTATTTGTGAAATTAATCACGTCAATATTTTCGTTTTTCAATTCGCGAACAATACCATGAATACGCGATCCTTTCATACCCACACAGGCACCTACCGGATCAATACGGTCATCATACGATTCTACAGCAACTTTTGCACGCTCGCCCGGTTCGCGTACGATTTTTTTGATGGTAATTAAACCATCGAAAATTTCCGGAACCTCTTGCTCGAACAAACGTTGTAAAAATTCTGGCGCTGTTCTAGAAATGATAATTTTCGGATTTGCGTTAATCATTTCTACTTTAGAGATCACTGCTCTCACAGAATCACCTTTTTTGAAATAATCTGCAGGAATCTGCTCCGTTTTAGGCATTAAAAGTTCATTACCCTCATCATCCAAAACCAAAGTTTCTTTTTTCCAAACCTGGTAAACTTCTCCAGTAACGATTTCGCCTACCCTATCTTTATATTTTTTGAAAATTTCATCTTTCTCTAACTCCAATACTTTAGAAACCAAAGTTTGGCGTGCTGCTAAAATTGCCCTGCGACCAAAACTTTCTAATGTAATCTGCTCGATATAATCATCGCCAACTTCCAAAGTGTTATCTAATTTAGCTACTTCAGCAAGTTCGATCTCTAAATCATCATCCTCAGAAAAGCCATCTTCCATTACTTTTCTCGTTCTCCAGATCTCCAAATCTCCGTTATCAGGGTTCACAATAACATCACAGTTTTCGTCTGTTCCGTATTTTTTACGCAACATGCTACGAAAAACTTCTTCCAGCACACTGATCACCGTTGGGCGATCTATATTTTTGAAATCTTTAAACTCTTGGAAAGAGTCGATCAAATTAATTGTTGTAGTACTCATTTTTACTTAAATGAAATTAACACACTTGTTTCTAATATATCATTAAACGGAACATTTGTTTCAATGGTTACCGCCTTTTTTCCCTTTTCTTTAACCGATTCTTCAATCAGCAGGTTATTTTCTGTTACTTCCAGCAGTTTTCCTTCCTTTTTTAAGCCTTCTTTCAATTTAATACTTACCGTACGGCCAATATTTTTATTGTACTGACGGATCAGTTTTAAAGGCTCACCAACACCCGGAGAAGAAACTTCTAAATTATAAGCCTGTTCTATTGTGTTTTCTTCTTCGAGATGAAAACCAACATGCCTGCTTATTGCCACACAATCCTGTATGCTAATGCCTTCGTCGCCATCAACATGGATAATCAGCTTATTGTTTGGCAACATTTTTACTTCAACCAAAAACAGTTCTGGCCGATCTGCTATCTTTTCCTCTACGAGGACTGCAACTCTCTTTTCTACCTGCATATTTTAACCTGATTTCATAGAAAAAGGGGACACTGTCCCCTTCTCTTTTCTTCGATTACGATGCAAATGTACTAAAATTTTACAAAAAATCAAACAGTTGCTGTAATTATTATGCTGATTATTACCGCTTAAGTGTTTGTCGTTGTGCTTGTAAATTATGTTTTGCAGTACCCGAAATAAGATTTCCCACGGTTGCAAATTTTACACCCAAATAACTTTCGACTAAATAATCTTTTCCTTGTACAAAGGGCATAGCGGGACTAAAAACCAACGAATCGCCTACAATTTTAATCTTCCCGGGCACAATCAATTCATCTTGTATACTATCCTGATCACCCGGCTTTATTAAAACCGAAATTAAATTAAGTGTATCAATGTTAGCTTTATAGGCATTTTTAGCCTGCAACAGGCTCGCCTCGTCAATATTTTTAATTACTATTGAAGTGCTGTCTACCGAAAACTTAATTATCGGTTTGTTGTTTGTATTCGAACATGAAAGTACAAACATGAAAACAACTATTAAAACCGTGTATTTTAAAAAGCATTTAAACATTAACAAAAATAAACATTTATGAGATTTATTATCGAAATCCTTTTAATGGGATTAGCCTTTTTTATTGGCGCAAGACTTGTGCCTGGTGTAACTATAGATGGTTACGGAAACGCCATTATCGCCGCGGTTTTAATTGCACTTGCTAACGCAACCATCGGGTTTATTTTAAGGTTGTTAACTTTTCCGGTAAATTTCTTAACGCTTGGCCTGGTATCATTCATTATTACCGTACTGATGATTTTATTGGTGGATAAAATGATGACTTCTTTTAACACTTCAGGCTTTATTGCAGCTGCATTTTTAGCCATAGTTGTTGCCCTGATCAAAGCAGTATTTAGTGCGGTAGCCGGAGAGAAAGAATAGTTCGGAGTCGCTGAGTCGGTAGTCATGAGTCGAATTGGACTAAGGACTACAGACTTTTGACTAAAAGACTACCGGATAACTTCTCTCGAAATTACCATCTTTTGTATCTCAGAAGTACCTTCATAAATCTGCGTAATTTTGGCATCTCGCATTAAACGCTCTACATGGTACTCTTTTACGAAACCGTAACCACCATGTACCTGTACGGCTTCTATGGTAACATCCATTGCTACTTTTGAGGCGAAAAGTTTAGCCATTGATCCTGCCTGAGTATAAGGCAATCCCTGATCTTTTAACCAGGCGGCTTTGTACACCAGTAACCTGGCCGCTTCTATCTGTGTAGCCATATCGGCCAGTTTAAATGCTATGGCCTGATGCTCAGCAATTGGTTTACCAAAAGATTTACGTTCTTTGGCATATTGCGTAGCCAACTCAAAAGCTCCTTGAGCAATGCCCAAAGCCTGTGCAGCAATACCTATCCTTCCCCCTTCTAAAGTTTTCATGGCAAACTTAAAGCCGAAACCGTCTTCACCAATCCTGTTTTCTTTCGGAACTTTAACATCGTTGAACATTAAAGAATGCGTATCAGAACCTCTGATACCCAATTTATTTTCTTTTGGCCCAATAGTAAACCCTTCCGTTCCTTTTTCTACAATAAAAGCATTTATGCCTTTGTGCCTTAATTCGGGATGTGTTTGCGCAATAACGAGATAGGTTGAGGCAGTACTGCCATTGGTAATCCAATTCTTAGTACCGTTTAGCAAATAATAATCACCCTTATCTTCTGCTGTTGTACGCTGCGATGTAGCATCAGATCCTGCTTCTGGCTCCGACAAACAAAATGCCCCGATCTTTTCGCCAGCGGCCAATGGTTTTAAATATTTTTCTTTTTGGGCTTCGTTACCGTACGCCTCCAATCCGTAGCAAACCAAAGAATTATTTACCGAAACGACTACTGAGGCAGAGGCATCGATTTTAGACAGCTCTTCCATCACCAGTACGTAAGAAATGGCATCCAGTCCGCTACCGTTATATTTTTCGCTCACCATCATTCCCAGGAAACCTAATTCTCCAAGCTTTTTGACTTGCTCTGCCGGAAATTTTTGATGCTCGTCTCTTTCGATCACTCCAGGTTTTAACTCCTGCTGCGCAAAATCGCGTGCAGCCTGTTGGATCATTAATTGTTCTTCACTTAATTCAAAATGCATAACATTTATGTATAAAAGGTTAGTAAATCAAATGTAGCATTTCTGATTGAAATTACTATGGCTGCATAGTAATTTATTTTTAATTAGAGCTTACTGGAAGGATAATTAAAAAGCCAGGGCATGCAGTGTGTTAAAACGCCTAAACAAAGAGTTATTTTGTTTCTTTTTTGGTTAGGATCAGGAATAAACTCAAACTCCCTAAAATGAGAATGAGCAAAACCTGGGAGGAATGAATGATGGTAGAATAGGCCAATCCATCTTTAAAAGATACGGCGTACAATACTAGGGATTGGGCAACCATCCAGTGGAAAACACCTATACCGCCCTGAACCGGGGCCGCCATTGCGAAACCAGAAAACACAATTGCGGTAAAAGCAGCGTTAAAATGCAAACCGGAAGTTGCTTCAATAGATGAAAATGCAAAATACATGGAAAGTGAATAGAAAATCCATATTCCCAGTGTATAGATTAAAAATAATCCTTTTCGTTTAAGTTTACTGTAAGAACCAAATCCCTGGCGCAAGCTTACAAATGTGCGCAAGAATTTTTTGCTGAATTTTTGACGGAGAAAATAGATTCCGGCTGCGATAAAGACTATAATTAGTATACCGATTATAATAAGCCACAAATAATTAACGGTGTTTACTTTTTTTACCAGGTTGAGGTAGATGGTATTGTACAGAAAGCCCGAAACAATGTTGTATTGAAAAAGCACCACGGCCAGGCTAGTGAGCAAAAGCATTAGAACATCGAAAAGCCGCTCAGTAATTACAGTACCTATAGAGGCAAACATAGGTACTTTTTCTGCTTTGTGAATAACGGAACAGCGGCCAATTTCTCCAAAGCGTGGCAAAGCCAGGTTGGCAAGGTAGCCGATCATTACAGCATGATAAGCACTCCAGAAACTTACTTTATAATGGATGGATTGATAGAGCATCTGCCAGCGCAGGGCCCGTAAAACGTGCGCTATCCAAACGGCCACGGCAGATGTGATGACCCAAAAATAATCAGCAGTTTTAATTTCCTGCCAAATCTTACCTAAATCCTGACCTCGAAAAGCTAAATATAATACCCCTATTCCTATTAAAAACAGGATGATGTATTTTAGCGCTGTTTTAAGGTCGAATGTCACAAGGTTATTTTAGCAAGTGGTTGTTATCATCAGGAAAAACAAGGATCGGGTTGTATTTTTTAGCTTCTTCTATTGGTAGTGACCCGTATGACATGATAATAAGGATATCGCCTAGCTGTGCCAACCGCGCTGTTGCGCCGTTTAAACAGATGGTTCCGGTACCACGCTCGCCTTTAATTACATAAGTTTCGAAACGTGCGCCGTTATTATTATTTACAATCTGCACCTTTTCATTAGCAATAATGTTAGCTGCATCCATCAAATCCTCATCTATCGTAATACTGCCTACATAATTTAATTCGGCCTGTGTTACCTTAACACGGTGTATTTTCGATTTTAATATTGTAATAACCATTTGGCAAAGTTAGTAATCAGTTTGGAGTTTTCCGTCATCAGTTTGGAGTTTCACAAAGGAGCAGAATGTTAAAGGTAAATCGTGATGGTGCATTGCAGACAGCTTAAAAGCTTTGGCCAATAGCCATAAGGCAATGAAACATTAAACAACTACATCATTTATTACTTAATAATCATATTATCGATTAACCTTGTTGAACCAACTTTTGCGGCAACCAGGGCAACGAGATTGTTTTCATCTTTAGATTTTGCGGGTTCCAGCGTATCGCCATTGGCTATGGTAAAATAATCAAGTTCTACACCATCCAAATCATCATAGAACGATTTTGCTTTGGTTTCTAGTTCTTCTAATGTATATTCATTAAATTGATCGATAACAAATTGCAGTGACTTACTCAGCACCAATGAATGTTCGCGATCGCTCTCCGATAAGTGAATATTACGGCTACTCATGGCCAGGCCATCATCTTCTCTGATAATCGGGCAGGTAATAATGGTAATAGGCAGCTTAAAATAAGCCAGCATATTCTTGATCATCAATACTTGTTTAAAATCTTTTTGTCCGAACATGGCCACATCGGGCTCAACGGCATCGAAGAGTTTTTTTACAATCTGTGTTACGCCTTGGTAATGGCCTTTTCTAAATTCGCCTTCGAGTAAAAATTCCGCATTGCCTAAATCGATATGCCAGGCTTCATCTGCTCCGGCGGGATACATTTCCTCTACGTTAGGCATAAATACACCATTACAGCCTGCATCTTCGAGCATAGCTAAATCATGCTCAATGGGGCGGGGATATTTTTCCAAATCTTTCGGATCTGTAAACTGTGTTGGATTTACGAAAATGCTACAGATAATGATATCGGCATTTTGCTGGGCCAGTTTTATCAAAGATATGTGGCCATTGTGCAGGGCACCCATAGTAGGTACTAATGCAATTTTTTTAGCTGATGCTTTTAAAGGTTTTAAAAAAGCTTTAAGCGCTGCTTTGGTTTTAAATATTTCCAATTCGGACAATCTAAATTAAAGCCGTAAAGGTGTAAATTAATCTAAACGAAACCAAACAAATGCTTGCTATATTGATAAATAGTATTATTATGCTTACCTTTGCAGCTCATTATCTTTTATTTAACTTAATATTTTCTTAGAATATGGAGATGGCAAAAACGAAGCTGCTGATTGTTACACACGAGATGTCGCCTTTCCTCGAGCTTACTAAAATTTCTGAAATTACGCGCCAGTTACCGCAGGCAATGCAAGAGAAAGGATTCGAAATCCGCATCTTAATGCCAAAATTCGGTAACATCAACGAAAGAAGAAATCGTTTACACGAAGTAATACGCTTATCGGGAATGAACATCATTATTGATGACAATGATAACCCTTTAATCATTAAAGTAGCCTCCATCCCAGCTGCACGCATGCAGGTGTATTTCTTAGACAACGAAGAATATTTTCAGCGCAAACAGGTATTTAGAGATGCCAGCGGAAAATTCTTTGATGACAATGATGAACGCACAATTTTCTTCTGCAAAGGCGCTTTAGAAACCGTTAAAAAATTAGGTTGGGCACCAGATATCGTTCATTGCCACGGCTGGATGAGCTCGTTGGTTCCTGCTTATATTAAAACTACCTATAAAAACGATCCTACTTTTAAAAATTCGAAAGTAGTGTATTCAATTTATGAGGATGGCTTTACAGAAAAATTAAATGCTGATTTTGCAAAGAAAGCTGTAATGGCAAATATGACGGAAGACGACACAAAAGCTTTTTTACCATCTGATTGCAACAGCATGCACATTGGCGCAATAACACACTCAGATGCAGTGGTTTTAGCAGATGAAAACCTGGATAAAGATGTGTTAAAATTTGTTAAAGATTCCAATAAGCCAACATTAGCTTTTAACTTAACCGAGAATTTTGAAAACTTCTATACTTTTTATGAAGAAATTTCAAATGACGAATTGGTTTCAGTTGCTTAATTAGGTATTATTATTTTAAATATGAAATTTACAAAACAAGACTTATTAACCCTGTTGATAGGTCTTTTTCTTTTTGCATCATGTAAAAATCCCGACGGTGTGGGTTTAGATGTTGATCCGAATACTGCAATTACCGGAACGCTCGTGGTATCTCCGGTAAAATCTCAACTCGTTCCGGAAACTGCCGCAAACACTTTTGGATTAAACCGTTATCCGCTAGGCTATATGACAGATCCTGTTTTCGGTAAAACCGAGGCGAGTTTGGCCATGACTGTTTATCCTGCGAGTTTAAGCTACGATTTTGGAACTTCTCCAACACTTGATTCGGCAGTTTTGGTATTAAAACTTGATGAATCCAGTACGGCAACCAAATTTTATGGAGATACAACCAATTCTAAATACAGCATTGATGTTTATCAATTGGCAAACAAGGTTGAAAACTACAAAAGTTCTGATGTACAGCCTTTTAACAACACCTTGCTAGGAAATTTTACCGGCAAAATTGCACCAAATACAAAAGCAAAAATATTTGATATTGTTACTGGTAAAGCTGATACTTTAAAAACAGTACCGGCACAGATCAGAATTCCTTTGAATAAAGCATTTATACAGAATAACATTTTGAACCTGGGTACAACCGGAACTGCTTCAAATGCTAAATTTATTGATGCTTTTAAAGGTTTATACGCCCAAATTAACAAAACATCTTCAACAGGTGTTGGGGGTATTGCTTTCTTTAACTTTACAGGTACCGATTCTTATTTACAATTGGTTTGGAAGAAAGTAAATTCATCAAGCGGAATAGATACCGCAACGGTAAACTTCCCGATTGGAGTATTGGTTAGCAATGGCAGCAGCGGCACAAGTGTAATTTCAGGTGTGGCCGCAAACATAAAACACGATTACGCAGGCACTCCTGTACAAGAACAGATTTCTGCGCCTGCAGCTTCATATAATGTAACTTATTTACAAGGCCTTGCAGGTGTAAAAACGAAGCTGAGCTTCCCTGATTTAACATCTTTTACCAACCTCTACGGAAAAGCTATTGTTAATAAGGCAGAACTGGTAGTAGAGTTGGGCGGTGGCGCCCCTGCTTATCCTTTTAATGCTGCACAAAGGCTTTCATTATACCGTTGGGATATTGCACAACAACCTGTAAGTATTCCAGACTATACTACTTTTACAAGCAGTACAGGTGGAGATGCATTGTTTGGAGGCTATTTTGATGCTTTAAAAAACCGTTATATATTTATTGTAACCAGTTATGTTCAAGGCTTAATTGACAAAACTACAGAAGATAATGGTACTTTTCTTGCGCCAACATCTTTTAACAATTTTCAGGTTGTACCAACTGCAACCTCTGCAGAAAGATCGATAATAGGAGCAACAAACTTAACAACAAACAAGTTGAAGCTAAATATTTATTATACAAAGATTAATTAATATATATCAACTCATTTTAATCTCCTGTTTCAAAAGAACAGGAGATTTTTTTTGTCCTGTGGTTTCTCCATAAATTTAAATTCACTCAAAATTCACCTAAGTCAAACGTTTGTTTAGTATGTTTACAGAATTAAAATTTATTCAAACTTATGTGTGGAATAGTAGGCTATATTGGTTATAGAGAAGCTTGGCCAATTGTACTTAAAGGACTTAAAAGACTAGAATACCGCGGTTATGACAGTGCTGGAATTGCACTGATGAATAACGATGGACAACATATTTACAAAAAAGCGGGAAAAGTTGCCGTTCTGGAAGAATTTGCCGAAGACCAGGATAAATCCGGCACAGTAGGCATGGGCCATACGCGTTGGGCTACACATGGTGTACCTTCTGACCGTAATTCCCATCCGCACACTTCAAATAACGATAAGCTTTCTATTATCCATAACGGGATTATTGAAAACTATGCTACCTTAAAAGAAGAGTTAACCCGCCGTGGGCACGAATTTAAAAGTGATACGGATACAGAGGTTTTGATCCACCTGATTGAAGAAATCCAAAAAATAGAAAATATTGACCTGTTGGAAGCTGTTCGTTTGGCACTAATGGAAGTAATTGGTGCTTACGCGATTGTGATTATGGATAAAGATCATCCTGATCGGTTAATTGCAGCCCGAAAAGGGAGTCCGATGGTGATTGGCGTTGGCAAGGGCGAATATTTTATTGCTTCTGATGCTACACCGATTATCGAATACACCAAAAATGTAATTTACCTTAATGATAATGAGATTGCGCTGGTAACCAAAGATGATCTTTTGGTTAAACGATTGGATAATGCGGTGCAAACACCATTGATCCAGGAATTGCAGTTACAGCTTGAAATGTTAGAAAAAGGGGGCTTTGAGCACTTTATGCTTAAAGAGATTTATGAACAACCACGCTCTATTAAAGATTGTATGCGCGGCCGGATTTATCCTGCAGAAGGAAAAGTTCAGCTTGGTGGAATTAAAGAATTTGCAGAAAAATTAAAAAATATAGATCGGATAATTATTGTGGCCTGTGGAACATCGTGGCATGCAGGTTTGGTTGGCGAGTACCTTATCGAAGAGTATGCACGCATCCCTGTTGAGGTAGAATATGCTTCTGAGTTTAGGTATAGAAACCCGATTATTACAGAGAAAGATGTGGTAATTGCGATTTCACAATCAGGAGAAACTGCCGATACGATGGCGGCTATCGAAATGGCAAAAGAACGTGGGGCAACCATTTTTGGAATCTGCAACGTTGCAGGAGCTTCTCTATACCAAGATTGACGCATGCCGGGGTTTACACGCATGCTGGTCCTGAAATCGGGGTAGCATCAACCAAAGCTTTTACGGCACAGGTAACGGTTTTAACTTTGATGGCTTTTTACATGGCCCAGCAAAAAGGAACCATCACCACTTCAAAACTGATTGAACTTTTAACGGAATTGGATAATATTCCTGAAAAAATCCAGTTTGCGCTATCCTCAAACGATTTAATTAAAGAAGTTGCAGAAAAAATAAAAGATTCTACCAATTGTTTATTTTTAGGGAGAGGTAGTGGATTCCCTGTGGCATTAGAAGGCGCTTTAAAGCTCAAGGAGATTTCTTATATCCATGCCGAAGGTTATCCCGCCGCAGAGATGAAACACGGCCCAATCGCTTTAATTGATGAAGAGATGCCTGTGGTTTTTATTGCCACACAAAATTCCTCATATGAAAAAGTAATCAGCAATATCCAGGAGGTAAAAGCCAGGAAAGGAAAAGTTATTGCCATTGTAACCCAGGGTGATACTGAAGTTAAAAAAATGGCCGATTACTGCATTGAAATACCTGATGCAAATGAAGCGTTTTTGCCGCTTTTGGCTACTATACCACTTCAGTTACTCTCCTACCATATTGCAGTAATGAGGGGGTGTAATGTAGATCAGCCAAGAAACCTAGCCAAATCGGTAACAGTTGAATAATTTAGGCATAAAAAAAGCTACCTCTCATCAGGTAGCTTTTTTTATTGATTGTATCTTTTTTAGAAAGGAAGATCTCCGCTTTCATCAGCTGAGCCGATCGTAAATTCATCTTCAATCTTCGATTCTGTATTTTGGTGTACAGGTGTTGTCGGACTTTGCTCAAAGTCACTTTTTCTGCCCAACATGGTAAAATTTTCGGCAACAATCTCTGTCACATATTTTTTTACTTTTTCTTTGTCTTCAAAAGATCTCGTTCTCAATTTTCCTTCGATATAAACCAGTTTACCTTTTTGGAGGTATTTTGAAGCAACTTCAGCCAAACCCCTCCATAACACAATATTGTGCCATTCTGTTTGTTCTACTCTTTTGCCGTCTTTGTTGTATGTTTCCGATGTAGCTAGCGGGAAACTGGCTACAGTTACGCCACCGTCTAAATGTCGCACTTCAGGGTCTTTGCCTAAGTGGCCTACTAAAATAACTTTGTTAATCCCAGACATAAATATTTTTGGTTAGTTGTTTCGTTTTGTTAATGTGCACCGCTAAGATGGTTAGTTACTCCATTTTGTGCTTATAAAAGTATTCCTGTATAAAATCGTGGATTACTTTTGGTTGCGGTAACTCATCTAACTTATTTAAAGAAACCCAATTAAGTTCCTTTTGTTTATTAAAGTTAAATATATAATTTTTTAATGCAAAAAATTGGACATGGATTATTTGGTGAGTCAAGAGGTGTTTTTTTGCACTTATAAATTCAAAATTTACATCATTGCCAAAGGCTTCTTTAACCTGATCAATAAATATTCCGGTATTAAATCCGAATTCCGCTGTGGTTTCAAGGCTTGGAAAATCGTATAAATGATGCCATATATCTCCAGCCTGCCTTTCTTTAACGAGCACCTTTTCATGATCATAACAAATGAAATAATTAATATAACGGTGCTTTTGCGCGGCTTTTTTGATTTTAACAGGAAGCGCATTTACCTCATGATGAGTGTAAGCATAACAGGTTTGGTTTAATGGACAAATGCCGCAATTGGGAGATTTTGGTTTGCACTGTATTGCTCCAAATTCCATTATAGCTTGATTATACAGTGCCGGATCTTCTTTAAAAAGCAACTCGTTTGCTAAGGAAAAGAACTGTTTTTTACCTGCCGGAGAATTGATTGCCGTATCAATGCCGTAGTACCTCGAAAGCACGCGGAAAACATTTCCATCTACCACAGCACGTGCCTCACCGGCAGAAAAAGAAGATATTGCCGCAGCCGTATATTCGCCGATTCCTTTCAACTTTATCAGCTCATCATGCAGATTTGGGAAGATTCCATGGTGATCTTTAACTACAATTTGCGCGGTGGCATGCATATTTCTGCCCCTGGAATAGTAGCCTAAACCTTGCCAAAGCTTCAAAACTTTTGCTTCGGTTGCATTGGCAAAATCAGTAACGGTAGGAAAATTTGATAAAAATTTATTAAAGTATGGAAGCCCCTGCTCTACCCTGGTTTGTTGCAGGATAACCTCTGATAACCAGATGGTATAAGCATCAGTGGTATGCCTCCAGGGCAAATCTCTCTTGTTTATCAGATACCAATTGATGAGTTCATTTTGAAATGTCATTACTGCAAATTACGGTGTATTTATCCGATTAAAAAAAAAAGTTGCAATTGACTGATAAGTCTGGAGATAAAAAAATCATCTTTTATTTCCCTATCTCATTAAAAAGCAATACTTTTGCAACCCCAAAACAGTAGTAATATTAAAACACAATAATATAATAAATAATAAAATATGACTAAGGCAGATATTATTTCAGAAATATCAACAAAAACCGGAATTGAGAAGGTTGATGTACAGGAAACGGTTGAGGCATTTTTCAAGGTTATCAAAACCAGCATGATTGGCGGTGAAAATGTATATGTTAGAGGCTTCGGAAGCTTTGTTGTTAAAAAGAGAGCGCAAAAAACTGCGAGAAATATCTCAAAAAATACTGCAATAATTATCCCAGAGCATTTTGTTCCTAGCTTCAAACCAGCAAAAGTATTTGTTGATAAAGTGAAAAGCAATTCAAAAAAAATTAAAGTAGAAGCCTAAGTCTTAACGTTATGAATAGCAACATCAGATCAAAACAAACCATTATTATTGGAGCGATTGTATTGCTTGTTGCATTTTTATTTACAAGAGACATAAAGGGTTTGGTGAAACCGACCGAAGAAAATGGAAAAATGCCTGAAAGCGGCCAAATGGCTAACGCAGGTTCTTCAGCAGCTTTATCGGCCTTAAACCTCGAAACTTCATCTACAGCTGCAAAAAATGTAATCAATAAAAACCTGGCTACAGACATTACAGCTTTAGAAAACACTTACAAAAACGCAAACGGTGCAGAGAAGGTTGAGCTTGCAAAACAATTGGCCTAGAAATGGGACGATGTAGAGCAAATCACCCCATCAGCACTTTATTTAGAAATTGTAGCACAGGCCGAACCATCATCAAAATCATGGCTGGCATCTGGTAATCAATTTGTTAAAGCTTTTGAAAGTACACAGGATAGTATAGCTCAACCTGCTTTATTGCAGAAAGCAAATACATCTTATAAAAACGCATTAGAGAAAGATTCTACAAACATTGAAGCTAAAACAGGCTTAGGTGTAACGATAGTAAATGGCTTAGGCGCACCAATGCAAGGTATTGCAATGTTGCTGGAAGTTGCGGCTAAAGAACCTAAAAATGTAAAAGCGAATATGAATTTAGGATTGTTCTCAATAAAATCAGGTCAGTTCGACAAAGCAATTCCACGTTTTAACACTGTAATTGCCGCCGCTCCGATCCTGAAGCCTATTTTTATTTAGGAACAGCTTTAGAAAATTTAGGCAGAAATAAAGAAGCAGTAAATGCTTATCTATCAAGCAAAAAATTAGCGGCTAACCCAACCTTATCTTCTTTCATTGATAAGAAGGTGGCTGAACTAAAGAATAAAAATTAATTAACAGATTAATAAAAACATTTAAAACTTAAAACTATGCCAAGCGGTAAAAAAAGAAAAAGACATAAAATGGCTACCCACAAACGTAAAAAACGTTTAAGAAAAAACAGACATAAGAAAAAATAGTTTCTTATTTTGATAAAGCTTATTAAACCTCATAGTAAACACTATGAGGTTTAAATAATTTATATGATTTTCGATTATATGGATTTAGGCTATATCAATGTTTTTATTTACTATCCATTTGTTAATAGGCGAAAGCCTTAAATCTGTAGCTGTTGGTAAAAGAATTAATTATCAATTCGACTCCTGCCGGAGTTACCATAGCGTTGATTGAAGACAAACAACTTGTTGAGCTTCACAAAGAACAAATCAATAATAACTACGCCGTAGGCGATATTTATTTAGGCCGCATTAAAAAAATTATGCCCGGCCTGAATGCTGCTTTCGTGGATGTTGGTTATGAAAAAGATGCATTTCTGCATTATTTTGATTTGGGCCCTCAGGTGCAATCTTTAATTAAGCTAACTAAGATCAAGCGTAATGGCTCGGTTACAGGCACATTATTAGATAATTTAAAGCTAGAAGCCGACATTAACAAGGCAGGCAAAATTTCTGATGTGCTGAGTAAAAACATGCTCCTCCCTGTGCAAATTGCAAAAGAGCCAATTTCTACAAAAGGACCGCGTTTAAGTTCCGACATTTCGATTGCCGGCAGGTATGTGGTACTGGTGCCCTTCTCCAATACCATATCTGTATCAAAAAAAATAAAAAGCAATACCGAACGTAATCGTTTAAAAAAGATTATTGAAAGTATTAAACCTCAAAATTTTGGGGTAATTATCAGAACCGTTTCTGAAGGCAGAGGAGTTGCCGAAATGCAAAAAGATCTTTTGGATTTAATTGCTAAATGGGAAAACTTCATTAAAAAAATACCTGCTACCGAACCTTCAAAAAGAGTTTGGGGAGAAATGGACAGATCATCAACGTTAATCCGTGATATTCTGAACCCTGATTTTACAAACGTTTACGTAAGTACACCAGAGTTGTACGATGATATCCGTTCTTATGTGCACGATATTTCTCCGGAAATGGAAAAGATCGTTAAACTGTACAAACAGAAAGAACCCATCTTCGACCACTTCGGGATAGAAAAGCAGATTAAAAATGCTTTCGGAAAAACAGTAAACTTACCAGGTGGTGCTTACTTAGTTGTAGAGCACACCGAAGCACTTCACGTAATAGATGTGAATAGTGGAAACCGCACTGCCAGTAAAGAAAACCAAGAGGAAAATGCTTTACAGGTAAATAAAGAGGCGGCTAAAGAAATTGCCCGTCAATTGCGCTTGCGTGATATGGGCGGTATTGTGGTAATCGATTTTATCGATATGCACAAACCAACAAACCGTAAAATGCTATTCGATTATTTGCGTGAGCTGATGTTATTGGATAGAGCCAAACATACTATTTTGCCTCCGAGCAAATTTGGTTTGGTACAAATTACCAGGCAGCGTGTGCGCCCGGAAATGAATATTGTAACGGTAGAAAAATGCCCGGCCTGCGGTGGTACAGGAGAAATTAAAGCGAGTATCGTTTTAATGGATGATATTGAAAACAACCTTAATTATATTTTAAGAGAGCAAAATGAAAAAGGCGTAACACTTTCCGTGCACCCATACATTGAAGCTTACATAACAAAAGGAATTTTCAACCTTCAACGCCGTTGGTTCTTTAAATATGGCCAATGGATTAAAGTAAAGGCACAATCATCGTATTATTTAAACGAGTTTCACTTCATCTCCGCAAAAGACGAAGAGATTAAACTATAACTCAAAACACTTTCAATTAAAAGCCTGGATTTTTTTTAAATTCAGGCTTTTTTGTTTTAAAAGATAAAAGCAATAAGTTTTAATTTCCACCCGCACGGAATTACGATCGCTTTTATGATATCGTGCCGACGCAATTTGGCAAACGTTTAATTGTTCAAAAAAATAAAAGCAATTCAATTCAGATAGGTTAAATTCGTAATCTAAAATTTTAATCAATTGGCAAAAACAAAAAGTGCATTTTTCTGTCAGAGTTGTGGTTATGAATCAGCAAAGTGGTTGGGTAAATGTCCATCATGTAACCAATGGAATACTTTTGTAGAAGAAATAGTAGAAAAAAGCTCAGCATCTGTTCCAACCTGGAAAAGTGATTCATCAAGTCGTAAATTGAGCAAACCGAGCAAAGTTGATGAAATACAATCTTCTACTGAACGGAGAATATTAACGGGAGATAAAGAACTCGACCGTGTTTTAGGCGGTGGCCTGGTAGAAGGCTCGTTGGTATTGATCGGTGGCGAACCCGGGATTGGAAAATCAACCTTGATGTTGCAACTGGCTTTAAATTTAAAAGGTAAAAAACTGCTTTATATTTCTGGAGAGGAAAGTGAACAGCAAATTAAAATGCGTGCTGAGCGGATTCAGGAAAACCCAACTTCCAACTGTTATATCTTAACCGAAACCTCTACCCAGAATATTTTTAAACAGATTGAAATTTTAATGCCTGAGATTTTGGTTGTAGATTCTATCCAAACGCTTCATTCTGCCCATATCGATTCTACCCCGGGGAGTGTATCCCAGGTTAGGGAATGTACAGCCGAACTGTTGCGCTTTGCAAAAGAAACAGGTGTGCCCGTTTTCCTCATAGGTCATATTACGAAAGATGGTGCCATTGCAGGCCCCAAAATACTGGAACACATGGTTGATACTGTTTTGCAATTTGAAGGCGACAGGCACCATGTTTACCGCATATTACGATCAATTAAAAACCGTTTCGGTGCAGCGGCAGAATTAGGGATTTACGAGATGCAGGGCAGTGGCTTGAGAGAAGTTTCCAATCCTTCAGAAATTTTACTATCGCAACGTGATGAAGAACTAAGCGGCATTGCGATTGCAGCTACTTTAGAGGGCGCCAGACCAATGCTAATCGAAACCCAGGCTTTGGTAAGTTCAGCGGCCTACGGCACGCCACAGCGATCGGCAACAGGCTTTGATACCAAGAGAATGAATATGCTTTTGGCTGTGCTGGAAAAGCGATGCGGTTTTAGATTAAGCACACAAGACGTTTTCTTGAATATTGCGGGCGGAATAAAGGTAGAAGATCCTGCAATTGATTTAGCTGTACTAATTGCCATTATTTCTTCACATCAGGATATAGCTGTTTCTTCAAAAAACTGTTTTGCAGCAGAAGTTGGGCTATCAGGAGAAATAAGGGCGGTAAATAGAATTGAACAGCGTATTGCAGAGGCTGATAAGTTGGGTTTCGAAACCATTTACATTTCTAAATACAACTTGAAGGGGATCGCATTAGAAAAGTATAACCTAGAAATCAAAGCGGTAAGTAAAATAGAAGAAGTTTTTAGTCTTGTTTTTGGCTAATAGTTGGGGAAACAATTCAACAACATTCCCCATATAGAAGAAAAAATTCCACGGTTCCACAATTTTGGCAAAAACGATATAAAAAGGCAAAACAAAATAAACTGCTTATTATTAGCGGTTTACATCTAAAATAAAAAATATAGATGGATTTGGATTAAGCTTTGCCTAGTAACGTATGTTCTATGAGGCCATAGAACTTTACGAAAATGGGATGATTTTTCCCCGTTGGTGGACACCAACGGGGAATTTTTTTGCCTTTAATTTATTTAAAGAAAAATTAAATAACTTTGATTCAAGATAATAACCGGAACCATATAATAAATAAACATGAAAAAGATCATTTTGAGTTTAAGCCTTTGCCTATCTGTAGCATTTGCATTTGCCCAAACCGCTTACAACGGACAAAAATTCGGAGAGGAAGTTAAACCCGGAAATGTAAAACCCGCAGCAAAAATGGAAGCTGCAATGGGAGACAAAAAAACGGCAGACATGAAAATTGAAGGCAAAGTGGTAGATGTATGTAAGAAAAAAGGTTGCTGGATGACCCTTGAAATGCCAAATGGTGAACCGATGCGGGTAACATTTAAAGATTATGCCTTTTTTATGCCAATGGATATTGTAGGCAAAAAAGTTGTTTTAGACGGCTTAGCTAAAAAACAAACAATTTCTGTGGAAACTTTACGTCATTATGCGGAAGATGCAAAAAAAACTCCTGAAGAAGTAGCAAAAATTACAGATCCTAAAAAGGAGCTTGCTTTTTGAAGCTAAAGGCGTGGTAATTTTAGATAAATAGGTTTAAAATCTGAAATCCTAATATAGAGGCTGAAAAAGCTTAATTGTCTCCGTTTGTAACGAGGATCTTGAGGTAAGCATTTGCAATGCGAAAATAGTTTCTTTAACAGCGATAAAATCGCTTTTCTCGTACATCCTTCGTTACAAACAAGGACGATGTAGTATGATTATCTATGAATTTTCTGTGCTTCCATTGCAGAAACTATCTCTAGTTCATTACCGAATTACCAAACACTTACAATTGATAAGTACGAAGCAATCCTGAAACACACGCTAGTGTAGCGATCGTTATAAGATTGCTTCGTCGGTTGAAAAAGCCTTCTGGCTATGAAGATACCCATAGGATATTCATTTCCTTGAAATAATGTCATTCATATTGATTTTATACAATAAATTCTCCCTCACGATGACATATATATTAAGATACAACCTCCTACTATTGGATAAGATTTTATTACAAAACCCAATTCCAGCCAAACTCATCAGGAGCTAAGCCGTAACGGATATCGTTTAATTTTTTAGCAATTCCATTGGAAATGTGCCTTGTAGATGGATCAGTTAATTTATAAATCTGACCATTATAACCCATTTCGCCAACATGCGTAACTGTAGCAGCAGTTCCTGCAGCAAATGCTTCTGTTAAGCTTCCGTTTTCAATTCCCTCGATCACCTCTTTAACAGAAACCCTACGCTCCTCAACCTCAACACCGGCCTCTTTAGCCAGCTTAATAATTGTATCGCGCGTTACGCCATCTAAAACTGTACTGCGTACTGATGGGGTAACCAGTTTACCATTAATTACAAAAAGCAAATTTGCGGTTCCGGCTTCTTCGATAAATTCGTGTGTAACAGAATCCGTCCAGATTAACTGATCAAAACCTTCTTTTTTAGCCTGCTCAAAAGGGTATAGTGAACGGGCATAATTTCCGGCAGTTTTAGCAAAGCCAACTCCACCTTCATCTGCACGGGTAAATTCAGTTTCGATTTTAACTTTTAAAGCACTGCTATAATATGGACCGGTTGGTGTGGTTAATAAGGCAAATTTATAAGAATCAGATGCTTTTACCCCTAAATATGGGTCCATGGCAAACATTACCGGACGGATATACAAAGCGTAATCTTCCTGGTTAGGCACCCATTTCTCATCCACATTGATTAACGCTGCCAAACCTTGCATAAAAATTTCTTCAGGGATACCTGGCATCGACATCCTTGCCGCTGATTTGTTAAAGCGTTCGAAATTTTTATCAGCACGGAAAACACTAATCTTTCCGTCGGGTTGACGGTATGCTTTTAATCCTTCGAAAATTGCTTGTCCGTAATGAAGTGCTGAAATTGCAGGGCTCATAGGAATGGGGCCATAAGGAAGAATCTGTAAATTTTTCCATTCGCCATCTTCAAAGTCGGCTGTAAACATGTGATCGGTAAAAACCTTACCGAATGGTAACTGCGAAAAATCAGTAACAGCCAAACGGGTTTCGGTTGCATTCGTGATTTTTATATCTAATGTCTCGGTCATTGTATTTGAATTTTGAATGAGTGAATGATCGAATGATTGAGTATTTTACCTGCTCATTCTTATATTCAATCATTAATTATTTCGCGCAAATTAAGAAAAAACGTGCTTTTTTAATAGCTTTTTATAATATTAATCTTTGTTTTTGAGTGTTTTAAGTACACTAAGCACCCATCCTTTGCCCCACTCTTCCATTTGTTCATCCGTCCATAAGAAAGGATAGAAGATTCTTTTTTGAAAACGCGGAGGCAGGTATTTTTGCCAGTTGGTTCCTCCTGTTGCGGCAACATCAACAGGATCTTTCTCTAAATAACGTACCGCCGATTTATAATGTGATAAAGGCCATTCTACGTTTACATATAAATCTAATTTGCGCAGCTCTTCTGCAAGTGCTGTAACATCTGCTCCATTTGCCTGTAATTGATGATATAGCGCCGAAAAATTAGTTAGTGTACGATCTTTTGCCAGCTGCAGAAACTGAGCAGCATACTTTTTAATAAACTGTTTAAGGGTTAAGGTTTGTTTGCCCGAAGCCAGCTCAGTTGCCCCAAATTTCCAATAAATATTTTCAAACTGCTCTTCTATTGTTGCAGTGCTTAAAGCTACACGTTTAGATTTATCAACCAGGCGGATAAAATCAGTAGCACAGATTTCAATCATCCTATACTGCCCCGATTGGAACCCACTTGCCGGTAATAGCGACATGCGGAATTTTAAAAACTGTTCTTTCTCCATACCATCAACCATTACTTCAAAAGATGTGGTTAGGGCATTGAAATAAGCGTTAATGCGTTTTACGCGGGCAGTAAAAAACTCAACCGTTAAATTTTCATGCTCAGCAATCTGCCTGCACTCGTGCAAAGCTAGTTTAAAATAGAGCTCGGTAATCTGATGGTACATGATAAAGATTTCTTCATCAGGAATTGGTGTTTTAGGGCTTTGCAAACTGAGTAACGTATCCAGATGGATATAATCCCAGTAGGTTAGGAAATCGGCATATAAAAGGCCATCGAGGTAGGAGGCCATATCCTGCCCCATTGCGGTATACTTTTCTTGTAATTGGTTTAATTTGTCTTTTATTTCTGGTGTGAAATCCATTGTTTGAAGTTAGCTGGTACAAAGGTGATAAAGATTTTGCAACAAATAACTAAATTTTATACATTTGAAACCAAGGCGATGGGGTACCGCCAAAACCGCCCAAACAGGCTGATGACTCCTACGATTTTATTTAAAATTGAATTCAAATGCCTGTTAAAAAATTAACAGAAGGATTTCTTCTGTCTGTTCATCGCTTTATTAAATTCGACTTCGGATTACTCTTGATTAGTACACTTAAGTGGTTGCTGATTTCTGCGCTACTAGGGGGGCTTATCGGGTCTGCTTCAGCCTTGTTTCTGGCTACTTTAAACTGGGTAACCAACTACCGCGAACAACACCTCTGGATCATTGCCTTTTTACCTTTAGCTGGTATTAGTATTGGTTTGGCTTATCATTATTGGGGCACAGCAGTGGTAAAGGGAAACAATCTCTTAATTGAAGAGTTACAATCGCCTAAAAAGATCATACCAATTGTGATGGCTCCGTTAATTTTTGCCGGCACAATTATTACCCATTTATTTGGAGGATCAGCCGGAAGAGAAGGTACTGCTGTTCAAATTGGTGGTGCATTTGCCGATCAGTTTACCAAACTATTAAAACTTAATGCCAGAGACAGGAAAGTTATTCTGATTTGCGGCATTAGTGCTGGCTTTGCCTCCGTTTTTGGAACCCCATTAGCTGGTGCCGTATTTGGGTTGGAGGTTTTTGTGGTTGGAAGTTTAACTTATAGTGCAATTCTACCTTCGTTTATTACCGCAATAATTGCCGATTATGCATGCAAGGCCTGGGGCGTTGGCCATACCCATTATAGTATCTCTGTAATACCTGAACTAAACTCGGTTAACCTGCTGCTATCATTAGGGGCCGGTATATTGTTTGGACTTACAGCAAGATCTTTTTCTGCCTTAAACCATGGTTTATCCAAGATTTTCAGTAAAATTAAGTATCCGCCGCTTCGTCCTTTTATAGGTGGAATAATTTTGATTGGCATTATTTACCTGATTGGAAATACGCGTTACATTGGTTTAGGGATACCTGTTATTTCAGCCTCATTTACACAACAAGAAGCTTACTATACCTTTGCCATTAAATTATTTTTAACAGCTTTAACATTAAGTGCCGGGTTTAAGGGAGGGGAAGTAACCCCACTTTTTTTTATTGGAGCAACATTGGGTAGCTTTTTGAGTTTTTTTATTCCATTGCCATTGGGATTGCTCGCGGGAATGGGTTTTGTAGCTGTTTTTGCAGGCGCAGCAAATACTCCGTTAGCCTGTATTTTTATGGGTGTAGAGTTATTCGGAACCTCCTCGGGAATTTACATCGCCCTTGCCTGTGTTACTGCATACCTGTTCTCGGGCCATACCGGGATTTATCAATCACAAACGATTGGGGCCCCGAAACATTTGTTGCTGAAGAGGCGTTGAGGGAACGGGGTGGATAATGTAAATAAAAAGCCTAGGCCATGGAACCGTAGTCCTAATATTTCTTAAACTAAGGGAACTGGCTTTGACAACCTTCTAAAGAATTGCAAAGAAGGTTGTCAAAGCTCATCAAACCTCATACTATTATTAAGGTCTGTATGAAATTCTATATATTCTTTTTTTCCGCCAAACCAATCCAGTACTTCTTGCTTCTTTAATTTACTATCTGTATTCAATAAAATCCTGTTGTACGAACTCCACTTCCATTCTCTAAAATTTACTATAAGGTTGTGTTTCTGGGGATTTGTATGAATATAATAAATGAGCCTAATTAAATAGAATTCATCATTTATCTGGGCGCGCTTGAAGGGCGTTTGAAACAACGTACCTATTCTTCCATGCTGAATATTGAATGCCAATGCGTAAGATTGAAAAAATATTCTGAATTGTTTGCTTACAATTTCATGGATTGAAAAATTGCTAATTGAATCTAAGACCTTTAAATTTTCTTTAACCTGGATCAGCAGATGAAAGTGATTTCCTAATAAACAATATGCATATACATTTAAAACATTAGAAAGGTACTTGTCGAGCTTTTTCAGGAAAAACTTGTAGTTAGCATCTGATTTAAAAAGCGGTTGCCTATCTATAGATCGGTTATAAACGTGATAAAATTTCCCTTCTTCAAATTGAGTATAGTAATGTTCGGTTTTTGCCATAAGCGTGTTGCATAAACCAAGATACCTAAAAAACATCATTCTTCATTTTAATAGCTTTGACAAATTCTTCCTATATTATTAGTAAAGTTGTTAAATACTATCGCAATGGTATATTATTAATAGTACACTATGCTTAAAACGCTTTGACAACTTCCTTTCTATTTTATTAGTAAAGTTGTCAAAGACTACCCGAAAATACAATCCTGATTAATATAGTACCCTAAACTTTATGGTTTGTTCGATTTTTTTAAGCGATTTAAACAATTGTTTATCGTATTGGGCATTTATATCGGTAATGGCATAGCCTATTTCGGTGTTGGTCATTAAAAACTGGCTTACAATATTGATATCGTGTTTGGCAAAAACAGTATTAATTTTAGCCATTATACCTGGCACATTTTTATGGATATGGATTAAACGGTGCGATTTCTCAATTTTTGGCAATTGTAAATTTGGAAAATTACTGCTTAAATAAGTTGCTCCGGTGTTCATAAAATCGGCAACGCGTTTGGGAATAAAATCTATGTTGCGCGGGTTATTTTTTGGATCGTCGAAAACTACGATTCCCTGTTTGGTACAAAGGTCAAGATCTATTTTATTCTTTGCACTTCCCAAATACCCAATTGTTTTAAGTTTGGCTGCATTTTTCAACTGCTCTTTATCTATTTTTTCGCCATCAGCCAACAATATTATGCCAACATCTTTTACATATTTCTCTTCGAAAGTGGTTTTATGGCGAATAGATAATCCATCATTTTTAAGGATTGAGATGGTTAAAGGATCAACTTCACCAATTACCAGACAAAGAATTCGGTTTTTTGGATAAGAGATTGCCCGTGGAAGATCATTTACATACAAAAACTCATCAAAACTTGGCGTAACATGATCTGCTTTAGATACAATGCTTTCGCGCGCAATGTTCTCGGTAAAAGCAAAAAATTTATTGATAATTCCGCTTTCACGCAACTGGAAATCTGAGTAACCATCTCCGATGCCAAAAAGTTCGCCTTCTAATTTTAAATGTTTAAGCAACTTTACTTTACCACCTTCTTCGCTTAGCGGGTTGGCGTGGTCGTAATCTATAATTTTACCATCACCGGTGGTAACAAAGGTATTGGCATAAATATTTTCTTTTTTAATGTGATATTGGCTTACTACTGGCGTAATAAACTCCTTAAATCCGCCGGAAACAATCAAAACCTCGTCGGCATGTTTTTTAAAAAACTCTGCATTACGCGAAAAAGACGTTGATACTTTCTTTTTTAAATGTTTAATCAGCTGTTTTAAATGCTCCTCATTTGCTTCGAGCAGTTTAACCCGTTGGGCTAAACTTTCGGAGAAGGAAAGTTTCCCTTCCATAGCAAAATTGGTATAATCTTCAATTTTTTGAAAAATCGCTTCTTTATCTGGGTGGTTCTTCAGCGAAATGCGGGCAAGTTCATCAAGTGCTTCTACCTGGGTAAAGGTACTGTCAAAATCGATGATGTAATAGGCTTTTTGTTTGGGCATTATCTTAAATGTTGGGTAATTTCTTTTATGCTTTCGGCAACCGGCTTAAAGTTAATGCCAGTTTCCGTTTTTACTTTATTATTATTGTAATAACTCAAAGTTAAACTGCTTTTTGCTGCATCTTTGGTAATAGAAGGCTGTGTACCGGTAAACAAGGAAGCAAATTTAAGTGCCCGCCAGGCTATTCCGAGCATCCATGGTTTCGCTTCTTTTACAGGTGCTTTAACTCCAAAACCCTAGCAATTTCGCCAAACAGCTCTTTTATAATGATAATCATCAGCAGATATGATAAAACGTTCACCAGAAACTTCGGCATCCATTAAAAGGATCATGGCTTTTGCCACATCTTCAACATCTACAAAGCCTGATGCGCCATCTGTATAAAACGGGAAGCCTCCTTTTACCAATTTAAAAATAGCTCCACTCCCTTCAAAACCTGCATTTTTACCAATAATAACCGATGGATTGACTATAACCGCATCCAAACCTTCGGTTATACCCCGCCATACTTCCATTTCGCCTTCATACTTTGATAATCCATAGGCATGGGCTTTGGCATCATACTCCCAGAAATCTTTTTCCGTAATTTTTTGTCCTTTTTTTGCATTTCCAAGGGCTGCTACCGAACTAACATGCAACAAACGGCAGTTATTTTCGGCACAAAGGTTTACGATGTTAGATGTTCCTTCAATATTTACATGAAAAAGCTGTTTTTTATCTTTTGGGTTAAAAGATACAAATGCAGCGCAATGGTAAACTTTGGTAATTCCCTCAAAGGCATCTTCGAGTATAGAAGGTTCATTAATATCGGCTTCAAACCACTCAATTAATGGAATATCTTTTATCAATGCAGGGATTTTAGATTTCGCCCGCCTCAGTGCCCGCACAGTTAAACCTTTATCAGTTAACTGTTTAATTAATTCAGATCCTAAAAATCCAGTTCCTCCGGTTACCAGTATCATTTTATTTTTTTCGGGCTATATGTGGAAATACGCATTCAAAAATAGATATTTGAGCCGAGAGTTTTAAATATATGTCATTAACGGATTTCTTTTCACCCATAAACCCCGATAGTTTTACACCCAGGCAAGGATTTTTTACAAGTCAGCTGGGTTTAAAAGCGCAGATTTACACCGAAACCTTTCCCGATTTTGAGGAGCATACCTACGATCTGGCTATTTTTGGCGTGCTTGATGGAAGAGGGGCGGTGAACAATGAAGGCAGTGCGCTTGCTCCAGATTATTTTAGAGAGAAATTTTATAAGCTCAATGAAGGTCCTTTTAGTACCAGAATTGTAGATTTAGGCAATATTAAACACGGCGCAACCATTGCTGATACATATATCGCCATTAAAATGGTGGTTTCTGAACTCATCAAAAAAGACATCATCCCAATTATTATTGGTGGCGGGCAGGATTTAACCTATGGCCAGTATCTGGGTTACGAAGATTTAGAGCAAAAAGTAGATCTGGTTGTTATTGATAACCAATTTGATATCGGTGATGATGACCATGAAGGAATTGCCACCCGATCGGACTGTTACCTGAATAAAATTTTCTTACACCAGCCCAATTATCTGTTCAATTTTAGCAATGTAGGGTACCAAACTTATTTTGTAAACCAGGAAAGTTTGAGCGTGATGGATAAACTGTATTTTGACGTTCATCGCTTGGGCGAGTTTGCCCAGGATATTACTTTGACTGAACCCATTATCCGCAATGCAAACATGATCAGCTTTGATATAGGTGCAATCCGATCTGCCGATGCTGCCGCAAATGCCAATACCACACCGAATGGTTTTGATGGTGAAGAAGCCTGCCGCATTGCCCGCTATGCAGGCATGAACGATAAATTAACCTCAATTGGCTTTTACGAATTTAACCCTGCTTACGACAATAACGGACAAACGGCTTTTTTACTCGCCCAAATGGTATGGTATTTTATAGAAGGTTATTACGCCCGTAAAAAAGATTTTCCACTTACACCAAAATCTCAATTTATGATATACCGTACCAGTTTAAAAGATGGTTCGGGCGAAATGATGTTCGTGAAAAGCAAAAAATCAGACCGGTGGTGGATGCAGGTACCTTATCCATCCGGACAAACTAAAAACGAGCGTTACCACCTTGTACCTTGCCGATATGATGACTACCAGACTGCCGTAAATGGCGAAATGCCTGATTTGTGGTGGAGAACCTATCAGAAATTAAATTAACCCGCAGTAAAAATAAGTGTTGCTAAAAGAGTTGTCAACTTTAATAGCACGGTTGCCAGAAAGTTGACAACGCTGAAATAGTATTATAATAATAAAATTCTGTAACCGATTTGGGCATGCCCCAAGCTGCACAAGGGTCGGGCTATACGTTCCAATCTTTTTTGATGAAGGATCAAAAAAAGGATTTCCACTGCTATCCCTCATGCAAAAGAAAACCAATGTGCCTTTATTTTGGTTGAAAAAGTATTAAATGGTCTGTGGAGACACAGACCATGGGGATTTTTCCTAAAAGAGTTGTCATTTTAATAGTAGGGTTGCAAAAAGGTTGACAACGCTGAAATCAATATTTGTTTCTTGCTGGTAAAAAATAAGTAGTGCTAAATGAGTTGTCAACTTTAATAGCACGGTTGCCAAAAAGTTGACAACTCTGAAATTATTTGTTTAATAGTAAAAATAAGTAGTGCTAAAAGAGTTGTCAACTTTAATAGCACGGTTGCCAGAAAGTTGACAACTCTGAAATAGTATTATAATAATAAAATTCTGTAAACGATTTGGGCATACCCCAAGCTGCGCAAGGGTCGGGCTATACTTTCCAATCTTTTTTTGATGGAGGATCAACAAAAGGATTTCCACTGCTATCCCTCATGCAAAAATAAAACCATTGCGGCTTTGTTTTGGGTGGAAAAGTATTAAATGGTCTGTGAAGACACAGACCATGGGATTTTTCCTAAAAAAGTTGTCATTGTAATAGCAGGGTTGCAAGAAGGTCGACAACTCTGAAATTATTTGTTTCATAGTAAAAATAAGTAGTGCTAAACGAGTTGTCAGCTTTAATAACACGGTTGCCAGAAAGTTGACAACTCTGAAATAGCCCCAAGCTGCGCAACGTATAGCCCTTATGGAGAAAGAAAATTAGTGAGCCTTTAAATATTCTATCATAATTTTACACAGCTATTTACGTTTTTGCAGTACAGATTTCTATATTTGAAAAACGATTAACTAACCCCACATGAAAAAGATATTATTATCTGCAATGGCACTTTTGCCACTTGCAGCTTTAGCACAAAAACCGTTTACCGTTAGCGGTGATATTAAAGGATTAAAAAGTGGCGATAAGGTTTATTTAATCTATCAAAGCGAGGGTAAAAGTGTTACCGATTCTGCAACCGTTGCCAATGGTGCTTTTAACTTTAAAGGTACCTTAGTAAACCCTGCGCAAGGAAGCCTTTACTTAAATAAAAACCCATATGTAAATCGCCCGGCACAAGGTGAAAAATTAGATGGGCTTTCACTTTACGTAGAACCAGGAAATATTAAGCTTGCGGCTGCCGATTCATTAAAAAATGCAACGATAACAGGTTCTGTTGTTAATGACGACGCTAAAAAATTAACTGCACTAACCAAACCGGTAACCGATAAGCTTGATGCCATTAATGTAGAATATGCTGCTTACACGCCTGAGCAAAAACAAGATAAGGCTCTTATGGGTGCTTTAGGTGCACGTTATGAAAAAGAAGCTGCTGCAATGGCTCCATTGTTGTTACAATATGCTAGCAACAATCCAAAATCTTACATCAGCTTAAGTGCAATTAGCCAGCTGGCTCCAGATCCTGATCAGGCAGTGGCAGCAGAAAAAGCTTTTAACGGTTTATCGTCTGAACTTAAAGAGACTTCAGGAGGTAAAAAAATCGCAAAATTATTCGACGCTGGCAGAAAAACAGCTGTTGGTGCAATGGCGATGGACTTTACACAAAACGACCCTAATGGAAAACCAGTAAAATTATCTGATTTTAAAGGTAAATATGTACTTGTTGATTTCTGGGCATCATGGTGTAGCCCTTGTCGCCAGGAAAACCCTAACGTTGTGGTAGCTTATAATAAATTTAAAGATAAAGGCTTTACTGTTTTAGGTGTATCATTAGATCGTCCGGGTAAAAAAGATGCCTGGTTAAAAGCAATTGCTGATGATAAGTTAACCTGGACACACGTTTCTGACTTAAAATTCTGGGAAAACGAAGTGGCTCAAATGTATGGTATCCAATCTATCCCTGCCAACTTCTTAATTGATCCAACTGGTAAAATTATTGCTAAAGGATTAAGAGAGCAAGCTTTACAGGATAAACTTCAAGAATTATTGGGAAGTAAATCGAAATAATAATTCGGTTATCCAATCGCTGTGTCGAAAGAGATTGTTGAGGTATCTCCTATGTTTGAGATCAGCATGTTTCTTTCAAAATAAGCCCAGAAATAAATCCAGGGTGGTGCTCACAAGCATAAATAAACTGATAAAAAAGAAGCCCCTCAGATCAATTGATCTGAGGGGCTTCTTTTTTATATACCTGATTAGTTTTAAATTAAATCAAAACCGATATCTTCTCTAAAATATTTACCGTCGAAATAAATTCTACCTGCATCTGCAGTGGCTGATTGTAATGCGGTAAACAAATCTTTTTGTAAACTTGTAATCGCAATAACCCTTCCACCGTTTGTTTTAACCACATCATTTTCTAAAAGCGTACCAGCATGGAAAGCGTTAGAATGGCGAAGATTTTCGATTCCGGTGATGGCTTTACCTTTCAAATAATCGCCAGGGTAGCCTCCAGCCACAATCATTACGGTAGCAGCGGTTTGATCTGAAATAACGAGATTTACTTCGTTCAGTTTCTTATCTGCGGTGGCTAAAAACAGCTCAACCAGATCATTTTCAATCCTCGGGATTACACTTTCGGTTTCAGGATCGCCCATGCGTGCATTGTACTCAATTACAAATGGCTCTTCTCCTACTTTAATCAATCCGAAAAAGATGAATCCAGTATAATCAATATTATCTTTCTTTAATCCTTCAACTGTTGGTTTAATGATGCGTTCTTCTACTTTGGCCAAAAATTCTGGTGTGGCAAAAGGAACCGGAGAAACTGAACCCATACCGCCTGTATTTAATCCGGTATCATTTAATCCGATCCGTTTATAATCTTTAGCAGATGGCAGTGTGATGTAATTTTCTCCATCTGTTAAAATAAATACCGAAAGCTCTATTCCACTTAAAAATTGTTCGATTACAACTGTTGCGCCAGCTGCTCCAAATTTACCACCCAGCATCAGCTTTAATTCTTCCTGTGCTTCGATGGTTTCGGTACAGATTAATACACCTTTACCCGCAGCCAAGCCATCGGCTTTTAAAACTACTGGTAAAGCATGGTTTTGTAGATAAGCCAAACCATCTTCTAAAGTAGCTGGCGTGAAAGATTTTGAAGCCGCTGTAGGAATTCCATGGCGTTCCATAAATTGTTTAGAGAAATCTTTACTTCCTTCTAAAATGGCGCCTTCTTTTTTTGGTCCGATTACAGGAATATGTGCAATGGCTGTATCGGCCAGGAAAAAATCGTGAATACCGTTTACCAAAGGCTCTTCTGGCCCTACTACTACAAGCTGGATATTTTCTGTGAGTACTACTTTTTTGATCGAATCAAAATCGTTTACATTGATATTGATGTTGGTACCGTATGCTCCTGTACCACCGTTTCCTGGAGCAATAATCAATTTATCGCAGTGCGAAGACTGGCTCATTTTCCAAGCGAATGCGCTTTCTCTGCCGCCTGAACCTAAAAGTAAGATATTCATGTTGGCAAAGATAGGATTAGTGTTGGAATGTTGAAATTTTGAACGTTGAAATGTTATCGGCTTTTGGCCTAAACCCCCCATTAACCGCATTAGGCTTTGTTAGCTTCCTTTTGCACTGCGCGTCATTTGCTCCAGCATATCCCACATTTCATTAGGGATTGCCTCTAAGCCGTTCATCTGGCCTGCACCCTGCAACCATTCGCCACCATCAATGGTAATTACCTCACCGTTAATGTATCCGGAGAAATCGCTCACCAGAAATGCAGCTAAATTGGCAAGTTCCTGATGATCCCCAACTCTTTTCAAAGGTACACGGTTTTTGAAATCGAATTTTTTGGCTAAATCGCCGGGCAATAAACGCTCCCATGCGCCTTTGGTTGGGAACGGACCCGGGGCAATTGCATTGGTACGGATACCATATTTACCCCACTCTACCGCTAAAGATCTGGTTAATGCTAAAACGCCACCTTTTGCACAGGCCGAAGGCACCACATAGGCTGAACCTGTAAATGCATAGGTGGTAATGATATTTAATACAGTTGCTGTTTGTTTTTCCTTAATCCAATGTTTGCCAAAGGTAAGTGTACAGTTAACGGTACCTTTTAATACAATATCGATAATAGATGAAAATGCGTTGGCAGATAAACGTTCGGTTGGCGAAATAAAATTACCCGCAGCATTGTTCAATAAAACATCAACCGCACCAAATCTTTCTAAAGTTTTGGCCAGTACGTTTTCTACCTGTGCTACCTCCCTCACATCGCAAGCTACAGCCAATACTTTACCACCTGTTTTTTCTTCCATTTCGTCGGCGGTTTTTTGCAGTACATCTTGTTTGCGACTTGTGATAACTAAGTTTGCGCCTAATTTCAGGAAATAAACACCCATTGCTTTTCCCAGTCCCGTTCCACCGCCAGTAATTACAATGGTTTTTCCTTTTAAAGCGTCTTCTCTAAGCATTGGTGAATTATAACTGAACATCGTGTATTTGGTTATTAGTGGTTGATTATTGAAATTGGTTAACTGTTGAAACCGTTAATTGGTTAACTATGAATTTGCCAGCCGAAAACTAACTATTGCAAACTACTTCCGTTGCAGGTTGGCTAAAATTGTTTTCAGTATGTGGCGTGTTGCCGGCGACCACCATTGTGCCAACATTTTCTCAAGTGTAGCAGACTGATCGGCGGTTACAGCAGTGATCAATTCTTCGCGGATATTTAATTTACTTTGCGACCAGGTATTGCTTTCCAGCTCCATAAATTTTTTAATCTTTCGCTCGGCAGCGGTTAACAAACTTTCATTCCTTACCAGCTCATCTACCAAACCTACTTTTAAAGCTTCCTCAGGGTTATAAAGCTTGCCCGAAAGCAGGCTTTTTGTGGCTTCGGCTTTACCGATCCAAAAGGCGTATAACTGAAAAATACTATTGGGAACGATAATTCCTACCGGAACTTCGTTTAAGCCGATAATGTATTGCCCTTCGGCCATTACACGGTAATCGCAGGCTAAAGCCATTACGCAACCACCCGCAGGGCTATGCCCGCTTATTGCTGCTACCATTGGTTTTTTAAACGAAACCAGGTTGGCTGTAAAACCAAGGAACAACTGCCAGAAAGATTTTGCTTCTTCTTCGTTATAATTGTAAAGCTCTACCAGATCTAAACCTGCAGAAAAGAAAGGTGCTGTTCCGGTTAAAATTACACCGCCAATGTTATCATCGGCGGTGATGTTTTTGAGCATATCGTCTAATTCGGTAATCAGCTCGCGGTTTAAGGCGTTTGATTTTCCTCTATCTAATGTTATAGTGGCTAAACGGTCTTTAACACTTACTTTTATTGTATTCATATGTTAAATAGTATCAAGATTATAGGTATTGATTAGCATGATATTTAAGCTAAATATAATTATGCATGCATATCAATTCAAATTTATCTATTTTTCCTTATTTAACATCATAAGTGTAAACTTTTCTACCTAAATGCCCAAAGGCATCTATTCCTTCTATTACCACGCGATATTGTGCAGGCTCATCGGCATTGTAAAAATCAAATTTTGCTTTACCATCTTTATCGGCCACAACCTGTGGGTTCCAATAAATGGTTGTTCTTAAATCGGCCCTGTTACTGTTACTTTCTGTATCATATTTTGGCGAATAAAATTCTCTTGATATGGTAAAGCCTTTTGGATTAAAGGTTACAATTCCTGGTGCATAACGATCGGTACTTCTGCCCCCATCGCCGCGTTTGGTGGTAATAATAATTACCCCACCGCCACCTTGCGAACCATATATTGCGGTATTACCAATGCTTTTTAAAAGCTCGATGGATTCTACATCTGTTGGCGTTACGTTATCCAGAAAATCAGACTCCATTTGCATCCCATCAACGATAATACGAATTGGTGTATCCTGACTGCGCATTAAATACGGCACATTGCCTCTAAAAATTACACCTGGCAAACGGCCCTGCAAACATTGAGATAAGGTAACGCAGGTAGACAACTGATCGGCCGTCATTATAAAATCTGCCCTGCCGGCTCCGTTTAGGTTTGATGAATTTTTAGCAGGATTTTTCTTTTCGGTAATGGTTACTTCCTCCAGCTTAATTGTTCGCTCGAGTAACCCTAAACGGGTCATCTCATTAAAATAACTGTCGCTCTCTTTAATGTATTTCATCAATGTATTGTTCACATTCACCTCAACATCGGCACCATTTTTATTTTTGGTTACAATCTGATTGGGCACTACATCAAGGTTGATATCAACAAATTTCCTTTCGGTTTTGGTTCTTGCCTGCACCACAAATTTTGTACTGTCGCCAAAACTCAAATTATCAAAAACGAACTTACCTTCGGCATTGGTTACGGTATCTAAAATATACATCGTTCCTTTGGTAGCCATAAGCATTACTTTTCCACCGGGTACTGGCTTATTGCCCTTGGTTATTGTACCACTGATGGTGATGGATTGTTCGGGTTTGTAGGTAATGTTCGGGCCAATGTTATTAATGATATTCTTCCAGATAAATCTTCTCCACCCTTGGGTAAGCATCAGGTTGTCGAGCTCTTTTTGCGTTTGTAGGTCATCCTTTAAAAAGTAATGGTTGGGTTTTTCTACATATCCGATCAAATCAGAAGTAAGCAATAAGGAGGTTAGGATATTTGTTTCATTGTCTTCATCTGGTGTTACCTTATTGGCGTTGGTAACCGAAACAGAAAAGCTGCCCAAAACAGGTTGCCCTTCATTGGCGGCATCAAAGGCAAAACTGGTTTTACCTTTTTTAGCTGTTGAAACGCCTGATGAATTGAGTGAAACGTCTATCAGTCCGGCTTTATTATTTACAAAAATTAAACGCTCGGCAATAGGCTGGTTGCTGCCCGAAAATAAGGTAAACTGAACAATACCTGTTGGTAGATTTTTTTTAGGGATATTGGCCAGCAACACTTGTTTATCCATTTTGGCTTTCGAAACATAATACACATTTCCGCCATGCTGTGCCACCACTTTTAGCTCCTCACCATTAACCAGATCGGCACTGCCCATAATTTTAAGTACAACCTTGCCAGTATCCAAACTGTTTAAAGATATGGTGTAACCACTTTTAGCGGCAGCCGGAAGTTTTACGGTTTTTTGCGATCCATCTTTAAACTTAATTTTCGCAGAATATGTTTTTCCTGCCTGGCTGTTAAATACCAGGTTTCCCATTCCTAAATAACTGGTTGCAAAATTGGTTATTTCTGCACCTGCTTCATCAACAATTACTCCTTCTACATCTTCTCCATGTCCGCTTGCATTAACAGCCTTTATGGCCACCTTTTGTGGCAGTTCTTCAACGAGTGTTCCTCCTTCGGGCATAAACTGCACATCAACATCGTTTGAAGTTGAAGTAATCGGGATGGATTTAACTACTTTTTGTTTGTTATCAAGCGTGATGGTGGCAATTATCTTACCCGATTTATTCTGAAAAGGTTGATTATTGGTGAAATTGATTACTGCATCACCGCCTAAACTGGTTTTCACCTTCCCTTTGGCTACCGAACGGTAATCTAACTGCACATCATAACTAATTTCGTTCTCACTATAGGCTACTCCATTCTTATCCTCGAAATGCACGGTGGCACTCACTTTATCGGTATTGTTTTCTTTACTGAAGTTGTAAGTTGTTTTTGTAAAAACTTTGTTAGCCCAGCTATTTCCGATCTTAATTGTTTTATCGAAGAAGAATTCAGTTCCAAAATTCCGCATATAATTGGTGTACGCCCTAATGCGGTAATTGCCTTCTCCTAACGAATCGGTAAGCTTAAAATCTCCCCAGGATATGCCGCCCATTATTGGTAGTTTAACTACTTTTTTAAGCGAATCTTTTTCGTTTATCAGCTCTACATACAAAATTTTACTGATGCTGGATGGTGTACCGGTTTTAGTATTTACCACATAGGCTTTAAACCAAACATCATCCCCTATGGCATAATAAGGCTTATCTAAATGAAGGTGAACTTTTTCCTGGGGATATTTGCTGGTATAATCATCGAATTTTTGTAGAAGCTGACTAAATGGATCATCATCCATTTTAAATGCGGTAAAGCCGATTAATAAACAAATAAAGCTGAGTGCGAGAATAATTCTGGGTTTCATGAGGTTAGGTACAAATAAATACGCGTCAAGGTACAAAACCTAAAGCATACTTTTATGAAGTTACCGTGAAATTTAGTTTGAATTCTAAGTTTTTAGTTGATGGCCCAGCAGCATGCACATATAGTATTGTTTCCCCGGAGATTCAGGGTGGGCTGCTCCTCAGCAATCACTACCGGTTGTTCATAAACCCGACAGTAGCGGCGGCTCCCGATTTCTTCTATCGGGACTACAGCGAATGGCGGGACTACAGGCCGCCAAAAGGCTGTAATGTTCATTTCCCAAAAGAAAAATCTTGTTTATGCAAATCATTTGGAAATGAAAGGGCCTGAACATTTGGCACCTCCAGTCCCGCTTTTGTTTCTGCCGATGAAAAATCGGCATTCACGACAATCGGGTTTAGAAACCAGGTTTAGTGCTCAAAAAAAGCCCGTTGTTCATAAACCCGACAGCAGCGGCGGCTCCCGATTTCTTCTATCGGGACCACAGCGAATGGCGGGACTACAGGCCGCCAAAAGGCTGTAACGTTCGTTTCCAAAAGAAAATTGTTGTTTATGCTAATCATTTGGAAATGAAAGGGCCTGAGCATTTGGCACCTCCAGTCCTGCTTTTGTTTCTGCGATGAAAAATCTGCATTCACGACAATCGGGTTTAGAAACTAGGTTTAGTGCTCAAAAAACAGATCATGTTCATAAACCCGACAGCAGCGGCGGCTCCCGATTTTTTCTATCGGGACCACAGCGAACGGCGGGGCTACTGGCCGCCAAATGGCTGTAACGTTCGTTTCCCAAAGAAAAATACCTGATTTGAATCAGATATTACGCTTCCCATCAAATTTATAATAAAAAAAGCGCTATCGGTGATGAAACCTTCCTGCCCTAAGCGGTAACCAATTATGAGGGTCATAAAACCTTCCTGCCGTAAGCAGCGACCAATTATGAGGGTCATAAAACCTTCCTGCCGTAAGCAGCGACCAATCATGAGGGTCATGAAACCTTCCTGCCATAAGCAGCGGCAAATCATGAGCAAATGCCAATTTTCAGTTCGGCACCTGTAATTTACAGTTTATCAAGCTGACATTTACAGTTAACTGATTTAAACAATTAACAAACAATCATTAGAATTTATTCTTCCACATCATGCTTTCTACCGGCCTTGTGGTTTTATTGTTGTATTTTGCATTACCTTTTGTATTGTACATGGTTTCAATTTTACCGTCAACAACAAAATAAATCAATTGACCTATCGGCATTCCGGCATAAATTTTTACAGGCTGTGCTACCGATATTTCCAACGTCCAGGTGTTGCAAAAACCAACATCACCTTTACCTGCTGTTGCATGGATATCGATCCCTAACCTACCTGTACTGCTTTTTCCTTCTAAAAACGGAACATGGCCGTGCGTTTCTGTATATTCTACTGTTACGCCCAGATATAAGGTGCCCGGATGAAGGATAAATCCATCTTTCGGAATTTCAAAGTGTTCTATTTCATTATGAGCCTTGGCATCAAGCACGCGGCTTTTATATGTAGCCAGATATTTCCCTAAATGAACATCATACGAGTTGGTGCCTAAACATTCGCGTTTAAAAGGCTCAATGATGATTGTTCCCTTCTCAATTTCTTCTAATATCCTGCTATCAGATAATATCATTTTTATACGTATTTTTGGCCTAAATTATCATTTATTTAAGATAATTTTGCATGTAATCTCCAATTTAATCAATGCCAATAATTTACAATAAAAATATTGATCAGCATTCTGTTTTAGCAATTTGGAAAATTGAGGAAACAGAGGAAGAATTGTTGGCCGGACTACAGCTTAAGCAACATGAACGCGATATAATTTCTTCATTAAATAGTGGAAAACGTTTGCTGCATTGGTTAAGCACCCGACTTTTGTTGAGAACGATGCTTAATACAACTGAATATATAGATTGCCAGTTTGATGAACATGGCAAGCCTTACCTTGTTAATTTCGATTACCATATTTCATTAAGTCACTCTTACGATTACGCTGCCGTAATGATTAGCAAAGATCATCCGGTTGGTGTGGATATAGAATTGATTAAACATAAAATAAAAAGCATTAAACATAAGTTTTTGAGTGATCTAGAACTTGCACAAAAACAGATAGGTGATAATACAGATGGCCTGTATGTAGCCTGGTGTGCCAAAGAAGCAATTTATAAATGGCACGGAAAAAAAGGACTGGAGTTTAAACAGCATATTCACATTAAACCTTTTAAGCTGAAAAGCGAGGGTTCTTTAAATGCAATTGTTGAACTTCCTAACGGCACCCGCGAGCTGGCCGTAAATTATTTTAAAACCAAAGACGGCTATATGCTGGGCTATGTAGCAAGCAATTCTTAACCACACAGAGATGAACGAAATAGATGAAAAAGTAATTGCAGCAGATTTGATTCCAACCTTGTTTACAGATTGGGGCTTAACAGATTATCAGCAGGCCTGGGATAAACAGGAAGATTTATTGAATAAAACGGTGGCCATTAAAACCGATAACCGTGTAAACAATACCCAAAAACCTACCCCAAACCACCTTGTATTTTGCGAACACTCTCACGTTTACACACTGGGCAAAAGCGGGCATCCTGAAAATTTATTGCTGGATGAGCAAGGATTAAAAGCTAAACAGGCTACTTATTATAAAATAAACCGTGGTGGCGATATTACCTATCACGGACCAGGGCAGATTGTAGGTTATCCTATTCTTGATCTTGATAATTTCTTTACCGATATTCATTTATATCTCCGCACACTCGAAGAAGCGGTTATTCTTACTTTGCAGGATTATGGCATACCGGCAGGCCGCTATCCGGGTTATACTGGTGTTTGGTTGGATGCAGACAATGATAAAGCACGAAAAATATGCGCCATGGGCGTTCGTTGCAGTCGTTGGGTTACCATGCACGGTTTTGCATTTAATGTAAATGTAGATTTGGATTACTTTAAAAACATTGTTCCATGCGGTATTGATGATAAAGCCGTAACTTCTTTAGCGAAAGAATTGGGCTATCAACCGGATATGGAAGAGGTGAAAGGGAAGCTTAAAAACCATATTGCCAATCTTTTTAAAATGAAGCTGATTTAATGGTTAGGCTTATTCTAATAGTTGCATTAGCTATAGCTACGAAAGCTGCTTTTGCCCAGAATGTGAATGAAATAATCACATTCATAAAAGAGAATCCTAAAAAGGCAGCTATTGTACTGGTAGAGAACAGGGATTATTACAGATGCTGCTTTTAGACAAAAACTGATCATTGCGCTGAAATAAAACTAAGCTCAAAGCTATTTCGTAGATTGAACTATGAAAATTTTGCTGAACATCATTTTATTTTCTTTACTAACTTCGGGCTGCACAAAAAAAGAGCCCATGTATACCGAACCTACTAGCAGTACGCCTACAACAACCCCGGCAACAACCGGCGATTACACTTACCTGGCCCTGGGCGATTCGTACACCATTGGAGAAGCGGTTAAGCAGGCAGAATCTTTCCCTTATCAACTGCAAAACCTGCTCAAGGCTAAAGGCAAAAATGTAGCAAACCCTAAAATTATTGCCGTTACCGGCTGGACTACCGACGAGCTGCAATCTGCCATAAAAAGAGAAGCCTTAACAGGAACTTATAGTTTTGTAACGCTTTTAATCGGCGTAAACAATCAATACCGTGGCTACCCGATTAACACTTATAAAAAAGAGTTCGCAGAATTGTTACAAACAGCGATAACTTTTTCCGGAGGCGATAAAAGCAAAGTCTTTGTGGTTTCCATACCCGATTGGGGGGTTACTCCCTTTGCTAAAAATTCTGGAAGAAACTCCCAAACCATTGCGAGCGAAATCGATAGTTTTAACGCTGCAAATCAAGAAATAACGCTTGCAACAGGTGTTAGCTACACCAACATTACGCCAGCATCCAGAAATGCAGCTACCGATATTTCTTTAATTGCCAACGATGGGTTGCATCCAAGTGGTAAAATGTATGCCGAATGGGCAAGTGCTTTATTCACAAATGTTGCTAATGTGTTGAAATAATTTAGCCGCTTATTTATTCTGTTTTTAAATTAAAAAATTTACTTTAGTTCAACTATTTAAATTAATCACCTTTAAAAACATTAAAATTATGAATGAGTATGAATCAGGCGGAGTAGCCGCAGGTATTGGCTTAGTTGGGGGTATTTTTTACCTTGCGATAATCGTTTTGTGGATTGTTGGCATGTGGAAAGTATTTGAAAAAGCAGGTAAACCAGGCTGGGCCGCAATTATCCCTATCTACAACTTGATCATTTTGTTAGAAATTGTAGGCAAACCAATGATCTGGATTTTATGGTTAATTATACCTTGTGTTAATATCGTATTTGCAGTTTGGCTTTATAATTTAGTAAGTAAAAGTTTTGGCAAATCAGAAGGCTTTACAGTTGGTTTAGTTATCTTTCCATACATTTTTTGGCCGATCTTGGGTTTTAGCGATGCTAGGTATTTAGGTCCATCAGCTGCAGAAGCACAAAACGGCGGTTTTGGAAATAATCCTTTCAACAATCCAAATAACCCGTTCAACAGCCCAAACAATCCTTTTAACAAACCAACTGATAATCAGAATACACCTAACGATACCCCTCCACCGGTAGTTTAATTCAGGATGTTTATCATATTTATATTTTGCAGCTTAATCAACTTTGTTGATTGGCTGCAAAATCATTTAATAGCCTGCCCATTTAAAGCTTTAACAGGCATTGATTGTCCGGGTTGTGGCTTCCAAAGATCTTTAATTGATCTTGTTCAAGGCAATCTATCAAAAAGCTGGTCACTTTACCCACCAACTATCCCACTCTTATTGCTGTTTATCTCTACGGCAATACTTTATAAATTCAACATTAAGCAACGCACACTCCTATTCAGGATAATGGTTATCACTGTTGGCAATTTTGTAATGATTAGCTACCTGCACAAAATGTTTCTCAGCTAAACGTTCATATTAGCGGTTAAGTGATTATAATCTTTTAACACCGTTTCTAAAAATTGTAATTCATTCATTCCAGATGGGACGGTTGCCAGAATATGTGCTTTGGTTTTAGCGGCCATGGCATAAATTAAATCGGCATTTCCTGTTTGATAGTAACCTGTTAATACCTCATGAATTAACTCAATATCCCTATCATTTAAATGCAAAACCTCTTTAAACTGCGCGTTGTACTCTTCTGGCAAATTAAAGCTAAAGGCTACATTGGTAAATTCTGTTCTGGGCTTTGTTTTAATTAAAGTGGTTTTGGCCAGTATATCGCCCACTCTCTGGTGGTTTTTGGTTACCGCTACTGAAACCAGTGCAACCACGCCCCAACCAAAAGGGAAACCAAAATCAATCATCCTGAATAGCCACCTAAAAACATACTGACCTAAAGTGGGTTGGGATCCATCTAAACTAATTACTTTTATTTTTAATATTTTTTTTCCTAAAGTCTGGCCATCCATTGTAATTTCACATACCAGATCGTAGAAAGCAAAAATGGCTAGAAATATAAAAAAAACAACCATTGCAGCACTACCCGACATTGCCATTTGGGCTGCCCCCATCACCACCATGGTAATAACCGCAATAACTAAAAACCCGGCCAAATCTATGCAACGGGCAGCTATGCGTTCTCCCAATCCGGCAATTTCGTAATCAATATCAATATTTTGAGCGGTGCTAATTTTGATGCTATCCATATTCAAACATAATTTTTTTTAAAGATAATTGCTGTATATCGATCTTAAATTATTTTCAACTAATGATTTCTTATATTTCCGCCAATTATTGCATCTGCATTAAAAAAGTTTCGGGATGAGAAACAATGTAAATTTCATTTCCACAAAAAATTAACTATTTTAACCCAAGATTTGGTAACGCCTTAAATGAGAGAAGCATTATTTGTTAAACAGAATTCGGAGAAGTGGCAAAATTACGATTCCATGCAACAGGCCAATCCTGATGAAGTTGCCAATCAGTTTATAGAAATAACCAACGACCTTGCTTACTCAAAAACATTTTATCCCAATTCTAAAACCACAGCTTATTTAAACGGTTTGGCTTCCAAACTGCATCAATCAGTTTATAAAAACAAAAAAGAGAAATCGAACCGGTTTATTCATTTCTGGAAAACCGAACTCCCTTTAATTTTTTTACAACACCGCAAACAAATATACTACGCGCTGGCATTCTTTCTGATTTCGTGTGCAATTGGTGCTTTATCAGCCAAGTACGACGATACTTTTGTACGCCTGATTATGGGCGATGGTTATGTAAATATGACCAATGAAAATATTGCAAAAGGCGATCCTTTTGGTGTATACAAGCAAGAAAATGAGTTTATGATGTTTTTCCAAATTGGGGTAAACAATATTTATGTTGCCTTATATACTTTTGTTCTGGGTATCATTTTTTCATTTGGCTCGATAGTTTCACTATTTAGAAATGGCATAATGCTCGGGTCTTTTCAATATTTCTTTTTTAGCAGAGGCTTAGGTTTTCAATCGGTACTGGTAATCTGGATCCATGGAACATTAGAAATATCGGCAATCGTTTTGGCAGGAGCCGCAGGATTGATATTGGGCAATAGTTTTTTATTTCCTAAAACCTATACCCGAATGGCATCTGTACTCAAAGGAGCAAAAGATGGTTTAAAAATCGTGATCGGTTTGATCCCTATTTTTATCGTTGCTGCATTTTTCGAAAGCTTTGTTACACGGCATACCGGAATGCCCCTATGGCTAAGCATTTCGATCCTGTTATCATCCGCAGCTTTTATCATTTGGTATGTATTTATCTACCCTATTAAAATTTACAATAAACAACAATCACTAGATTAAAATGGCAGCAATTGAATTTAAGAAAAGAAGAGATTTCGGACAGGTGATTAATGATACTTTTACCTTTATGCGCCAAAATTTTAAGCCATTAATCAAAGTGTATTTTACGTTTTGTGGCTTATTTGTTCTGGCAAGTATGCTAACCATGTTGTTGCAACAATATAAAATGGTAAACATCATCAATACTTTCGGTAATGGAACGGGTACAAGCGGATTAGCTTTTGGGCGTTTATACGGAATAGAATATTTCTTATCTATCTTATTTTCTTTGGCCACTTATGCAAGTATGAGTGTAGCCATACTCTCTTATATTGCTATTTATGTGCAAAAAGGCAATCAAACGCCTACCATAGATGAGGTTTGGGGATATTTTAAATACTATTTCTTCCGAATTTTTGGCAGCTCTCTTCTATTGATCATCATGTTGTGTGTTGCTTTTATGTTCTGCCTGATACCCGGCTTTTGGCTATTTCCTTTCATTGCCATGATGTTTCCTATTATGGTAATTGAAAACGGCTCTTTAAGTTATTCATTTAGCAGAAGCTTCAAAATTATTAAGGATAACTTCTGGATTACTTTTGGAACACTAATCGTGGTATGGATTATTGTTTATGCCTGCATGAGTATGGTTATTTTGCCTACCAGTTTGTTTAATATGATCGGGATGTTTACACATAAAACACCGCACATGTCGCTAACCCTTACCATGATTACCACGGTGCTACAATCGCTGTGTCAGGTATTTACCATTATACCCATCATCACCATTTCGCTGGCTTATTTTAGTTTGGTAGAACAGAAAGAAAGTACCGGATTGATGGAGCGGATTGCAAATTTTGGCAATACAGAAAAACCAATAGATACCCGACCTGAAGAATATTAAAATGCAACGTGCTGTAATCCGATATTTTCTTGTTTTTCTGTTGTTTTTTATTCCGGTAATCAGCAATGCGCAAGCTATTAAGCCGAAAGCAAAATCTTTGATCGTTGAGGTAGACAGCACCAAAATTACGCCATCAAAATTTGATAAAGATGCCATTAGTGATTATAAGGCGCAAAAAGAATTTCAATACGATGAGATAGGCCAGCAACAATTGTCGCTTTGGGATAAATTTTGGATGTGGTTTTGGCGTTTGATAGGTGATTTGTTTCAAGGTGCATCATCAAACCCATTTTCGCGGTATATTTTTATCGGATTGGGCGTTGCATTAATTTTATACATTGTAATTAAGATCATTGGTGCCGAGAATATTTTTAGGAAGAAATCAAAAGCAACCATACTGCCTTACGATGTGATTACAGAAAATATTCATGAAATTGATTACGACCAGGAATTGCAAAGGTTGGTTGCCGAAAGAAAATTCCGTTTGGCCGTTAGGCTTTTGTATCTCCGTGCGTTAAAACAACTCAGCGATGCCGAAATAATTCAGTGGCAGCCCGATAAAACGAATTACAATTACCTGATGGAGATTAGCAAACCGGAACTTAGAAACGATTTCAGCAGACTTACCCTGCAGTTCGATTACATCTGGTATGGCGATTTCCCTATTGATGAAGTAAAATTCGAACCTATAAATCAATCGTTTAACCAGTTTAACAGGCAGATTAAATGAAAGGCTACAAAATATACCTGATTATTGGTGCTTTCCTCATCATTGCTTACCTGGTTGCGCAATATAATAAGCCTACGCCCACTAACTGGGCCCCAACTTATGCTACAAAAGATAAAATTCCTTACGGAACTTTTATTTTGTACAATAGAATTAAAGATATTTTACCCTCAGCAGATGTTCAGCTATCAAAAATTGCCATTTACAATACCTTAAAAGGAAAAAAACTGAATAAAACAGCCTATTTAATTGTTGCTCAAAAGGCAGAGATCAGCAAAACCGATTTCGGCCAGATGGTTAAATACATGCAGGCCGGAAACGATGTATTTATTGCCAGTTACGATTTAGGTAATTTGGAAAAAGACCTTAAGATACAAACTTCTACCTCGATGACGGCTGAAGGTAATAACCTGAATTTCACTAATCCAAATTTAAAAACCGAAGCCAACTATGGCTTTGAACGAGGCATAGGCAGTCAGTATTTTAGCAAGTTAGATAGCAGCAAAACCACTATACTTGGTGTAAACGGTAAAGGCAGACCTAACTTTATCCGTTACAGTTATGGCAAAGGCAATCTTTACCTGATTGCAGAACCTGGATTTTACACCAATTTTAACCTGTTGAATAAATATGGTGCAGAATATGCCGCAAAAACTTTAAGTTATCTACATGGCAGCAAGCAGGTTATTTTCGACGAATATTTTTCTGTCCAAAAAAATACCACAACCGATATGCTTAGGGTATTTTTTAAACATCCCGAACTTGAGTTTGCCTATTACCTGGCCATTTTTAGCCTGATTCTTTTTGTGCTCTACGATATTAAACGCAGGCAAAGAATTATTCCGATAGCAGATCCTTTTATCAATTCTTCGCTGGCATTTGTTAATGTAGTGGGAAGTGTATATTACCACGAACGGAATAACCTGGATATTGGCTTAAAGAAAATAAATTATTTTATGGAGTATTTAAGAACAAGGTACTACTTAAAAACCAATGAGATCGACAGCAACTTTGCTCAATTGTTAATGGAAAAAACAGGCATTAATGAGTCCCTGGCCAAAACATTGACCAAACATTTTATTCAAACGCCAAAAATGAGCGAATTGAGCGATACACAATTGATTAATTTAAACGAAAGCATAGAACAGTTTTATAAAAATACGCAAAGCAATGGAACAAGAACAGTTTAACCCACGTACCGATTTAAGCGCACTCAATGCGGCGGTGAATCAGATAAGAAACGTACTTGGAAATATTATTGTAGGCCAAAAACAGGTTATCGACTTCCTAATTGTTGGTTTGCTTGCCGATGGACATATTTTAATTGAGGGTGTACCCGGTGTGGCAAAAACGTTAAGTGCCAAATTGCTCGCAAAATCGATCGATGCACAGTTTTCGAGGGTTCAGTTTACACCTGATTTAATGCCATCAGATGTTTTGGGCACACCCATTTTTAATACTAAAACAGGAGATTTCGAATTTAGAAAAGGTCCGATTTTTGGCAATATTATTTTGGTTGATGAGATTAACCGTGCACCTGCAAAAACGCAATCGGCCTTATTCGAGGTGATGGAAGAACGTCAGGTTACTATTGATGGCCAAACCTATATCATGGATGAGCCGTTTATGGTATTGGCCACACAAAACCCAATAGAACAGGAAGGGACTTATCGTTTGCCAGAGGCACAATTGGATAGGTTTTTATTTAAAATAGAAGTAAAATATCCTTCATTAGAGGAGGAAACGGCCATTCTGATGGCTCAGCACACTTTGGTAAATAAAACACTTTTAAGTGAAGTAAAACCAGTATTATCTGTTCAGCAAATACAGGAAGCTAGGGCCATTATCCGTAATTTATTTGTGGAGCCTAAACTTTTAGAGTTTATTGCAAAAATTGTAAACGAAACCCGTAATAATTCATCGCTTTATTTAGGTGCATCGCCAAGGGCATCATTAGCCATTGTACATAGTGCTAAAGCTTTTGCAGCCATCCAAGACAGAGATTTTGTTACCCCTGAAGATATTATTGCTGTTGCAGGCCCGGTGCTTGCCCACAGGATATTGTTATCACCAGAGAAAGAAATGGAGGGATTAACCACAACTGATATTGTTAACCAGATTATTAAAAAAATTGAAGTACCAAGATAGTTTTGAATACCAGAGCTTGAAACCTTAAGTGGTATTTAGCCGCAGCAATTATCCAGTTAAAACAATTAGCCGATTAAACAACATTGAAAAAATTCTTTCAGCAATATTATAGCAATCTGTTCCTAACCAACCGGTTATTTATGGCCTTGGGGTTTTGCATTGTGCTTTTTCTGCTGAAATTCTTTTTTGCCTGGCTAAGCGATATTCCTGAAATTGCAACAGGAACAGTAATTATTTTGTTTTTTACCGATATTTTTATTCTTTACCAGAATATCGAAGGTATAGAAGCAAAAAGATTCACCTCAAAACGTTTAAGCAACGGCGATGAAAACCCGGTACAGATTGAGATTAAAAATCATTATGGATTTGGCATAAAAGCAAGAGTAATTGATGAGGTTCCTTTCCAGTTTCAGTTACGTGATAAAGATTTTAAACTTCATTTAAAACCTGCAGAAATCAAGTCAATTCATTATAATTTGCGTCCAACCAAACGTGGGGAGTATGATTTTGGATTTATCAGAACTTATATTGGTTCACCACTGGGTTTAATTAATCGCCGCTATAATTTTGATGGTTCAAAAATTCTACCTGTATTCCCATCCTTTATCAACCTTGGGCAATACGAATTGATGGCTGTATCACGCTATTTAACTGAATTTGGCATAAAAAAAATCAGGAAAATTGGCCAGAGCAGCGAGTTTGATCAGATTAAAAATTACGTAGGAGGTGATGATATACGCACCATAAACTGGAAAGCTACTGCCAGAAAAGGCGGTTTAATGGTAAATACTTATACAGACGAGAAATCGCAGAATATTTATTGCGTTATTGATAAATCGCGTGTAATGCGCATGCCTTTTGAAGGGTTAAGTTTGCTTGATTATGCCATAAATGCTACTGTAGCACTTTCGAAAGTGGCAATGCTTAAAGAAGATAAGGCCGGCTTAATTACAATAGCTGAAAATATCGGATCGGTTGTTCCTGCAGACCGTAAGGCATCACAGCTGGGCACTATTATGAATGTGCTTTTTAAAGAAAAAACACGGTACCTGGAGAGTAACCTAGAAGCCTTATATTCAGCCGTGCGCTCGGTAGTAAAACAACGCGGACTACTGGTTTTCTTTACCAATTTTGAAAGCTTATCGGCACTGCAAAGGCAATTGCCCTACCTGAAAAGGATTGCCAGATACCATTTGTTGGTGGTTGTATTTTTCGAAAATACTGAACTTAAAGAATTAAGCACTGAACCTGCAAAAGATGTTGAAGGTATTTATCACAAAACAATTGCAGAGAAATTTATTTATGAGAAAAAGTTAATGGTTAAAGAGCTTAACAAAAATGGCATTCTAGCTATTCTTACGCCTCCACAAAAATTAACGGTTAATGTAATTAATCAGTATTTGGCATTAAAGGCACAACAGCGGATTTAGTTTGGCGCTTGGAGTGATGAGTTTGGAGGAGATGCTCCACTGAAACATGCTTAAACCTTGCATTTTATTTTGTCTGTAGGCACAAAAACCGACAATATGGGGGCGATGTGCTCTACTGAACCATACCAGGCAACTCAAAACCCCAAACCCCAAACTCCCAAACTCAAAAAACCCTCTATTCCTCTTCCCTAAAATACACCTTATAAAAGTTCATCGATTTATCATCATCGTAACCTTTTTCTATCATATCTTTATTGCCATGTATGTAAATGTGGAAGTTTTTATCCAGCTTTAACACGCTTTTATAGGCACGCGCCTGTTTTTTAACGGCAGATTCTGCAATTTCAAAATTATCAGCAATCGGACTTTCAAATTCCTGCTCGTAATTTTTCTTGTAGTTTTTAAACGATTCGATCCCCTCCGCATTACCAATTACCTCATTACCGAACTCTTCAATATCGAAGGTTTCTTTTTCCTTAAAATACTTCATCGAGCGGTTCAGCAGGTCAATTTTATCTGCTTTACTGATTTCGTAATCATCATCCAGCTTCTGTGTGACGAAGTTTTTATAAACGCCTAAAACATTATTGGTTTGGTTATAGCTATCGTTTCTGATCTTCAGCTTTAAAAATTCATCTTTCCAGTAAACAGCAGAATCGTTGCTGCTTTTCGATTGATCCAGTACCACAACTTTATAACCTTCTTCTCTATCTACATTAAAAATCAAACAGCCTTTATCCAGCTTGTTAATGCTAATCGCTTCCTGTTCGTAGCTAACGTTAAAGCCATCCTGCTCCGGAAAAACTTTTAAATAAGTATCCTTCGTCTCAGATTTAAAAACGCCTACAACATCCAGTTGCTCTCCTTCTATCTGCACTTTTTCGAAATAAGCAACATACAACTCTCCTGATTTAATTTTCGGATGGTTGGCAACATCATAAAGATGTTTAGCCAATTGCTGTGAATCTTCATGAAAAAGTTCGTTGTTCTCAAAAATTTCGTGAACAAAATGGAACACTTCATTAAGTTCTAAATTATCGTTAGGATGGTAAAAACGGTAAACTTCATTTACCTTTTCGAAAGGCTTTAAGAAATACTGCATCAATAGGTTACCTAACACTTCATCATCAATTTTTAGAGGAGCATCAGATAATTTATAATATTCTTCAAGCAGTTTGTTGCCTGTATGGTGGATGGAAAGTTGCTTGAGTGAAGCCTCGAAAAATGAAATCATGGGGACAAAAATAACAAAATCATTGATTAACCCTTCCGTCATTCAATCTATTGCATTCTCCGGCTAATTGGATTGGTTTTTACAAAAAAATTCAAATTATGATTTAAACGACCTATTAATTGCCGTTTTTTAATTTATTAAGGAAATCAACAAACTTTTTATCTGCATAATTAGCCACACCTTCATGTTTAAAAGATAATCTTCCTTGTTTATCAAAAATAACGGTTGTGGGCAAAGATCCGGCGAATAGCTTTTCAGGAATATTACTTTCTACTTTAAAAACAGGCATGGCATATTTTCGCTCGGTCATAAACCCGGTTGATTTTACAAGGTCGCCATCTGCGTCGGCAAAAATAAAAACAACATCCCTATCATCTTTAAACTGATTATACAATTTGCTGATTGATGGCATTTCGGCCCTGCATGGTGGGCACCAGGTTGCCCAGAAATTAATAAAAATTACTTTTCCTTTTAAATCACCGAGATCTACAATTTTTCCTTTTGCATCTTTAAACTGAATGCCGTTAAGATTTGTAAAGTTTTCTTTCGGTACATCAACAGCAGGCTTATAAAATCCTACTTCTATTAATCCTTTAATGAAAAAAGCTTTTGCATCAGGCACAAAAACAATTACCAAAAGGGTAATGATAAACAAAGCATTTAAAATGTTCTTTCTAACAAACCTCATTATTAGTCAATTTTATTTGATGCAAACCATAAAGCGAACATATTACAATTGGTTAAATTCCTTTTAAACTTTTAGTAAAACCGTCAGTCATAACATCATAAATACAATGTTACTTTGTAAATATATATAATTGCTTAGGATTTACTACTTTTGGACTGTTGAAAAAGCACAAGCAAAACATTAAGAAATACCTGTCGGCATTGATGCTGATCGTATTTGCTATTGCCTTAACTCCCTGGAGTGTGCTTCATCATCATCCGGCAGCACCAATTGTTCCGAAAGAAGCGCATTGTAAACATGTTAGTCATGTGCAGTCGCACGGCGATACCTGTTTAATCTGTAATGCCAGCTTTGAGAAAAATTATGTGCAAACCCATCACATTTACAGGATTTTCTTATCGGCAAAAATTTTCAGCCGTACTGAGCCTACATTAAAAAATGCCTTTACCGAAATTAAGCGTACTTGCTTACGCGGCCCCCCTTTAGCTTAATTTTTCTTGTAGCGCATTCGCGCTGAACCAATTATTTATAAGAAAAACTAAAACATGCTTTATTCAAGCTATTGTCTTGGCTTTCCATCATTTTTATTTACACACAAAACATGAAAAAATTACAGCTTATTGGCTTGGTAATTCTATATACATTATTGAGCAGCACCGTTTTTGCTGCAGTACTGAAAGATATAAAAGGTAAGGTTATAGATGCCAGTACCAAACAAACACTGCCTGGTGCAACCATTTTTATACCCGATTTAAAAGTTACAGCCGTTACCAATAATGAGGGCGAGTTTGTCATTAATAACCTTCCAACCAAAGGAAGTTATTTAGTAGAAGTGCATTATGTTGGTTATAAAACCGCAACCAAAGTAGTAAATTTGGCCGATGCGGGTGGATTGGAGTTTGCGCTGCAACCTACCGCAATTGAAACGAAGGAAATTGTAATTACCGGAAGTTTAATCAGCAGTACAAGTAAACGAAATAGCGCTTCTTCGGCAGTTATCGGTAAAGATCAGTTGCTTCAGCCTTCTACCAACTTAATCGATGCCCTGACCAAAATTCCCGGTGTATCACAAATTACCACCGGCCCATCCATTTCCAAACCCGTAATCAGGGGCTTAGGTTACAACAGAATTGTAACTTTGGATGACGGAATTAAACAACAGGGACAGCAGTGGGGTGATGAACATGGTATTGAAATCGATCAGTTTAAATCAGACCGTGTGGAGGTTTTACGTGGCGCAGCTTCATTAATGTATGGTTCTGACGCACTTGGAGGGGTAATTAATTTACTGGAGCCAAGTTCTGCGCCTGAAGGACAGATAAGAGGTGAATTTATAACCAATTACTCAACCAACAATGGCTTAAGCGCCAACTCTTTAATGTTGAATGGCAACGAAAACGGCTTTGTTTGGAGAGCTCGCGGAACCTATAAAAATGCTTATTCTTTTAAAACACCAACAGGGTATTTTCCTAACTCTGGTTTTAATGAAACCGACTTAAGTGGTATGGTAGGCTTAAATAAAAGTTGGGGATACACACATTTAAACGTTTCAAGTTTCCGCAACAACATTGGTTTTTATGAGCCAACGCTTGATGACAATGGAAATTTTGTTAAAGAAGATGGCAGCCCATTTACCAATGACGACAATAAAAGCCGCACTTTAGCATATCCGCGTCAGGATATCCGCCACTACAAAATTGCTTTAAACAACAATTTCATAATTGGAAATGGCAACTTGAAAGCCGATTTTGGGTATCAGCAAAACCAACGCCGTGAGTTGGATGGTCCAGATCCAGCTTTATTTTTTGACCTAAAAACCTACAATGCAGATTTAAAATACTATATCCACGAAACCAATGGATGGCAACCTGTATTTGGCCTAAGTATAGATGATGCCCATAGCCAAAACAAAGGAACAGAATTTTTAATTCCGGCGTATGATACGTTTGGATTGGGTGTTTTCGCCTTTGCAAAGAAAAACTGGGAAAACAATACTTTCAGCATCGGTGCACGTTACGATTTTAGAAAAAACAACGGAAAACAACTACTCGATGATGGAGAAGAACTTTTTGCACCATTTAAAAATAGATTTTCCAATGTGAGTGGCGCTCTGGGTTTTACGCACCAGTTTAACGATGAACTTAACTTTAAGGCCAATGCTGGAAGTGCGTTTCGTGCCCCAAATCCTGCTGAGTTAGGATCTAACGGTGTGCATGAAGGTACTTTTAGATACGAAATTGGTAATTCGGCCTTAAGTCCTGAACGCAGTTACCAAATAGATGCAGCCTTAGAATATGAAGGGAAAATTGTTAGTGCAAGTGCCAGCATTTATAATAATTACATCCACAACTACATTTATGCATCAAATAATGGCGAACAGCGCGAGGTTGACGGTACACTTTTCGATGTTTACCGCTACGGACAGGTAAATGCAAATCTTTACGGTGCTGAAGCAAGTTTAACCATTCACCCGGTTCCATTTATCCATTTCGAAAATACATTTGGATATGTACACGCTCAAAACAATACTTTAAACAGGCCCCTTTCATTTATTCCTGCCGGAACATTGAGAAATGAGTTACGTTTTGAACCTAAACTTAAAGGAACAAATGATGCTTACCTATCGGTTGGTATTAACTCTGCATTTAAGCAAACCCGTGTTGATGATGTTTTTGAAACCCCCACAAGTGGTTATACATTGTTAAATGCTGGCATTGGTGCTACATTTAATTTAGGCAAGCAACCTGTAAAATTATCGGTATCAGCCAACAACTTGTTAAATCAGAAATATTATGATGCTTTAAGCAGGTTTAAACCAGGTCGTTTTGACCAGGAAAACCCAAATTTAGGAGTTTATAACACTGGAAGAAATATCACATTCGGACTTTATGTTCCTTTTACCCTGGTAAAATAATTTAAACCAGCAAAATCTTCAATAACAAAAGCGCGACTGATCGATAAGATTAGTCGCGCTTTTTTTTGTTTCCCTTAAAGCATGTAAAATCACAAAACAAACATATCTAAGCAATTGACTGTTAGTAGAGTAGATAAAACCAATCGTTAACCAATAAAACCTACTATGAAAACATCTTTTAAAACCTTTGCATTAGGCCTACTGATACTATTTTGTTTAATATCCTGTTCTAAAAATAGTGACGAAATGGATCCTGAAAACCCAACTTTCACAGGGCCAAATCCAAGTCCGGCAAATTTAAGTGTGAGGGTAATTTATATCGTTCCATCAGATCGATCACTAAATAAAGCATATACAGATGCTGCCGGAAACTGCATTACTCAATTAACAACATGGTATAAAAATACATTGGGCAGCAACAAAACTTTTCATATAAATGGCAATATACTGGTAGAAACGATGCAGAGTTCGCATCCTGCCGCATGGTTTAATGCACAAAATGGTAATACAGGTGATGCACAATTTTATTTCTATTCTAATGCAAAAAATGATGCTAAAGCTTTACTTGGAAGCAGTTATGATGAAACAAAATACATTTATTTAATCTATGTAGATGCAGCAGGAACAACTGGTGCAGGCGCAGCAGGTTTTACGGCCATGCCAGAAAATGACCTTAAAGGATTAACCGGACAAATGACCGAAGCTGTTCCGAGATGGATTGGTGGTGCCGGCCACGAATTGGGGCATGCTTTCGGGATGCCGCATCCAGCAAATGAAAATCCTCAGGCCTTAATGTGGACGGGTTATACGATTTATCCAAACTGTATTTTACAGGATAACGATAAAGCGATTTTAAATGCCAGTAAATTTTTCTATTAAGGAACCACAGCAATAAGTAGCTTATCTCGAAAAATGTTCACATTGTGAAGTAGAAAGCAATCTTAAAACTCTTGCTATAAGCTCAAGTTTTAAGATTGCTTCTTCAAAAAGGATTGGGGTTAGTAGACATTGAAATCAATTCAGGGTTATTTCTTAGCCGTTTCCCGCCTAGCCCTCACGTATTGATTTGGCCATTCCGTATCATCGCCAAGTACTTGTGCGGCATGAGTAGGGAAATAGGCATCACGCAACGATTCGCGGGCTATAAAAATGAGATCTGCCTTGCCTTGTTCCAAAATTTCTTCAGCCTGGTTGGCTTCTACAATAATGCCAACGGCACCCGTGTAAATGCCAATTTCATTCCTGATTTTATCGGCAAAAGGAACCTGATAATTAGGCCCCGCCGGAATGAAAGCATCAGGTACGTTTCCGCCGGAAGAGGTATCAATTAAATCCACCCCACGATCTTTCAATACTGCAACCAACTGCAATGAATCATTTTCATTCCAGCCGCCTTCTGTCCAATCTGTTGCCGAAATACGCACAAATAACGGCAAATTTTCTGGCCAAACCGATTGTACTGCTTCAACCACATCAATTACCAAACGGATGCGGTTTTCGAAACTACCACCATATATATCAGTACGTTTATTGCTGAGTGGACTAAAAAATTCGTGCAGTAAATAACCATGTGCAGCATGTATTTCTACTACTTTATAACCAGCATCTAAAGCACGTTTTGCCGCAGCCCTGAAAGCAAATACAATATCCTGAATTTCTGAAATCGTTAATTCATGCGGCTCTACCTGGCCTTGTTTGAAAGGGATAGGTGATGGACCAACAGGTTTCCAGCTATTTTCGCCTGAGGCAATCTGCTCTCCGCCATTCCATGGCACTTCGCAACTTGCTTTTCTACCTGCATGTGCCAGTTGAATGCCTGCAATTGCTCCATTGTTGTGAATAAAAGAAACAATCTGTTTCAATTTATCTACATGCTCATCTTTCCAGATGCCTAAATCAGCATAAGTAATTCTTCCATCTTCGGTAACTGCAGAAGCTTCCTGGATAATTAATCCGGCACCACCAACAGCCCGGCTGCCTAAATGCACCAAATGCCAATCGTTTGCAAAGCCATCTATTGAAGAATACTGGCACATTGGAGAAATAACTAATCTGTTTTTTAAGGTTACATCCTTTATAGTAAAAGGAGAAAATAATTTCGACATATCTTTTTAATATTTAAACCACGTAGGGCAGAGAGAAATACACAGAGGATTAAAAACCAGCATGCGCCAGTTCAGTATCAATAAACTGAATTTCTTCAGCATTTAATTTTACGTTTATGGCCTCAGCATTCTGAATGGCTTGTTTTTCATTTCTCGCACCCACTAAAGCAATGGTAATGCCTGGTTGTTCAACCGTCCAACGTAAAACCAGCTGAGATAGGGTTGCATTTTTTTCATCGGCCAATGGCTTAATTTTAGCCAAAAAAGCATTTGTTTTTTCAATGCTTTCTGGTGAGAAGAATTTATTGCCCTGGCGGTGATCGCCTTCTTCAAATTTATAATCTGCCGTCATTTTTCCGGTTAACAAACCCCGTTCCATCGGACTGTAAGCTAAAACTGATTTATTATTTTCGATGCAATAAGGAACAATCTCATCCTCTACACCACGGTTTACCATACTAAATGGAATCTGGTTTGATACAAGTGTTAACGTTTGATCTGCTTCTTTTAATTGTGCTACATCGTAATTGCACACTCCTGCATAACGTACTTTACCCTGCTCAATTAATCTACTTACTGCTTCAAAAGTTTCATTAATAGGTGTTGTAACATCTGGCCAGTGAATTTGATACAGATCGATGTAATCAGTACCTAAACGCTTTAAGGATTGTTCGCATTCATAAATTACACTCTCTTTACCGGCATATTTATAGATATCGATTTCTTTTCCGTCATTGTTTTTACTTTTAAAGCCGAAATCGCCTTTGGCCAAATCCCACCGCATCCCAAATTTAGTTACCAGTTGCAATTTATCGCGTGAGATGCCTTTTATTGCCTCCCCTACAATCTCTTCACTTTCTCCTTGGCCGTAAATTGGTGCAGTATCAATTGAGGTAACGCCTAAATCGTATCCGGCTTTAATTGCGTTTATGGCATCATTTCTATCCGTACTCCCCCACATCCAACCACCAGCAGCCCATGCACCAAAAGTAATTACCGAGAGTTCTAAATCTGAATTTCCTATTTTTCTGTATTCCATCATTATTTTTTTATGATTTTATCAACCGCATAACTGTTATGCGGTAAGTAAGCCAACAACACCGATAAAAATGCAGCATGCAAAAGTTGAGATGGCAATGCTTCCCAGTTTTCAATCAGGGTGGTGCCAAAAATAAGTGCCAAAGTAACTGCCCCAGCTAAAAGCAATCCCTGCCTTGTAAATAAGCCAACAATAATAAGTATCCCGGCCATAAATTCTGCAACAGGCAAAACATAGCTAAAGGGAATTACCAGGGCTTCAGGCAGAATTGATTTAGAAAATTGCCCAACCATCCAGCTGCTGAAACCGGCAAGTTTAGGCAAACGCACCAAGCCATGCCCAAAAAAACTTATGCCTATTGCCAAACGGCCAAGCAAGTATGCCCATTTTGTATCCATTGTTTATCGATCTCTTACAAACATACAATCTACCAGTTAAGGATGTTTTATTGCACCATTATTTAATGGATATTTTACCTTCCAATGGCGGAGGAGATGGCGAAGAGCGCCAAGCGTGTAGCGTTTAGGGTTAACGTATAAATGAAAAACGCCAGCCGCTCTCCACCCAACGTGAAACTTTTTTCGGCAAAAATTTGGAGATAACCGAACAATATCATACATTAGTGTATTATTTAACTAATACAGTAGATATGATCAACATTAACAATCTTAATTTTGGCTACAGCAAGCATAAGCCATTATTTAAAAATATGAGCATGCGGTTAAGCAACGGCCATATTTATGGCTTGCTTGGTAAAAATGGTGCAGGTAAATCTACCTTGCTAAAAAACCTGGCTGGTTTGGTTTATGCGCAAAGTGGCAGTTTAGAGGTAATGGGTTTTAATCCTGCTAAACGGCAACCGGCACTTTTGGAGCAAAATCTGTTTTATTCCTGAAGAATTTTATCTTCCATCCGTGAAAATTGATGCTTACCTAAAAGCTAATGCTCCCTTTTACAAAAACTTCGATCATGCTTATTTCGCTAACCTGATAAAAGAATTCGACATTCTGGTTGAACAGAAACTTATTAATATGAGTTATGGACAAAAGAAAAAGGTAATAATTGCTTTCGGACTGGCTACACAAGCAAAACTGGTTATTATGGATGAACCCACCAACGGTTTGGATATTCCATCTAAAGCGCAGTTTAGGAAAATTATGGCTTCGGCCATGACAGATGAACGTTGCATTATCATTTCAACACACCAGGTTAGAGATCTTGACAACCTTATTGATACAGTTATCATGCTTGATGATAATGACATTGCCCTCAAAGCTACAGTAGAAGAAATTACGGCAAAGCTAACTTTCAAAAAAGTGAAGGAAATTGATGATAGTATTATATACGCCGAACCTTCGCTCTCCGGTTATAATGCCGTAATGCCAAACTACCACCAGGAGGAAAGCAAGCTGGATATGGAACTTTTATTTAATGCCATACTTGCAGAAAAAATCAAATTTAAACCTTTATTCAGTTAAGCGATGAACAACACATTTAATATCAATCGATTTGGCTTATTGCTTAGAAGACAATGGCTTGATTTTGGCAAAATTTATTTGATCAGTTTTGGTGTATTAATCGGGATTTTAGCCTTCATTTATGCCATAAGTTTAACTGATGAAAGACTAAAATATATTTCTTTTAACACATTGAACTTCAGGTATCCACTGTTTTTGATTACAGGCTTGCTTTTCGTAAGCATCATAGCAAACAGTTATTTTATGCAATTAGGTCAAAAATCAAAAGCAATAATTAACATTTTGACACCTGCATCCACCATTGAAAAATTTTTATGTGGTATCTTTTACACTGTAATAGTTGCATTACCAAGCTACCTGTTGTGCTTCTACTTAACCGATCTTATTTTTGTTTCTTCTATTAGGGCAACTCATACACTAGTAACAAGTTATAATGATTACAATGGAAAAAAAGTTGTTATAGATAACCTTGCATATTTCTTTTCTACACCTACTGTTAAGCAGTTTCTTCAATTTTATTATGTGCCCTTTTTAATCAACGCAGTTTTTTTACTTGGATCTATTTTTTTCCAAAGCTTCCATTACATTAAAACGACAATATCGGTAATGGCATTTGGGGTAATTTGGGTTACGCTGACAATTTTTATCATAAAAAAATTAACAGATAACACCGTTTGGGTGGGAAGCCATTATTGGCAGGATGAACAAAATATTTATTTCTTAATAAGTTTAATGAGCATATTAATAACACTGGTATTCTGGTTTATCTCATTTATACGATTAAAAGAAAAGGAGGCCTAAATGGAGTTTAATAATAACAAGGCCATTTACTTACAGATAGCGGAGTACGCTTGCGAACAAATATTGTTGGGTAAATGGAAAGCTGACGAAAAAATTCCATCGGTAAGGGAAATGGCAATAGAAATGGAAGTTAATCCGAATACAGTAATGCGTACCTACGAATTGCTTCAAAGTAAAAATATTCTCAATAACAAAAGGGGAATTGGTTTTTTCCTGGCTGATAATACAATCGATCAGGTAAAACAATATCGTAAAACAACTTTTATAGACGATGAATTGCCCAATCTGTTCAGGAATATTTATCTGCTGGAAATTGATTTCGACGAGCTGAAATCCCGCTACCAAACTTTTGTATCACAAAACTTTAACGCCTAAAAAATGAAAACAAGCAATAAACTTTTAATAGGGTTAGCACTTACCCTACTTATTGTTCCTTTAACAGTAATGATTTTGATTGCCAAAGCGAACCGCATCGACGACAAAACGTATAATAAAATGCTAATGGGAGCCGAAAATATTAATAGTGATTTAGATCGGTTCATTAAAAAATATCCGGTCAAGGCATTTCATAACGTAGTGATTAACGGTTCGGAATCATCATTTCTAAACATAAAAATTATTGCCAGTGATAAGTTCTTGTTTAAGGCAACCAAAGGTATTGCACCAGATATTGATTATAAAATAGATAATGATGGGAAATTGCATATCTCTTTAAAAGAAAGAAGCAAATATCAATATGGAACATTGTTGATTTTCTCGCCAAACCTGAATAGTATCACTTTTAATAATGTATCGATTGATGAGTTATCAGCGAATCAGGAAAGTTTAAATGTGGAAATTGTAAAAGGCATAAACTTCAGATTTGGAGGCAGGTTTGAAAATTAAAGACCTGAACCTTTTAAAGCAAACCCTTGATAAACAACAAAATGTAATAATACCAAACATAATGATTGAAGATGCGGAGATCAATAATTTGAAAGTGAATATTAATACCGGACACCTAACTGTAAATAATACTACAATAGGGAATTTAAATCTAAACTTAAAAAATGCAAATGCAGAATTTCAAAATGAGGAAAACAAAAATGTAGCCCCAATAGATTCGCTTATATTAAATAGTATGGGTAAAAATGAAGTTAATTTCCAGCACATCAAGATTAAAAACGCTAAGGGTATGCTCTCTGACGAAACAACGATCCAAATACCTATGGTTAATTTAAAGCAAATAATTAAATAGTGATTTTGCCTGAATGGATAAATAACATTTAAAAATTAACCTAATTATTGTAAAAAAGGGCATGATTTTTAAGCTAACTAATTGGCAAAAGTTTAACTTGGGTCAATTAGCTTTTTTAGTTTTAATATCATTACCCCCATTATGAAGAGATACTTTTTTTTATTTGCCCTATGCCTGTTCGTTTTTAGCCAAGTACACGCACAAAAAACAGATACTTTATCTATTACTTTGGATAATGTTAAATATCCTTACCCTGTTAAATATTTCCCGATCAATACTGAGGGGCAGGATGTAAAAATGGCTTATATGGATGTTGCGCCAACGGCCAATGCAAATGGAAAAACAGCCATCCTGTTTCATGGAAAAAATTTTGGGGGATATTATTGGACAAACGTAATTAAAGCTTTAACCAATGTAGGCTACCGCGTTATTGTACCCGATCAAATTGGCTTTGGTAAATCATCTAAAGCATATATTCATTACAGTTTCCACCAAATGGCCGCCTGGAACAAAAAATTGCTGGACACCCTTGGCATTCGAAAAACAGTAGTTTTAGGCCATAGCATGGGCGGGATGCTGGCCACGCGTTTTGCTTTAATGTACCCCGAAACAACAGAAAAACTGCTGCTCGAAAACCCTATCGGACTGGAGGATTACAAAACATTTATTCCTTACATTACAACAGCACAACAATACCAAACCGAACTTAAAACCACTGCAGAGAGTGTTCGGAAATATTATCAGGGATCTTACTTTACCTATTGGAAACCTGAATACGAATACCTGGTAAATATTGCAGGCGGCGTAACCAATAGCGCCGACTATCCACGATGGGCAAAAGTTGCGGCACTAACTTACACCATGATTTATGAGCAGCCAGTTGTATATGAATTTCAGAATTTAAAAGTACCTACCGTTTTATTTATCGGTAAAGAAGATAAAACCATCGTTGGAAAAGGGTTGCTTACACCCGATCAACAAGCATTGCATGGGCAATACCGACTTTTAGGAAAGCAAACGGCAGCCAAAATTATTGGAGCTAAAATTATAGAGTTTGATGCCTGCGGACACATCCCGCATATTGAAATCCCGACAGAATTTTTGGTGGCTTTAACGGGAAGCTTGTAACTTCATAAAAAGACCTCGCAGGTTTTTAAACGGCAAACTCCGGATTAACCTGCGAGGCCTCGGTCTAAATAAATTAATTAATCTCTTTCCCTACAATCTTATTAATGCCCTGCATTTCGAAATCGATATCTTTACCCATTGATTTCATTTTGCCATAAAGCTCAACCCTTAGGTGGCTGTTAAGCACAACACCAGTTTTAATATCAAGGAGCGTTTCTCCAGAGTTGGTTCCACTTAAATCAGTTTCCATTTTATTGCCCATCATTTCAAAAATCCCTTTAGATACCAATGTTCCTTTCACGCTCAATGTGGCAATATCATCTTTCACTTCTTTTAAAGTATACTGCGTAATGGTCTCAATTGGCATGCTCATTTGCATTTTGGTATCAACCGTCCAACTGTCGCCAATTTTAACAGCTCTTTCCGGATAAATTTTAAATGATGACTCCATCGTCTGTTTTACAATATCCATACTAAACTGCTTATTTAAAGCCGCCTTAATCTGCTCAACCTTATTGCTATCGGTACTCATTTTTTTCGCCATATTGTTAAGCATACGATCAATTCCGGCTACTGATTTAATACTTCCATTAGGCGTAACAATCATATAAAATGTTGCCCCCTTTAAACCTCCAAATGGATTTTTCATGGTACTGTCCTGGTCATCAGAATTGTAGGTCAACGTATTGCCCATACCAACAGATTTCATAAAAATCCTGTTATACGTTACCTTAACATCCTTTTCACCACTATGGCCTTCAGTTATGTCAAAAGTATAATCTGTACCAATATTTTGAGTTAAATGTATATCCTGGCCATCAATTTTCTGGTTAATGATCTGATCAGAAGTAATAGAAAAATCGTATTTATAACCTGTCGGATAATTTTGCTTCAATACATAAGTCTTTTGTGCAAAGGCACTGATTGAGATCAGTCCACAAATAATTGTTGTTACTATTTTCATTTGATAATTGATCATTTACCCTGCAGGCTGCTGCGCAAAAATGCGGCTTAACTGAAAATAAAGTTCGGGGTGTTTATCTCTTAACTGTTCAGGTTTTTCAAAGAAATATTCTGAAACCACAGCAAAAAATTCTGCCTCATTGGTGATGGCATAAGGATTAATATCCGACTTGTTATCTTCGATTTTTTGCATCTCCTCATGCATCATTTTAACCCAGGGCAAAGTATATTCGTGGGCAATTAAATTTTCAGGTACGCCATCCGTTGCACCATCCGATTTATCTAAAAGATGTACAAATTCATGTATTGCTGTATTTTCTTTTCCAGCACTTTTAGAAAAACCATGGCGAAGTGCAGAACGCGATAAAATCATCTGCCCGTTCATGTAACCTGTTCCCACCATGCCCATAATATTTCTTTCTCCACCTTCTTCAAACTGAAAATCTTTGTTAAAAGTATCCGGATACAATAAAACGCTGGTTAAATTTTTGTATTGCCAGTCGTCGAAGCCAAAAATTGGAATTACCGCGCTGGAGGCAATCAATAATTCATCTAAGGTGGTCATTTCCAACCCTACTGCTTCAATTTTAACGGTACTAAAAAATGAAGCTACTTTTTGTTCAAACCGAAGTTTATCCGTCGAATCGAGATTGTGGTAATAGCCCACATAATCATCCAATATTTTCTTGTCCACATCTGTTAATGGATCAACAACAACCTTTTTCTTCTTAAGGATGAGGTAAAGGGCAATCAGAAAAATAGGGATCAGGTAGGCAAATGGAAGGGAATTCATAAAAGGGATTACACGGGTTTATAGTAATTACACAGATTTAACAGATGGCACAATAGTGCCTAGCTTTCGATAATTTCTAATTGGGTTAAAACATTTTCGCGGGTAACCGGATAGGGTTTATTGTTAATTATCGCCTGATAAATGGCTTCGAAAAGCGGCAGATAACTTCCTACCTCCGATTGGATAATTTCCGCTGTCTTATTTCCATCGGCATCAATGGTGGTTAACAAACCCTCTTTACCATCGGCCTCAATTCCGTAACCCTCGTCGCTAAGTTTCATACCCGCCAACAACTGTTCTTCCTGGCTATCAGCTCTTTGCTTAACAAAACTACCATTAACGCCGTGCAGCACAAAAGCAGCCTGAGGATCTACCACCAACATGCTCGAGGTAACAAAAACCTGTACACTATCCGGATAACTCAGCTGGATGGAAAAATAATCATCAACCAGGGTTCCTACCCTATTTTTACCTAAAACTTTATGGAAACTTAGCGGCTTGCCAAATAAACTGATGACCTGATCCAACAGATGCGGACCTAAATCGTATAAAAGTCCGCTTGCCTCAACCGGATTTTCTTTAAAAGCTTTCGGTCCGATTACATTACGGTAACGATCGTAGCGTAAATGCATTTCATTGAGTTTACCAAGTTTACCGCTTTCCAAAACTTTTTTAACCGAGGTAAAATCGCTGTCCCAGCGGCGGTTTTGATAAAAGAAAATCTGTTTGCCAACACTATCGGCCAATTCAAAAAGTTCTTTAGCCTGTGCCACTGTAGCGGTAAAAGGCTTTTCTACTAAAATGTGTTTATGCTTGGTTAAAGCCGCTTTGGAATGCTCGTAATGTAAATTATTCGGGGTATTAATAACCACCAATTCTATTTCCTCATCATTTAAAAGTTCATCAACACTATTATAACTTGTAATATTTGGGTAATCATTTACCGCATTTTTCTGGCTTCGCTCTACAATTGCTTTTAAATTAAAACCGCTGTGTACCTGTAAAAATGGTGCATGAAAAACCTTACCCGACATGCCGTAAGCTAATAAACCTGCATTAATTGTTTTATTGATATTCGTATCCATAGGTTATAAATGTAACTAAAAATACATTTATCATTCAAGCTTTAATGTTAAAACCGTAAAGCTTTTACTTAAGCCTTACACCATTTTACACTATCTTTGTACACATGAAGCCATCGGAGATTAATGCCAAGTGGAAAGTTTTACAGGAAAGGATTTCTACTGAATTTGATTCGGATTTTCCTGATTTAAAAGTAATGCTTTTCCTTATTGGTGTACAGGAATTGGGCAAAGGGCCGAAGAAATATAGCAAACGTCAAAAAGAAGAGCTGATGCATATTGCTACCTGCCGCTTATTAAGCGAAATGGGTTTTTATGAATTAGAAGGTCTTGATCAGGACAGCTGGCCGCACTGGAAATTGATCAAAGCCATTCCTCCTTACACCATGCTTGAACAGGAAATGTTAATGAAATCGCTTGTGGTGAGCTATTTTGAGGATATTTATTCTGAAGATTAACTCCTATCCTACGCTCAGATCTTCCTGTTTCAAAAAAAATAAAATTATTACGTGGCTTATCTAATAATTTGTCACCCTGTTCTCCTTCGACATGATCCAGGTTTTTGGAAAGCAAAGCCATCTCCATTTTTTAATGGTAGCCAGGCTTTTCGCTATATCTCCCCACCCGATGAAGAATCGGGATCGGGAGGATGCCGCTTCAATCCCGTTTAAGTAATTCTTTTAGTGGTGCTATTTGAGGTTGCAGGGCGGCCGGAGTAATGTGCACTACCCTAGGTTAGCTAAACCTGATAGCAACGCAAAGCCCGTAACGAAGTGAAGGCTTGAAGTGGATAGCAGGGCTACCATAACCGATAAACATAGGAACCTGATTTTCAAAAAAAATAGAATTATTAAGTGATTTCTGTAATAATTTGTTACCCTGATCTCCTTCGACATGATCCAGGTTTTTGGAAAGCAAAACCATCTGCATTTTTTAATGGTAGCCAGGCTTTTTGCTATATCTCCCCACCCGATGAAGAATCGGGATCGGGAGGATGCGCCGCTCCATCCCGTTTAAATAATTCTTTCCCTGCTACTATTTGAGGTTGCAGGGCGGCCGGAGTAGTATGCACTACCCTAGGTTAGCTAAACCTGATAGCAACGGAAAGCCCGTAACGAAGTGAAGGCTTGAAGTGGATAGCAGGACTACCCTTACCGATAAACACAGGAACCTGATTTTCAAAAAAAATAGAATTATTAAGTGGCTTATCTAATAATTTCAACAATACATATTTTAAAGAGTTATCAACTTAAATAGCAGGTTTGCGAGAAAGTTGACAACTCGTAAACAAAAAACCCCAGTGGATGTACACCGGGGCTGCATTTATAATGACCTCATAGGTAGAGGGAAATTGCGATATTATCCTTGTTTTTGTGCACTCGCTTTTAATGCATCGTTAGCAACGATAACAATTTCTACACGACGGTTTGCTGCACGGCCTGCATCAGTTTCGTTATCTGCAATTGGCTCTGCAAAACCTTTACCAATGGTAACTAACCTTGATGATGGAACACCTTGAGAAACTGCATAAGCTTTAACTGCTGCTGCTCTTCTTTCTGATAAGCCCATGTTATATTGCTCTGTACCACGGCTATCGGTATGGCCAATAATTTTGATATCTGTATCAGGGTATTGGTTCAATGAAGAAGCTAAACTCTGGATATTTGTTTTAGCTGCATCTTTCAAAGCCGTTTTATCAAAATCGAATAAAATACCACTATCAAATTTTACGATAATTCCTTCTCCCTCACGAATAACCTCTGCATTAGGAATAGCTTTCTGGATTTCAGCTGCCTGCCTGTCCATTCTACGGCCGATAAAAGCTCCCGCTGTACCGCCAATAGCACCACCAATTAAAGCACCAACTGCTGTATTACCGGCTTTTTTACCGATTAATGCACCAATAACACCGCCAGCTGCAGCACCGATACCAGCTCCTTTTTGTGTTTTAGTTAAACTATCACAACTTTGGAATGCCATCGAACCTACTGCTAATCCTATACTTAATGTCGCTATTCTTACTCTTGAAATACTCATAATAATTTACATTTATAATTTCTACTCGTGCTATTCAAACACAATGCCAAAAACCACCTGAACAACATTTTATATACATTTTGAACGAATATTGCCACAAACCCGTACATTAAGCATAAAAAAAGAGCCCCTGTTTATGGAAACTCTTTGATAATGTATCATTCTTAGTACAAAAAGCTAAGCAGAGAAATAACTCTCCAATTCTTTTAATGTATTCTCGTCTGTTTTAAAATCTTTGATTACCTGTCCTTTTTCTACCAGTACAATCCTACTGCAAACATCTGTAACGTGATTTAGATCATGACTGGAAATAAAAGTGGTCATGTTTCCTGCCTGGTCTTTCAAAAGTTTCTTCAAGCGGATTTGCGTTGTTGGGTCAAGGTTGGCGAAGGGTTCATCTAAGATTAAGATTTCGGGCTTCTGCATCAGTGCAGCAGCTATACCAACTTTAACCTGGTTTCCTTTACTAAAATCGCGGATGTATTTGCCACTGTTCAGAATTTCTGCATTAAAAAATTCATTATACTGCTGTAGGTATGCAGAAACATCGGCAATGCTCATGCTGTGTAAGCTACCGATAAATATAAAATACTCTTCGGGCGTCAAATAATCGATCAGGAAACCTTCATCTAAAAACGATGCGGTGTAATTTTTCCAATTGTCACTTTGCATTACGTTTTCACCTTTTGATAAAACCTCGCCATTTGTGGGGCGGATTAAATCTAAAAGCATCCTGAAGAAAGTGGTTTTACCAGCGCCGTTATTTCCCACCAAACCAACAGTTTCGCCGGCAGCAATCTGCAAATCTTCGATGTTTACAACGGTTTTATCGCCATAAACTTTCTGTAAATTCTTAACTTCTAAAATCATAATTATTCTCTAAAGCCTTCGGCTATTTTATATCGTTGTTTTTCAAGTCGTTTTGCAATGTAGTTTACCCAAAACCCACGCAGAAATAACATGGCAAGGCCAAAAATGCCCACTACCGCCAAACCCCAATAAGGTTTATTTAACATGCCAAATGGTACATACATTAAAATCGGAGTTAGTGCATAAGGAAACATTAAAAGCCATTGCGTAGCTCCTGTGCCCTGGTAGTTAAAACTTGCTGCTTTTGTAATATCCAGTCTTTTATAATTCAAAGTGGCCAGATAAAGCACCACCACCGTTCCGAAACCGATGTTGTATAAATATGCCGCCAGGTGTAATAACAGCAATTTTGGACTTAAAAAGCCATAAAAACTGGCCAATAGGGTTATAATGGTACAGCCGATGGTAAAAAGTAGGAATTTAGCCTTAATGTAATCTTTAAAGTTAATTTTATTGGCCAATATCCCGTCGAAATGGGCACTTTGCCATGCAAACATAAACTGCCCGTAAATAATGATGGATACACCCGTCATAAAGATTGCGCCAAACATCATCTGCCCAAACGAATCAGTATTTATTGCTTTTTCTTTGTAGAAGATAAATCCATAAAAAAGAAAAAAGAAACCAAGAATGACTGCAGAACGTGGCCTTTTGTGGCGGAGAATTAATTTCAATTCAAGCGCGGCCAACTCGCCTACTTTTCCAAAACGGTTAAGAAAAGCATAATCGGTACTTCCTTTTTTCTCTTGCTTTTTGCTTAACTCTTCTACATATAAATTTTTACGTAAAAAATTAGTGTTGACGAAAAATATGGCAACCGCAGCAATGGTGAAACCAAATGCATATACCGGATGGGCAGCAATGGCCCTGAAAACAAAATCAGAAGCGGCCATGATCGAAATTACCTTATAATATTCGAGGGCGGCAAATGCGGCGATAACCACTAGGCCAACAAAAGTATAAAGGGTATTGGTAATCGATTTGCGCTTAATATACAGCACGAGGTAATTGTTAAAAATCATTACCGAAAATATCGCCACAATGTACATTAATGTAACCAGGCCACCATATAGAGGCAGAATTTTAATAAAAAAGAACGGAAGAAAGATAAAGAACGGCCAAAGATTAAACACCGAAAAGAGGGCTTTAACATTCAAAAATCTAATAATCTTACTTCTTTTTATCCGAAGGTGGAGATACGGTATTATACTAAGTGTTGGTAGTTCCTGAAATTGCAAACGCATAATAAAATCGAATGCGAAGTAAAAAAGAATAATGCCGTTGAAGCTTTTTATTACATCCTGATCAGGAAAAAAGTAATTCAGCAGATGAGACATTCCGAAACCCGCCCCAAGTGCCAAAATAAAAAAATAGAGCATAAAAAACCCCAAAACAACCTGTCCGGCTATACTACTGCCACGGTTCCGCGAACGCCAAAATGATTTTCTTTGATGGCTTAAAAAAGTACTCAGCATATTTAGTTTAGATGTTTGATTTAGTCAATATACCTATTAGTATGCATTATGCAGAAAATGTTACACTAATATTTGTATTTGTCTTTCCAGTTTTGCCTAAGCTTTTCTCTCAGCTTCTCTTCTGCGGCATTTTTACCCGGATCGTAAAGTTTAGTACCACTTAATTCATCAGGAAAATATTCCTGTGGAGAAAAATTACCTTCATAGCCATGCGAATACTGATAATCTTTTCCATATCCTATATTTTTCATCAATTTAGTAGGTGCATTACGGATATGCAAGGGTACAGGTAAATTGCCCGTTTGTTTAACTAAAGCCTGCGCTTTATTAATGGCTTCGTATGATGCATTACTTTTAGGCGAACTGGCCAGATAGGTTACACATTGCGAAAGTATTATCCGTGCCTCGGGATAACCGATTACATTTACTGCGGTAAAACAGTTATTGGCCAATAATAAGGCATTTGGGTTGGCATTACCAATATCTTCTGAAGATAAAATCAATAACCTGCGTGCAATAAACAGCGGGTCTTCGCCACCTTCTATCATCCGCGCCAGCCAGTAAACAGCCGCATTGGGATCGCTCCCACGGATAGATTTTATAAATGCCGAAATAATATCGTAATGCTGTTCTCCGGCTTTATCATACAAGGCAAGGTTCTGCTGTGCGTGTGCCAGCACATTTTCGTTGGTGAGCACAATTTTATTTCCGCCAATACCGTTGATGGCAATTTCGAGTACGTTTAATAATTTTCGCGCATCGCCACCAGATAATCGGATTAAAGCTTCGTGCTCTTTTATTGATATTTTTTTCTCTGCAAGTGTTGTATCTTTTTTAATGGCCGTTTGCAATAAACCAACCAGTTCGGTTTCTGTTAAAGACTTTAAAATGTATACCTGGCAGCGGGAAAGTAATGCGGAAATGACTTCGAAAGATGGATTTTCGGTTGTTGCACCAATTAGTGTAACTAAGCCCCGCTCTACCGCACCGAGCAAGCTATCTTGTTGCGATTTACTGAAACGGTGAATCTCATCGATAAATAGAATTGGTAAACCCAAAAAGCTGTCTTTTAACTGCGCCGCACGGTCAATTACTTCTCGAATATCTTTTACACCACTATTTATGGCACTCAAATTAAAAAAAGGGCGATCTAATGCCTGCGAAATGATATAGGCTAAAGTTGTTTTGCCAACGCCTGGCGGGCCCCAAAAAATCATGGACGGCAGTTGACTGCTTTCTATTGCTTTACGTAAAACTGCTCCTTCTCCAACCAGATGCTGTTGACCAACATATTCATCAAGATTTTGAGGGCGCATACGTTCGGCTAATGGAGGCAGGTTTTGCATAATGGTAAATATATAAAAATTGAGTATTTTGTTTGTCGATTATTTACTAACCAAATATCGAAAGCACTTGCTCCTGGCTAAAACAAAAGGACAGCTGCTTTAGTTCTAATTTAATATTATGGACATTAAAAACTTAGATCACCTTGTACTAACAGTTGCCAATTTAGAAAGCACCTGCAAATTTTACAGCCTTGCCCTGGGAATGGAAATTATTGAGTTTGGCGAAAACAGAAAAGCTTTAAAATTTGGCGATCAAAAAATTAACCTTCACCAATACGGAAGCGAAATTGAGCCTAAAGCCTTTAAACCCATGCCCGGAACGGCCGATTTATGTTTTATTACCGATTTTCCACTACGGGAAGTAATGCAGGAACTTAAAGAAAAATGCATCGAAATTGAAGAAGGACCTGTGGAACGGACAGGTGCAAATGGTAAAATTACATCCATTTACCTCCGCGATCCGGATATGAATTTAATTGAGGTGAGCAATTACTTGTAACCAAGCAGTTTTTTTGCCACGGAAACACTGATTGACAGGGAAATTATTCAGCATCATTACCAAGCAAGTGGGAATCTTAATGCGCATTACAATACTGAATAATTTGGTACTAAGTTTTTCATCCCATCCTTTACTTGCATTAAGATACCCAATCAAGTTCGGACGTTACGAGGGAATTATGCTTCAAAATCTAATCCTCTATTTTAGAATGGTGCTTGGTATCTTTCATGGTTGTGTACAAAATCAACGAGATTAAAATACATCCGGTTACATACCAATAGAAATAACTTTCGTGCCCTATATTTTTGAACCACAAGGCAAAATATTCTGCCGTGCCACCGAAAATGGCAACAGTTAAAGCATAAGGCAAACCTACGCCTAAAGCCCTGATTTCGGCAGGAAACAGCTCTGCCTTAACTACAGCATTAATGCTGGTATAGCCACTTACAATAATTAAAGCACCAATCATCAATAAAAAAATGATTGTGGTATTTGTTTCGCCTGCCAATCCGGTTAAAATTGGATAAGTACATAAAGTACCCAGCACACCAAAGCCGATCAATAAGGGTTTGCGGCCTATTTTATCGGATAGTAAACCAAACAAAGGCTGCATAATGGCAAAAACCAGTAACGAAATAAAGGATAATGTGGTAGAAGTTTCCTTGGTGAGGTGCACTGTATTTACCAGGAATTTCTGCATATAAGTACTAAACGTGTAAAATGCGATTGTTCCGCCTAAGGTTAAGCCTACTACGGTAAAAACTTCTTTTGGGTATTTTAACAATACCGCTATACCGCCTTTTTTATCTGCCGAGCTTTTGTTTTTAAATGCAGCAGTTTCGTCTATATGCCTGCGCAGATACAAAGCGATAAAAGAGAGTATGGCCCCAATAAAAAAGGGAATGCGCCAGCCCCAATCGTGAAGTTCGGCAGGCGTAAGTAACCAGTTTTGTAAAATGAGCTGAATGCCCAAAGCCAACAATTGTCCGCCGATTAGCGTAACGTATTGAAAACTGGAGTAAAAGCCACGGTGTTTTTTGGTAGCCATTTCACTCAAGTAAGTTGCTGAGGTTCCGTATTCTCCACCGGTACTCAAACCTTGAATTAACCTGGCAAAAATCAGCAATAATGGAGCGGCAATACCAATCTGTTTGTAGCCTGGCGTTAAGCCAATAATTAGTGAGCCTATCGCCATAATGAGCACAGAAAGCGTCATTGATTTTTTCCTACCCAATTTGTCGGCAATACTCCCAAACAACCAGCCACCAATAGGCCGCATTAAAAAACCTACGGCAAAAATTCCGGCGGTATCCAATAATTGTGCTGTTGGGTTGCTATTCGGGAAAAATGCTGGAGAAAAGTAAAGGGCAAAAGCCGAATAGGTGTACCAATCGTACCACTCTACAAGGTTACCCACCGAACCACCAAAGATTGATTTCAAACGGTATTCTACACCTTTGATTTCGTTCTGTTTTGATGTTTTTTCCATATGGTGAATTATTGGTGAGAAAATTGGACTTACCGAGTTTGTAACGCCAGAAATGAAACTTAAATCAATACCGGTTGTTAATCAAAAATATGATATTTTTATAAAGAAAGAGCGAAGTTATTTTCATTCTGGTGCTTATTTACTCCTTCTTTCATCAACACTCAATCCTAATAAAATGAAAGATAATTTTTCTACACAATCAGCAGAATATGCGATATACAGACCAACTTATCCGCAGGAGCTTTACGAATATTTATTCACTTTAGTAAAAAATAAGGATGCAGCCTGGGATTGTGCCACAGGAAATGGGCAGGTTGCGCGAATATTGGCCAATCATTTTACGGCTGTTTACGCAACAGATATTAGCGAGAATCAGCTAAAAAATGCTTTACAACTTCCAAATATCACTTACAAAGTTGAACCTGCAGAACAAACTTCGGTAGCCGACAATACTTTCGACTTGATTACTGTTGCACAAGCCATCCATTGGTTTAATTTTGAAGCATTTTATGCAGAAGTTAAGAGAACCTTAAAACCTGATGGCCTTTTCGCAGTAATTGGCTACGGCATCATGTTTATTGATAAAAAAGTTGATAAAGCAGTACATAAGCTTTATGAGGACATTTTAGGCAAGTATTGGGACAGCGAACGGCGATATATTGAGGAGGGTTATAAAACAATCCCTTTCCCTTTTAAAGAAATTGCTGCACCTCATTTCCAAATCAAAACCACCTGGAATTTTAACCAATTAATTGGCTATTTAAATACCTGGTCATCCTTGCAGCACTATAAAAAGGCCAATGACCGTAATCCATTGGAGTATATGTTTACTGAACTTAAAGAAGCTTGGGGCAATGATGCCGAGAAAGATGTTCACTTCCCGGTTTTATTGCGGATTGGGAGGTAAGTTTAACCACAAAGCAAAAGAAGAAAAATACAATGATCGCAAAGGTGGATATTATCAGTACTCTGCGCTTCTTGGCGAAATCCTCCGTGTTCTTTGCGGTAAAAATCAAAGAACTATTTCAGCAATTCAATAATACCTAAAACAGTCAGTTTTTACCACAGAGGGAACAAAGGTAAGGCACAGAAAACACTGAGTTAATTTACAGATGGAATAATTATCAACCTCTATATTCTCTGTGAGAACTCGATGATCTCTGTGGTTAATTAATCTTTTAGCCAACTTTAAAGCACCTAAAACAGTCAGTTTTTACCACCGAGGGAACAGAGGTAAGGCACAGAAAACACTGAGTTAATTTCCAGATGGAATAGCTATTAACCTCTATATTCTCTGTGAGAACTCGATGATCTCTGTGGTTAATTGATCATTTAGCCAACTAAAACCACCTAAAACAGTCAGTTTTTACCACCGAGGGAACAGAGGTAAGGCACAGATAACAGTGAGTTAATTTACAGATGGAATAGTTATTAAACTCTATGTTCTCTGTAGTTAATTGATCATTTAGCCAACTTTAAAACCACCTAAAACAGTCAGTTTTAACCACCGAGGGAACAGAGGTAAGGCACAGAAAACACTGAGTTAATTTCCAGGTAGGATAGTTATTAACCTCTATGTTCTCTATGAGAACTCCATGTTCTCTGTGGTTAATTAATCTTTTAGCAACTCCAGAATACCTAAAACAGTCAGTTTTTTCTGCTCACCACTTTGCATGTCTTTTAGGGTAAGTTCGCCACTGGCAATTTCATCTCCTCCGATTAATATCACATAAGGGATTTTTTTCGCATCAGCATAAGCCATCTGTTTTTTCAATTTCGCTGCACTTGGGTACAATTCGGCAGAAATACCTGCATTTCTTAATTGTTGAACAATTGGCAAAGCATATTTTTCAGCTTCTGCATCAAAGTTGCTAATCAATACTTTTGTGCCAACTTCTGTAGTGGCAGGGAAAAGGTTCAGTTCTTCCAATACATCGTAAATGCGGTCGGCCCCGAAAGAAACACCAACTCCGGTTAAATCTTTTAACCCAAACATTCCTGTTAAATCATCGTATCTACCGCCACCGCCAATACTGCCCATGGCTACTTCGTTGGTTTTAACCTCGAAAATACAGCCGGTATAATAGTTTAAGCCCCGAGCCAATGTAATATCGAGTTCCAATTTAGCGGTTAGTGGCAAGCCATAAGAAATCAGACTTTCTACATATTCAAAAACCTGCTCAATTTCTGCTATACCTTTTAAACCTGTTTCAGATTCTGCCAATACATCTTTTAAACTGGCTATTTTTTCTTCGTTACGGCCTTCCAGTAAAATTACCGGACGGAGTTTTTCTAAATCAGTTTCAGTAAAACCACGCTCAATAAGTTCTTTACTTACTCCATCCAAACCGATTTTATCCAGTTTATCAATGGCAACAGTCATATCGATAATTAAATCTGGTTTGCCAATAATTTCAGCAATGCCAGATAAAATTTTCCGGTTGTTAATTTTTATTGTAAAATCTTTTAGTCCCAATTTGTTCAAAGCTTCATTGTAGATTAAAATAAATTCGGCTTCGTTCAGCAAACTTTCAGATCCTACTACATCTACATCGCATTGATAAAACTCGCGATAACGGCCTTTTTGCGGTCGATCGGCCCGCCATACGGGTTGCACCTGGAAACGTTTAAAAGGTAATGTAATTTCGTGCTGGTGCATTACTACATAGCGTGCAAAAGGCACAGTTAAATCGTAACGCAGGGCTTTTTCAGAGATTAAGGAGATTAGCTTATTGCTATTGTCATCTTCAGCGAAATCGAAAGATTTTTTTTTAGGATCTTTAAGATACTCGCCGCTATTTAAAATTTTAAAAATCAGTTTATCGCCTTCGTCACCATACTTACCGGTTAAAGTAGACAGATTTTCGAAGCTTGGGGTCTGGATTTCTGCGTAACCATATTTCCTGAAAACCGTTTTAATGGTATCATAAATAAAATTGCGTTTTACCATTTCAACCGGAGTAAAATCGCGGGTACCTTTAGCTAATGAGGGTTTAATAACTGACATAGCCGCAAAAGTACAAAAATGTAAGGTTTAATCCTTGCAGGTTTTTAAATGTAATATTAAATAAACTTGCAGATGCTAATTGTAAACTGCCAATGTTAACTGATTTGGGCGTTACCCAAGCTACGCAAGGGGCGGGCTTTTTCAGGGCTTCGCTTCGCTTCCGGTACCGATGAAGGATCGGCACTGAACCCTTACAATCCCTAACGCGAACTTTGCTTATGAGACCTCGCAGGTTTTGAAAACCTGCGAGGTTTGAAAAGTCATTTCCCTAACACTTCTTTTACCATTTCCCTGTTTGGTTTAGAAACTGGTATTTTATCGCCATTATTCATTAAAAGCGTTCCGCCATCTTCTTTTAACCAGCTTTTTACAAATTTTGGGTTAACCAAATGGCTTTGGTGTGCCCGCACAAAACCGTGCGGTTTTAGCAGATCGGAGTATTCTTTCAGTGGTTTCGAAATCAGGATTTTATCGCCATTGCTTAAAAAGAAAAAAGTGTAAGTATTATCGGCCACACAACGCACTATATCATCAACAGGAACATAACGGATTTCATGCTGCTGTGGTAAGGCAATTTTCGGAATACCTGGTTCATTTTTTTTGATCTGACTCAGTAAAAAATTGAGCTGCTCGCCATGTATTTTGTTTTTGATCCTGATTTCGGCCTTTGCAACAGCGGCTTTCAACTCCTCAGCATCTACTGGCTTAAGCAGGTAATCTAAAGCTGCGAATTTTACAGCCTGAATACCATAATTATCGTAGGCGGTTACAAAAACAACTTCAAAAGTTTTCTCATTAAGTTGGTTTAATAAATCGAAACCAGTTGTTTTACCCATCTGTATGTCTAAAAAAAGCAGATCGGGATGATGGAGATTAATCTGGTAAAAAGCATCTTGTACATTGCTCGCACTGGCTACTACTTTAATATCCGAACAATGTTTACCCAATAAAATCTTTAAATTTTCTAAATTGGCTGCTTCATCGTCTACTAAAATTGCCCGCATCTTATAACCATTGGCTTAGTGTGATTTTAATTATTGTTCCTTCATTATTTGCTTTCACATCCAGCAAAAATGGGGTTTCCTTATAAATCGAATTTAGTAAAGATATTCTGTTCTTGGTTAATGCCAAGCCCAAACCCGTATAATCTTTTGCAACATCGAAACCGCTGCCATTATCTTTTACACTCAATATAAGATCTGTGAATTTTTTAATAAAATTAATTTCGATCCTACCATCATTTCCCTTTTCGGCAATACCATGTTTTACGGCATTTTCTACAAAGGGCTGTAAGAGGCATAGCCGGAATTTCGATATTCTCCACATCTAAATCAGGTGAAGCACTAATCTGGTATTGAAAACCAAAGCGCAGTTGCTCCATCTGCAAATAATCGTCGAGCAAGGTCTTCTCAGAAGTTAAACTGATGAGCTCTTTATGATCTAACACATTCCGTGTTAGTCGTGCAAATTTAATAAGGTAGCGATTGGCATTATCGATTTCATTTTTGTTCATCAGGTTTTGAATACCTGCAAGTGCATTAAATAAAAAATGAGGGTTTAATTGCGAACGAACAGATTCTAACCGGAGTTTCGCAATTTCTTTTTCCTGAGATTTCTGACCAAGTAACTTGGCTGCTTTTTTTTTTCGGTTATTAAGGATTAGAACCGCAATAGATGCACAAAACCCACCAATTATGGCACTTCTCCATAGGTCTTTGGATGTGAAAAAATTTTCTTTTGGTTCCTCTACTGTAAAAGGAAATTCTTTAGCCAATGTATTGTCTTTAAAAAAATAATAACTATGAGTTTTGGGATAGACGGAAACTTTGTATCTACCGGGCTTCGAAAAATCCTTAACATCAATATCCCCAATTACCAAATCAGTACCTTGAATCAATTTCCATTTAGGTTCAAGCAAAGCAGAAGAATGAGCATCAATGTTTTCTACCATTACAGAATAAAGCATGTTAAAATCTGTACTTTTCATTGCAACCCTTAAACCTTTAACTTTTTCTGCTACAATAAACCTAGAATTTTTTTCGATATCCCGCGTTAATTTTTTTTCCAACAACTTGAATGATAGCAATCTTGGCGGTAAAATTTGCTTGTTGTATATGATTACTGCTGTGATTTTTTTTTCACTATCAGTTCTGAAAATTTGAACTTCTATTTTCTTATTCACTACATTAAACGCGCCTAAATCTATAGCTACATAATTTGGAAGCATACTCCCCTCGCCCCATTTATATTTTATTTTAGTTGGGATTGCATCCTTTTTAAGTATTACAGAATCATTCTCTATAATTGAATACCTGTAAAAACTCAAACTGTCTTTCTGGATCCGGCTTTCAAGCTCAATTGATGTTGCGCCTTTTAATAAAACTACATTCCCTAAAGGAAAGTTAGGCAGATATTCAAATGTTGAAACTTTTTTTGTGCCACTATCAACCAATAGAAATAAATTGCATTTTGAATATTTTTTAGCGATAGAATAATGTTTAGTATTACCATATTCATCAACCAGATATTTATTTTTCTGTGCATTCGCCACTAAAGCAAAAAGCAATAAAGAAAGGGAAAGAATTAATTTTTTCATGCGTTTAATTTTCCATAAACATCTTGTAAAAAATTTGCTTAAGAAACCTTAAAACAGGATGCGGCATGAATAAACTTTTAAAAGTGAGCGTTGAGAAAGGATTTAGATTTGAGAGGAATTATATTTTTCGAAGAGATGTATTTCACTACCATTGACTGGGTTGAAAAGAAAAATCGTCATCTCGACTGAAGCGTAGTCCCGAACGTTCGGGAGAGAGACCTATGTTAGATAGATTTCTCGGCTGCGCTGCACTTCGCTCGAAATGTCGGTTAGCTGGAGATAATATCGCCTTATTACCCTCCAGCTTTTTTTACTTTATAGCCATCTTTCTGAAGGATACCTATTACTTTATCGCGTACATCGCCCTGGATCATGATTTCGCCATCTTTAACGGAGCCGCCTACACCACATTTTGTTTTTAGCATTTTGCCTAAAACATCTAAATCTTCTGATTTACCCCTGAAACCTGTAATTAATGTTACTGCCTTACCTCCCCTGTTTTTTTTATCGAGCATTACCCTTAAATCCTGCTGATTGTTTGGCGAGGTAACGGTATCATCAACTTCTTCTTCGTATTCGAATTCAGGATTGGTAGAATACATAATTCCGCCAAGATCACTTAAACTATTTTTCTTTGGTTTCATGTTTTATAAAATTCATTGGTTTACTGGCAATTGGTTCATCGTATGTTGGTTAATCGGTTAACTCCTTAAATCGGTTAATCGACTCCAAAACTCCAAACCGATTCTTTGTTCATTAGCCGATAGTCCATAGTTGATCGTTTATTCGCCAAATCGGCTCCAAACGCTACACGCCTTACGCTAAACTCAAGGCACAATCACTTTCAACGAAAGCGGCTTTATCATTGCTTCTATCTCTGTACCCATTTGTAAAGGTTCGCCATCTACATGCACCGCGCCTGCTTCTTCCCTAATAATTTTAATATTTTTTCCTTTAATAATTTCAATCATGTCTGATGTTTCGGCCTTGCCCCTTAACATTACATAACCCAAAACTGGCAATTTTATTATCGGAAAAGGTTTAATAATACAAACATCAAGCAAACCATCTTTTACTGATGCATTAGGCGAAATAAAAACATCGTTTCCGTATTGAGAGGAATTAGCAATGCTAATGGCAAAAGCTTTTCTTGAATATTCAACACCATCGATATTTAACAGGTAAGTTTGTGCTTTATAGTTAAAAACTTCTTTAAAACCCAGCTTTACATAACCCGATAACCCGCGTTTTTTATCTCTCGAAAAAACAGCACTTAAATGTGCATCGAATCCCATTCCTGCCAAATTAAAAAAGCATTTCTGGTTAAACTCTGCAGTATCAATTTCATCTATTTTAAAATTATTGATGATGGAAAGGGCATACTTCAAATTTTTCGAAATATTTAAAAACCTGGCCAGGCCATTGCCTGATCCCAGTGGCAGAATGCCTAAAGTTTTATCATGCTTTAAAACTTTTGTGGCCACTTCGTTTATTGTTCCATCCCCACCCGCAGCAATAATTACATCGAAATTTTTGGTTGCTGCTTCATCAGCAAGTTCGCCGGCATGGCCAACGTATTCGCTAAAAACGAAATTCGGGCTAAACTTTTCTTTATCCAGATATTTATCAATAAAATCGGGAATACGTAATTTCCCTCTCCCACCAGAGATAGGGTTTATGATAAAGAGGATATTGATCTTTGTGTGCAAAGTGTAAGAATGAGTGCACAAAATAATCTATAATTTTTGAAATAAAGAAAATATGCTAATTTTGCGACAGTAAAAAGTGGATTGATTTGCTATCCCGATACTTCGGGACCGGATTGCAACCACTTAAAAAAATTGCTAATACCTCCTTTCAATACTTTAAAAACCTGTTTACAAGGGGTTTGGCAATCTTAAATTTGTTTATTTATCATTAAATATTTAATAAATGTCATATTTATTTACATCAGAATCTGTTTCTGAAGGTCACCCAGATAAAATCGCCGATCAAATTTCGGATGCGTTAATTGATAATTTTTTAGCTTTCGATCCGGAATCAAAGGTTGCCTGCGAAACTTTGGTTACTACTGGTCAGGTTATTTTAGCTGGTGAGGTAAAATCTAAAACTTATTTAGATGTACAACAGATTGCGCGTGATGTAATTAAGAAAATCGGTTACACCAAAAGTGAATATATGTTTGAGGCCAACTCTTGCGGAATATTATCTGCAATACACGAGCAATCTCAAGACATTAACCAGGGTGTAGATAGATCGAATAAAGAAGAACAAGGTGCTGGCGATCAGGGTATGATGTTTGGTTATGCCACCAACGAAACTGAAGATTATATGCCTTTGGCATTAAACCTTTCTCATAAATTATTACAGGAACTGGCTGTTTTGCGCCGCGAAAATAATGAAATCACATATTTACGTCCGGATGCAAAAAGCCAGGTAACTTTAGAATATGATGATAACAATAAACCAGTTCGCATTGATGCCATTGTAATTTCTACACAGCACGATGATTTTGATGAAGAAACGGCAATGTTGGCTAAAATCAAAACTGATCTGGTAAACATCCTTATTCCTAGAATTATCAAAAATAACCCTGCTTACGCACACTTATTTAATGATAAAATCGAGTACCACATTAACCCGACCGGTAAATTTGTAATTGGCGGTCCGCATGGTGATACTGGTTTAACCGGAAGAAAAATTATTGTTGATACTTATGGTGGTAAAGGTGCACATGGTGGTGGCGCATTTTCGGGTAAAGATCCAAGTAAAGTAGATAGAAGTGCTGCATATGCTACACGCCATATCGCTAAAAACCTGGTGGCAGCTGGTGTTGCTGATGAAATTCTTGTTCAGGTATCGTATGCTATTGGTGTTGCAAAACCAATGGGTATTTACATCAATACTTATGGAACGGGCAAAGTGGGTAAAACAGATGGAGAAATTGCTAAAATTGTAGAATCGATTTTTGATATGCGCCCTTACTTTATTGAGCAACGTTTAAAATTAAGAAATCCAATTTATAGCGAAACTGCTGCTTACGGGCACATGGGCCGTACGCCTGAAACAGTGAGCAAAACTTTTAGAACCCCAAATGGTGAGGAAAAAACAGTTACTGTTGATCTGTTTACCTGGGAGAAATTAGATTACGTAGATCAGGTTAAAACTGCTTTTGGTATTTAATTCTTATAATTTTATATGAAAAGGCGTTTTGTATTATGCAAAACGCCTTTTTTATTGCGTTAAACTTGCGAAGTTTGCTTGTGCCGTGGGCCTGTTTGAACTTTGTAAGTTGGCTAACCTTTTTTTTGAAAGCCAGATTTGAAGTTGTTCGAAATAAAATTCAACTTATTTTAAAGATTATTTAGCTTCATAAATGCCATTTCTTTTTCAGCAATATGATCATCATCTATCGCATAAGATTTGATATTGGCAATTTTCATTTCATCAATTACATCTACAAAATTCTGGAATCTTGCGGTTTTGCTCGGCTTAATAATAACGATTATATATTTGGCTGGATTGTGTTGATGGGTTTGGGCAACCAACTGTTCATTTGCCATGATTCCTTTTTGAATATCAGCCACTGGTATAACTTTCATATTTGCCTTTTCGATGGTACCCATGTAACAAACGGTCTTGTTATTTTTTCCCAACAAGATCGTCATGGTGCGCGATTCGGGGTAATTAACGACCAAACCAACATTGGTTTTATCCGGCTTGGCGATATCTGCTGCATTTAAAGAGCCCAAAGAAGTGGTGAGCATAAAAAACGTGGTTAATAAAAACATCAGATCTACCATTGCAGTAAGATCTACCCTTGGTGCAGATTTTTTGGTTCTTCCTTTTGCAGCCTTGCCGCTTTGAGATTCGTTTAGCGTTGCCATAATATTTAGGTTTTTTAATGATGATGACAAGCCAGATGAAATTGCATAAAAAAAGCGGTTAAAAATTTAACCGCTAAACAAAAATCCTCATTCCGAAGAGGAACGATGAAGATGATACATTACTTCACCGCCTCAATTACCCCGCAACCTACTCTTGGGCCTGAATTACCTGTAGGCTGTGTAGTATAATCATCGGTGCCACCATGCACAATAATACCGCGGCCAATTATGTTTTTAACATCGCCATCTTTAATATTCCATCTATCGGTAGTTACCGAAAGTGTGGCATGGCCTTTACCGTCTAACTTAATGTTGCCAATATCGCCACTATGGTAAGCACCAGATCCCCATTTTCCATGCGCTTCTTTGGTAGGGTTCCAATGGCCGTGGGTATTTTCGCCCATATTGCCGCAATCGCCATGTTCGTGAAAATGCACAGCAACATTACTGTCGGCCCGTGCAGCAAAATTCATTTCAATATCCATTTTAATTTTTCCATCGCTCAATTCGTAAAACTTTGCCGTTCCAATGGTTTTACTATTGTCGGCTGTTTCGGTTAATGTGGCTTGGGCAATTTCTTTGTCGGTTTTTGTACAGGCACTTACAAACGCAACACCTGCAATGGCTAAGCTTAAAAGATATTTTTTCATTATTTCAAAATTTAGTTCACATAACAAACAGATTGACAATCATTTGGTTTGCTTTAAAAAGAGCAAGTGCCAAAACCATTTCCAATACGACTTGTTTACTCAATATAAAATCGTATAACTATGGAACGCCCAGTTGCAATGAACACTTTGAGTCAAATTTTAGAGAAATTGAGGCTGAAAGGAAAAGATAATGAACTAAAAATTTCTGATCATGGTAAGATGCAAAGTAAATCATTAGGTAAAATTTACCGCCCTGAAGATTTAACTATTGTTAAAACTTACCGCTTTGAAGGAGATTCGGATCCGGCAGATAATTCTGTACTTTATCTTGTGGAAGATCAGGACAAGAATATTGGATATATATTAGATGCCTATGGAATCTATTCGGACAATGACGGTCCATCTTTCGACGATTTCTTAAAAAAGATTCCGACGGAAAATAGAGATGAGCAGGAATTGTTTGCTTAAAAGCTAACATTTAATATTGGGGAGAATCGGCGTAATCTGATTCTCCCTTTTTTATTTAAAAAAAATTGGGAAGGTATATTTCCGTAATTTTGCGCCTCATTTACGAGCCCCCTGATGAAAAGCAAAATTAATATTCCTCCAATACCCGCTGTTTTACTGTCTATCATCAGTGTGCAGTGCGGCGCGGCAATTGCAAAAGGGCTTTTTCCACAAATCGGGGCTGCAGCTACAGCATCACTACGGATCGGATTATCTGCCGTAATTTTATTCATCGCTTTTAGGCCAAACCTATTTAAACTTAATGCCAAACAATGGAAATATGTAATTCTTTACGGCGTTTGTTTGGGCGTAATGAATATGGTATTTTACATGGCCATTGCCCGCATACCAATCGGTTTAGGCGTAACTTTAGAATTTGTTGGCCCACTGGGGCTGGCCATTTTTGGCTCTAAAAAACCTGTCGATTTTTTATGGGTATTACTGGCCGCTGCGGGTATTGCATTAATTGCCCCGTGGACAAGCACTGGCCTAAATGTTGGTGGCGTGTTACTTGCTCTTTTAGCTGGTGTTTTTTGGGCTGCTTATATTATACTTGGCGGTAGAATTTCGAAAATTATGAAGGGTGGCGATGCCGTGGCCATCGGGATGTTATTTGCCACAATAGTGATACTGCCATTTGGTATTTTTGGTGGCGGATTTGGTACATTAAACCCTAAATTAATAGGTTTAGGAGCAGCACTTGCTCTACTATCAAGTGCCATTCCATTTACCTTAGAAATGAGAGCCCTTAAGCAGCTTCCTGCCCGGACTTTCAGTATTTTAATGAGTCTTGAACCTGCCATGGCTTCACTGGCGGCATTGGTTTTTCTGCACGAATACCTATCTTTAACAGAATGTTTTGCTGTTGCATTTGTGGTAATTGCTTCTGCCGGCTCATCTTTAACAGCCAAACGTGCAAAATTGTAACTAAGCCAGTTTTTCGGTTTTGTAAATCACAATATCATCTGTAAGCGTTGCAGCCTGTTCAACAAAGCTTAAAATGTAAGGTTGCTTATTGTGCGCATCCAAACCCAACTGATCTTTCCATTCTTCCTGAAAGATGAAAGTACGATCACTTACAGATTCATGCAAATCGTATTGGATACATGCTTCCTCTTTACGAGAATTAGCCACCATATCCAATAAAACAGCTTTTAAAGCTGCTGTTGTTGTTTCTTTGCTCTTAACTATTGCTGTTAGATAAATGCTCATATATTGCTGTGTTTAAAAAATTTTTAGTTAAATGTTCTTGGTGTAATTTTAATGCGCCTATAATATCCACATTTTTTTCTACGTCATGAAAGTGGATTCCGTTTATCCTTTCCATCCCGGTAAAAGCATTCATTCTATGAAAACCGAATAACACACCATCATCTATACTGGTTTGCATAAAAAATTCTCCAGGTATTGTAAAAGCTTCTTTAGGTGCATTCCATGATGAGGTTACCATATATTTGCGCCCGTGCAACATGCCACCGGTTCCGTAATTTCTGGTTGGGTTATCTGCCTTGCGGCCATCGCTTATGTAAATTCCATTTTTATGCCCTTGGGTGAACACTACATCTATATATTTTTTAAAGCCATGCGGTAACTGGAACCACCAAATTGGCGTATGGTAAATAATCACATCGGCCCAAACATATTTCTCTACTTCTTCTTTTGGGTTATAATCATGGTTAATATTGGTTGTTTTCACCTCAAAACCATCTGCTGATGAAAAGAAAATCGGCCGTTGCATCGGCTATCGTTTCGTTAAATCTTCCTCCCGAGTGCCCAAACTTTTGGCCTCCGTTAATGATGAATATTTTTGTCATTTCGTATTTCTATTTTTGATACCACAAAATTATGCCCTGCCCAAGTATTATTAAAATAAGTTAATTCATATCTTTGTATCAGAAATATAATACTTAAGCATGGTTAATTTAGAATGGTACAGAAGTTTTAAAGCGATTTATAAAACCGGAACTTTAACTGGTGCAGCAGAAAACCTGTTTATTTCGCAACCGGGCGTAAGCTTGCATTTAAGTTCTTTGGAAAGTTACGTTGGCTACAAACTTTTTGAGCGTACAGGAAGAAAAATGATCCCGACAGAAAAAGGTAAAGTATTGTATAATTTTATAGTAGAACCGCTGGCAAAGCTTGAGGATGCTGAAAAACATTTTCAAAAAAGCACCGAAAAACATACGCCAACCATTAGTGTGGGCATGTGTTTTGAAACTTTTCAGATTACACTCGAACAATATATTTCTACCTTGCCTTTTAATGTGATTATCCGTTTTGGAGATTATCCTGAAATGCTCGATCAGTTGGATAAAGGTATTTTAGACTTAATTATTACACCGCAAAAAGGAAATTCGCCCAATATTGCGCACGAGGCATTTTCATCAGAAACCATTGTTTTGGTAGGTGGCACAGAAACAGACAGTGGCACTTTTAACGCCTTGGTTAAAAAGAAAGATTTACCAGGGATGGAAGCCTGGCTAAAACAACAAAAGTGGTATGGTACCGCAGGTGATATGGAACATCTTTTACGTTTTTGGCAACTTAATTTTGGCAAACATGCCGATTTCAGGCCAAATTATATTGTTCCGAACCTTAACTCAATTGTGCGCTGTTTATCTGGTGGAAAAGGCCTGGCCATTATTCCCGATTTCCTTTGTAAAAAAGAAGTGGAAGATGGAAAGGTAAAAGTAATATGGGAAGGCACATCAAAACTGACCAATACATTATACTTTGGTTGTAGGAAAAACACCCAATATGCATCAGAAATCCATATAATTAAAAAACTTTTTAAGGAGGTTATGGTTAGTATATAGTTTGAAATGATGTTGGTTAATCCTTTTATTATTTGAAACTTAGATAAAATATTTATTTTAGGTCATCCCGATAAAATTTTATAATGAATCAATCCAGTCATCTCCTAAGTAACGATCAATTAATAGCAGTCTTTAATTTAACGCATACCGCAACTGCAGTTCATGTTGGTGAAGATGCCGTTATCCAGGCGGCAAATGATGCGATGCTTAGAATTTGGGGGAAAGATAGAAGTGTGATCGGAAAATCGCTTGAAGATGCCCTGCCTGAATTAAAAGGGCAGCCTTTTATTGATATGTTTAAGAAAGTATGGTTGGAAGGCCTTGTTATTGCCGGAAAAGATACTGCTGCCGACATTGTAATTGATGGTGAGCTGAAAACCTTTTATTTTGATTTTGAGTACCGCGCAATAAAAAACGATGAAGGTAAAATCATCTGCATTTTACATACCGCAATTGATGTAACCGAACGTGTACTTAAGAAAGAAGCTATAGAAAGAGAAAACGAAAAAGCGGAAGCCTTAGAACGCGAACAGGCCCTTAATGAAGAACTTGCCGCCACAGTAGAAGAACTTGCTGCCACCAATGAAGAGCTGGTATCTACTAATGAGGAACTGCAGCAAACACAAGAAAGTTTGCATGTTTTAAACAATGAACTTGAACTAAGAGTGGTTGAACGTTTTAACCAACTTTCGGAAAGTGAAAAACGTTTTAAAACAATGGCCGAGGGAACCGATATTTTTATTGCTGTTGGCGATGAAAATGGAAGTGCCGTTTATTTTAACAAGCCCTGGACAACATTAACCGGCCGATCGATGAATGATCTCCTTAATTTTGGCTGGGCAGATCTGATCCATCCGGAAGACCGCGATAACTATTTAAATATTTACCTTACTGCATTATCGGACAAAAAACCATTTTCAGGTGAATTTAGAATTTTGACCAAAAAAGGCGATTACCGATGGCTGTTGGCGAGCGGCCCTCCCCGCTTTCATGCTGATGGATCATTCGCTGGTTACATTAGTTCGTGTGTTGATATTACCGAAAGAAAACTCATCGAAATAGAACGCCTTAATTTAAATAAACTCATCGAAGCCAGTTCCGAATTTATTGCATTGTCTGGCTTAGACATGTACATACAATATTTAAATGCTGTGGCTTTAATAAAATTAGGCTGGACAAATTTTGCCAATAGAACCATTTTGGATTGTGTTTTCCCTGCAGACAGACCTGCCGCAGAAAAACTTTTACCTGGTATTTTGGAAAATATTAATTTCAGACAGGAAATCCGCTTCTGGAATGAAAAAACAGGCAACCCTTTTTGGATTGAATGGAATGGTTTCACCATTAAGAATGATAAAACCGACCAAATAATCGCCATAGCATCGGTTAGTCCGGATATTACCGAGAGAAAACTCTACCAGGAAGAGCTTCAGGACATTAACATGGAAATGGCAGCAGCAAATGAGGAGTTGGCCACAACCAATGAGGAGCTTGCGCAAACACATGAAGACCTGATTCAATACACCAAAAAATTAGCAGATAGTGAAGAAAAATTACTTCAGGCTATAGATACAGGTAGAATGGGCACCTGGAGTATAGACCCTAAAACATTAGAAGTTACCCTATCGGGCTTTGTAAAAAACTTACTTGGCTTACCGATGAACGAGCCTGCTAAAATGGAAACAATCATGAGTGTAATTAACCCGGATTATCATGATATGTTGAATACTGCTTTAAGCAATGCATTAAAAAACCATTCATCAAGTGATACCGAATACCCAATAAAAAATTTAGTTACCGGTGAAGATAAATGGGTTAGGTCTACCGGAAGGGTTTTCGAAGATCAGCATGGCAATGCGATAGAATACTCAGGTCTTTTTATTGATATTACTGAGCAGAAACTGGACGAACTTCGTAAAAATGATTTCATTGGAATGGTGAGTCATGAATTAAAAACACCTTTAACAGCCATTAACGGTTTTGTGCAGGTGTTGCAGCGCAAGGCTAAGAAAGACGAAGATAATTATGAAATCATTGCTTTAGACAAGGCCCATAGCCAGATCCGTAAAATGACGACCATGATTAATGGTTTTTTAAACGTATCCCGCCTGGAATCTGGAAAACTGTTAATCGAAAAAACAGATTTTAGCTTAGATCAGTTATTGAAAGAAACCATTGAAGAAACTTATATCTCGCAGTCATCACACGAAATTATATTGCACCCCACCTGTAATGTAAGTATTAATGCCGATCGGGATAAAATTGGCAACGTAATTTCGAACCTGATCAGTAACGGCTTAAAATATTCGGATAATGGAACGCGCATCGAAGTAAACTGTAAATTGCACGATAAGGAGGTCGAAATCCAGATCAAAGATGAAGGTATAGGGATAAATCAAGCAGACATAGATAAACTTTTCGAACGTTATTATCGGGTTAAGGGCAACCATACCATTTCTGGATTTGGTATAGGGCTATATTTAAGTGCCGAAATTATAGAAAGACATGGTGGCCGGATATGGGCAGAAAGTGAAGAAGGAAAGGGCTCTGTTTTTCATTTCACTTTACCTTTGAGTTAAATTTTGTTGTGGTTTTTACCGCAAAGCACACAACGTTTTTCACAAAGTTCGCTAAGTTTTTTAGAGAAAAACAGTCATTCTTGCGCAGGCGGAATTTTAATGATTATTTCTGTATTTATTCTTTTAGCACATTACCCATTCAAGCTGGCCATGAAGGTAAGTTTTTAGTTTAACTTCGCTGAGCCCTAATCTATCTTTAAACCATCCAACAGGGCATCATCAACCAAATTTGGCAGCGTAATTTTTAAAGTGTCCGTCCGCTCCATTTCTCGTTCAATAGCAAAGCGGGCTTCTTTATTACGTGCCCAACTTCTTCTGGCAATGCCATTATTTACATCATAAAAAAGCATATTCTTCAATTTTTCAGCGGCTTGTTCGCTTCCATCAAGCACCATTCCAAAACCACCGTTTATAACTTCTCCCCAGCCTACGCCGCCTCCATTGTGGATTGATACCCAGGTTGCCCCCCTGAAACTATCGCCAATAACATTATGAATGGCCATATCGGCTGTAAACCTGCTTCCATCATAAATGTTGCTTGTTTCTCTAAAAGGAGAATCCGTTCCGCTTACGTCGTGATGGTCTCTGCCTAAAATAACCTGAGCCGACAATTGCCCTGTATTGATCGCTTCATTAAACTTAAGCGCAATCTTGGCCCTTCCCTCAGCATCTGCATATAAAATCCGGGCTTTTGAGCCTACCACCAATCTGTTTTCTTTTGCCGCAACAATCCAGTCGATATTGTCTTGTAACTGCTGCTGTATTTCTTGCGGCGCATTCAGCTTAATTTCTTCCATTACTTCTTTCGCTAGGCGATCGGTTAAGTCGAGATCTTTTTCATCACCCGAGGCACAAACCCACCTAAAAGGGCCAAAACCATAATCGAAACATAAAGGGCCTAAAATATCTTCTACATAGGATGGATACTTAAAATCAATCCCATTTAGGGCCATTACATCGGCACCTGCCCTACTGCATTCCAACAGAAAAGCATTTCCATAATCAAAAAAATAAGTTCCTTTGGTATGGTGTTTATTAATGCTTGTAGCTTGCCTTTTTAACGAATTCTGAACATACAATTTAAATTCTTCCGGGGCATTTGCCATCATTACATTTGCTTCTTCAAAACTTAAACCTACCGGGTAATATCCGCCAGAATAAGGATTATGTAGTGAGGTTTGGTCTGAACCAATCGTTATCTCAATATTTTCTTCATCAAATTGTTCCCATACCTCTACTACATTACCGATATAAGCCAGCGATATATTTTCTCCTTTTTCCTGAGCAATCCGTACCCTTTGCACCAGTTCAGCTAAATTATCAATAAGCTCATTTACCCAGCCTTGCTGATGCCTTTTTGCTGCCGCTTTTGGATTTACTTCCGCACATACTGTAATACAACCCACAATGTTGCCAGCTTTGGTTTGTGCACCGCTCATGCCACCCAAACCAGCCGTTAAAAAGATTTTGCCTGCTACATTTCCTCCGTAAAAACCTTTCTTTCGAAAAGCATTCATTAAGGTGATTGCCGTACCATGAACAATGCCCTGAGGCCCAATATACATGTAAGATCCTGCGGTCATTTGTCCGTATTGAGTTACCCCTAAGGCATTAAATTTTTCAAGGTCGGCGGGTGTTGAATAATTTGGCACCATCATGCCATTGGTAACCACTACACGGGGCGCAGCAGTGCTTGATGGAAATAATCCTTGTGGATGGCCGCTATAAATGTTCAGCGTTTGCTGATCGGTCATTGTAGCCAGGTATTGCATGGTTAAAAGATACTGCGCCCAATTCTGAAAAACACTCCCATTACCGCCATAGGTTATTAGCTCTTCGGGGTGCTGCGCAATTGCCGGATCGAGGTTATTCTGAATCATAAGCATAATTGCAGCAGCATGTGGCGTGCAACAAGGATATTCTGTTATTGGCCTTGCATAAATATCATAATCGGGCATAAAACGGTACATGTAAATATGTCCGTAGTTTTCCAGTTCATTTAAAAATTCATAAGCAAGTTCTTTGTGCCACATTTCAGGAAAATAGCGCAATGCATTTTTAATGCTGAGTTTTTTTCCGTCTGCATTTAAAACAGCTCTTCTCACTGGTGCATGGCTAAGTGTTTCATTCCTTTTTTTGTGGGGAGGCAATGTTGAAGGAATTCCTGCCAGTATCTGTGCTTTAAAATCCATATTTTCGCAATTTTAAATTGTTATTTCAATGAAGATTCTAATGCATTGGCAACAGCTACAATTTTGCCTTTTTTTACCATTTCGATAGCATTTTCCATTCGATTGTACATAATCTGATCTTCTTCAAAATGGTCAATTTCAGTCCGCACAAAATCATGTACCGCAGCGAGTATTTTACCAGGTTTTAATGGTTGATGGTAGTCTATAGCTTGTGCAGCACAAAACAATTCGATACCCAATATTTTTTCTACATTTTCGATTACCTGTAAGGCTTTACGCCCGCTAATGGAACCCATGCTCACATGGTCTTCCTGGCCGAGTGAAGTTGGAATACTATCGGCACTGGCCGGGAAACAAAGTCCTTTATTTTCACTTGCCAATGCTGCTGAGGTATATTGAACAATCATAAAACCAGAATTCAAACCAGTTTCTTTCATCAATAATTTCGGCACGCCAGGCGTATTTCCTTCTAGAGAGAGGTAAATTCGCCGATCGCTGATGTTTCCGATTTCTGAGGCCGCTAAGCAGGCATAATCTAACGGCAAGGCGAGCGGCTGACCATGAAAGTTTCCTCCGCTGATGGTTAAATCATCATTAAATATAACGGGGTTATCGGTTACAGAATTGAGTTCGATTTCCAACGCTTCTTTTAAATGCATCCATGCCGTCCGGGAAGCACCATGCACCTGTGGAATACACCTTAACGAATAGGGATCCTGTACTTTGGCGCAACCGGCATGCGATTGCATAATTTCTGAACCCTGCAAAAACTTCCGTATCTGCGCTGCTACCGTAACATTTGCCGGATAAGGCCTTAACTGATGAAGTTGAGCATGAAAAGGTTTTTCTGATCCTTGCAGGCCTTCAATCATCATAGCCGAAATAATATCTGCCGAGGCAAGCACATTTTCTAACCGTTGCACCACTTTAACGGCATGGGCTGCAATAAACTGCGTACCATTAATTAAAGCAAGACCCTCTTTAGGGCCCAATTGCAAAGCCTGTAACCCATGTTCTTTTAAAAGATCAACTGTAGCAATAATTTCATCTCTATAATGAACTTGGCCTAAGCCTATCAAAGGTAAAAACAGGTGTGATAATGGAGCAAGATCGCCAGAGGCACCAACCGAACCTTGCTTGGGCACCAATGGTGTGGCGCCAGTTTCTAAAAACCAGATCATCCGATCGAGCGTTTCCACCCTAATGCCTGAGTAACCCTGCGCTAAGGCCTGTAATTTTAAAACCAGCATCAGTTTCGATATTTCAACATCAATCGGTTCGCCAACACCAACTGCATGGCTTTTTAGAATATTTTCTTGTAATTTACGGGTATCCGCAGCCGAAATCATGGAGGTACATAATGGACCAAAACCTGTATTGATGCCATAAACTGCCTTATCTGAAACAGCAATCCGCTCCACAACTTTGCTACTTTTAAGCACTTTAGAACGTGTAGTTTCACTTAAAACGCCCTTAATTTCTCCATTGCATATGGCCAAAGCCAATTTTGCCGTTAAATGATCTGTTCCGTAATTAAATATCTGTTGCTCGCTCATGCAGGAAAGGTTTTAAACAAAAATAAGCCCTATATTTGATACCTATAAATACCAATTACATCATCATGTAATAACCATGGGTTATCAAATCGAACTTAGACATTTAAAATATTTCCAGGTTTTGGCAGAGGAATTGAAGTTTAGAAAAGCTGCCGATCGCCTTTTTATTTCTCAACCTGGCCTAAGCAGGCAGATTAAACAGATGGAGGAAATTTTTAACGCACCACTGTTCGATCGCAATAAGAAAAAAGTGGAACTTACAGAAGCTGGTATATACCTTAAAAACGAGGTTGATTTTTTGTTCAGCCATCTCGAAAACATTAAAAAACAGGTCAGCAATATTAATGAGGGCAAGCAGGGTGAACTCCGAATTGGTTTTTTAGGCTCGGCGGCACAAAAAATTGTGCCCGAAGTTATTTTTAAGCTAAATAAAGACTTCCCCGAAATAAGAACTAATCTAGATGAAATGCCCAATAAATTACAGGTGGAATTATTGGAAAAAGACATGCTCGATGTGGGTTTTGTGCGGATGCAACAGTTTAAACCGGGCATTTCGAAACACATGATCCATCAGGATACTTTTTCGCTGGTATTACCCAAAAGCCACCCCATGAAAAAGGCAAGTTTTGAAGCGGTAAAAAAATTGGGTAACGAACCTTTTATTTTTTTTTCAAGTGATGACAGTCCGTTTTATTATGATTTAATGATGAGCATTTGCGAAGATCATGGACTTAAACCCAAAACCTACCACAAATCTGTTAATGCGCTCACTATTTACAAACTGGTAGAAGAAGGTTTGGGCATCGCCATTGTGCCTACTGCGCTGCAATATGGCTATCAGGAAAATGTGAAGTTTGTAGAACTTAAACATATCCCACAAAGAACAGAACTGTATATGATCTGGAAAGAATCTAACCGGAACCCGGCATTAAAAAATGTGATTAAATTGTTGTTAGAGGATAAGGTTTAAGTTATAGTAGTTATTCTGACATTATCAACTAAACAGATCCAAATCCTCTCCAAATTGCCTTTTAAGTTCGGAAACAATGTCGTCGATTGTCCATTTCTTCTTGGTATTTACAGTCTTTTTAACCAATTGATATTTTACGTCCAGGTCATCTTTATAGCCAGTTGGAATTATATTGCCCTTTATTGTGATCATAAAACAAAACGGTTGATTTTTCTATATTAATAAACCATTCATCTCCCTGTCCACTTCGTCCAATCATCCAAATTTTATTATATAGCTCCGGATAATTTTTCTCAATATATTTATTTTCATTTAAAGCATTTTCATAGCTAAATATTTCTATATCAGGATAATTTCTAGGCCTTTGTATTTTGATAAAAATTTTAAATATAGAGGATCTGATACTGGCACTTTAATCAGATCCTTGATTTTATTTTTTCTACCCTGAAATTCTTCAAAAATTATGGCTGAATTCTTTTTTTCGAACATAATATTGGATTTTTTGAAATGCTGAAGAACAAAACCTATAAATCCTAATATATAGTACTTATTAATTTTTAATTAGAAACTTTTTTAGTTTAGTATAATAAGTTTATTTTAAAATCAATTTAATACACAAGATAATGAATTTAAAAGTACTTACATTTTATTCTTCTTGAAAATCACCGATGTAACTAAGTCCTAATTTATCATTTATATCAATTTTGAGATCTTGATGGCTTATCAATTCCAACATTAAATTCGTTGTTGAATTAATGGCTAACTTATCTGCTTTTAATATCATTTTCTCTGCAATATTATAATCCTCTACGTGAGTTATTATTATCTCATCAACTTTTTCTTTATTTTCAGTATAGTAGAAGTTAATCTCTTTAATGATCTGTGCATCAACACCTAAAATCTTTGCTATACGCTCTTTGTCCACATCTTTATTTTTTAAAGAATCAAGAACATCAGAAGATATTTCATTTTTTCCTATCCACAAATAGTGTTTGTTTAAATCTGTTTTATCATCAGAAGTTGACAAATTATTGATTTGTCCCAGATAAGTTAATTTTTCTGCCTTTGATGCTGATTCTTGAGTCAAATCAGTATTTTCATAAGCAATCAAAACATTTATACGATCAAGACCTAGTTCCTCACCCAATTTTAAAAACTCTGAACCATCTCCAGGAACATCATTTAATATTGCATGGATACTTTGATGCTTCTGATAATATTTCAGCATAATAAAATCTTCATCATAATTATCAATGCCTATCTCCTTACAAAATTGACACCGCAGGGCTGCACTAGGCTCTTTATCTTCTTCTTCGTTTCCCGTTGGCGGTTCATTATCATAAATATACCATGCTTTAAAATATGGTTCCTGATCAAAATATTTCTCAAAAGATGCTTTTGATTCAAAATTTCCTACCCAAATATGTATTTTCTCAATCACCTATTCAATAATCAGTCTTAAATTTCTCTCTAAAAACTCTTTTCTTAAAAAATCAATTATCTTACTCCGATTTATAATTAAATTATAATCTTTATTTTTCCATTTGAAGGAATTTTCATAAATGACATAGCTTGACAATTCAGGTTTTGGCAAGGGCATCATCGCTTCTCCTAAAACTCTCAATATTTCTCCATCAATATCAATTTCAACACTCCCTCTATCTATTTTTAAAATTTTCATATTCCTATAATTTGATTTTGGCCGAAATTCAAAAGTATTTTTATAGAAATTATAGCTAATCTTTTCTAAACTATTAACAAATAATCCCTAAATTACTATTAGCAATTTATCGATACAATATTTCAACTTTTAAACTATTAACTATAGTTTCTGAATTGTCAAAAAAAGCTTTATAAACCATCGGATAAGTATTTCCCAATAGCTATCTGTTTATTATAGAATAACAACATTCGGGTTATAAATTTCTTTATAATATTTGTCAATTAATGAGATTATTCTATTCCGTTCTCTTCAGGGCTCGATCTTCCTTTCGTCTTCCCAGTTTTTAATTGATTTTGAATAAATAACCCCATTAACAGCGTCAATTTCACATATTAGAGCCTTTTCATTTTCCTGAAAAAACAGGTCTTCCCCTCCCCAAAACTCTTATTCCGTATGAATTCCCTTGATTGTCTTTCAATCTATTTATAGTTGGATTTCCTTTTAACTGTTCTATATAATCGCTCATATTATGTACATTTTATGTGACCCGTCTTACTTTTATCGCCAGATTTTTTTCTTCTAAAAATCGTACCTACGTTTTTATTTTTGAGAAGTTCGGGCTTTTCTATACGCCACCATGTTCTTTCTCCAAAAGGGCCAAATCTTTTCGCTCCTGTTGAAAACACATTAATATCTCCAGATGCACTTTCTGCGAATCTCTTAGACGCAATGTTCCAGACTTCAGCAGCCTGATTACCTGTCAGTCCATTTTTCGGATTAAATAAATCTAGATCATCTAAGATCTTTCCTCCTCTAGTTTGCTCTAATGTTGTCTTTCCGTTGGCTAGCGCCCAATCTTGCGCAGTTTTCATGTTACCACCAGACCAAAAAACAGCACCGTCCTTTGCCGTAGTAAAATCCAAAGAATTGTGAGCCATATCTTTGAGAATGTCAAAGCTGGGTAATCCACTCAATCCAGATGGGTCTACCCACCAATTGCAGTCACGTACATATGCATACAGATTATTACCTCCTTGTAACCCTATCGGATCTTTACATACATACGCCCCAATCTCCGGATCATAATATCTAAAACGGTTGTAATATAATCCCGTCTCTAAATCTTCATATTGGCCCTGATACCTAAAAGGTATGAAATCCTTCGCTCCGCTCAATCTACGGATTTTACCATAAATATCTAGCTCGACTTCCTAAATTTTTTGACCATCTTCATCATAAGCCTGTACAGGTGTACCCAAATAATCGCTTATAATAGAATAATATTGGCCATTAACAATTTTGGCACTTGGTGTAAATTTATTCTGATCGTACACCCAGGTAATTAAATCGTTGCCAAACAGTTATGCTTTCGTAACCGAGCCAGCGATTCTTGCAAACACCTCTGATGCAAGCATAAACTTAGCCCTAAAAGGCACAAGCACCCTCTATGTGGATGCTTGTGCTAAATTATATCCGGAAATCGGATTCTTTATTTGATCATATTTAAGTCAACAAAAGTATCCTAGAGTAGAATGTAACAAATGCATATCTTATATGCATAACACATTCTAAATTGAAGTTCATTCTTAATCAATAAATGTATCATATTCTCTGTAATAATTTATGGCCTTAATAAAGTCTTCCGTTTCCGAATCATTTTTTCTTAGTAATTGATTTTCAACAATTGATTTAAATGTTTCCATTTCCAAGAATGTATCTACATCTAAGTCAACTGCGATCATTGGAAGCCCAGTATCCTCATCTTCATCATATTCCAATGCTTCATCTTCGGTAATGTGGTATATAGTCGTACCAGAGGGATTTTCCTCCCACTTAATTAAATTACAATATAGCCAGGCATCCCAATCTAAATTTTCTCGCTCTTGGATTAAAGTTTCAATACTAGTGTAAGTTTTCATATTTCGTTTTTATGTTATCGTTTATTTGCTTATCGGCAACCTGAATCACCTCCCCATTTATTTCTTCCACCGTAACCTTTGGGATGATAATCAGGAAATCTTGAATTATGATCAACTCTATCTACAAGTTGAAGTAACCCTCCAACTTCTGGATGATGGTGCCAAGTAGTACCAGTAAATGCAGTTCCTTTAAATGCTCCCTTTGGTCCTGGTTTAACGTGATCGAAAATACCCGGATACTTTGTTTCTAATGCATTTTTAAGACTTGGATCATTTTTTAATTTATTATATAACTGCCGATTGCCTTCTTGAAAATGTTTTCTGTCAGACATACGCCACATATCTTTAGAAATATATGATTCGTGATGTACATCATAAACACCTGGATTAGTACTAATTAACCCGAATTTATCCACTTCAATTTGAGTATCTCTCACATAGGAATAAAAATTAAATTGCTGTGAATCAAGGCCTATTGGATCTTTACTGATATATATTCCAGCTTTGCTATCATAATACCTAAATCTATTGTAATATAATCCTGTCTCTACATCCTCATATTGCCCCTGGTAACGGAACGGTACAAATTCCCTATCGCCACTAAGTTTACGTATTTTCCCATAAATATCAAGTTTGCAATCCCACACTTTTTTTCCTGCATCATCATAAGCTTGTACTGGAGTGCCCAAATAATCACTAATAATAGAATAATATTGGCCATTAACGATTTTGGCACTTGGGGTAAATTTATTTTGATCATACACCCAGGTAATTAATTCGTCGCCAAACAGTTATGCTTTCGTAACCGAGCCAACGATTCTTGCGAACACCTTCTGATGCAAGCATAACTTAGCGCTAAAATTATGGGATACTTTCAAACAAAATGAAATGGTTAATTAATCGCTTAGGATTCATTTAATGATAGCCTATAATGAAACAAAATCTATGTTATTACTTCAAGGGATTATAAAAACAAATCAACATCCTCCCCAAACTGAATTTTAAGTTCCGAAACAACTTCTTCTATCGCCCATTTCTTTTTGGTATCTACAGTCTTTTTAACCAATTGATATTTTACGTCTAAATCATCTTTATAACCCGTTGGAATCTGAGGTTCTTTCGCCATCGGGGTTTGAAATAATTCGTGCGTAATCACAGGGATATCAAGCCCTAACTTTTTTCTTACTTTAATGATGTTTATGAGTTCCATAGGAACAAGCCCACTGGCCAAAAACTCTTCAGTTTTGTAATCATCTTGTTTTTCTAAACTCAGGCCTTTTAAATGATATTCGCAAAGTTCATCCCAATAAGTTGTTTCGATTTTCGATAAATCATCCCAATTGTCAATTAACCGCTGATAAATACCATAGCCTGAGCCATATTGCAAAACCGGATCCTTTATAGGATTTTTTCCCAACCATTTTTCGAGTAAGAAATGGATTAGCTGGGTACTTGGATATACTTTTTGGTTTTTATAATCCTTGTTGTTTTTGTATTCATCACGGTTTAAGTATTCCTCCGCCTTTCTCAATAAGATTTCAATCAAATCATTGCGCTCCACATATAAGCTATATTCGAATGCGGCTTTAATGTGGTCGATAAAAGGGTCGTTAATATGTGACATCGTCCAGAAAAGAGCGGTTCTTTCAAAATATTTCCAACAGCTTTCATCTTCCTGGAATAATAGGTTTTTAGCAATGATGTGAGTTGAATACGGTATGCCCTCTAAAACACCATAAACAATATGTGTATGTTTTTTTAAAGTGTCTTTATCTGTAAAATTTTTATACCTCCTTAGAAAGCTATCCTGATCTCTATCGATTTCAATCTTTTCATTATAGTTATAGCGCTTTATTGCTTTTTTTATTAGAGTATTTTTAAATAAAGTCATATTAGTTCCTCGCATCAAGCATTGAAGCTATATTTAACTAAAGAAATTTCTTTAGTTCTAAACTGTAATTAAATTTAAGGTCGGAGATTAAACATAGTTCTTTTACCTTCGGCTCATACGTTATACCTAAGACTTTTGGCTTGATAATTTTCATCAAGATTAAACTAGAAATTAACGACTAAAAACTATATCAATTCTATTTCAACCAATTAAAATACTTCTTTTTTATAGTTATTTTATCCAATAGGGATTATTTTTTAAGTCTAAACATATTCTCAATAATCTTATATACCACTTGACTTAGATTAAATTCAAAAAAGACATCTTTTCCCTCTGCATTTATCGAAACTTTGCCATCCTGAACGGATATATCGTCTACTCTTTTTTTACTGTATTCGGGTTTGTTTCTGATTAAATAGCAATTATTATTTTCGGATATAAGCCTCAATGAATCGATCAGTTGATATTCTTTTGTCTTACTTATGTATAAATGCGTAAGTACATCCTGTTCAAAGTATAGATCTACTTTATCTAAATCATTATCTGGAATAATAGATTCATTTAAATTATTGATGACCTCGAAAGCATATTTACATGTATAGAAATTACTACTTACGGTATAAGCAATTGCTTTGTTTTTATAATTAATATCGAATTCAATTTGCGTTAATGCTTCATTTATTTTAAAATTTTCAATATCTGTTAAACGGGATTCTCCATCTGGATTTATGTCTAACTGAAATTGTTTTTTTTTAAAATTGTAACTAAATTTTACACCTGCATATAAGATCAAATCTTCCATATTTGGGTTATAAAAAAATAACGTGTCTTTTGCTTCTATTTTCTTCATTTAATTATATTTATATTTTTTAAGTATGTCCCATGCCGCATCTGATTTAGATCTAGGATTCCCAGAACCCTTATTTATTCTATCAATTTCAGCTTGAACCCTACCAAAATCATCACTCATAATTTTATAACTATCAACTGTTACATTTCCTTTGGTTACAGGAATGGTCACGCTTTTTGCCCCACCTTCCGTCAATATTCCAAAAACATTTGATCTACATTTTGAACATACCCCAACTGGTTTCACCCCATTATTAAAATTACCTGTAACATCTGAAATAACTACATCCTGTCCATTTAACCAACCTTTGTTAGTGAAATCGTTAAGCCCATTTATCTCTGCATGCCCTGCCGTAGAACTGCTGTAAGTTCCTGTATTATTTCCTGCTGTAATTGTTGCGCTTGCTCCATTCATAAACTCTCCCCATGGCATTAATCCAAAGACGTCTAGCCAAAAATTACTATCTCCAACATAAGCATATAGTCTATTTCCACCTTGTAGTCCGATCGGATCTTTGCTCACATACCCTCCCGTCTCTGGATCATAATACCTAAACCTATTATAATACAATCCTGTTTCTGTATCCTCATATTGCCCCTGATATCTGAACGGAACAAATTCCCTATCGCCTCTAAGATTACGTATTTTTCCATAAATATCAAATTCACAATCCCACACTTTTTTACCGGCATCATCATAAGCTTGTACTGGAGTGCCCAAATAATCGCTGATAATAGAATAATACTGGCCATTAACGATTTTGGCACTTGGTGTAAATTTATTTTGATCGTACACCCAGGTAATTAAATCGTTGCCCAGTGGTTCCGTTTTATCGTAGCTAAGCAATCCATCTTCATTAACCACCAGGTTAGGTCGTTCGCTTAAAGGGTAATTCCATTCGTGGATCAGTAAATTACCATCCCACACATAACGATAGATCAACCCCTCCCGGCCTCCCCCTTTTGGGAGGAGGCCATGAACAATTTTGGCTTTTCTTCTGCCTAAGGCATCGTATTCGAAACTGATGATCTCACCATCTGGATTTTTAACGGCCTTCATCATGCCACTGGCCGCCCAGGCATAAGCCCAGTCGCCCTCTTTCCATTCTGGCAAATCAGGTTCAGCATCTGCCAGGATATCCAGCGCTTCCGCTTTGGGGATTTCAGGATTGGCCATTCCCCAGTTTAATTTTTTACCAAACAAACCATTATCTTCTGGTTCGGCAACTTCTCCTTTGGCCAGGCCGATAATATTACGCTTGCTTTTTTGCACCAGGTTGCCTTTGGCATCATAACGGTAATACCACTGGTCGTCTTTGAAGCAGTTTACCTCCTTTATCGTAACGCCTGTCACTGCGGTCTGCGGTTTTATATAAGTTCCCGGTTTCATCAGGATTTTTATAGATGACTTTGCCATCATCACTGTAACTTGCCGAAGCCAAGCTGCCAAAAGTATCGTACCTGTAATTGATGCTACCCCCTGTAATGCTATTTAAGCAGCTGTTGAGTTTATCGTTCGGTCCCCAGGCATATTGTTTAAAAGCAGTGATGGAACGGCTGGCTTCCACCTTTTGGCTGATTGGATGGCCTTCGTGATCATAATCGAATGTAGCCCTAACCCCACCGCTTAAACTGCGGCTGGTTTCCTGTCCGTTTTTATTAAGGCCAATGGTTGCAGTCCATTCTGCTGATCCGCCACTTTTTGCAGCGATGCCATTCAGATAACCTGTTTCGTCATAATCGTATTTAATATCGACGCCCAATGAACTTTTTAAACTGATCAGGTTCCCAAAAACATCGTATTGATAATTAATCTGGTAGCCATCCTGTATTTCCTGGCTAATCATCCCCAATGGATTGCGCTTAAAATTAACTGAAGAAAGTTCATTTTCTGCGGCAATAAGCAACCCAAGTTTATTGTATTGGAAAGCTTCGTAGGTACCATCTTTGTAGCTGCTATATACCAAACGGCCACTCAGGTCGTAGTTATGGTACACAGCTTTTCCATCGGCCTGTATGGTTTTAATAATCTGCCCATCCTGGTTGCGGATGTATTGTTGCTCCTGGCCATCAAAACCAATTTCTTTCACCACATCATCATTGGCATCCCTTAAAAAAAGATATTCTTCGCCTTTTTCATTGGTAATGGCCTTTAAATTTTCCCATTGATCATAGGTAAAATGAAGGGTCTGGATATTCTGGCTGGAGGATTGGCTGCTTCTTTTTTGTGTTTTTAAGCTGCCCATTGGAGTATAGCTCATGTACCATTCTTCACGGCCATCGGTGGCATAAACCGGAAGATCATAGGCGTCGTATTCGAAACGTAAAGGCTCTTCACCAAAATCTTTTACCAGGATTACGCGCCCCATTTCATCCCGTTCCCAAACCGTAGTTTGATCACCGTCAGGACTGAAACGGATCAAGCGTCCGTAATCATCATAAGTCCAACGACGGCTATTGCCTTCGCTCGAAACCGATTCGATCAGCTGGTTTAAGCTGTTATAAGTCCAATGAACTTCATGGCCATCATTATCGCGGCAAAAAACTGGTAATTTTTGTCCTTCGGTATAATGAAAATCGACTACCCTATTGTCTTTTTGTACATGTTTAAGCAATTGATTCTGCTCGTTATATAACCAGGTTTCATTCAATCCAGCCGGATCACTCCGCAGAATCAGGTTATTGTTTTCATCATATGCATATTGGTATTGCTCGCCATCCGCGGTATGATAAGTTTTAATATTGCCCCGATCATCGTATTCATAGCCGATTACCCTGCCTTCAGGGCTCGAAACCATTTTTTCTTCGTTATAACGATCGTGTTCATACCAGGTTTCGCCACCCATGGCATCCACCTTTTTGTAAACCAAATCGTTTTCATCATAATAATAACGTTCTATTTTACTATCGCGATAGTAAACCTCATTATATCCTTGCTCCGGGAAGTAGCTTATCGATCCGCTCATAAAACCATCTCTACCTTCGGTATGAATTACACGGCCTTCTGCATCGTAAGTCCAGAAATAAACCATATTGTTCCGGTTAGTTCTTTTCACTACATGGTTGTTCTCATCATACTCAAAACTGATGGCTTTGCCCGCCTGATCGTAAACTTTGATCATGTTGCCACGCTGATCGTAATCGTAACTCACCAACAGGTCGCTGGTATTTTTATAGTGATAATAAACTGCGTTAATTGCTGTACCAGATTCATTATGCTTCATTTCGAGCACACGGCCAGAGTTTTCTACAATCCGGGTTAAAAGTTGTTTTTGATAATAAAAGGTAAGCTGACTGCCATTGGTATATTCGATATGGTTTATACGGTAGAAATCTCCATCTGCCCCCCCGCTAAAAAGGGTATACGTGTAAATATCCTGATCAATGGTAAGTACCCAGGTATTTTCATCGGGTCTTTCCATCCAGAGTTTCTGCGCACGATCGTATTGTTTACCTGAATATGCTTCGATATAAGGTAAAGGCATCACCATATTTTCGGTGGGGTGGCTAAAACCTACAATGCCGGCTTCCGGATCTGGATAGATATAAAGGTCATAATTGTTGTAAACATGGTTACCCAGCATGCCCGAATAAGGTTTATCACTGCGCCACACATTGTTCCAGGCCAAAGTTTGACCGCCCGGCAATTCAAAATCGGTCCATTCAAAAAACATAGCTCCTGTAACGAAATTTACAGGCTCCAAACCAAAGTGGCATTTTAGTTTTTTGAGCGGGTTGCCGCCAGCAAACATTTTGCCAAGCATTTTTTTCACGCCTTTTAATGCCGCCTTAGATAAGGCTCCCCCCAATTTTGTAAGCCCTCTCATAATACCAATGGCGGCAAAGCGCATCAAATATTCCTTTAATGTATAATTATGCGGCGCAAAGGTACCACCAACCAAAACAGGTTTACCAGTATTAATTTGTACGTACATACTTAATAAATCGCTGTAAAAAGCGAAATAAGCAAGAGGATTTTTCTTTAATTTACCAGGTACAGTTGGTAGCGGTTTTAATCCCATTGGTGGGCACCAACAAGTTAATACCTGCCCAGGATTAGAACCACTCATTTCAGATCCCTGTCCTTTTACAGTGGTAGAGCCCCAATACACTTCACCCTCATGTGGTGAACCCGGAATATTTACAATGAAATAAACCGGTATAGAACTGATGTGCCTAAAAGGGAGTAAAACCCCCATCACACTTGTAGTCGTGGTAGCTTTATGTCTGCCATGTACAAAAATAGAGCCCCCCATCGGGATACTGGCTGCACCAATTAAACCTTGTGCGAATTTTGGAATAGGAATGTTAAACCGCAGATAATCCATCGGATCGAAAACCATACCGATAAAAGGATGGGGCAACGGTAATGGAATAAAGCCAAATGATGGCGGGATGGGAATGGTTGTCCAGTGAAAATCGATCGCCAGCACCACATCAAAATGTTTACTAACATGCTGTACCGCTGTATTGGCCATTGCGGGTTTTTTGGCTGTTAAAAGCTTTAACGTACTTTTTGCCGCAGGCGGATTACTTCCGGGGGCAACAGCACCACCGCCACCACCAACCGATTTTGGTTCAGCTTTAGTTAAGCTTGCAGATAGGCTTATTGACCTATCGGTAGCCATATTCGGTTTACTTGCTTTAATCTTTTTCATCTGCATTATTTTTGGGTAATATCATCACCGAACATCCTTAGGATAATGGATTGGAATGGTTCTTTGGCACTTCTGCCATCGATTTCCAGTCTTCTCCGTAATCCTGCTGCATCTCCAGATCTAATTTTTTACCTTCTGGACTTTCCTCCCCATATTTTTTTAACATGATCGATGCGGTATAAGCCATCGAACTTTGTCGCCGTTTTTCTATCGGCATCTTTTTTGCAATTTCTAAACACTTTAAGTAATAGGCCATTGCTTTGCCAGATCCTGATATTTTGCCATCAGAAAGTTGACCAAGCAAACGGGTACATTCCATAGCTATAAAATCATTCTCGATAATCTCTGCAATTTTAATCGCCTTTTCGAAGTACTTTTTAGCTTCATCTTTACTTGCATGTGCCAGGAGAAAGCTACCAAAGCTCATGTGAATGTGAGCACTTAATAGCGAGTTTTCTCCGGTGCGAGCCAAGGCCATTTCATATTGCTGACGTGCTTCTGTTTTCTTACTTTTTACGGCTAAACTCTGTGCCAACATAATCCTTGCAGCAACAACAGCCTCTTGTAATCCCTGTTTTTGGGCAATTACAATGGCACGTTCCAAAACTGCATTGGCCTGCTCGTGTTTACCTTTACTTAAATAATTACTGGCAATCAATATTTGTTGCTGGTAATCGGCTTCAGGATCATTTTTTTCGCGGTTGGTATGTGCTGCGGCATTCTGCATCAACTGGCTCACATCGATATTAATCCTAAACTCGGTTCCTTGTTTTAATTTTTTTAAAGTACGGTGTGTATGGTGCTCTGTATAAACCAGCTTAATATTTTGATTTTTTATGGCTTTAACACAGTTACACCATTCATTAATCCATTCAGAAAGACCAGTAACATCATTAATGCTTGTTGGTGCCAGCTGAACATATATTTTTTTCAACTTTAAATCAGGATAGAGATTGCAGAGCTGTTCTAAAGCGAGAACAGGCACATAAGCGTCTGTTTTATAAATTTTTGCGTTTACACTCATATCCACATCCCAAACGATCCCTTTCCCAGTATCTTTCTGCCATAAATCAAAAATCTCTTTCCACTCTTTAACCAAATTTTTACCGTAATCATATACATTTTGAAATTCCTGGTAATGGAGCAGGAACATGTCATCGGTCCGGCTTTCTTCCGTTAATTGGTATTTGAAATAAGCTTCAAATAAATTTACCTCGTGCCGTTCACCTAAACAAAGAAACAAGGTTTCTGATGGATGTTGTCTTACTACTTGTTGCCATTGTTTATCTATTTTAAATAGTTCGAGTTGTATCGGATTCATTGGAGCTTAAGTCGGCATTAATTTAGGTTAATCGTTCCACTACTGATATTTGTTTCACTTTCGCCACCTACGTTAATCTTTTTCGAAGCAAGGTTAGCTTCCGTTTCTCCACTCATCGAAAGTGTTTTTGTGCCAATATCAAGTGTTTGCGATTCTATACCAATTCCAGAAGTTGGTGTTCCATCCTCAGGGCCCACACCTATACCAATACTCACCGAAGCGGAATTCCCAATGTTTTCTCCCAATGTTAAAATATCCTTGCCTTTTATGATAATTTTCCCAGTTTTATCCATAAAAATGCTGCTCTCCCCACATTTAATAAGGATGGATTCTTTGGTTTCAAAAACCGCTTTTCCTGCCCCGTCGAGTTCGATAAAATTGCTGTCTTTATCACGCATAACCATACCCGCACCATCATCCATAGTTAAAGTATGTCCGCTTTTAGAAGTCAAGCTTTTGCTGTTATTGCTAGAACTACCACCACTACCACTTTTGCCATGAAATACAGAGCCCAGTACTATTGGCCTTGCAATATTTCCCTCTTCAAAAGTTAAGGCAACCTGGTCGCCAATCTCAGGAATAAATACAAAGCCTCTGTTCTTGCTTACTTTATCACTGCTGCCAGCATCGGGCGTAATAACCCGCAGCCATTCGGTTACATCATTGGTTTTACATTCCCATTTAAATTTTACTTTAATACGCCCTTGTCCTTGTGGGTCGGCATTGTCAATTACATCAGCCAGTTGCATATCCGGATTGGGTTTCTTATAATTTTTAACAGCTAACCGCTCCGTTGTAGCAACCACTCCTTCGAAAGTATTGAAATATTTACCTGTTCCATCAATATCATGATTGATGCTGGTAATCAAAAACTTACCCAGGCTTTCAGTAGAAAAAGATAGTTCTTTTCTGAGGCTCATTGTAATTTCTGCAATACTTCCTATCCCTAAGGCAGCATTATCACCACTTGCATTTACTTTTAAAAGGTTACTGATGTGTGCTTTTTCTTCGTTTTGCACATGACTTTTAATATCATTGCTATTATCTACACGTATAAGTGCTGGCTGATTAAATGTTTTACTGTACATGGCATTAGATACCTGTATGGCGTGTGCTAAATCTGGCGATCCATTGCTTGCACCACTGCTTTCGCTCTGCAACATTTCATCCTGTTTAGGATTATAGGCAAAACGTTTATTTTTAATCGGTGCAATTTCCATGGCATATTGTAGGTTTTGTACATCTCTGCCATAAACCAGGGCAACCTCCTTCTGATCATCGGGTTTGCCAAAATTCAATTGTTTACCATCATAATAAAACCATTCATGGTATTCGCCTGAAAGCCTGTTCAGGAAGTCGAAATCACTTTCACGGTATTGGATCAGGTAATCAATTGGCTCTTTTCTGGCTGCATTCGCCACAATTTTAATATCGTTTGATGGTACGTCTGAAGTAGCAAGGTTTACAATAGCATTCAGATCTTTATCCAGATAGGAACCAAGATCCGGACCACGGTCGATCAGAATTGTCGGACTATATCCACTCACAATCAGCACGCCATGGTAACCATGACTTTGTGCCAGTTCTACTTTAGTTACCAGGCCGGCAAAATCCTGTAAACTGCCTGGGTCATAGCCGAAGGAAGCGGTAAGGGTTTTACCTACAAAATCACGACTTTCATTTAAATTAATCAAACCAGGCGCACCCAACTGGTCGTGGTTAAAACGTAGCTCGAAATAATGATGTTCGTTGAAAGACTGTTGCAGGCTGAAAGAAGAAAAATGTGTAATTTCTTTACCTTCTATATTAATTTCTACTAGGAGTTTCTTTTCCATAATATTCTATCTTTAGCAAATCCACAAATAAATTCCGCTGGTTCTTGGGTCTAAAAAATAATCTTGATATAAACATTTCTGACCATCCCAGAGGGTGAAATGACCTGTTGCATCGCTAAATTGTGTTTTAAAGCAGATGATGCCCGCTACACCACTTATTTTATCTTGGAATGCCCTTAATTGAGTTACTGGGATAAATTTGTCTCTAACTGCTTTTTCTACCTTTAAATCAGGTTTTTTATATTTGTGGTTTAGGTAGTCGAAAAATTCGCTTACCCGGAAACAATAATGCTTGTGATCAGCTCCTGCAATTGTTTCGAACTTTTTTGTATATGGATACCGCTTGGGTATGGCATGAACTTTTGCCTTTTCCTGAACCAGTAAATCCTGCTTTGTGGAATATTTCCAACTCGGTGTATTCAGAGTGAAGGTTTTGTTGTTAATACCCAGATAATTAAATGCCTTGCTCATCCGCACCACACAGGTATTGGTAATGTAGGCCGCATTAACGGCACCGCCAATTGTTGCTTTTACCAGCTCGCTACTTGTTGCAGGATAATTTACTCTTAAATCTGTAAAACTTGGCAAAGAAAGTGGCATGTTACTTTTTAGTTAAGAGTGAATCAAGATATTTGGTACTTCTAAATGATGCATTTTCCAATGCGAAATAAAATACATCCTTATTTTTTGAAGATAAAAGAGATGATTTGTTCTTTTTAAGAAAAACAATCAGCGTATCATTTGGATATTTTACATATTTTAAATCACTCATTGCCATATATTTCAGGCTATCCATAGATTTTAGATTTCCTTTAAATGACTTAATTATATTGGCACTAAAAACCTTTTCAGCATTATAAATGGAATCAACCCGGGTAACATTAATAAGCAATATATATGGAGCTTGCTTTTTAAGGCCGAAGACCATTTCTGTAGGTGGATTTTGATTTATTTCGCTTTCCGACTGCTTACTGGTACTGACCGAAGTCAATGAATCTTTACTAATGGCAAGGGATAACACGTGCTGCTTGTTGTGATTTTGATTGCACGCGGCAAAACCCAAAGCCAAAATGGACCATAATAAAATATGTGCATATCTGTTTGTTGGCTTCAGTTTAATTTTATTGAATTTAAATGCAAATACATCTGCCATGAGGAAGGTATTTAAATGTTTAACTCAATCCTGTTCCATCTGATAAAGAAAAGGGTAAAACCCAGGCATTAGATGACTATCTTTTGCCTGGGCATTTGAAAAAAAAATTAGGCTTTAGGCCAATCGTTTTCGTGTTCTGCATTGCCTAGTTTTAGCTTACGTGCAGAAACCACAAAACTTAAAGTCATCGGGGTATTGTCGTTTACCGCAATACCTTCGTTATATTGAATGATGTAACCATCTTCGAAAGACAGTTCTTTCATTTTTGCATCTTCTTCGCCTTTTTTGAAAACCAATGTTCCAGAAAGTGGCTTATATTGGTTGTTAACCATTGATTCGATTACTGAAGTATCTTCTGTAGATTCGATTTCGATATTAATGGTTCCACCATAAACACCTGATGATGGACGGCCTTTTGCGTCAACATCTCTATTTAATGAAAAGCTGCACTGTAGTACATCAAATTCTTTTGATCCTAAATTTAATCGGGTTTTGAATGCCATTGTAGTAAGTTTTAATGTTTTGAAAATGAATGAATTTGCGGTGAGCGGTTGGCACTTAGCGTATGGCGGTAGGCGTTTTATTTACCTTACACCCTAAACCTTACACCTTCAACCTCCCCCTAGGCTTTTGGCCAATCGTTAAGGTGATCGGCGTTGCCTAATTTAAGCTTTCTTGCTGAAATCTGGAATTTGAGCGTCATCGGGTGATCCCCAATAATGTTGATCCCTTCGGAATACTTAACAATGTAGCCATCTTCGAAGTTAACTTCTTTCATCTTGGCATCTTCTTCCGATTTTTTGATCAAAAGTGTTCCTGTAATAGGTTTGTACTGGTTGTTTACCATCGCCTCGATAATTGAGGTGTCTTCGGTTGATTCGATCTCAATGTCGATGGTACCGCCGTAAACTCCGGAAGAAGGTCTTCCTTTAGCATCTACATCACGGTTTAATGCATAGGCACAATGAAGCACATCGTACTCCTTGCCTGAAAAGTTTAATCTAGCTTTGAAAGCCATAGTTTTAAAATTTAAAGGTTAAAAAATTGATTTTATGTAGCCTCCGCTACATTAAGTATAAACCAAATATTAAGCCAATTATTGTGTATGTTGCTCATATATAACGAGTAGCAAGGTTCACGATATTTAAAAATCTTGGCTCACGCTATAGAAAACGCAGATTATTGTGAATAAAAAAAGTGTATTTTTTTTAAAAATAATTATAGTATGATTTGCACTACAGCATATGAAATAAAATATTGTAGCGTTTCTGGACAATATGTTACTTTTATAAACAGATTTTCAGACAATGCTAATTTTTTTCAAATTGAAAACTGAAGAATCAACAAATATTTCTCTCCCAAATACCCATGACCTGTTTTTCCATAACTTCTACTTTGCTTTTCTTATTATCTGTAACCCGCTAATTTTCTACTCTTCCAATACCCACTTATACTTAACCAAAGAAAAGAAAGGTTAAATGCCAAACAGATGATTATCAAGGCATCAGATTTTACCTGAAGTATAACAGAAATTAAATATAGAAATGCCGAAGTTGGAACCGTTAGCATAAATGCAAATAAAAATCGGAAAAACTGGGTTTTCGCATGATCAAAAGCATTGATAAAGTCGTAGTAAAAGCCAAGCATATTAAGTACCAGAAAAATGACTGACATGAACAATAAGCCTGTATTTTCGAGAATATACTGATTGGCTCCGATAAGGATATCAAAAACACCCGCTAAAGCATTCTTAAATATCATGAACGGAATTCCAAAAACAACGAGCAGCACTCCAAAATATACGGTACAAAAAAAAACCTTTTTTGAAAGTTTTTTAGGTTCATCCACACGGTAACTTTTAATAATTGTTTTATTAAAGCGAGATGGCCGGAAATTGTATAAAACGATAAGGAAAAAATAAAATTCAAGCTGGAAAATGGTCAATTGATAACCATCGTTTGTTTTTCTGATCAGGTTTTCGTTAGATGCCTGAATGATGAATGAATAAAATAGCGAGCATACGGCATAGAGCCTAAAAAGAAGGAAATAGTAAAATAGTGCGAATGAAATTCTTTTGGCAATCATTAAACTGTTTTAAAATTATAACCTTCAACAATTATCAGCTGTAAAATTTAGGATTATTATTTCTCCAAAAGTATTTTATGTTTTAACATTACTCTTTTTAAGCCCAACCCATCTCTACTATATACCAGTTTCATTTGCTTAAATTGTCCACCTTCATCATAAGTCATCCATGTAAAACTATGGGCTAAATCCAGATCTTTTGTTTCAGTGAGTGTAGAAAGGTACGGCCTTAACAAACTGAACATTAGGGCAATGACCTCGTTTTCATAAAGGCGGTAAATCCTAAACTTTTCTGTATTAAACACTAAAAATATTTCAAATAATATTTGATAAAACCAGGATTTTCTGGTCAATTCATATTGTACTGGTTTATTAAAGTAAGTATATAATTTATGTTTATTAAAACCTCGGTTATAAAAAATAATGATGTCATCAATTGAATCAATAGCGATTTTCTCTTTTAAAAAGAATGTTTCAATAATCAGATCGTTATTCTCTAAATAAATTTTATAGAACATATTCTACAATATAAATTTATCTTATTAAAGAAAGTGCTTCCCTTTATTTTTCCTATGGAAAATTGCTTGTTCGTATATTATACTATGCCCAGTGTTCCCTTCAAAAGGTTGTTAGTTTATGGCTTAATGCCAGGTAAGCTATCGGATAATTTCAAAAGAATTCGCATTTTTAGGTACGTAGATATAAAATGGAAAACCAAATTCTTCATTTTCTGCCTTTTTTAAATAGGAGATAATCGGCGAATGGTTCTCTCTTTTTAAATTTATGACACGGTTACCAGCATAAAATTCTACCAGTGGTGTCATTGGAAATTCCTGTAATACATACTCTTCTGCTTCTAACATTTTAAATATGTTTTTTAATGCGGCTAGATTATCTTCAATAAGATACATCGGATGCATCGGTTTCTTCATATCGTCTTCTTAAGAGCAGATCCAGTGAAACTATATCTTCATTTTTAAAAAGATCGTAGATTCTATGGTAATATTTATGAACCTGATTAATAACACTTTGACTATCATTTTTTACAGCTATGGCATCGGTCCAACCTTTCAAATCATAAGGTACTTCCGCATTAAATTCGGCAATAGATTCTATTATTGGTAGTTTTTCATCGTTCGCCTTTTTCATTTTATACTCATAAATAGTTGTTAGCTGCGACTGATCCATCGTAGCCGCGTCAAGATATTGTATCTTGATAGTGGCATCTGCATCTGGATGTAGGATTTGCCCTTTCAATGGTCTAAACCGAAGTTTAAGCTGCTGTGGGCCGCTGTGTAATATAAAATGATTGATAGGATAATTAGAAAATATGCTGCCTCCGCTCTCATATGAAAAGGCAAGCACGTCATTAATTAGTATATCAAAATTTGCAAGAGCGACATTAAAGTCAACTAAATAATAGGGTTCTTTCATCATGTATGCTCTGCTATTTAAAAGGATTGTCGATATTTTTATGATAACCTAAAATTACGGCGTCTTCAAATGCTTTTTTGGTAATAATATCGAGTTTAAAGTTTAAACTATTATTAACCGGATCGAGTGTTAAACGATATAGTACATCATTTTTTACCCATGAAGTTACCTGTGGATAATCGACAACCATACTATTGAAGTCATTTTTATACTCTTTATAATATTCGGGAAAGCTTTCTTTAAGCATTGCCTTGGTTTTGGCACTCAGCGCGTCTGCTATGATGTTATTAACTGAGGCACTATAAGCTTTTCCGAACTTTTTCTTGAGATATTGTATGCTAACATCAGTTTGCTCTGCATTAACGGTAAATGAAACAAACGATAACAGGTTATTATAAGTGGTTATGACTGCCCCGATTGAAGGGTTAATTGTGGAACCGTGGAATTTAAGATTTGCGGTTTCCTTTTCATCAAAAGAATATTTAATAACTTTTTCGCCCTTATCGACTGTTTTAAAACCACCATCTGAAACTTCGATATGCCCATTCTGGTTTTCCACCCGCGAAGCATAATGATTTAAATCAATTTCCAATGGTTTATTAAAAGTTAATTGCGCAATATCTATTTCCTCTTTTTTACAGGCAGTCGATAACATCAACAGCAATAGAGCGGATGACAATAGTTTTATTTTCATATTATTATATATAATGTTTTTCAAATTTTATCTCGGCTGGTTTCACTATAACAGACTCGCCTTCGTAGCTAAATGTCCTTTTTATAAAACCGAATTTTATGGTGGTAGCTGCCACAAATTTAGCTTTAATACCGGCAAATGACGCGATCGGACTAGCATAGATTCCATTTTTATCAGCCCCAACCTCAATTCCACCTGTTACGCTTGTTTTAACATCAGCTGTCAACACACCTTCCACCCCCATGTTTGCTGTACCGGCTTTAGCCAATGCCTTAAACTCTACAGAAACCTTTATTTCACCTGTGCCTTTGACATTGCCAGTAGTTTCCTTGGGGAAGAGAACATTAATTTTGGTTTGACCATTAATATTGATTGCTCCACCAAAAGTCACTAAAAATGTAATCTGAACATTTTTTTCAAGTTTTTCAAGCACCCAGTTTATTACCGTTCCGGCCCAGGACAAATAGCATTTCCACCATACTCCACAAACATTTTGAACAGATCTATAAAAGTATTGGCTTCAACAAGCGGTTTGGTGTCAGCACCGATCTCTACAATTTCGCCAACCCTGCCATTTGTCTTTTGGAGGTACCATTGTGCAGAAAAAGCAATAACCGGTGGTTTTACCTCAAAACTCCATTTACCTTTTGCCACTGGTGATTGAACAACAGTATCGGCCAACTGTTTAATTTTATTAAAAATGCGAAGTGTTTTAGCAATACGTTCTTCCCATTCCTTACCAAACTCTACTTTTTGTTTACTGCCATTTGCCGCGGTCCACTCTCCGGTTAATGAAAGTTCGAACTTTTGGGACATTTCACCGTAATTTTTGGACCATTCTGCATCTATTGCCGCACCAATAGCTTTATTCTGAGCATTTTTTAATTCGTAACCATAAAGTTTATTCCCATAAGAATAAGCAAAAGGCTGCGTGTGGGACCATTTAAACTCTATCGTCCATTTGATATCAGAATAAACGTGTATAGCAAGTGTTGGGTTATTCGGAACAGAATAATACCTGCATGAGTGGATATGAACTAAATAATTATTCATCAACCCATCTCGCCGCGGCCAAATATAATTTAATGGCATAACATTAAACTTACTCATCGTAGATACTGCTGGAATGGTAATTTTACCCTCAGTTTCTGCTTTTAAATCAACATTGATTAACTTGATGAATTTATTATGCTTTTTACGCTCGAAACAGGCCTTAGTATCAAAATTTATGGGTTCTACCAAAATATCCTGAGGTTTATTCCCTACTATTGCTTCGTAAATGATAGTTTCCGCATTATGTCCATAATATTCGAATGCAATATCTACCCTTCTATTACTCGTATATTCATATTCATTTTTGTATTTAATATTATCACGCCCCATTTTGTCATCGGTAGGGTTTACCTCACCATGCCCAACAGCTTTTATTCTGGTAGGATCTAGTTTCCCTTTAATAAAAAACTCTCTTACGGTTTTTGCCCTATTTTCTGACAAAACATTATTGTGATTTTGTTTACCAATTACGCAGGCAAATCCATCAAGCTGGATGGTACTATACCGGTGTTCGAGTAAAAACTGCAAAATATTATTAAGCTGTTTAATGCTTTCGGGTAAAAGTTCGGTACTATCGAATTTAAAAACGATAGATGTTAACGATTTTTCCCGCTTATCCTGGATATTCTTAAGACCCTTTCCATTATCAAAAACAAGAACTGGTTTAGCTCCAGCTTCGGTAACATTAATCTGTTCAAATTTACACAACTCAAATCTTTTGGCGTTTTTATCCGGCTCATAGATAGTAACCGGTGTTCTGTTCTGTGGCTTCTCTATTACATGAGAAACCACCTTATCTTTAATTCTTAAAAACCTCGCATGTGCGGTATCACCACCATCATCCTGAATATAGACCCCAGTTATTGGATGCACAACGCGGACATAAAATTCTTCAACATCTGACCTGTCTTTCATCGATTGATACCAGGCAAATGTATTAGGGATTTTCAGGTTAATTTCGCCATTTATTACATTAACGAAATAGATTTTTCGGGTAACTTCGTCTTCTTTTGGTAATAAACCATATGCTGACCGCAACTTTCTGAATACCCTAACCTCAACATTATTATATCCATTTAATCCTTCAGTATTGAATTTAAGCCAAACCAGTTCCCCATAAGAAAACTGATAGGTTTTGCGTACATCCTCTCCGCCCTCAGTACGGCTCCATTTACTATCTACAATTCTGGCAGGCGACTCCCCTCTAATTTTTATACCTGATTTGCCATCAAAATTACCACTCCATGTTGCTTCTATATAAAACAAATATGGCCCGGATAATTTTCTCGGTATCTTTAGCGCATACTTGGCGTTGCCGGGCAATGTTTTTTGGAACTCTATATAGCCCTTACTGTTAAAAACAGCCCATTTTATATCTTTTTTCTTATCTTGTTCAGTACTCCCTGGTAGCCATTCGCCCGCTTTAAACCATACAAACTGACTGGGTTCGACAACCAAAAGCTGATTTGGTATAGAGCCTTTTTTTGAATTATATACCGTACCCTCACCTGTCCATACGATTTTCTTGATTCCTTTGGCCATATCTTATGATTTAACACTTACTTCCATGCCTTCAAAATCATTTGCAGACTCATTTAAAGATTCTGACAATGGATTAAGTTGTGATTGTACATTTTTATTTGCATTATCGAAGTTTTGCTTTGAGGCTTCTGCTTTTTGTCCATGATGAATAATTTCAATGCAATCTGTACCACCAACCGGGCAGGTTGCCTTACTGTCTTCAAGCAAAATTTTACCTCCATTAGATAGTATGGTTTCTTCATAAAAACCAGACCATTTTGTTACAATTGCACTACAGGGTTTATTGTTCATCTTCGAACATGAGCCGAACATGTTTTTTTCGAAAGTTGCATTAATATCAACTGTAGTTGCTATAGGCTTCTTGCTTCCATCTTTATCGTTTGCATATTCTTTAGCATGGGTAAGAACCTTCAATTTATCAGGTGCTGATCCATACTTGCACATGCATTGAGCACCTTGAACAACAATGTGTTTTTCTGCCATATCTTTATTTATTAAATAACCGCTCCCAAAATCCCTTTCTTGATGAACCATCAAGAATAACCATATCTGAAACAGGCAAACGATCAACATTTGTATCCAAAACAAAATCGTGATCAAATTCTTGATCCCCATCAGGAATTATTGATATTTTTATTTTTACACTTGTTTTCACAGCTTCATTATAGGTTAATGATGAAAAAAGCGAAACAATGCGTTTACTCTTTGGATGTAAAAGATAATACCCTTCATAAGTTCCCGTAATTTTATCCCCAAAATATTCATCATCAACCGAAAGAATCTTACCTTTATGTAACAATTCGATTCCGCCGAAATCATTAGTCTCCGTGCTTAGCTGCTCAACTGTTTGATATCCTTCAATTTTAAAATCCCGCACAATTGGAAATTTATACGTGTTTTCCATCGTGTGGTTCCTGCCGTATTCCTTATAAATCGGCCGAAAAAAAGTATGAAGAAACCAGTCATGGTTCAAAAATGCGAGCTGTAATTTATCCTGATTGGAAAGCTGTCGTTCCATTTTCAGCAGGTAATCTTCTACCAGATCGCCTTCAAAGTCATTTAAAACTTTATTTTTTACAGATGGCCATCGGTTAAATATTTCATTATAATTATAAATATTTCTGAACCCCCCATTATGATCTACAGCAATAACCAAAGGATAAAAAACTTTTCCAGTGGCATAAGCTAAACGGTCTGCTATTAAATCCGGTAAAGTTTCATTAATAAAAACATCACTTATCCGCTCAATCTGGAACAAGGCCTGACCTTTATCAACATGCTTTAATCGGGTTATACGCAATTGATATTTAACCTCATTACTTTCCTGTTCCTCATCAAAATGAATCACAACACTATAATTAACAGACTGTTCAGTGGGCCATTCTAAATGAAGAGCGCTTTTGCCAGGATAGTAAATTTTTTTATTTGCAATGTCCACCTTAATTTATAATAAAATCTAACATTCTACTTATTACTAACAGGCTATTTCACTTGCCTAACGAGTTTTAATACTTCCGCCTGCGTCATATGTATTGACTTTATTTTACTAAGGCTTTTTCTGGCAATGGTTGTGAAAATCTCCGTTTCTAAGTTTTTTCCCGTTTCTTCTACATTATCTTTCCACTTAAGCGGAATAGATTTTGAAGGACTGAATACTGCTTTACGTGATGTGATCTGACGATCTTCATTGTTGCGATAAGTTGTCATCTCAATAGCAGCCGGATTTAAATAACTAATCTTTTTACTAAAGTGCACTTCATCTGCTGAAGCTGCTTTAACCGACTCAATTTTACCCTTATTATTATATTGATACTTAAAATTCCAGGTATCTTTCAATTCTGACTGGCTTCTTTTAACCGTAACCTTTGATTGCTGGATCTTTTTTTCCCACCTCCCCTGATTTGCGGAAAGTAAAATTGGATAAACATCTGTAATCTCATAATCCTCAATATAATCTTCCAGAAAATCGAACAGACTTAAAATGGAATGTTTAACCTCAACCTGTTGTTTTAGCAAGGAATAAAATTTAGGGTACAGTATATAGCGATCATTTTGATTGATCAGCACGCTATGATCCGAATCTTGAAATATGACTTTTAAACCTTCATTAACATCTGAATTACTTAATACCGATTTAATATGAAGATTAAGTCCATTATTTGTTGAGGTTAGCACATATGCTGTAGCTTCAGACAAAATCCCACCAGCAACTTTGTAAACAAATAAACTGTCGCCCAAGGTATTATGTACATACAAAATTTTGCTTGTATCACGCTCGTTCTCTTGTTCATATTTAGCTGATACATAACGGGTTAATAAAATACCATTATAACTATTTGCAATCTTTTTTCCTGGTTGTGCTACCGTACAGCCCATAAATAGGAAATTCAGAATTACGATATTGATGAGTTTAATCATGGCTACTGGTTACTTTGGGGTAGAGGCTGTTAAACTTGTAGGGGTAATTTTCCAGAAAATACTTTTCCCTGCGGTAATAGTGGCCGAAATTCCATTTGTAGTTTTTACACCTGTTTCATAATAAAAGTTTCCACCTGCCCAGTACTTCTGATCACCAAAATCTGACGATGGAACTGCATATTTAATTCTATCGGGAACATCAACTTCTTCAAATAAGGGTTTGCCATCGGCTCCTTTCATTTGTTTCCCATCTGGTCCCTTTACAGGTTTTTTAATTTTTTTCGTAATATGTTCATGCGTACCTTTATCTGTTTTATCATCATGATTGCCTTTATCTTTATATCTTGCAGATGTACCGTTTGCAGCCACAAACTCATCATAAATGTTTTTTGGAATTTCTACAAATTTATATTCGTCAAATTTGTTCTGCCCTAACTTATTGTATGGATTTGTTTCAGAATTTCCCAGGCAAGAAAGTCAGTTCCGTCCCAGAATTCTGCTCCGTCTGTAATGTCTTTCACTCCAAAACAAACATCAAGTACTGCATATCTTGACAGTTTAGATTTATCATCATTTTTATCTGGAAGCTCCTTTTTGTTAGGTACCGATGAATATCCTGAAGCCAATAATGCACGCCAGGTTTTATTTGTAGAAACAGATCGGTTGTGGCTAGTAAATGCCACACACCTGAGTTCCTTAATATCTGCATTACCAGATTCATGGCTAACGATATAAGCAATATATCTGAAATCTGCATGAATCAACGCTTTACCATCGTATTTTACTAACTGTGATTCATCATTAACAGTTTCCCATTTTTTTGCTGCAACTGCCTGATCGTATTTATCTTTTGTAGTGATGTAAATTTTTGCACTGCCCGCTATTCCACCAAGATATTCGCCTTCTCTTGTATAATAAACATACTGAATATCATCTTTGGGCTCTTCTGACGGGGCATAACTACCAAACTGAACATTTGCCATAACTAACTCGATTTACCACCTTGACCAACCACTTTTTTATTACTAATAAGAAAAAGATTCTTAAGTCTCGCTTCAACATTAATATGATCGGCTATCTTTTCAATATTATTTCCAGCAATGAGTTTATAATCGGTTCTCACTCGGATCGCTCGATATTAGTACATTGTTTTTTAATCGCCATAATTAAAACAATTTTGATTTCTCGGCACTATTTACCTCAACGGTTTTACCACTTTGCAAAGTCATATTTTCTTTCTGACTAAATAAAGTAATTTCACTAGCCAGTTCGTTCGAGGTTTCAGCCTGCCTAATGAAGTCTTTAGATACAGATTCTGTCCTGTTATCAGAGTTTTCCTGAATATCTCCTGTAGCACTTAGCGAATAATTGTTTCCTGCAATCATCGAAATATCTTTGTTAACAGAAATACTTTGATTGTCACCTACGCTTGTACTTTGATCTTTACCCACCTGCACATCCATATTCTCCCCTACATTAATCTGCATATTCTTACAGTTTAGCGTCATGTTCTCCAAAGCAGTAATCGTAATATTATTGCCTTTGGTATCTATATGGATTATATTTTGATGGATATCAGTAATTTTTATTCCCTGGCTACTCTCATTATCATCAAACTCAACCAGGTGCCCGCTCCTGGTAATTATACTTTTCAGGTGGTTTTTAATTAATGGACTGCTATCTACACTTGAGCTGTGATACACACTTCCCATAACAACCGGGCGTGCAATATTTCCTTCTTCAAAAGCAATCATTACCTGATCATCAATCTCTGGTATGGCAAAATATCCACGGTTATTTCCTCTGTCGCCAATACCGGCACTTGGCGTAACTACGCGTAACCACTCGGTTACATCGTTGGTTAAACACTCCCATTTAAACTTTACTTTAATGCGCCCTTGGCCCTGTGGATCGTTATTATCGATTACATCGGCCAATTGCATATCGGGCTGTGGTTTTTCGAAATTTTTAACCAACAAGCGCTCTGTGGTCGATATTTTTCCCTCAAAGGTGTTATGGTATTTGCCATTTTCATCAATATGATGCTTTATACTTGTGATTAGGAATTTACCCAAACTTTCTGATGTAAAAGCCATTTCTTTACGAAGGCTCATGGTAATTTCAGCAATGCTACCAATGCTTAAGCCCGCATTATCACCTTTGGCTGTAACCTTTAAAAGTTCACTGGTATTGGCTTTCTCTTCATTTTCTACCAGGTTCTTTATGTCGTTATTGTTATCTACCCTGATCAGCGAAGGCTGATTAAAGGTTTTACTAAATGTAAGGTTGGAAGCTTTAATGGCATGTGATAAATCAGGTGTGCCATCTACTTTGCCAGAACTTTCGCTCAGCAGCATCTCATTCTGTTTTGGATTGTAAGAGAAACGTTTGTTCTTGATTGGTGCAATTTCCATTGCATATTGCATTTCCTGTACATCCCTGCCATAAAACAAAGATATTTCTTTCTGTGTATCGGGCTTACCGAAATTTAGTTGCTTACCATCATAAAAAAACCATTCGTGGTATTCGGCCGAAAGCCGGTTTAGAAACGCAAAATCGCTTTCTCTATATTGAATAATGTAATCAATTGATGAACTTCTTGCAGCGTTTGCAACAACTTTTAAATCATTAGCCGGGGTATCTTTTGTAGCTAATTTTACAATTTCATTCAGATCTTTATCAAGATAAGAACCTAAATCCGGTCCACGATCGATTAAAATAGTTGGACTATAACCACTTACAATTAAAACACCGTGATAACCATGGCTTTGCGACAGTTCTACTTTTGAAACTAAACCTACAAAATTCTGCATACCATCTGGCGAATGACCAAAAGATGCCGTTAAGGTTTTACCAACAAAATCGCGACTGTCATCTAAACTAATCAATCCGGGAGCGCCCATTTGATCGTGGTTAAAACGCAGTTCGAAATAATGATGTTCGTTAAAAGCTTGCTGTAGACTAAAGGAAGCAAAATGGGTAATTTCCTTATCTTCTATATTAATTTCTGCAATGAGTTTCTTTTCCATATTGATTTATCTTGATCACAACAATACCCAAATCCAATACTAAATATATAAACGTGCGGTTAAATTAACAATGAAACCGTGTTCAATATTACCTATGTTTTGCTGAATATTATGTATGGTTGCCGAACCAAACGTTTTACCTGAATAGTAAATGTTTTTTACTGCAATATGTTTGAGATGGTTAGACATAATTGAGCATTAATTTACGAGCTGGCTTTGTAGTTATAGCTACTTAACCCTGGGATGATAATTTAGGATGATATAATTTAGCGCAATAATGGGTTAACTAAATACGCCCCGATAAATCGGGGCGTATCAATTAAATTGATTTTATATTAAAAATGATTAAGCTTTAGGCCAATCGTTTTCGTGTTCTGCGTTACCTAGTTTTAGTTTACGTGCAGAAACCACAAAACTTAAAGTCATCGGAGTATTGTCGTTAACGGCAATACCTTCGTTATATTGAATGATGTAACCATCTTCGAAAGACAGTTCTTTCATTTTTGCATCTTCTTCGCCTTTTTTGAAAACCAATGTTCCAGAAAGTGGCTTATATTGGTTGTTAACCATCGATTCGATTACCGAAGTATCTTCAGTAGATTCGATTTCAATGTGAATGGTACCACCATAAACACCTGATGACGGACGGCCTTTTGCGTCAACATCTCTATTTAATGAAAAGCTGCACTGTAGTACATCAAATTCTTTTGATCCTAAGTTTAAACGGGTTTTGAATGCCATTGTAGTAAATTTTAATGTTTTGAAAAATGAATTGCATTGGGCGGTTGAAGAATGGCATAGGCAATATTAAACCTCAGCCCCTAAACCTTACACCTTTTACCTCAAACTAGGCTTTTGGCCAATCGTTAAGGTGCATCAGCATTGCCTAATTTAAGCTTTCTTGCCGAAATCTGGAATTTAAGCGTCATCGGGTGATCCCCAACAATGTTGATTCCTTCAGAATACTTAACAATGTAGCCATCTTCGAAGTTAACTTCTTTCATTTTGGCATCTTCTTCTGTTTTTTTGATCAGAAGCGTTCCTGTAATCGGTTTGTACTGGTTGTTTACCATCGCCTCGATAATTGAGGTGTCTTCGGTTGATTCGATCTCAATGTCGATGGTACCGCCGTAAACTCCGGAAGAAGGTCTTCCTTTAGCATCTACATCACGGTTTAATGCATAGGCACAATGAAGTACATCGTACTCCTTGCCTGAAAAATTTAATCTAGCTTTGAAAGCCATAGTTTTAAAATTTAAAGGTTAAAAATTTGATTTTTATGTAGCCTCCGCTACTTCAATCTTTAAACCAAATATCAGGCCAATTATGATCTATATTGTTCATATATAATGGATAGCCTTAATCTAAAAACGGCAGTAAAATGCAAAAAGCACACTAAATGATTAGTTAAATGAATTATTTTTGTGGATAAGATGTGGAAAAGTTAAAAGATATTTTTCGTGTTACAAATACAAGCCAATACAAAATAAGCTACAAAGTGTAGCGATAATCGGCAAAGTGTAGCAATTTAGGGCAAAAACAAGAACAACCTCCAGTATTTTATTCTATTACTCTACACTCCGATAAAAAAACTAAATTTAGATCAGTTGTGCCCCAAATTTTTCCATTTTAGCAACCCATTTCTGGCTATAATGATTTTCTAGCGAATGCAATTCGCCTATTGTATTGGTAAGCACAGGCTCATTCTGCACTTTTCAAATACAGCCTTTTTAATGGATAAATAGGTTGTTTTTTTATTGGCTTTCCACTCTTTAAAAGTGGCTTCGTCCAAAATAGATACAATCCTTGCTGAACGGCCGCTAAAATTGTTGTTTACATTTTGCTGTTGGGTATTAAATATCTGATCGGGCATAAAAAGGCGATCGAAAAAGCCTTTAACTTTGGCAGGGATGTGATCTACATATACCGGGCAAAAGAGCACAATATGGCTACTTTGCCTAATCGCCGTAAGGGCTTTCTGCAAATCGGGTTCTAATTCGGCAATCTGCCTGTTGTTAAACAGTTTGTTCGAATTAAATATCAGATCGATAATGGCCAACTCTTTCACAGTTGCGCCAACACTTTCTGCACCTTGCTTATAGGCGTTAATCAGGAAATTTGTAGATGCGTTTTTTTCAATATCCCCATTTAGGATAAGTACTTGCTTCATTTTTTTTGATTAATCTGATCTGGCCGATGCATTACAAAATTATAAAGAATTTGTTAAGTGTTATGCATATCCATAAAAAAACCCAACGCTAAGGTTGGGTTTTTATTTTCAGTAATCAAAAACTATTGTTGATTATACTCCGAGTTCCATGTGGTACTTTCGTCTTCACCTTTATGCCCATCAAGTTTTACAACAAAACTTTTAGCTGGGAAATATGGGGTAATGTGGATATCTAAATGAATCCTGTCTTTTTGAAGTTCATCTCTTTCGAAACGCATAATTTTAAACCTTTCAATTAAACGATCTGCACCTTGTATACCATCTAAAAATTTAACAATCTGCCCGCGTAAATCCTGCTCGGTTTTTGAAGTCCAGTTTTCGAATGCTCTTCTGTTTAAGAAATCGAACAATACTTTGGTTATATAATCAAATACACGAACAACAGAATATGTTTGCAAGCCAATGTTATCGCCATTAAATAGGGTTTTCGCAGAGAAAGCCATTACTTTGCCATACTCATTTACCATTGGCACTAAGCCAACTCTTTCTAAATGAGAGATCTCGCTTTTCTTTAAATCGAATTTTACACCATCTACTTCGTTTATTGCACCATGTTTTTTACCGGCAGTAACCTGCGACATTAGTGTGTAATACATTTTACCTGCAAGTGCGGCTGATCCAGGTACAGTAAGGTCATCTTCTTCCCCAACCTCGGCAACTTTTCCACGGCCTACCAACCAGTTACAAGTCATGATTACGTTTGATCTGAAGGCATCGCCTCCGGTAAAGTTTGCTGCGGTAAATAAATCAAGTACATCATCAGGCTGATCAAGATCGGCAAAATCTGTTACCAGCATTGCTTTGTTATTATGCGCTATTTTTCCCCATCTTTCTAATACTTTGTTGGATCCCATATAACCCGGAACCACCATTAATGAGTAGTTATTGCGTAAATCCAAACGGTCGTAATTTTGTTTCAGCTCATCATCCACATAATCGATAAAACGAGGATTATCCAAATCTTTAATCTGATCCATTGATGCATTTAAGAGCACCACATTTTTAAGTTTATCCGATTCGGTATTTTTGTAAAACAAATGAACCGATCTGTAAGCTTGCTCTAATTCTTTGGTACTTTCTAAGGCTGTTCCGAGGTTTTTTTTCAGGTTTTCTTCCGCAGCATTTAACTTTTCGGTACTTTTTTCTACCATATCCGCAACAAAGCGGAAGATTCAAGTACGTCTATCCAAAGCTGAATTTTCTTTTTTAGCTCTTCGCGCTCTTTCTTTTTCTCGTCGCCGGTTAAAAAGATCTGCTTACGGGCTTTTCTTTCAGGATTTAAATTCTGAAGTCCATCAACTGTAGCTTCCAACAAATCGAAACCACCAACCCTGGCCAGTTTTTCTAAGTTATCTTTGAGTGATGTTTTTTCTATGGTTTTTACTTCGGCTGGTTTAAAACCTGCTTCGGATGTATTTTGGTCTGCTTTTAATTCTTGAGGGTTTGACATGTTTTCTCAGCGTTTAGATTATTTATTTTCCTCTAATTCATCAACAAAATTCTTTAAAGCACTAATGAATGCAGATTTAGTTTCTTCATCATCAAGGGTAGCTTTTAAAGTTTTATTCGATTTTAATTGTTTGATCACATTAAGCGACATTTCTCTCTCAATATTAACATTGGTGAGGTAATTGCTTTGGTTGATGATGTTTTTTACACCAAAATCTCCCAAATCGTTAAAATTTATAGTTTCGCCAACGGTAGATCCATCCTGCTTTTCGAAAGCTACTTTTACATTTGGTTTATAATGTTCGAACACCTCTTTAACCGTTTTTAATCCTTCTACCTTTTCTGGTTTAATGGGTTCGTTATCGGTAAGTTTTTGAACAAAAAGTGTTTTGTTATGGGCAATTTCTGCGAAAGCTTCTGAGGTATCAATTTTTCGTTCATTACCTCCAATTTCATAGTTAAACATAGTATGTTGATTTAGATTTAAGATTAAATTTTCTAATAATATAATAGTTAACGTTTTAACTCAATTTTTGTTCCAATATTACTGCTTCTGGTTGAATAATATTCCATTCCAACTGATCTTCATCCGGATGTTTGCTTACTTTAATCTTTGATCCTTTTTTTAGTTCACCCGAAATGATGTATTTGGATATTGGTCTGCGCAGCAGATTTCTGATTACCGCAGATAACTGACGTGCACCATATTTTGGAGTAAAGCCATCCAAAGCAATCATTTTCTTGGCATCATCGGCTATTTCAAAGTCGATACCCATTTTATTTAGAGATTGGATTAGGCTGCTTAACTGGATTTCGAAAATACGCACTACATTGCTTTCGTTGATTGGTGCAAAAGGAACAATTTCAGAAATTCTGGCCAAAAACTCAGGTCGGAAATGCCCCGCCATTACTTCCATCAATTGGTTAGATGCAGGAATAATGCCTTTACCTATCTGTTCGGCAATCCACTCGCTACCAATATTTGAGGTGAAAAGTATAAGTGAATTGCTAAAATCACCTTCTTTCCCCAAACGGTCGTGCATATGCCCTTCATCCAGAATCTGTAAAAAAGTATCAAACACTGATGGGTGTGCTTTTTCTATTTCATCGAAAAGCAATACAGAATAAGGTTGTTGTCTGATTTTATTCACCAGCAAACCACCTTCTTCGTAACCTACATACCCCGGAGGAGCACCATACAACAATGCTGCGCTATGCTCTTCTTTAAATTCGGACATATCAAAGCGGATCATTGCCTTTTCATCATTAAACAAAAATTCGGCGATTGATTTAGCGAGTTCCGTTTTACCTGTTCCTGTTGGCCCCAATAAAAAGAATGAGCCGATGGGTTGGCCTTTTTTGTTCAATCCGCTACGAGATTCCAAAATTGCATCAGAAACTGCTTTTAATGCCTGATCTTGCCCCACCACACGTTTTTTAAGGTATTGCTCCATGTTGAGCAATTTCTCTTTTTCTCCTGCCTGCAATTTACCCATCGGAATTCCTGTTTTATAGGCAACGATAGAGGCAATATCCTGTTTTGTTATGCGGTCGCTTTTTTCTGCGGCGTATTTTTTTAATTCCTGAAGACTGCTGTTGATATAACCCTGATATTCATCAGCCGTTTCGAAAGCATCGGTTTGTGTTTCATCAGTTAAACGGCCAAGCAAAACCGGACTTAATTTATTCTGAAGTAATGAAAAAAGCCATTTATAATCTGCAAACTGATCGGCTTCTGACTGATCTGAATTTGCTTTCAATACTTCTAAATCGCTTTCCAAACTCTCAATTACCTGATCAGAAGTATCGTTCATCATTTTCATGGCGGCCATTGTACGGTCTAACAGGTCGAAAGCCGAATCAGGCAGGCGCCTATCTTTCATGTAACGTTTTGCCAAACGTACACATTCACCCAAGGCATCAGGCTCTATTGTTAAAGTATGGTGTTCTTCGTACTTTATGGCCAGTTTCTGTAGCATTTTTATGGTGCTTTCTTCGTTTGGCTCATTTACCTGTAATACTTCAAACCTGCGGCTAAAGGCTTGTTCGGGTTCGATAATTTTACGGTATTCATCAATTGTGGTAGCACCGATTACTGTAATTTCTCCCCTGGCGAGTTCGGGTTTCAATAAATTGCCAATGCCTGCACCAAGTGGCCCTTTACTGTCTAATAAGGTATGAATTTCATCTATAAAAAGAACTGCTTTTTCAAACTGTTTTACTTCTTTGATGATGTTTTTTAAGCGGTCTTCTATTTCTCCTTTATAAGATGCTCCCGCAATTAAAGAACCTAAATCCAATTCAAAAAGCTGAACAGGCTTTAAACTTTCGGGAACATTTTGGTTTACTATATCAATAGCGAATCCATCAACAAGGGCTGTTTTACCTACTCCGGCATCACCGGTTAATATTACATTGGGTTTTTGTGCGGCGGCAAAGAATTTCCATCATCATCCGCGTTTCTTTATCGCGGCCAATTATTGGGTCGGTTTTGCCATCACGTACCATTTGCAGCCTATCTATGCAATATTTATGTAGCGCATTGCCTGTGCTTTTGTTTTCAGTACCTGATGTTGTTTTATCAGGCGAAACTACCCTCGATATTTCTTCGTCTTTTACGTAAAGATCCAAAATTTCGCGTTCCTTAATCGGGAATGATTTCAACTGGTCGGGCTGAAAACCAATGCCAGGTTTTGCTAAGGCAGTTAGCACGCATACTGGTGTAATGAGATCAAGACCAAGTTTAATGCGTACATTATCTGCTTCTTCAAAAATCACAGCAATTTCCGAGGAACCGCTTACGGTATCATTTAGACTGGCTGATTTAGCCTGCTCATCAATCCGAACTTCAGCCCACTCGCTTATGTATTCTTCATCTTTACCTATTGAGGTTATAAATGAACGTAAACCAACATCTTTATGCATTAATCCTTTAAGCAAATGGGCAGCAGAAAATACTTCATTTCTGTATTCCTTTGCCAGAGATTGTGCGATATGCAGTGCTGTTTTTACCGATTCGCTTAAATTTGTAATTGCCATATTTTTCTCTATCCAATGCTTTTTGCTCTTTTAGTATAACCTTCCAGTATAATCGGAAACACTGTGCCACATTGTTTGTAAAATATTCTCTTTGTTATTTTTTCATCACGTTTTTCTATAATTTTTGCAACTTAAAAGCCCGGATCACATGCTCTGCGGAATCTTTTAAACTATCATCTTCTTTATCAAAATCTACTATTACAACAGGCTTGTTTGTAGAAACCTTAACAAGATTCTCGTAGAGATTACTAAAAGATATATCAGAAAATAATCCTGCAAAATCTATCCCTAAACCGATGTAACTAAAAGCTTTAACAGAGGCTGATGCTTCACTAAAAACACCTCCCAATAGAGGGCCTGTTGAACCTAAGGTAAAGGCTCTATCTAAATCTTTCTTACCCATGCCCTTTCTATCATTGTAATAATTTCCTCCATCTTCAAAATGTGCTTTATTATAAGATTTAATATTATAAATCAGATTATTAAAGTTTAGCACACCTCTTGGGAACAAACCTTGTACAAAACTTAAGTTGGCAAAAGATTCATGTTTATTGGCAGATTCTCTAGCTTCCAATTTTCCAAAAACTTTACTTATTCTACGGTCTGAGCGTGTTGTTTCACCTGTTTTTATTCTACCCTGTTCACCTCTTGCTGTTACGGTATCAATAAAACTGCATTTATGTGCTTGTATCTTAAGCGTTTTGCCTTCTTCTACAAACTTTATCCAAATACCGTTAAATTGTAATGAAACGGTATTTTCAGCATTACCCGATAATAAAATATTATGCGATTTAATATGCCAAATCTTCATAATTCTATATTTAAAAAAGATATGGAAACAATAATAAATACATAAAATGCGCTCAAGCCTAAAATTATATAAATGGCTGATTTCCTATCACCTTCATTAATAAGTCTATAAATCATAATACCTAAGGTTAATGTAATGGCAAAAAGAATCGAACCTATAATAATACCTTGTCTTTGCTTTAATATTTTAGCTAAAAATGGCAATAGCCAAAAAACAATCAACATTGGTTTCACATATTTATCAGACCGATATTTTTTGTTAGTCAGCATATTATTATTCAGATAACCTACGCGGTAAACAAGACAGCAATTGTCATAATCATTAATTTGCAGGCAATACTGCCGGGTTAAAATTATTTTCAGTGATGTAGTAATAGGTTTTTCCGTTCGATATAAACTGTTGCTCAATCTGAGTAGCGCGTTTAATCTGCTGTACGGATTGATTTAGCAATTTAATGTAGGTTTCAAACTGATCTAAAGGCATTTTAGAGGTGCTTTTTAAATCACTCACCTTGTATTTGGCTAAAAACTCATTATTTAATGGCAAACCTGTAACCAGTTTAATGTAATCGGCCAAAGTCATGGCTTTAATATCACCTGATGATACTTTCATCCCCAATAACTGTTTAGGCATTTTTACATAATTTTTTACCAGCTTACTTCTAAAAGAAGACTGATCTGGCTGAAGGTTTTGACCAAGCATAATCGAAAAAACATCAACTATCTGCTTGTATTCCATATTGTTTAATACGATGGCGTATTGTAAACTGGAGCGGTTATTTTTTACCACATCTGCTGATACATTTGCTGTACTGTAATATTTAAAAGCATTGTGAGGCATCCTGTCGGCAATTTCTACACCTACAGGCAAAGGCAATAAACCTTCTATATCAGCAGATAAATTTTTGCGGGAGATGCCTGTTAAACGGAATGCACTATCCAAAGAGCTGATCTGGTTATAAATATCTGCATTGGTTTCTTTTACAAAACGGCGCAGTGCAATCGTCATACTCTGGTTGGAATTAACCGTACCTTTTGTTGGAAATACAACTCCTCCCTGTATTAAACTATTTTTTGGATAATCTAAATAGTAAGAAATAGAATCTTGCAAACTTGTGTTGTAAGGTTGGAAGCTTTTTAAACCTTCACCTTTAACCATGGTATTTTTTCTGTATTCTGCAGAGCGGATGGCCGACTCAGAGACCAACTTACGTGATTGAATTACGAAATCATTAAACGACTGGTTAAAATCGCTATATACCTGTAATGCCAAAATGCGTGCATCGGCCAATGCAACCTGCTCACTCAGTTCATTAATAAGATAATTATTGGTACCGCCGATGTTTCCTGTACTTCCTACCAAAATAATTAAGTTGGTTTCATTCTTTTTGGCTTTAAACAAATTAATTCCTGCTTTTAATGCACTAAAAACCGGTTCTTCTGAAATTTCTCCATTACACCTAAGTGTATTTTTGGCCTGGTTTGATAAAAAAAGTCATTAATTGCCTGTAATCATCCTGAATAGGGCTCACAAAAATCCCCTGTAAGGCACATCCGCTTTCTCCGCGATAAACTACTCCACCATAATTTACTTTGGTTCCTTTTCCAAAATCGCCCATTATACTTTCAAACGAAGCAATGGTATTAGTCATACCAGAAAGATATTTGGTCATTGGGCTTCCGCCATCCACTACAAAAACAACATTTACCTTTGTTTTATTTTTGCGGAGTTTCAGGTAGTCCTGATAAGAAAGTGCCGAGCCGTTAATGGTTAATATTTTATTGTCTTTTTTGTTATAAACATCAGTTGCAATACCTACAGCATATGCACCGGCATCATCCGAAACAACTGGTACACTTCTTAAAATCAGATTTTCGCTTGGCAATAAAGGATCTACCACGAAAGCTGTTCCCTTATCAATTCCATTTTTATAGCAGTTGAGGTTGAATCGTCATTATCATAATTGCCAGGCTTAACTGAGGTGATGTACAAACGGTCTCCCCAGCTATGTACAGCTTCAGCAGAAACCCATCCATAAATACTTTTTAAGGCTGTATCGGCAACCAATTGGTCGTCCGATCCGATTAGATACTTTTTGCCATCTTCTGATTTTTTGTAGATATAAGCAATTTCATGCAACCTCACTTTGGTTCTTCTATCTTTTAGCTCTGGCGTATTATAAACCAGGATAGAATCAGTTGTATCAAAATAAAATTTTGGCTCGGTTAAGGCATTTTTTCCGTTTATGATCCCAATAGCTTTTTCTGCATAACCTGTTTTTTGGTTAGAGAAAGCGCGTTGCCATAAAAGCAACTTGGCTTTAGAAATCCAACCGTAACTGATGGCACTTTTTTTATCGTTAATTTTCCGGCCTCTAATCATTCCGGCTTTGTATTTAATCAGTTTAAGGTATCCGTTTTCTTCTTTAGAAACATAAAAAGGTTCCATAAAGCTGATTTTCTTCATAATTAAACTTCCACCGGGTGAAGTTGTAGTGTAATTGTCTTCACGATCGGAAAAAACAATCCATGGCAAACTACTGCTGCTGGTGCTTTCGTTTACATTGATGGTTTCGGCAGGCCTTTCGTAAGATTTCAGGCATGTATTTCACTTTTTTGCCAAACGATGCCGGTGATTGTGCAAAGGCAAACGATATTCCTAAAACAGGATGGTTAAGGCATAATATTTTTTCATATTTTTTGTAGATGAGCTTTAAAATTAGGTTAAGATGTTAATCTATTTAGTTTTCGCCGGAGCCTCTGCAGTTGCTGTTGCTGCGGGCTGTGCAGTTCCGGAGTGTTGTTTAATATTTAATAAACTGGCGCAGGTAGAATTTGGCTTAATGGTTAATTGTGCTTCATCTACCGCTATTTCGCCTCCAAAAGTTAAGCCCATACAGTATGAATAAATATCTGTTTGTTTTTTCTTACCGTTCATTTCTACATTTACAGTTACTTTTTCATTGCTGCACATGTATTTGTTTATGAGGTAGTAATAATTGGAATTAAAATCGGCTCCATTTGCAATAGCCTGTAAACGGGCCCTGATATCATCAATCGTTTTGCGCTCGCCATCGCCAGGCGCAACCAGATCATCTACTATTTCGGCATTCGGATCGGTAATTAATATGTTTAGGAAAGCTGGTTTACGGGCTTTATCAGATCGAAGACGTACCACATATTTACCCGGAGCGCGGTAAGTGTATAAAGCAGTTTTTCCTTTAACATCCACACGGCCGGTTTCGCCGAAAGACCATTCAAACTCTTTTCCCTCACCATCGCCTTCCAGCCTGATTTCTTCGTTAACCAAACCCGCAGTTGGCCCGCTTATGGTAAGTACGCTATCCACAGCAATTGCCCTAACCGTATCGCGTACCGTGATTGGAAATTCCTGGCGGAGTTCGCCATCTACAGTTAAGCGCACAATGTAAGTATCGGCCTTTGTGTAATGATAAGATCCTGTTTTGGTGGTGGCTTTTTCGCCATTTCCAAATTCCCATAACCATTTTGAGGCTTTTGGAGTGTTATCGGTAAAAACCAGGTCTTCGTTTAAATAAATTTCATCTTTAATGATTTTCGCATCAATTGCCCTCTTTTCGAACAATGAACTCTTAAATAAGAAAATTAGACCTGTTAAAAGCAATACAGCTAATAGGATGTAGAGAATAACGTAGCCCTGCGAATTTGAATTAACTTGCTTGGTGTTTGTGTCAGACATAGGTAGCGTTGTTTATAGGTTGTTTTGAGAATGTTTATCTTGCTGAAATGGTTTGTTGAAGTTGTCGCCTGTTGGTAATGCAATCGTCAAGCTGTTTTTGATAAAGTTCGATATCCGAAATGTTTTTATTCTGTTCCTGCCTGTCGTAAAATAATCTGTCGTATAAAAGTTGGTTCTGAACAAAAATTTTATAGCGAGAATCAGATGCTTTCCGGTCAAATGCAGATTTGATTGATCCCAATGAGCGTTGAATGTCATCTCTTAAAAATACAGCCCTAACATTTGGATTGTAACGTGTAATCCATTTAAAGGTGGTATCAACAATGGGCATGGTTTCTTTTACAGTATTTTCGAATACTTCATTTTCATTGATCTTTAATTCCAGGTCGGCCTTAGAGATTTCATACTTGGATTTACCGCTGTAAAAAATGCCAAAACTTAAAAGTCCAACTGTAAAAATAAATAGCGCTAAAAAGAACAAGAATTGTTCGCGCCTATCTTTTATGCTTAGTTTTATCATAATAGTGCTATTTACCGGCCGAACCTGCCGTTTCTAATTTTTTTTGCTGCTGATTGATTTGCTTGAATACATTCGTTAACCCTTTCTTTAGCCCGCTGTATTACAGACCTCGAATCGATAAGTGAATCTTGAAGGTTGGCCATTGCACCTACATTGTTGTTCAGTTTTTCGTACAACGTAAAGCTGGGTGTAACTTCTGTTTTTTTAGAAATAAGCTCTTTTATCCTGTTATTTGCGCTTTGAATATCGCTAAGTAAGATGGCCTGTTTACTCATTTCATCAGCATTATAATCGCTGTATTGGGAGAGTTCTTTGAAGCGGAGCAGAATAAGGTCGAAATTTGTATTGATATCTTTTCTCAGGTAAGAAAGTTTTTCAGTCTCTTTTACTTTTTTGTCGAGTAATGTATACTCATAATCGGAAGCTGCATAAAATAGATAAATGCAAAGAATGGAGAAAAGGGTAAGAAACACAAAGTTTAAGATAAACTTGGTGTAAGCACCCCTAATTTCAATGGCGTTAATGGGTTTCATAGAGCATTAATAGTTTCACATTGCAACAGTATAAGAATTAATCCGACATCAAATTCACTTAAAATCACACATCTTTCTCAAATTAACACTGTACCATAACAATTTTTAATATTTGTTGTTTGGTTATAAAAACGATTTTATTTCTTTTACTTTTAACAAACTTTAAGCCAAATCATCTATGTCTGAAAATTTTTACAACAAACCCTTCAGATTTAAGTCCATATTTTCAGGTGCTGGCCTTCAGCCAACTGACCTGGGTAAATCGATTTCGAACCACATAGAATTGATTATTTTCACCCGTTATGGCGAACATAGGTTTCACAATGATTTTGGGTGTGAAATATGGGACTTAGACTTTGAATTAATCGTGAGTGAAAGCATCTGGGAGGAAAAATTCCGTAAATCCTTATTAAAATCAATTACTGATTCTGAGTTCAGAATATACAATACTTCGGTAGAAGTGCGCATTACGGAGGTAGAAAATGTATATCCGTTGCGTAAGATAACAGAGATCAAAAAAAAGGTAGATATTAGTGTTAGGGCACTGATAAAAACCACAGGAGAAAAATATTTTTTTAACACTGCTTTATTCCTCAGCCCCTTATCAACCTAAATTAAAACGCCCCAAATTTTCTACACATGAAGCCAGTTTTTTATTCATCAAAAGATGAAATCCGAAATAGAATTTTAAAAAATGCCGAAGATTTTTGGAATGTTAAAGACAGTAATGATTTTGACCCGCTGGTAAAACTGATTATTGAGGCATTAAGCAACGAATTATTTAATGTATCTAATGATGTTAAAAACCTGGAAAACAGGATTTTTGATAAAATTAGCCGCATTCTGGCACCTGATCATTTAACCTCTTCATTACCCGCCCACGCAATTATGCATGCAAGGCCTATTGAAGATGAAGATTACCTTTCGCCTTATACCCAGTTTGCATTTAAAAAGAACATTCAGCAAGAAAACGATAAGACAAAAAAAACTGATATTTTCTTTAGTCCGTTACATGCTGTAAAAGTTCATAATGCATCTATAAAATACATAGCCACCGGAAATACCCTTTTTAATGTTGAGCAATTAAGCAAACAACCTGGCTTAAATACGCTACCTGGCTCTGCTATTGAAAAAAACACCCTATATATTGGCTTTAGCGGGCTAAAAAACTGGATGGATTTTAATAAACTGAATTTATTTTTTGACTGGAAAAACTATTCGGTACCCGATAATGCTTACGACCTGCTATCATTGGGGAAATGGTTCTACAAAAACAATGAGCTTACGCCCTATACGGAACGTTTTATGGACGAGCCTTTAACGGGTAAGGTTGAGGCGCCTTTTCACCACAAACAATTACTCAATCTGATTAAAGCCGACGTTTTGCAGTACTATAGCAACAGGTTTATCACGCTGGGCGACCTTAACGATTTTAACATCGACGATAGCAAAGAACTTCCTCCGGTTTTTGAAAATATTTTTCAACCTGGAGGATTAAATCAGATCGATGGAAAAGTTAAATGGTTAAAAGTTGTTTTTCCCGCAGCCATCAATCAGGAAATGCTGAACGAACTGCATATTTATATTAATGCATTCCCTGTGGTAAATAAACGGTTGAGCCAGATTAAACACCGGTTTAAAACCATGAATAATATTATTCCGATTAAAACTGAAGCAGCAGACCAGATGCTGGCGGTAGAAAACCTGAAGGATAATAAAGGCAAAAGTTACAATGAAATTCCATACACCAACGAGAATGAAAAGGGGGATGGCTCATTTTCAATCAGGTATGGTGGTACCGAACGTTTTGATACCCGAAACGCGAAAGAACTGGTTGATTACCTTTTTGAACTTTTAAGAGATGAAAAAGCAGCATTTTCTGCATACGGGCCTGATTTTTTAAGCACTATACTTAAAAACCTGGAACAAAATATTGCCCTTATTGAACAAAAAAGCCGCTCGGCATTGAAAGATATTAAAGAATTGCCAAGTTATATTGTATTGAAACCAATTGACGATGCTGATATTTTATTTCTGGATATTTGGGTTACTCAGGCTGAAGAAGCCAACCACATTAATGCAGGAAGCCGTTTGGTTATTTACGAAAACAACAGGGTTAATGCAGAAAGTGTCGTTTTACTGAGCCAAACAAAAGGAGGCCGATCACGACTTAATGCTGCCAACAGGGTTCAGGCTTATAAATATGGCTTAACCACTGCCGACCGGATTATTACCAAAGCAGATGTAATTAATTTTTGCCGTTACGAATTGGGCAACCAACTGAAAAGCGTTACGTTAGCCAAAGGTTTAATTATGGATAATAAGCCAAACGCAGGTTTTATTAAAACTACGGATATTATTATCGAACCGGCAGATCACCTTAAATTGAACGCACAGGATTGGGAAGAACTTTTAAGCCTTACTTTAGCAAAATTAAATTTACGCAGTACCATGAATATACATTACCGAATGTTATTAAAACCTTCGATTTATAGAATGGCATAATGCTAAATATAAACGGTATAGCCAAGGTAGGCACTTTCACCATCGGCACTTAATACCGTTTCCTGAAAATCGACAGCGGTGAGCATTTCTACATTTACTTCCGCATCAACAGGTATGAGGTAACTGATGGCCATATCTAAAATGGCCCTGTTCTTTTGCCCTGGGATAAAATTAACCAGTTGTTGGGGCGAAGTTGGCCCAATATTGATGTTAAATGATTCATGCTCGTGTATAAAGCTATCTCCAATAATTGTATCAATGCCCAGGGCACTTCCACCCAGCTCCATCTGCATGTTATCGGCTATTTTGATCGGCGTTATATTGGCTGTAGCATCTACAATGGCAATAGGCAAATTAAATAATGCGGTAAGCACTTTTGATGCAAATTCAATATCGTTTCTTTTTTGCTGTATTTCTGGCAGTAAATGCATCCAAATGATACTTTGCTCTTTATTTAACAGGTTAAATTCGTCCCATCCAAGTTCAAAAATCTGGCTTAAATCTGCATAAGTAGTTTTTTTATCGAGCTTATTTTCATAGAGCTCGGTCATGATCCTTACATGGTTGATTTCTGCATCAAATGGGGTAAAAAATAACCTGGTCTGCTTTTCTTCCTCTCTCCTGTCTCTGATATCTTTAATCATCGATTCCTCATCCATGCCCGCGCTGCCTGTAGGCGGACGATGGAAAAGTCCTTCGGGCAGCATATCGTATAAACCTTCCCTATTGATGTTTACACGGATACGATCATGCCTTCTTTTTTCAGAATAATAAGTGTTTGTATCTTCAATATCTTTTGCAAAAGCGCGCTTATCGGGCCCTATCGGAATGATTTCTATCCGATCTGCCTCAATTATATTTCGCTCTATCAAATCAGCAGCATAAGCCACAGCTTTGTAATCTGTAAAGAGTTCGTTATTAATCAAAGTTTCTTTTTTCATTTAAACTTTAAGCTTGCATTTTTGTTATAGATTAAATTTTTATTATCGAAAAAATAAAGGATCAAAATCAAATACTAAAGATACTATATTTGTAGTACATCACATCTAAAAAAATTAATGGACGTTAAATCATTTTTTATTCGCTTTCTCTTATTCCCGCTGATCTTTATTATCTCAACGGCAGTACTTTCTATCATCAACAAAAAGAACCAGTTTCTTAACAACAAAAGACTTATCGTAAGTGTTCTTCTTATCGGCATTATTTTAGCATTACCCGGATTTTTAGGTTTTTTAAACTTCAATTTTATGCCCTGGGGGTATATTATCTGCTGTATTTTTTACATTTTAATGGGTACGGTATTCGTTTATTTATTAACTAAATATTATCCTAAGGATTTGCTGGAGCGTAAGGTATTTATCTTTTTCGCCACTTTAATTTCTGCCCTTTTATCTGTTTATTTATTTCAGCTTGCCTTTAACTGGTTAAGTTCGGTTAATTTTGGATGGTTTGGCGCAGGCAGCATCACCTGCTTCTTTGTGCCACTTATTTTTTGGTGGGCCTATGTTTCACTGCTCGGTATTCCGTCAGAAATTTACAAAATCTGGAAATATCCAGACACTCCTCTTGACATCAACATGGACCATGTGGATTTTAACAGGCTTTTGGTATTGGAGCTGGAACTTTACAAAAAAAGTAGCGATCCGGAGCCTTTGAAAGTGAAGGTAAAAGCGGTAGAAAACATGAATTTCGGAATCTGGTTTCACAAATTTATTGATGATTATAATCTGAAGTTTGCTAAAAGTCCGGTTGAGTTTAAAGGCGATGACTATGAGAATTACAAATGGATCTTTTTTATCAAAACATCCTTTTTTAAACGGAACATTTTTATAGATCCAGATCTTGATATTATCGAAAACGGCATTACAGAAAAAATGACGATTTATGCCAAACGTGTATCGGAAAATGCAAATAAGCCACACGAAGTGGGAGAAAGTGCTATCTTTATCTAATCTATAAAAAACATTTACCATGATAAAGCCGCTAAAATATAAATCCATTAACTGGATTAATGGCATGAAGCTTTCTAGTGATCATTTTACTTTAAGCGATCTCTATTTACAAGATTTTGTACGCGATGCCGTATCGCTGAACTTAAACAGCAGTAACTACGGTTTTTTACCTCCCTTTGCCGGCTATAAGAGTTCGCACGATATAGAAATTTTAGAAAAAGCAACCAATCATATCGAAGTTAGGGTGAGGTACTGTAATGCGATTACGCCTGAAGGCTGCCACATTGATATTGTACAATCTGACAATATGGATACTTTGGTTCATAACCACTATTTTGGACAATCTGAACCCCGAAATTATGTTATTTTACTAGTAGTTAATCCGTTCAACCGTACGCCATCTGGTACACCTAATCCGGAAGAAAGCCCGATCCGATATCCCGAACTGGCAAAAAGTTATTCAATTGCTGTTCTGCCAGAAACAGAGGTAAGCTCGCAAACGGCTGATAGTTATTTTTTAACCATTGGCCAGGTTTATTACGAAAATGGCAGATTATCGATCAATAACAATTATATACCACCAAGTTCGACCATTACAAGCCACCCCGCACTGATTAGATATTATGAATCTTTCAGCGTGTTATTAAATGATTTGCAATTGGCTGCTTTTAAAATTATTGATAAAACAAGCGGGCGCGATAACATTACCCCATTAGGCAAAAATATCAGGCTCATTTCTGAAAAGATTGTAGATTACATTGCAGGTTTGTTTTACGAATATAGAAATATTGCCCATCGGGAATCGCCAGTGGTTTTAGTAGGTTATTTCTCAAGTTTAGCACATATTTTTTTCACAGCAATAAAACTGATCGATCCGCGCGAAAGAGAGGAATTACTTAAATATTTTTATGAGTGGAAAGATGTAACCCCTGGTAATTTTGAAGAACTGCTGGCTAAAACCATTGAGTTGGTATACGATCATAAACAGATTAACAACAGCATGCTTATGGCCAGCGAGTTTATGAATGTATTGGTTGCACTTTGGAATAAATTAAGCGGACTGGAATACATTGGCCAGCGCAAAGAAAATATTGTGGTTGCAGAACAACAGGTTGTGCAACAGGTGCAGGCCAGAAAAACCTGGACATTACTAGATTAAAACATTTCTCGGAACAATAAAAATGAAGCTGTACCCATAAATCCGGGTACAGCTTTTTTATTTACCATAATGGTTGGCTCTTAGAAATTAACAAGGGCCGAACCATCATAATTAGCAGGCTTTGCAATGCCTAAAAATTTAAGTATTGTTGGTGGCACGTTATACAAATAAGGGGCGCCATGATAATCGGTAGTTTTACGTTTAAATATTGGTGTAGTAAGCGCAGTCCAGCTAACCGTAGCACTATTTTTTGTTAACATAGCAATTTGAGGCGTTACCAGGCTTCCATTATAAGTGGTTCCGGTACCTTCATTGCCTTTAGTGTATAAAACAAGATCGGAATTTTGCGGATGTGCAGATGTTAAAGCCGTAAAACTATAAGTACCAATACTTGTTGCAGGCAAAGCCGATTTAAATAACCTGATTTCGGAAATATTACCAGTAAAATATGGATTATAGTTGCCAGTACCATCTTGACCGATTTTAAATGCGGTGCCACTTTGCAGGTCGCCCACGGCAGAAATATTACCCTCTGCAACTTGTATTCCACCATCGTAAAGCGTAGCTTTTTGGGTAGTACGGTTTACCACTACTGAAACATGATGCCATAACTGATCGGTTAAATCAACGCCATCAATATCCAATCTATGGGTTCCATCGCCAAAGTTGGCCCTGATTACGCCATTTCTGTTGGAAATGATAATTCCTTTGTTAGAGCCACTTGCCCAATTTTTATTTCCGATAATTACCGGATCGCTTGAGGCTGAAGTTGCCCTTGCCCTGAACTCGATGGTAAAACTCCCTGTTGCACTTAGGTTAAGACTACTTAGTGTTGGCAGCTGACCATAAACATTGGTTTTAAAATCGACAGTGGTAATGCTGTTCGGAGTAGATTCTGTTGCAGTGGTAGGTAAAGCATTAACCAATTGTGGTGCAATAGCGCTGTTATTTAAAATGATAAATGCATTTTGTTCCAGGTAACTTGCACCGCCATGGCTGGCATCGCCTCCATGATCGGTTGCCACAACAATTAACCAATCTTCGTTATTGTAACTTGGCCTGGCTTTTAAGGCAGTTAATATTCTACCAACACGCGCATCAACGGCCTTTACAGAATCCATATACATTTGAGTTGTTGTTCTGTAATTACTGGCATGCCCGGCATGATCTACATCATCAAAATGGCAAAAAGCAACATCGGTATTGCTCGTGGTAATTTCCTGGATAATTCTGGTTTCGGTAGCGTTATCACTTGCACTGTTTTGTTTAACCGTTACATCTTGCGTAGCTACAATAAAATCGTTAATTGATGACCAGCTCACAATTGATGCTGTACGTAAGGCTGGCAAGTTGGTTTTAATCTGCCTGAAAAATGAGGGATAGTTTACAAAATCTGATCCTGAAAAGCTATTATCAGATGCTTTGTGTTTGGCTACACCTACTCCTGTAAATAAAGCAGACCATCCGTTTGATGACCAGGTGGGTACCTGTGCCAATGCATTTGTACTGGTGTAGGATTGATCCATCAACGTTTTGAGGTTAGGCGCATTTGTTGCCGTAATGGCTTTCCATACACAGCCATCAATACCAATAAATAACACCTTTTTAGGTTTGGCTGCCAAAGCACTTTTTGCCAGGGATTGCTCATCAGAAATTAGATTTTCTTCTGAAGTAACTGTACCCGCCTTTTTACACGAACTAATAAATAAGATGGACAGAAAAAATAGGAATGATAAAAATTTTAATGTTTTCATAGTTGAATAGAGTTTTGGATATTGTTTACATAAAAATTATTTTGTTTAGCTAAACTAAACAAAAAATTTTTAGAAAATACCTCATTCTAATTCAATACATTAATGATAACAATTAGTTAACCTTCCATTAAAACGGTATTAGGATCGGATTATGTGATGGATATTCAGTTTTTTAATTTATGGGCACGATTGAGTTTGCGCTAAATAATTTTCAATCTTTCTTCTTCGAGGTCGATTTGATACAATTGATGTCGGATGATTTCTTCGTCAACCGCTGGATCTTTGTTGAGTTCGGTTAGGTAGTTGCGTTGACTTTCCAATAGTTCGATAAAAATGGTTTTTGTACTTTCATTCATCCAGCCATCGTCGGTAGCGTTGGCTTTTTCTTCCCAGTGTTTGAGTAATGTTTCCATGGTTGCATTTCCATTCATTTCGTTTTCGTACTTGTTTTTAAGAAATTGATAGGAATGTTGCTTTAAGCCCTGCTTCATGTTTCTTTTAACCATTTCATCGGTTTCCTGCCTGATGATAAAGCCAAAGGCACCTGTGCGCCTGATAATGAAAGGAAGTGTAAGTCCTTGTATCAGGAGTGTTAATAAAATCACAATAAAGGTGATGAACAAAATGAGGTTCCTTTGTGGAAAAGCTGTTCCATTATCGAATGATAAGGGTATGGCCAATGCGGCAGCCAATGAAACTACGCCACGCATACCTGTCCAACCGAGCTAATAAGGGCATAAACAATAATGCCCTTTTGGAACGTGCGGCAGGCATTACGCCTGGGCGGAAAATAAGGGTGGCCATCATTGCTGCGTAAGAGCTAATGATACGGGCAACGATTAATACACCTGTAACCAATAAGCCATAACCTATAGCGGTGCTTAGGGGTATTCCCTGTGCACGTAAACCATCTCTAATTTCAGGGAGCTCTAATCCGATAATCAGAAATACTACGCCATTTAAAATGAATATAAAACTTTCCCACACGCTAAATCCTCTGATGCGACTGGTACTGTTTAGGAAAACTAATCGCCTTGCCGACATAAACAACCCTCCACTTACCACTGCGAGCACCCCCGAACTGTGTAGCTGTTCGGCTATCCAGTACATGAAATAAGGTTCAATGAGTGTTAGTGCCGTATCTGATGGTGCATCAGTGGGTAAATATTTATGTACCTGAACAAATATCCAACCCAACAACAAACCAATTCCTGCGCCACCTAAAACCATCCACAAAAAACTGGTAGCTGCTTCCTGCCAAATAAACTGACCTGTACCTACCGCAACCAATGCAAAACGGAAGATTATTAACGAAGAAGCATCGTTTAAAAGGCTCTCACCTTCCAAAATTGCAGCAGTAGATTTTGGAATTTTTACAAATTTTGTAATTGCGGCGGTGCTTACGGCATCAGGAGGGGAAACAATTCCTCCCAATAAAAACCCTAAAGCAATGGTGAATCCGGGTATGAAGTGATTGGTAACCAACGCAACTGATAAAGCGGTAAAAAAAACCACAAGAAAAGCAAAACTTCCAATAATCCGCCACCATTTTTTCATCTCTTTAAAAGAGATAGACCACGCCGCCTCATACAGCAAGGGTGGAAGAAAAATAAAAAAGATCAGGTTTGGATCAATTTTCACTTTTGGTAGTCCGGGTATAAAACTAATTACCAATCCTCCAATTACCAATAAAATCGGGTAAGCAATTTTAAGCTTGGTGGCCCACATGTTCAATAATACAATTATTGCGATGATGGCAAGCAGAAAAGGTAAAATGGTATGCATGATAGATGTTTCTTAGATGATGAGTAAGTAATAGTGAATCAGTACGTCAATTTATAAAAAATACGATACAATTTCATTGCGAGAAGCTGGTTTGAAATTTATTCCTAAATAATACCGTTTCATTTCCATTTACGGAATGTCCGATAATGAACACTTCGATTTTTGAAAAAATAGCTTAATTATCTGTATATCAACATTTTAATTCGTATCATTTCTTTTGGCATTTCCTTCGTTAACATGGATCTAAACGACATGACCTATCCTAAGAATAGCAGTCCGTATCGTAAACAAATTATTTAAACAGAAATATATCATGAAACTCATCAAAAACCTAATTGCAATGACAACAGTCATTATTTTATTATTAACTTATATTTTTCCGATCGCCACCCAAGCCGCAGAAAATAAACCCATTAAAACTGACAGGGTTTTCTCCCTTCAGAAAAATCATAATCAAAGGAAATATTGATGTAGTTCTGATCCAGCGGTCGGAGATTGGTATTTCTTATGCTAATGACAATGAAGGAAAAGCAAAAATAACACAACAGGGCGATGTACTTAACATCACCGGAACCGGGCCAATAACAGGCAGGTTGATTGTTTATGTAGCTGAAATTTATAGAATTGAAGCTGAAGATAATGCTACAGTAAGCACTGATGGAATATTGGCGACGAAATTTCTCCAGATTATTTTAAAGGGAAATGCAAACGCTAACATTTATACCAAAAGCCAGGGACTTTATACCGCAATTTATGATCAATCAACACTTTATTTAAAGGGAAACACAGATACACATTTTCTTTTGATGGATAAGCACCCAAAACTAACCTTTGATCAATTTGCTGTATTACAAACACAATTGACTAAATAGTTGAATACTGAAGTATTTGTATTGAAACTGATTAAACAAAAAAGCCTTAACTTTTGCAAGTTAAGGCTTTTGTTGCGGAATGGACGGGACTCGAACCCGCGACCTCCTGCGTGACAGGCAGGCATTCTAACCAGCTGAACTACCACTCCTTTTGTTCTTCTTTAAAGCTAGAACCTCTTCCCCTTTCGGGATTGCAAATATAGATACAATATTGAGTTTATCACTATAATAACCGTCTTTTTAATCATTTATTACGTAACACACTGAACCTCATTCTAAATATTTTAATCAAAATGATTTTTAAACAAAAAAGCCTCAACTTTTTCAAGTTAAGGCTTTTGTTGCGGAATGGACGGGACGAACCCGCGACCTCCTGCGCGACAGGCAGGCATTCTAACCAGCTGAACTACCACTCCTTTTGTTCCTCTTTAAAGTTAGAACCTCTTGTCTCTTTCGAGGTTGCAAATATAGAGACTATATCTTAATTCGCAAACTTTTTTTTCAAAAATATTTAACTATTTATCCTACAGTGCCTTCCTGCATCTTTTCTGCATTTTCAGCAAACTGAAGTGCATCAATAATCTCCTGAATGTCTCCATCCATGATCGATGGAAGGTTATACATCGTTAATCCGATACGGTGTTCGGTTACACGACCCTGTAGGATAATTGTATGTTCTGATTTTAGCCGAACGATCTCCTGTTGACACCATTGTTTTACGCTTGGCAGCAATATCTCCATTCTTTTTTCTGCAATTCGATATCGTAGAGCTTGCTACGCAACATCTCCATCGCAATTACACGGTTACCCAATTGAGAACGCTTCCTGCTGGCAAACCACCACAATACCCGATGGCTTGTGTGTTAACTGCACTTTTGTTTCAACTTTGTTTACGTTCTGTCCACCGGCACCACCTTAGCGCGAAGTTTGCAACTCAATATCCGCAGGATTAATGTATAAATCGATTTCTTCTGCTTCTGGCAAAACCGCTACCGATGCCGCTGAAGTATGCACACGCCCCTAAGTTTCTGTATCTGGCACACGCTGTACACGGTGTACACCACTTTCGTACTTTAACTGACCATAAACATCATCTCCATTTACTTTCAGAATCACCTCTTTGTAACCCCCGGCTGTTCCTTCCGTTACATCAACAGTTTCAACTTTCCAACCCTTGGTTTCGAAATAGCGGGTATACATACGGTATAAATCTCCTGCAAATAACGCGGCTTCATCGCCACCGGTACCGCCACGAATCTCAAATACAGCATTTTTAGCGTCTTCCGGATCTTTAGGAATCAACATCAAACGGATATTGCTTTCCATTTCTTCCTGTTGCTTTAACAAAAGATCGAGCTCCTCTTTTGCCATTTCACGCATTTCGGCATCTTTCTCAGTAGCTAAAATTTCTTTATTGGCATCGATATTACTCATTACATTCTTGTAGATTTTATATTCGTCTACAATTTTGCCTAAGTCTTTATATTCTTTATTTAAAGCCGCAAAACGTTTCATATCCTGAATTACATCCGGGTTACTCAACGATTCTTCCACATCTTCCCAACGCAGCTTTATAGCTTCTAATTTATCTAACATATTTATTCTTGTTGAAATTTCCTGATTAGCAGCAGAAGGCTAAAAATTAGGAAATGCAAAAATAAGGAAAAAAGCTGAATTAGTTTGTTTGGATGAAAGGGTTAATTGTTTGAAGTGCTTAATCGTTAATCTACGGCAAGTAAAACTAAGAAGTTAACTATTAGCCGGAAATGCAAAAATTAGATGTAAAAGTTTTGGAAATGAACAGTTCTGTAACCATGGCAGCCGATAGTCCCGCTATCACTTCAAGTCCTCACTCATGCTTCGCTCCGGGCTTTCCGTTTCTATCGGGTTTAGAAACAAAAGGCAGTTAGCATTATGCAAATCCAAATACCAGCACCCAAACGCGTAAATAAACGGGATCCGATAGCTCTCGGATGGAATGGCAGCTCCCGATTCTTTATTGATAAATCGGCACTAAATTAGTATCGAGACTTTAATGAAAAGCCCGACGAACATTTAAAAAAGCTATAGGGTTATCTTTCCAAAAAAAGAGCTTAAAATTAGGCTTTTGGATTATAATATTCCAGTTTCAAATTTACGCCATCAAATACCGCATAAGATTTGTAGCTAAGCCACTCCCCTATGTTCACATAGCGACTTCCCTTGCCCAAATCAATATCTAGAGGCAGGTGCCTGTGCCCGAAAATAAAATAATCGAAATGTGCTTTTTGTAATTGCTCTTTGGCATAAATGGCCAGCCATTCTTTATCTTCACCTAAAAAAACTTCTTCTTCGGTTTGTGCAGCCCTACTTCCCTGGCTCCATCCGTTAGCAATACCAATACCTAAATTTGGGTGCAAACGGGCAAACAACCACTGACAAAGTTTGCTTCTGAAAATTTTCCTTAAAAATTTGTACTTATTATCTCCCGGGCCTAAACCATCGCCATGATGTAGATAGAACTTCTTTCCACTCCTTTCTATAATCAGTTCATCACTTATTATTTCCATCCCAATTTCCTGCGCAAAAATAACTGCGCACCCACATGTCGTGATTTCCTTTAAAAAAGTAGATTTTTATTCCGGCATCGGCCATGGCAGCCAACTTACCCTGCAAGCGGATAAAACCTTTAGGAATTACCTTAGAATACTCAAACCAGAAATCGAAAATATCACCCATTAAGAACAGCTCGCTGCAATTGGGTTCAATAAAATTTAACCAACTTACAATCCGCTCCTCACGTGCACGGCTTTCAGCATAATTTGGTGTGCCTAAGTGAAAATCGGAAGCGAAATAAATATTTTTTGCCATGGATTTTCAAAGGTAAAGGAAAAAAAGCTGAAAGACTAGAGATGAGCTGAAAGACAGAAAGACTAATGAAGATAGACCAAAGCAGAAAGCTGAAAGACCAAAGACTAAAGCTGAAAGGCCAAAGACTAAAGCAGAAAGCTGAAAGACCAAGACCAAAGACTAAAGCAGAAAGCTGAAAGACCAAAGAAGAAAGACCAAAGAAGAAAGACCAAAGAAGAAAGACTAAAGCTCAAAATACCTTAATCATTGTAATCAACCCGAAGGTAAAAACATATATTAGTAAATAAATCTATCTTAACATGAAAAAACAAATTCTATTAGGCTTATTTGCATTAAGTCTGTTTGCCTGTAACCAAGGCAAAAAACCTGCAGAAAAAATAACATTGATGAAATACCCTGAAACAAGAAAAGACAGCACAAAAGATAATTACTTCGGAACTACAATAGCCGATCCTTACAGGTGGCTGGAAAACGATACCTCAGCAGAAACTAAAGCCTGGGTTGTAGCCGAAAATAAGGTTACCCAAAATTATCTTGAACAAATTCCATACCGTGCCGACATCAAAAAACGCTTAACAGCATTATGGAACTACCCCAAAGAAGGCGCACCATTTAAAGTTGGCGAATATTATTTCTTCACAAAAAATGATGGCCTCCAAAACCAAAGTATCTGGTTTATAAAAAAGGGGTTAGATGACAAAGAAGAAGTTTTTCTCGATCCGAATAAACTTACAAAAGATGGAACTGCAGCGGTTTCGCTGCTGGGTTTTTCGCACGATAAAAAATACCTGGCCTATTCCGTTGCACAAGCTGGATCAGACTGGAGCAATATTTATGTGATGGAAATTGCCAGCAAAACCAAATTAACGGATGAGTTAAAATGGACTAAATTTTCGGGAGCAGCATGGAAAGGCGATGGTTTTTACTACAGCAAATTCGACGAACCGGCTCAAGGAACCGACCTTTCTGCGGCCAACAAATACCAAAAAGTATATTTCCACAAATTAGGGGATCAGCAACAAAACGACCAACTGATTTTTGAAGATAAAACCAATCCAAATTTATATTTAGGGGCGAATGTATCTGAAGATGAACGCTTTTTGGTGATATATGCCAGCGCAGGCACTTCGGGCAATGCATTATTTTATCAGGATTTAAAATTACAGGGAAGCAAAATTGAACCGCTGATTAAAGGATATGAAAACAACCATAATGTTGTGGATAATATAGGTGATAAACTATTGCTAAATACCGACTTAGGCGCAGAAAATAAGCAGGTGGTTCTGGTAGATCCTAAAAATGCAGATCCTAAAAACTGGCAGAAAATTATTCCTGAAGCTAAACTGCCTCTTGAAGGCATCAGTACAGGTGGAGGTTTTCTTTGGGCATCCTACTTAAAAGATGCCAGTACCAACATTGTTCAGTTTGATTTAACAGGCAAAAAAATTGGAGATGTAAAATTACCAGCAATTGGAACTGTTGATGGTTTTGGTGGGTATAAAGAAGATAAAGAATTTTTTTACACTTTTACTAATTTTACTACTCCCGGTGCAATTTATCGATATGACCTAAACAAATCAGAATCAACACTTTATAAAAAATCTGGACTACAGTTTAATACCGACAATTATGAAACCAAACAGGTATTTTATCCATCGAAAGATGGTACAAAAGTACCCATGTTTATTGTACATAAAAAAGGGATTGAGCTTGATGGCAATAACCCGGTTTATCTTTATGCTTATGGTGGCTTCCAGGTTAGTTTAACACCTGGCTTCAGTTTATCCCGAATGTTGTTTTTAGAGCGTGGCGGCATTTACGTGCAACCAAGCTTACGTGGAGGAAGCGAATATGGCGAAGCCTGGCACAAAGGGGGGATGTTATCAAAAAAACAGAACGTTTTCGACGATTTTATTGTCGCAGCAGAATACCTGGTGAAAGAAAAATACACCAATCCATCGAAAATTGCCATTTCTGGTGGTTCAAATGGCGGTTTATTGGTTGGTGCCTGTATGACGCAAAGACCCGATCTGTTTAAAGTGGCCTTACCTGCTGTTGGTGTTTTAGACATGCTCCGTTACCACAAATTTACCGTTGGCTGGGGCTGGGCAGTGGAATATGGAAGCAGCGATAAAAAAGAAGATTTCGATTACCTGATTAAATATTCGCCATTGCATAACCTAAAAAGCGGTGTTAATTATCCTGCAACTTTAATCACCACTGCCGATCATGATGACCGCGTGGTACCTGCACATTCATTTAAATTTGCTGCAACCTTACAAGAAAAATACCGAGGTGAAAATCCTGTTTTAATTAGAATTGAAACCAAAGCAGGCCACGGTGCAGGCAAGCCAACTACCAAAATGATTGAAGAAGCAGCTGATATATGGAGTTTTGTGTTTCAGAATTTAGGAATGAGTTGGTAAAGCTGTCAGCTATGATGAAAATACATAAAGAAATTAAAAATAATGAGCTGTATTTATATCAAAGCGGAGCGCTTATTTATAAAAAATGGTTATTAACGGGCGAATCAAAAATTTTCGATTTAATGGCTTACGACAAATACACATTAGTAAGCTTTAATGAAGTAGAGTATGGAAATTCAAATCCATTAGTTTCAGTACATGCAGAATTGGAATTACACCTAACAAATGACGGGGGAAGGAAAACGGGTATTATATCAGGATACAGGCCTTATCATGTATTCGAATATAAGCAAAGCCAAATATTACAAACCTATATTGGTGATATTAATTTTAGTGAATGGCCTACTATCGAACCTGGAGAGAAAAAGATCGTAAAAATTAGATTTCTTGATTTTCCTTCCCTCCATCAATATTTACATGTTGGGCGGGTATGGCATATTCATGAAGGGGAACGGGTTATTGGCAAAGCTAGAATATTATCTTTTTATGATTCAGGAGGTGGAGGAACTAAATTTCCCACTAAATCCATAGACCAATTATAATTTGCTTTAAACCATCAAAAACCCTTAACTTTTGCTTTTTGTTAAATTATAGAATATAAAATACTGAATATAATCGGATTGCAAAATTATCTAGAATATTTCTAAATAGCAGAATTGATAATACTTTATTTCGTAACTTTGCGTCAAATTTTTTTTAATGATCACTACTGATATAGCCGTAATAGGCGCTGGTCCGGTTGGTTTATTTGCCATTTTTGAAGCCGGTTTATTAAAAATGCGTTGCCATTTAATTGATTACCTACCTCAGGTTGGTGGTCAGCTGTCTGAAATTTACCCTAAAAAACCGATATACGATATCCCAGGCTATCCTTCTGTGTTGGCCCAGGAACTTATCGATAACTTAATGGAGCAGGCAAAACCTTTCCATCCAACGTTTACTTTGGGCGAGCGTATTGAAGGTTTAGAGAAGCGTGGAGAAGCAGATTTCGTTTTAACGACCAATATGGGTACCGTTATCGAAGCTAAAGTTGTGGTAATTGCCGGTGGTTTAGGTTGCTTTGAGCCACGTAAACCTGCTGTAGAAAATTTAGAGAAATTTGAAAACGGTAAAGGTGTAAACTACATGATCCTTGATCCTGAGAAATACCGCGATCAGAAAATGGTGATTGCAGGTGGAGGCGATTCTGCTTTAGACTGGACCATTTACCTGGCAGAAGTTTGTTCTGAACTTACTTTAGTGCACAGAAGCGAAAGTTTCCGTGGTGCCCCAGATTCGGTTTCGAAAGTTATGGCGTTGGCAGAGAGTGGAAAAATTAATTTGATTTTAAATAGCAACCTTCAGGCTGTACAGGGAACCGACAAGTTGGAGCAAGTTGAAATTGTTCAGAACCGCACCATGGAAAAAACGGTTGTTGAAGCTGATCATTTAATTCCGTTGTTCGGCTTGAGTCCTAAATTAGGTCCGATTGAAGATTGGAACCTTAACATTAACAAAAGTGCAATTGAGGTTAATGTTGATGATTATTCGACAAACATCCCCGGTATTTATGCTATTGGTGATATCAATACCTACACCAACAAATTAAAATTGATTCTTTGTGGTTTCCACGAGGCGGCATTAATGAGCCATAGTGCTTATTCTTACATGAACCCAGGCGTGAAATATACCATGAAATATACAACCGTAAACGGGGTTTCAGAATTTTAAGCTTTCTACTATATTTGTGAATCAATATAAGTAAGCTGAAAAATGGAAAACAACATTAATATATACATGCAAGAGCCGGATGGCTCGGTTACTGAACACGTTGCACCAACAGACATGGGCTTAAGCCTAATGGAGTTTTTAAAAGCATCAGAATATGATATTCTGGCTACCTGTGGCGGAATGGCTTTATGTGCTACCTGCTGCGTTGATGTGTTGGAAGGTGAAGAGAAACTGAACGAAATGACAGACAATGAGTATGCCATGTTAGATACTTTGCCAGATTTGTTGCCAAATTCTCGTTTAGCCTGCCAACTGCAGTTAAACAACAATATGGACGGATTGAAAGTGAAATTACACGGCGTAAGCTAAGTTGTGAAACATATTTAAGAGAAAAGGCGATACTACTAAGTGTCGCCTTTCTTTTTTTATTTCACCGCAGCGAATTGTAAATGGTTAATAGAAATTACACAATGATTTGCGCATTACGTAATTCCGATGAGTCCTATTGTGTGGGCACGTCTTGTTTAATCTCGATTTGTTTTAGTTCCTTTGCCTAAGCCGATCATCAGGCTGATCCGATAGCTATCGGATTTATTTCAGCATCTCTCCTGCTATCAGTTGGCCTTGATTCATTAAGAAGGCACACAATGTCATTTTTTTTTCGCTCTTTGCCTCGGGGCATGGTACTTTGGAGTGCCAAAGTACCAAAAGCGCTTTGTCAACCGACAATGTGGCTCCTCTTCACCCACGCTCATCAAAAAACAGTGGCACTTTGTTTAATCAGTTTTTGTTTGTATTTTCTTTGGGCTGATTGAGCCCTTCGGGGTTTGTGTTCAATTCATGTTAAAGTTTTGACTCATCTCATACAATTTTAGACCTCGCGGGTTTTGAAGCAGCGGCCCTTGTTATTAAACCTGATAAAGCGAAAAGCCCGGAGCGAGGAACGAGTGAGGACTTGAAGTGATAGCAGGGCTACAATTGCCATTGACGCAGAACCCATCATTTCCAAAAACGATGATAATAAGCTTACACTTCAGGAGTAAATCGCGACTAACAAAATCTTTATCAGAAACCCCGCAGGTTTTAAAAACCTGCGGGGTCTGGATGGCAATTTATTGAATAGTTACTTTCTGCTTTTCTACATTCCAGCCGTATACTTCTACCGCCAAATTATTTTGCTTTCCTGTATATTCTACAGTTACGGTTTTACTTTCTCCTGGTAAAACACTCACGTAGTTATCATCATAAAATGCAGGCAATATACGCTCGCCAGTGTTAGTGTTAATTAAAGCAACGCGGTTAAAAAACGCCATAGGGTTTCCATTTGCATTGCTCAGCGTAACCGCTACTTTACCATTTTTCTGATCAGTTGCTGTCACCTTTAACGGTGCTTTTTTGATATTTTTTAATCCTGAATACTCACCATCTTTTCCTGGGAGCCAGTAAATGTTTTCGCTTAAAATGTTCTGCTTCTGGGTCTAGAATTCTTAAGGAAACAAATACACCTTCCTTTTTATCCAACTTGTTTAAGAACTCGTTCATAGGAAAAAGTCTTCTCACCGAAGATGGTCCAATTGAATTAAATACCTGTGAATAAAAGTAGTCTTTGCCATCCATATCGTAAGCTTTGGCTTGTACCATCAGGTTATTTTTGGTAACAAAACCATTATTCACAATGGTAACCATACTATCCAAAGGATTCATCATTACATGCAGCGGCTCACTTCCTTTCCTTAAACCATATAAACAGGCGTTAGGATCAAGATAATAATCATACATCTGCCCTCGCATGGCCGTCCACGGGTTTTGCGTTTTCCAAATGATGGAACCGGTATACCAATCCCACATTTTATTCGAGAAACCTTCCATTAAAGCCCTGTACTGATCATAATTGGCCAATTGTGCCTTCATGGCAAAATCTTCAACACTTTTTGGCTTACCATATGGGTTAAGGTATTGCTCATAAGAGATGTATTTATGGTAATCCCATACCGAATCGGGCTTGGCTTTATATTGTGGCGCAACCAGATTTTCTTTAGGGATAAAGCGAAGCAAAGATACATAATCGCCCACCCCTACCGAGCCTACTTCAGAGTTATAAGGAAATGTTCTGGTGCTCCAAAAAGTTTTGGTGTCCTGTATCCCGTACGGGCCATCACCGTTCCCACCGATAGAATTGAAAGACATTTCATCACTGTTTGAAAAATCAAAAAGTTTTCTTGTGCCGTCTAGGCGGGGCAGAATATCATTTTTTAAAGGCTCCAAAATATCTTCAGGCGGGGTAATTTCATTCCCTCCACACCAAAATGCAAGTGAAGCGTGGTTTCTGATCATCTTGATCTGATCTTCAATGGCTGTTAAGGTTAAATTATGGTCATCAGGATAATTTCTACGCGTCCATTGGTCTTCTTTCTTCATTGGATCTACCCAGCGGCCATTGCAATCGCCACTAAACCAAAAATCCTGAAATACAAGCAAACCATATTTATCGCATGCATTATAAAACTCAGGTCTTTCTAAAATAGCTCCTCCCCAAATGCGGATCAGGTTGAGGTTCATATCCTTATGGTAACGTATTTCTGCATCGTAACGGGCATCGCTAAAGCGGAGCATCGCATCAGAAATTATCCAATTGCCACCTTTAATAAAAATTTTTTGTCCGTTTACATAGGCACCCATGCTTTTGGTGTGCTCATTCCAGATATTATCAATCTGGCGCACGCCCACTTTAAGCTGCTCTTGATCTAATACCTGGTTAGCTGCTACAAATTCAATTTTTACATCGTACAGATTTTGTGCTCCATATCCGCTTGGCCACCATAATTTAGGGTTTTCGAGCTGTAAATCAGGCAGCTTAACTGTTGCTGTTTTATTCGCTGCGATGGTGGTAGGTTGTTTAATCAACTTTCCGGCAATTTGATACTGTAAAGTTCCAGAAATCGCCTGATTTGTTGGGTTTTCTACTTCAACTGAAACTTTAACAGTTGCAGGGTTTTGTTTCCCTTCTGGTAAACGCTTGCCCGGAACCAAAGTGATTACCTGAGGATTCTGGATATTGATATTCTTTGTTTTCTCGATGGTCACTTTATCCCAAATGCCCGTATTACGATCTCGGGTGGGTTGGATCCAGTCCCAGCCAGCAGTATATTGTGTAGTAAGGCCTTTGGCAATGGTACCGTCGCCACCTTGGCCTCCATTCGGATTTCCCGGAAAATCTGGTGGATAAACAATCACTGCAAGTCTATTTTTTCCATTCGCAGCTAATAGTTTGGTAATGTTGTACTGCGCCCTAAGGTGCATACCTACCTGGGTTTTAGGATTAACTTTTTTTCCGTTTAAATAAATTTCGGCTTTGTAATTTATTCCTCTAAATTGTAGCCAAACCTGTTCGTTACCCACAGCACGCTCTTCAAAATCTTTTACAAACCAATAGGTGTAATAATCATTTCCGGTTTTATAAACGTCTGGAATTTTCTCATTATTCATCCCATAAAAAGGATCAGGTACTTTTTTGTTGTTCAGTAAAGTAGTTAATACTGTACCGGGAACGGTTGCGGGCATCCAATTGTTAAGAGAAAAACCCGATTTAGAAATTTCAGCACCGTTTGATTGTGCATCTTTAATATTGGTACACACCCAGCCCGAGTTTAGCTCATAACGCTGCTGAGCATTTACAATGAAAGCCGAACAGAGTAAAAGAAGTAGAAATATTTTCCGCATTTATTTATGATATTTTAGTTGATACTTGTTTACGGTTAATTTAATAAGGTTTATTACTACAGAATTGCCATCCTGAACTTGTCGAAAAGCTTTTCACAACTTCATGCATGCAGGGGCATTTCAACAGGCTCAACGTAACAGTTTCCAGATCAATCAAACCTAGAATAACCTTACGCTTTATCTATAATTGTTTATCTGATGTTGGCCTGTCTTCTGGTTTTACGCCCCATGTTCCAGATGGTTTTTTGCCCATATAAATTTGCATATTTCCACCTGCAGTTATGGCTTTGTGCAAAATATACGATTTAGTATATGGTTTTCCATTCAGCACAATTTTCTGAATATACTTATTCCCGGCACTATTACCTACAACCTTTATATTAAATTTCTTATTCCCAGGCAGCGAAATAACCGCATCGTTAACCAAAGGTGTTCCAAAAACGTAAGCTCCATTTGCGGGATTAACAGGATAAAATCCCATTGCAGTAAAAATGTACCATGCACTCATTTGCCCTACATCTTCATTGCCACACAACCCATCTGGTTTTGATGAATAAAAATCATGGTCTATTTTACGGATCAGATCTGCAGTTTTCCATGGCTGGCCTGCATATGTATACAAATAGGTAATGTGGTGATTGGGTTCATTTCCTTGTGCATAATTACCAATCAACCCACTAATATCGGGTGAGCCATTGGTACCTAAATCCAAAGGTAAGGTAAATAGCGAGTCGAGTTTATTAATAAAAGGTTTATCTCCTCCAAAAAGCTTAATCAGTCCTTCTACATCCTGAGGCACCAACCAGGTATATTGCCAGGCATTTCCTTCTACATAATCATCTTCACGGTGTTTTGATGAAAAAGGATCGAAAGGGGTTCTCCAGGTTCCGTTGGCCAATTTGCCACGCATAAACTGAACGCTTGGATCGAAATATAAACTGTACAACTTCGATCTTTTACTAAAATAATTGTAATCGGCTGTTTTGTTCAATGCCTTAGCCATTTGCGCTATACAATAATCATCGATAGCATACTCCAAAGCCTTACCAACTGATTCATTTACCTTATCAGCCGGAATATGTTTTAGCTCCTGAATATATTCAATACCATCTGTTTTTTGCATGGCCGATTGTTTAATTGCTTCATAAGCCAGGTTTACATCAAATCCGCGGTATCCTTTTAAATAGGCATCAACAATAACCGGCACAGCATGGTAACCCACCATGGTATTGGTTTCGCTGCCCATTAAGTGCCAAACCGGCAACTTCCCTTGCTGTTTGTAAATGGCCAACATGGTATTTACCACATCGCTTACTTTATCCTGGTGTAAAATGGTAAACAACGGATTGGCTGCGCGATAAGTATCCCACAATGAAAAGGTGGTGAGGTTATTAAAATTGGCCTTTCTGTAAACTTTTTTATCAGTTCCCAAATAATCTTTATTTACATCATTAAATAATGATGGTGCAATCATAGTATGGTATAATGCCGTGTAAAATACCTTTTTAGTGGTGGTTGAGGCCTCAATTTTAACTTTAGATAGCTCTTTTTCCCATTTTGCATCAGCATTTTTAACTGTAGAAGCGAAATCCCAGCCTGGTAATTCGGTTTTTAGATTTAAAATTGCATTTTCTACACTTACTGGCGACAAGGCAACTTTAATTTGTAATTTCTCAGCATTAAGGGCGTTAAAAGTAACAATTGCCTTTAATTTTTTGCCTGTTAGTGATGATCCGCTTTTTACAACTGTACTATCATATAGCGCAATATTTTTTATTGGTTGCGAAAGTTTGATTACAAAATACAAACGTTGATCGTTAGACCATCCTTTAGAATTTCTGTGCCCAACAATGGTAGTGGCATCTATTTGCTTTAAAGAGGCAGATACCGGGGCATCCCAACCTATGCCCTCAATTAAATCGATAATAACATGTGGATTTTCAGCGTTTTTTTTAAAGGTATATTGGTGGAAACCAACCCTTTCTGTAGCTGTTAACTCGGCTTTGATTTGGTATTTATCAAGTAATACACTGTAATAACCAGCTTTAGCCACTTCATTTTGGTGCGAAAATTTAGAAAGATATCCTTGCTGATCATCGGCTGTTTTTCCTTTTTCTAAAATAATTTTACCAGTGGCAGGCATAATCGAAATATCTCCCAAATCGCCAATTCCTGTTCCACTTAAATGGGTATGGGCAAATCCGGTAATGGTATTGCTGATGTAGTTATACCCGCTGCACCAGTCCCAACCTTCAAAAATATTGTTCGGCCCAAGCTGAACAGCCCCGAACGGAACATTGGCACCAACGAAAACGTGCCCATGTTTTGCTGATCCAATTAATGGATCTACATATTGCGTAAGCTTTGTTTTCTGATGTGCAGTGGCATTAAGTGTAAATAGAGAGGCGGTTAGAAGTAGAATAGACGAGATTTTTCTGAACTGCATGTGTATTATAATTTCCTACGATAGATTTAAAAATCTAAAAGTAAAACGTTTTATGATTAATTCTCATAAAAAGGGAAATAATTATATAAAATGTCCGTCATTTCAACTGAAACGCTGTCTTGATGATAAATCGAAAGAGAGATTTATCATCATTGGATTTAGCTTCTCTGAGCACTTCGCTTGAAAGGACGATTACACAGGTAAACGACCTCTTATCAAATCTCTAAAACAATTACCTGATCGGGTTCATCGGCATTTAAAGTTGTGGCAATCGTTAATTTGGATTGTTTAAGTGTGTAGTTTACCGGGGTTTTATCTTTTAGTAAATACGCTTTTTTGATTTTTTTTACCGGAAAGTTTTCCAAATCTAGCTTTGCCGTTTTACCATCTACTATATGGATATAAATTTTTTTGTCGCTTTGCGTAATGCTTCCCCATGCTTGTGGCTTTATAAAGCCTGCTTTGGTACCGTAAATACTTTCGCCATACATTTTAAGCCAATCGCCTAAACCGGCTAATCTGTCTTGAAACTCAGGCTGAATTTTACCGCTCGGCATCGGGCCGATGTTAAGTAAAAGATTGGAGCCTAAGCTTGCTGCTTTAACCAACATGTGCACCAATTCTTTATTAGATTTATAATAGGTATCGCTTAAATTATAACCCCACGAATTAGATATCGTTTCGCAGGTTTCGAGTGGCAATTGATCTGATGCTTTTTGAAAACTTAACCCTGATTTATTCTCACCCGGAAGATCACGTTCGAACATCTGAAAATCTTCTCCGGCAAAAGGTGTAAGGTGGTGGTTATTCCCAATCATACATTGCGGTTGGAGTTTGTGTATCAAACCATAAATTTCATTGTATTTCCAGTCAATTCTTGATGTTCTGTCTTTTGATCCTTCTGGTTCAGTCTGATCCCAGTGCCCATCAAACCAGATCCCGCCTATTTCGCCGTAATTGGTTAATAATTCGGTTAACTGATTTTTCATAAACTGCAAATAACTTGCGTAATCGCCTTTGCCTGTTCTACCGGAATTCTGCCCCGTGCGGCCGGTTTCATGCGGATAATCTTCCCTGCGCCAATCCAGTAATGAATAGTACAGGTATAATTTTACCCCTTGTTTATGGCATTCATCGGCCATCATTTTTACAATATCCTTTTTATAAGGTGTATTCATGATGTTAAAATCAGAATATTTGGTATCCCACATGCTAAAGCCATCATGGTGCCTTGTAATCAGCGTAATGTACTTCATCCCGGCATTTTTTGCCATGGTTACCCATTTTTCGGCATTAAAATCAATTGGATTAAAAAAATCTTTAAGGTTTGTATAATTATGAACAGTAAGTTTCCGCTCATTCATTACCCATTCGCCACTACCCGGAATGCTAAAAGGCCCCCAATGGATAAACAATCCGAAACGGGCATCACTAAACCATTCCCGCTGTTTCAAATTAGCAGCCGCAGGCATGTAGTTTTGTGCTTTCAACTGTATGCCAAGCAATAGTAACAATCCTATTATTACAAATTTTTTCATATGGTGAAGCTTATATTTTGGTTAGATTTTAGTCTATTGATGCCGTAGCTTTGGTTGGTTTGCCAATTACTTTATAGTTTCCATCTCCTTTTAAAATGGCTAAAATCTGTGTTTGGTTGGTAAACAGGGTTTTTGCCGCAGCCAATTCTTTATCGTACTGAAAACTTTGCTCTATCCGGCCTTTTTCATAAAAATAACGGCTCACAATCTGTGTTTCCAATACTCTTTTAATTTCTGCCTTATGGCTTACCAGGTCAGTTTTTTTAGAGGATGTAAGTTTGTATTTCAGGTTTTCCAGGTCGGTTTTTACTTCAGCGGATTTATTTTCCTTTTCAGCCTCTAAACGCAAGTCAGATAGTAATCTTTCGGTACGGCTCTGATAAGCCAGATCTTTATCTGCAAGGCTGCTGGCAAAAGTGTTATAATCAGCATCGGTTAGCTGGAAGGTTTTTGCAGAAGTCAAAGCTGGTTTCTCTTTTCTATATTGGTTTGCATAGTTAAAGAAAAGGCTTTTATTAATCATCGAAATGGTAATCGGGCTTAATTTAGCTGCATCAACCACCACATCAGGATATACACCATTGCCACTGTAAACATTTCTGCCGGCTTTTGTTTGGTACATTACCATGGTAGAATCTGCAAAACGTTCGGCTACTCCTTCGGCATTTTTATGCGCATAATCCAATTTTTGAATACACCGGCCTGATGGGGTGTAATATTTGGCCACAGTTACTTTAACCAGGCTGTTGTATGGCAAATTGAAAGTTTGTTGTACTAGGCCTTTACCATAACTGCGCTGACCGATTACAATGGCCCGATCTAAATCTTGCAGCGACCCAGCCACAATTTCTGAAGCGGAAGCAGAGTTGCCATTAACCAAAACCACCAACGGAACCGAAGGTGCTATTGGCGCAGACAGGGTTTTGTAGGTGATTGTTTTCTCTACATTTTTACCTTTTTGAGTAACTACAAGCTGATCTTTATTGACGAACAGGTTTACAATTTTAACAGCTTCCTGCAATATCTCCTCCGCCGTTATTCCTTAAATCAAGTACTACACCTTTAGGGTTTTCTTTTTGAATGGCCAACAGTGCATCCTTCACCTCCTGACCGGAATTTTCGAGAAATTTATCGAGCTTAATGTAGCCAATACCCTCGCCAACCATGCCCGAATAAGAAACATTGGGTTGTTTGATCTCTTCGCGAATGAGCTTTTTTGTGATTTCCTTACCATCTCTGATCATCAGCAAATCTACTGCAGTTGCTTTAGGTCCGCGTAGTAGCTGGCTAATTTCTGCACGGTCTTTCCCTTTTACTACTATTCCGTTTATACTCACTATCTGATCGCCGGCTTTAATTTCACTTTTATTAGCCGGATAACCTTCACTCACATCATTGATGAACAGTTTTCCATCAATAAAAACAGTGCTTGCTCCAATACCACCATATTGTGTACTTACATATTTCAGTTTATAATCTTCTATTTCCGATTCGGGAACATACTCTGTATACGGATCCAGGCTATCCAACATGGCATCAATACCAGTTTTCATCAATTGCGGGGCATTGGTATCATCAACATAATTGATGTTGATCTCTTTATAAAGCGAGGCAAAAATATCGAGGTTTTTAGAAACCAGAAATAAATCTTCTTTGAATGAAAAAGATACTACAGCAAGGCCAAAGCCAGCCGCTAAAAGACCATATTTTAGTTTTTTCATTCCCTTATGTATTTTATATTCCGCTTTGGCAGGTAAAATGAAATACCTGTCTGCCTGAAGGATGATTTATTGAATGCACAAACGTAAATGTACAAAAAGCGGCAAATATTAAAAACAGCTTATTTGGGGCAAGCGTAAATTAAGCGTTACGCTAATTAAGGAGGTTAAAGTACTGAGTTTACTACAATCTGTTTCCTTTGGTATCTGCCAGGGCTTTTTGAATGGTAAATTCGACATAGGTACGGTCGCGCTTAACTAAACGCATTAAATCTTCAACCAGTTGATCTTCTTTGCCTGGCGTAAATTCCAAGGGTTCGTTGGCAAGGTCGCGGTATTTCCTTAAGAACTTGGTTTTTACTTTAAATGCAGTTTCTGAAGTGAGTTGAAAATTAGCCATGGCATATTTTATTTGATGCAAAAGTAAAAAATATTTGTTCAGGTTGATGCGTTTTTATGTGAAGTGACAAAAAAAGTGGAGATTCGCGCTTTATTTTTGCACGATAATTGTGTTAAAACCGCGTTATAGAACAAAATCAGGTGTAAAATCCAAAAAACTGTAAATGTTAAACATGAGCCACAAACAGTAATAATAGTACTCAAATATGGTATTATGCCTGATTTGCGGCTCAAAAATCCCTAAAAAAGCAAATTAAACAACATGAAAAAAATCATCTTCTCTATTGTTTTCCTAACCCTGGGTTGGGCAACATCAAAGGCACAAACTTTTAACCTTGGCGTTAAAGCAGGCGTAAATTTAGCTAAGTTAAATGCAGATTTTGCAAGTGAAGAAAACCGTTTGGGTTACCAAATCGGTGCATGGGCGCGTATTGGTGGTGCAAGTTTTTATGTGCAACCTGAAGCCTATATCGGCAGTAAAGGCAACAAATTTATCAGCATTCAGCAAGATAATGGAAATGAAGTTCAGGCAGAAGGAAAAGTGAAATTTACCACATTGGATGTTCCTGTTTTACTTGGAACAAAGTTTGGAGCTAAAAACCTAAATTTCCGCCTAATGGCCGGTCCGGTTATTTCATTTATTCTGGATGAAAACTCATCGTTTAGCTCTGCTTACCAGCAAGCTACAGATTTCGACAATTACAAAAATCAGGCATTGGGTTTACAGGCTGGTGCAGGAGTAGATGTAGGCAATATTTCGGTTGATTTACGCTATGAGGCGGGCTTATCGAACATTAGTAAAAGTGAAAAATACAGCCAAAAACCTAATTTATTTCAACTGAGTTTAGGATTTAAGATTTTGTAATAACAGCAAAAATTTACTATCAAAAAATTTAAATTACATAAGAAAAGCCATTATAAATGGCTTTTCTTATGTAATTTCTTTTAATAAAAAGTAGTATAAAATGTAACCGCTAGCGGGTAAGTAGCATTGCCTGCCACCCCTCGGATATAAATGGTATATGCCCTACCTTTAGTTAATGTAAAGGTTGAGCCCGATGCTATTAACGGGGTACTTGTTCCTGCAATGTTAACAAACAATTTTGGAGCAGGTGCTGTACCAGGACCTAAATTTGGTATTTCCGTCCATGATGTGGCTGTTCCATAAGCAACATTTGAAATTATCTTGGTTCCTGTAACAGCATCTTTAATCAAATCCAGATTAGGGCTGCCATTATACAAGTTAACCATGCGTACAAAAATCTTAGACGTATCTAGTGTAGGCCTGCTGTCTTCAACCATTAAAGATGATGGAATTTTTTTACTGGTAGCAGTGTATTGGCCTGTTGTATAGATGGTATAATACTTTCCAGCTTCAGGTGTGATGGTTGTATTAAAAACTTCCAAATTTGGATCAGGCATCACCGATGGAATAATTTTAGCGGTTAAATTGTGTGCGCCAGGGCTTGTAACCGCATAACCTAAATCAGGAAACAGGCCATTATACGCATATCCCGCATTTTCTACCCCTAAACTGGATAATGATGACGAAAATTTAGTGCCATCCATATAAAAAGTAAGCGCAGGACTTCCTGGTGTAAGATTCAAAATTTTTAGGTATGAATATTTGGGATCTGCTGGACTTATTTTTTCGTAAGCCGTATTTTCTACAAGATCGCCTTTTTTACAAGCGGAGAATAATCCAATACTAACCGCAATAAAATATAATATTTTTTTCATTTTTCTTTTTAATAAAGGTGAAATTACGGTTGAGAGAACCACATTTTATAGGTGTGATAATCATTTTTGTCTGCTCCTATTTTCTTCAATGCTTCAACATTCCATAAATATTCAGAGTTGTAGCGTGGACGATAGCGTTGTGCTGGTTTGCCTCCGTTATCGGTAAAGAAACTGGATGGAAACCTATATACATTTAAATAAGGATTGTTGCCCGCGGCATCTCCAACGTTATAATTGTATTTTCTTAAATCGCACCATGTTTCTACAAACCCATAACCATAGAGTGCTAAATATTTCTGTAGCATAATATCTTTTAAAGTTAAGGCTGCAGCCGTTTGCTTAACTGATGTACTTGCCAGATAAGCGGTTTTTTCTACAGGTGTTATTGCGGTTCCCAACGCACTTACAAAATCAATACTTGAGCTTATTCCATTTAAATAAGCTGTATAAGCTAAACCTAAATCGCCTTTTCTAAATGCCGCTTCTGCTTTAATAAATTGCATTTCGGTGTATGTCATAATCGGAAAGCCAGCATTATCTTTAAATAAATATTTACCTTGATTTGGCCCAGGGTTAGCACCTCCAAGAACTCCCCACACGTTTGGAATCTGGTTTTTATTTACTGCGGTTCCTGCATCAGAACTGTATGGCGCAGTACCCCGAAAAACAAGATCTGGCGAAGCTGTTAACATATTATTGCGCCGCGGATCGATAACAAGAGGTGTATTTGCAATGGCAAAAGTAGTACCATCAAGCAAGGCAACCATTATTGCAGTTTGACGATAAGCACCCATGTTTGCCCTTAATGGCCCAAAGAAATTGCCATTTGCAGCAGTTGTGCCTGTATTTGGAACAATAAAATTATCAGCATTACTGGCTAAAGATTTATCAACATACTCAATTACTTTTGCCGGATCGTATGTTGATTTGTTAACCAGATTATTTGCATTTCTAGCTAGAATACCATAGTTAAATTTTATCCATTTAGCATTGTCACCAGCATAGATCAAGTCGGCAGGTCCAAATTTAACTACGGTACCTGCACCATCTGTTCTGGTAAAGTTGGATATTGATTGATTTGCCAGTCTTACTACTTCGGCATAAACTTCTGGTTGTGTATCGTAATCATAAACGTACCGATTTACATCAAAGGCTTGTTTCAAAATAATATCACCGTGATAATCGGTTGTAGTTTGCCAGCTCCAGGCTTTTAATGCCTGTGCCATTCCTACATAATTCCATTCCTGTTTTGCTTCAGAATCTTCAATAATTAGGTTCAAGTTTGCACCTAAACCAAAATAATTGGTTCTCCATATTTCGCCCATGGCATCACTACCGGCAATCCAGCCGTGCTCACCAACATTTACAGCTCCTCCAAAATATTGGATAAGTCCACCCAGATATCTCGAATCGAATTGAACACCACGCTCCATCTGAGCAAATAAAGGCGGCGTTAATGTTTTGCTCGAAACTTCTTGCGGGGTAGCTGGATCTGTATTTACATCCAGATACTTTTTACATCCCGAAGTAGTTATTATTGCGGCAAAAACTGATAATAATAAATATATCTTTTTCATCTCTTTAATCTTTAAAAACCAATTTTCACACCTAAATTATAACCTCTTGGCAAGCCTACTGAACCAAAATCAATACCTGTTCCCCCTAAACCACCAGATGCTGCACTTAATCCGTTAACCGATGGATCTACACCTTTGTAATTGGTAATCAGCAACAGATCAGTACCTGTTGCAAAAACACTTGCACTCTTAATTACCCTACTTTTTTCGAAAATTGATTTTGGCAGGTTATAACTTAAAGTAATATCTTTCAGCCTGATCCAATTGATATCTTTTTCTAGGAAATCGGCTGTATTGTAGAAAGTTGAATAATACGTAGTGGTGATGTAAGGAATAACCACAACATTGTTTTTGGTTGGGTTAGCCGAATTCTCAAGCCCATCGCGCATTACGCCAGCAATTATACGAGGCACTTCACGATCGGTACTTAATTTAGATAAACCTCTGGCGTATAAGTATAACTCTGTTGCGTTATAAATATCTCCACCCTTACGCAGATCAAGCAAGAAAGAAAGGTTAAAGTTTTTATAGGTAAAGCTATTGGTTAAGCCAACCATAATATCTGGCGCACGGTCGCCCATTTGAGTAAAATTAGCATCCTTTATCGGCATTCCGTTTGCAGGATTGATTAAAAGTTGCCCGTCTTTATTCCTTAGGTAATCTATACCGGCAAAAGCAGATATTGATGTACCAACAGCATATTGTGCCCTAACGTTATCAAAAAGCCAACTGTCTGACACATAAAATACATCCTGATTTGCAGGCAATGATAATATTTTACCTCTCGATCTTGATGCATTAGCCGAGATATCCCAGCTAAAGTTCTGTGTTTTTACCGGAGTACCTTTTACCAATAACTCAAACCCATGAACCCTTATTTTTCCGCTATTGATGTACTGTAATACTGCACCTGATGCATAACTTAAACGAGGTGCCGTAATTTGTTTATCAGAAAGGTTATGATAATAAGAGAAATCGAATGACAATCTGTTATTAAAGAAACCGAGTTCCATACCAATTTCTTTAGCGGTTGTAAACTCTGCTTCAAGATTTGGATTGCCCATATTTACATCTAATGCATAACCACCACCAGTTGTTTGCTGAGCGATAAGTTTGTTATCTGTAACATATGCTACCCTGGCATCTTTACCTGATTGCCCCCACGAACCTCTTAATTTACCATAAGATAACCATCCTAAATCCTTAACAGCTTGCAAATTGGAAAACACAAAACTTAATGATGTTGCAGGATAAAAGAATGTGTTATTCTTTTGTGGTAAGGTTGACGATAAATCCTGACGGCCAGACAAGGTTAGGTAAAGATAGTTATCATATCCTAACTCGGCATTAGCAAAGAAACCAACTTTACGTTTTAGCTCGTTTGTATAAGCAACCCTTTGCGTAGTAGGATCGATGTTATTCATGCTAAAAAAATTCGGCTGATAAAAGCGTGTACCAAACTGGGCATTAACCTGATACGAATCGTCTTTGATCTCTGTACCAACTCTGATTACAGGTTTAAATTTTCCAAAATCTTTTTTTGCGGTGGCTACAAAGTTGGCTGTTACCAATCTCTCATTCGCATTATAGGTATTTAAGCCCCCGCCAGCATTGGTGGTTTGGGCTTTATTGGCCTCATACGATTGAACATCATAGGCAGATAATCCGGTTTGAGAAAATATATCTGCACCAGCAGTTCCCTGCATACTTAACCAATTGGTCGGCGTATAAGTAAAACCGATATTACCTAATACACGGTTCATTTTATCGTAGTTAGGATTTCTTTCTACACCCCAGTAAGGGTTGTCAAGCTCAGCACTTAAGCTTCCGGTAATGGTTCTCCTTTCACCAAGCGGCGTTAAATAATTCCGCATATCATCTGTTAATGGCCACGATAGCGCACTTAACATTGGGCTGCTTACACCTTTATAAGTTTTATCAGTTCTTGATGAAATCAGGTTTAGTGAAGCATTCATGATTATTTTATCACTAATTTTAGAAGTCGCGTTAATTTTACCATTAATTGTATTGTACGCTGTACCCGGAATAATCCCTTTTTGATCAGTATAACTTAATGTTGTTCTAACCGAAAGTTTTTCACTTCCGCCTTCAATGGTTGCATTGTGTTTTTGAGTAAATCCAGTTTTGTAAAAATTGCCAATGTTATCGTACATTGTTTTATTTGCCGGATATTTTGCACCAAAGAAAGTACGTGTTCTCTGCTCCTCATCAAAAACCCCTCCTGCGCCACCACCATAAGTGGTTTGCACTTCAGGATAACGGTAAGTGTTTTCTAAACGGAAAGAATTGCTGTACGATACGCGTGCCGTACCTGCTTTTGCTCTCTTTGTAGTGATTACCACTGCACCCGATGCTCCGTCAGTTCCATATAAAGCTGAAGCTTCAGGCCCTTTTAATATGGTTAATGATTCTATTTCTTCCGGATTAATATCCATGGCTCTATTACCGTAATCGTTCTGGCGGTTAAATGTTCCCTGGCCTACCAAATTATACTCACTAAATGTACGGTTGGAAATAGGTAAACCATCTACCACAAAAAGTGGCTGGTTATCACCATCAAGAGAGATACCTCCCCTTATAATCATCGTTGCAGATGCACCCGGTGTACCCATTGTAGGGGTAATTGTGGCTCCGGCAACTCTTCCTTGCAAGGCATTTAAAAAGTTGTCGCGCTGTGTATCGGCAATATCCGAACCTTTTAGTGTTTGTGCGGAATAGCCCAAAGCATCTTTTGATCTTTTGATACCGAAAGCTGTTACCACAACCTCGTTCAGGTTGCCAGCATCGGCAGAAAGATTAACATTAATAGAAGAGTTTGAACCCACCAATCTTTCCTGCGTTCTAAAACCGATGTAAGAAAAGGTAAGCACATCTGTTTTTAAGGCCTTAATAGCATAGTTTCCTTCAGCGTTGGTTTGTGCAACTGTAGTGCTTCCTTTTACTCGGATGGAAACACCTGGTATAGGCCCATCAGTTGATGTAACCTTACCGGTAATGGTTATTTGTTGCGCTATGGCATGAGCCAGCAACAAAAACGTACCAATAAAAATTAGTAGTAGTTTTTTTTTCATAAACTGCCTGTTTAGTTAGGGATAAAGATTGTTTAGTTGTTGTTAGTTAGTTACTAAAACACGCACAATAACGCATTTTATGCTAATATCACAATTGTTTTAGAATAAAAAAACTATTTAACAAACTATTTAGCAAGGCGTAACAAAAATATTATCGCAATAACACGCAAAAACACGCACATTAAAAAAATCTAAAAATCTTTTATACATTCGTTCTAAAACCAGACACTACTTATGCTGAAAAAAGAACGACATGATTTCATCATGCGCCAGATTAACCTGCACAACCGGGTTTTAACCTCCGATCTGGTGCAGTTGCTAAATGTTTCGGAAGATACCATTAGAAGAGACTTACAGGAGCTTGTTGACGAAAACCTACTTTACAAGGTACATGGAGGTGCTTTATCTAAATCCTACCACAGTTCTTTTGATGACAGTACTGTTTATGCCCGAGAAAGTAAGATTGCGATTGGCAAAAAAGCCATTCAGTTAATAAAAGATGGAATGGTAGTTTTAACCGGAGGAGGCACCACGATTTTAGAGTTGGTAAAATTACTTCCACAAGGATTATCTGCCACATTTTTTACCATTAGTCCGCTGGTTGCAGTAGAATTGGCCAAATACAATAATATTGAGGTAATTCTGATTGGAGGCTTATTTTCTAAAAATTCGCAGGTTACTTATGGCGGTCAGGTAATTACACAGTTATCAGAAATAAAGGCCGATTTATGCTTGATGGGCACCAGTGCCATCCACCCTGATGAAGGCTTAACAGATACATATTGGGAAATTAATCAACTTAAAAAGGCCATGTTGGCCTGCGCAAAAAGAACAGCCGTACTCTGTATTTCAGAAAAACTGGATATTGCTTTAAGGTTAAGGGTTTGCCCGATAGAAAGCATTAGTTATTTGATAACTGAATTGGATAATGCCCACGAATCGCTTTTCCGTTATAAAGAAAAAGAATTGAATATTTTATAAAAAGGGTCCCGATTTAAAATCGGGACCCTTTCTTTTAGAATGTTGGATCGGCAGGGGTATTGGTATTGTTATCCCTTTCCTGAAAAGGATATGGAAAGAAATTTCGCTTACGATCGGTCAAAGGCTGATTAAATCTCCTCATATCTTCCAGTTTTAAGCCCGAAGCATATAATTCTATCGAACGGTGCTTATAAATAAGATCCAACAATTGCTGCTGTGTATAAGGCCCTACCAAGGGTGGCAGTGCTGCAGCAACACCAAACAGATCGGTTGTTTTTGTTACTACTTTATTTAATTCAATTAATGCATTTGGTAAATCTGATTGCCGCGCAAGTGCCTCCGCTTTAATCAAGGTTATTTCTCCTGGTAAATAAATAGGAAACGGTGTTGCCGTTGCCGCAGCAAAGCCGTTCATCCGCAATGTTTGAGGGCTACCCGCAAGTACAGTATAAAAAGCAATTCTTTTATCTGCCGCATCAGGAACATTTGCTCCGGTAAGACCTAAATTTGCATTTAAAGGCTGAAAAACATTGTTTGAAGAAATAATACTGAACAAAATATTTGGTGAGGTAGCATCAAACTTAAAAAAGGATGGCTTTGTTAAATCTACCAGGTTTGCCTCTGTTAAAGCGAGCGCATAATTTCCTGAAAAAAGTGCATACCTTGCTTTCAAAGCGTGAATTGTATTTATAATATTCACATCAGCAGGAACATTGGTTAAAAAGCTTGTCGAAATTGAATTCGCAGCAATGACGGTTAAAGCATTATCAAGCACCGCAATTGCTTTTGTAAAACCTGCAGAACGCGTAATAAAAGCTACATTTTTACCTGTTCCATCAGGAATTTTCTCCCAGTATTGCGCCATATTTCCAATGGCCAGGGCCTTAAATATGCTCGAATAAGCAATCAACCCCGAAGCATAACCCTTATCACCCAGGTTATTGGCATTGGCAATAACCAAATCTGCATCGTAAATAATTTTGTTGGCGCTTGTCCAAAGATTGAATAGAATTGTATTGGTTCCATCTACAGTACTTCCTCCGGTACTTAACTGCAATTCAGGAATATTTCCTGAATTAAGTAACCTTAACTCATTGGTTACAAAACCATTTGCAGCAACAGAATTGAACATTACACCCGTACGGGTTAAAGTGTACACGCGCTGCAAACCAATTGCCACGGCGGTTAATCCTTGCTGTGTGCCCAAAGCCACATCTGTTTTGGCCCTTGAAGGATCCTGATATTCTTTTGTACAAGAGGCGAGGCACAATGTTAACAAAAGCGTAAAACAGGCTATATTCGTCGAAATATTGTTTCTTAAAATTTTCATAAATTTTCTTTTAACAGTTATAATTTAACTTGTAAACCCAAAGTAAAAGTGCGTGGAATGGGCACCGAACCAAAATCGATATTTCTTAAGATGGTTGATTGGCCACCAGAGTTTAACTCAGGATCGTAACCTTTGTAATTATCCCACGAAATTAGGTTTCTTCCGCTTACTGTTACTGTTAAATCTCTTAAAAACTTAAGCTTACCAACGTTATAGCTTAATGAAATTTCTCTCAATTTAACAAAAGATCCATCATCAATACGCCATTCTTCAATCGCATAAACGCCGGCTACGTAGCCTCTAGGCAATTGTCCAAGTTGCTCCTGCTCCGCTACTTTGCCATTACCCACACCTTGCCGGGTTCTCCAGTCGGCATTCCATACATCACCTCCCTGTACAGCATCAAATTGCACATGTAAATTCAAACGTTTATAGGTAAAATCGTTCACAAAAGACATATTATAATCTGGATTTGGATTACCAATCACTTTACGTAAGGTTGTACCGGTAGGCAAACCGTTCGCATCGCGCTGAGGGGTAAATGTTGTGGCAGAATTTTGAATTCCCTTTTCTATTTGAGGAATACCTGCGGCATTGGTTAACAAACTTCCATCAGGATTTCGTGCAAAAAAAGTTCCGTAAAACACACCAATAGCCTCACCGTTTATAATCGCTACCGGGGCACCAGGGTTTGTACTAAACAATCTTAAACCACCAACATCAAGTGCGGTATTTCTGTTTCTGTTAAAAACAACTGAAGTATTCCATTTAAAACCCTTTCCATCTACAGGGGTTCCGTTTAAAACAAGTTCAATTCCTTTGTTTCTTAACGAGCCGATATTGTCCAGCAAGCTTGAAAATCCACTTGAAGGTGCCTGCACGCTGGCAATTAAAAGATCACTTACTTTTTTATTGTACCAGTTAAACTGTAGGCCCAACCTGTTTTTGAAAAAAGATAAATCTGTTCCCAGTTCCAGTTCGCGCTGGCGTTCAGGCTTAACATTTTCATTCGCTAATGTAGCACTCGAAAACAATGAAGCCCTTCCTAAAAATGATTGAGTAGAATAAGCATTTATCCGATCATATGCACCAATACCTGTCAAATTTCCCGACTCCCCGTATGCTGCTCTGATTTTAAATGCATCCCACCAGTCAGAAACACCAAAACTTTTCCAGTAATCAGCTGAAGAAAGCACATAACTTAAGCTTCCTTTTAAGTATTCCTGTGTACGGTTTTCAGCTCCGAATACTGAAGATTGATCAACCCTGAGGGCTCCGGTAACAAATAAATGATCTTTATATTTAAAGTTTTGTTGAATGTATCCTCCACTAACCGATAATTCCGTTCTGCCATCTACACTCGGAAGTTGCGTTGCAGCAGCATTTACCGTTTCGATTAATGGGGCCAAACCTCTACCGTTTACCAACTGGTACCTGGTTTTTTCATATTGAAAAGAGTAACCAACCTGTGTGGTTGAGGAAATTAAATCAGAAAGTTTTGCCTGGTAAGTGGCATTAAACTCATTGTTAAATTGAAAAGCATTGTTTGTTGCGGCACTTGCATAGCCATTTAAGGTTCCATCCAAGGATGCACCTCCACCATAAAAATCAGGATTTACATTATACGCAAAGGGCGGTATGTAGGTAGAGCCACTCTGCCCAGAGTTATCAACCCCCAAAGTAAAATCTAACGTTAAATTTTTTACCGGGTACAATTTTAAATTGGCATTGGCAATGATGCGGTTAGTTTCCTGGCGTTGCTTAATATCTTCGATTACCGAAACGGGATTTACCCTGCCCCTTTCTCCAACAGCCATTAAATTACCGTTGGCATCTCTGGCAAAAATATCATGTATATTACCAATAATGGTAACCGAGTTCATTGGCGAAAAAAACGAATTTCCATCTGGCTTTTCATTGGCAGAACTGCGGATATAATTTAAGCCGGCACTTAATTTTGCCCATTCAGTGATTTTTTGATCTACGTTTGCCCTAAAATTATAGCGCGTAAAGTCAGTGTTTTTAATAATCCCCTGATTGCTGAAATAAGCCGCAGAGGTATAATATTTTGTATTTTCAGTACCTCCTGAAACTGAAACAGTATTATCTGTACCTGTTGCCGATTGAAAGATATAATCCTGATAGTTATATCGTGCAGCAGGAATGGTTTTCTTTTCCAACACTGCCGGATCGCCAACCGTTTGAATCACATCTTGCGTAGGAAAAAGAGTTGGTGTACCAAACCTTACCGGAGATTCGTTTACCTCAACCTGCTTACGGAGGTGACTCAAGGTTAAACTTGTGCTAAAATTAACCTGGGCAGCACCACTTACACCTTTTTTGGTAAAAATCTGAATCACGCCGGAATTTGCCCTCGAACCATAAATTGCAGCTGCGGCGGCCCCGTTTAACACTTCAATCCGCTCAATATCGGCCGGGTTAATATCAACCATTCTGTTTTGGCCGATACTGCCCACAAAGTTACCCCCATCGTAGTTAGATGAAGTATTGGTAACCCTTGTAGTAGAGTTATTAACAATTACCCCATCAATAATGTAAAGAGGCTCTGATGATGAATTTACCGAACTGATACCCCTTAAGCGTACAGATAATCCGCCAGCAGGATCACCCGAGTTTTGGCTGATCTGAGCCCCTGCTGTTTTTCCCTGTAAAGATGAAAGTACGTTCCCGCTTGGGGCCTTGTTTAAATCATCGCCCTTAACCGTACTTACATAACTTCCCAGTTCTTTTCTTGTCGTTCCCTGCGAAGTTCCGGTAACAATTACCTCATCAAGGCCAACGGCATCGCCACTTAGTGCTGTACTTAATTGAACCTGATCATTTGCACCGAGATCTATCCCCTCACTTCTGCTTTTATAACCTACGTAAGAAAACTGAACCTGGTATTTGCCCGGGGCTAAATCTACCGCAAAAGTATATTCACCGTTAGCATTGGTACTGGTTACTAAATTGGTATTGATAATTTTAACAACAACGCCCGGAATCGGTTCTTTATTTGAAGCATCGGTAACCTTACCACTTATGGTATACCGTTTGTTTTGTGCTTGTGCCATTCCTGCAGATAAGATCAGCAGAAATGGGATCAACAAAATTGCGAAAAATCCTGGTGACCATTTTAGGTAACTTTTTTCCATAAAAATTGGTTTTATATTTGAAGATTAGTGTTAAAACAAATTTAACAAAATACCGCACAAACCAAATTTTTAACGGGTACAAACTCATTTACAATTCTTAAATTGAAATGATTTTGCTATTGCGGCAAACTGATTTTACCCATACAAACCGAAGGTACACCTTGCCTGTTGCCAAAATTAATCGGTTCGCCACAAAGCGTTTCATTTGCCAAAACAGCAAATAAGACCGCCTCTTTAGCATCGGGGTTAATGTTTAAATCAGCTGTTGTTAAAAAAATACAGGCAGGCAGTTTTTCATTAAGGAGCCTCACCAGCAAAGGGTTATGCATGCCTCCACCACTCATAAAAACACGTGCTTCAGCCTTTTCGCCAAAACAACGTTTTATAGCATTTGCGATAGTTTCTGCCGAAAAATGGCATAACGTAGCCATTACATCTGCTTTACCTAAATTTGTGGTTAACGATTGCTCCTGTGCTTTTATTAAATATTCAAGGTTAAATAATTCGGGCCCGGTAGTTTTAGGAAATCCCAGCTCAAAAAAATCACAGTTAAGCAAAGCAGACAACAATTTTTGATCCGATTTACCAGATAAAGCAATTGCAGCATTTTTATCATAAAACTGGCCAAAATGTTTTTGCATGTATTGATCCATCAAAGTATTGCCCGGACCAACATCTGTAGAAAAAATCGCACTTGCATCCGTGCTTGCTGGCAAGTAAGTAAAATTTGCAATTCCGCCAATATTGAGCATCACTCGGTCTTCACCTTCCTTTGTAAACATTAAATAATCTCCATAAACAGCCAAAGGAGCACCTTCACCACCAGCTGCCAGGTGTTTCTGCCTAAAATCAGACAAGGTAATAATCCCAGTTTTTAAGGCAATATGATCTCCATCCCCAATCTGTAATGTGCCGTTAGGATAATCTGCCAGTTGATGTAATGATTTTGGAGCATGAAAAATGGTTTGCCCGTGGCTGGCAATAAAATCAATATCATCATTTTTGTAACCCCATTCTGCAAGCGCATCATTTATAAGCTGTGCATGGGTGTTGGCAATATGCGCGTTCATAAGGCATACCAATTGTAAATCGACTTGTTTTTTTGAAAAAACAGCTTTTATTTTTGCCCTAAAATCATCTGTATAATCGGCGGTTTTAAAATTTAACACCTCAATATTGGTATGTGCACCACTTCCCTTCACCAAACAAAGGGCAATATCCAGTCCATCCATAGAAGTGCCGCTCATCAAGCCTATAATTAAACGTTCTGATTTTCCTGCTTTTAAGTATAACTTTTGGATCTGTGTGTTCATATTGGTTTTTTTACGAAAAAAATCAAACGTTTGTCTGGGCCTTTAATCGAATATTGTGTAAATTCTTGCAATAAATGTAAATAACCTTTGGTACAAATTGGGCATAACTCTCTATATTTACTGCTCCGTACATTAAAATCCATATAAAAAAAATGGCTAGATTAAATCTACTGGAGGAGACACGTTTCGAGAAATTACCCGTAAGCGTGTTCGAAAATCCAAAAATTGCTTCAATTAATGTAGCACACCGCATTGCCGGGCTCATTAAATCAAAACAAGCAAACAACACACCTGCAGTACTGGGCTTAGCAACAGGTGTTACCCCAATTGCAGTTTATGCCGAATTGGTTAGGCTGCACAAAGAAGAAGGGTTAAGTTTTAAAAACGTAATTACTTTTAACCTGGATGAATACTATCCAATGGCCCCTACTGCCGCACAAAGTTACGTTACGTTTATGAACGAAAACCTTTTCGATCACATTGATATCGATAAGAAAAACGTTCACATTCCTGATGGAACGCTTGCTTTGGAAGACATTCCGGCATTCTGTTTGGAATACGAAAAGAAAATCGGCGATCTTGGTGGTCTCGATATCCAGATTTTGGGTATTGGCCGTACCGGTCACATCGGATTTAACGAGCCGGGATCTGCACCAAATTCGGGTACCCGTTTGGTTACGCTGGATGATTTAACCCGCCGTGATGCTGCACGCGATTTCGGTGGTAAAACCTTTGTACCAACCAAGGCCATTACCATGGGTATCGGTACAATTTTTAAGGCAAGGGAAATCATTTTAATGGCTTGGAGCCGTAAAAAAGCTTCGATTATTAAAAAGGCCGTTGAGGGCGAAATTTCAGGAGAAGTACCTGCAACATACCTGCAACTTTCTGAGCATGTGGAGTTTATTCTTGATGCACCCGCAGCTTCAGAATTAACCCGCTTTGATACCCCGTGGTTGGTTAAAGATTGTATCTGGACAGATGCCTTGATCCGCAAAGCGGTAATCTGGCTCGCCAACACCTTAAAAAAACCGATCTTAAAATTAACTGAAGACGATTACAACAATAATGGTATGGCACAACTGGCAACCGAAAAAGGCCCGGTTTACAATATCAATATCCATATCTTCAATAAATTACAACACACCATTACCGGCTGGCCAGGTGGCAAGCCAAATGCAGATGATTCACAACGTCCGGAAAGGGCCGAGCCCGCTAAAAAGAGAATCATTATATTTTCTCCACACCCTGATGATGATGTAATTTCGATGGGTGGTACTTTTCTGCGCCTGGTTGATCAGAAACATGATGTACACGTAGCTTATCAAACCTCGGGCAACACCGCTGTTTGGGATGATGATGCACTCCGCTTTGTAGAGTTTAATGTAGATTTTACTGAGAAAATGGGTATGGACAATGCACATTTAAAGGATCTTTACAACAAAATGAGAACCTTTATTGAGCAGAAAAAACCAAATCAGGTAGATACGCCAGAAATTCAGACTGTTAAAGGATTGATTAGAAAAGGTGAAGCCATTGCCGGAGCAAGATATTGCGGCCTTGAAGATGACCACATCCATTTTCAGGCACTACCATTTTACGAAAGTGGAAAAGTACAGAAAAACCCGGTAACAGATGCCGATATTGAACTTACAATCGAACTTTTACAGAAAGTTAAACCTCAGCAGGTTTACGCAGCCGGCGATTTCGAAGATCCGCACGGAACACATATTGTTTGTTTCAAAATCATTCTGGAAGCATTAAAACGCTTGCGTAAAACCGAAGCCTGGGCACAGGATTGCTGGTTATGGATGTACCGTGGCGCATGGCATGAGTTTGAAACCTATGAAATTGAAATGGCAGTGCCAATTTCTCCGCAAGAGCTTGAACGCAAAAAATATGCAATTTTCAAACACCAGAGTCAGAAAGACAGAGCCGTTTTCCCTGGTGACGACTCGAGGGAGTTTTGGCAACGTGCGGAAGACCGTAACCGAGATACCGCAAAAGCCTACGATGAGCTTGGCCTTGCTGAATATGAAGCAATGGAAGCGTTTGTACGTTGGAAATTTGAAGATTAATTGAAATTTAAAATAAATCCAGTCCTGCTTTGATTATTCAAAGCAGGATTTTTTTTGCCCAAGCATCATATGTTCAAAAAACCGCTAATGAAAAATATTTATAAGGTTGAATAAAAAAACTCAAGAAGTTCCTTCACCTCCAATACTTTAAGCATTAATAAAAATAAAGTCAACGAAAAGTGAGTTTTCGCTTTGGCCAAACTTCCGAAGTCTTGATACCTGTAAGCAGCAAAATCAGAAAGTCTTTATAAAGATTTCCATGGCTTTCAGAAGTAATCTTCACTACTGTTTACCTAAACTTCGTAAGTAATTTCTCAATCTAAAAACAATAGGCTAAATTAGTTCGCCAAACCTAACCAGTTAACCATGACCGAACCTAAACAACGATTGTTATCTCTTGATTTTTTTCGGGGGTTAACTGTAGCTGCAATGATTTTAGTAAATAACCCCGGCAGTTGGGGCCACATTTACGCTCCGTTAGAACACGCAGAATGGAACGGCTGTACACCTACTGATTTAATCTTTCCGTTCTTTTTATGGATAGTTGGTGTATCAATTGCCTTTGCCATGAGCAGCAGTAAAGCAGATCCATCAACCCATAATAAAACCATTATAAAAGCCATTAAACGTGGCATCATCCTCTATTTACTTGGTTTTTTCCTCGCTATTTTTGGAAAAATCATTAGCGCAATAACTGACCATAGATCCATCTGGGAGGCTTTTCAAACCGTAAGGCTTTTGGGCGTACTGCAACGCATAGGCATTGTTTTCATCATCAGCAGTATTATTTTTATCAAAGTATCCAATAAGGCAATTTTCAGATCACTCATTGTAATACTTGCTGTTTATTGGGCATTAATGACCTTTATTCCTGTACCTGGCGTAGGTTACCCTAACCTGGAAAAAGAAACCAATCTAGCAGCCTGGATTGACAGGGGTATACTTACTGAAGCACATACCTGGGCATCATCCAAAACCTGGGATCCGGAAGGAATTTTAAGCACATTACCTGCAATCGGAACCTGCTTATTTGGAATACTGGTGGGCGTGTGGATGCGTAGAAAAGATGTAGATAACCCAACCAAAGTTGCCTGGCTGTTTACTACCGGTATAACAGCAGTTATTTTAGGTTTACTTTGGGATTTACAATTTCCGATAAATAAAGCATTGTGGACAAGCTCTTACGTACTTTATGCCGGAGGACTAGCCTCAATCGGCCTGGCCCTTTGTTACTGGATTATCGATGTACAGGGTTATAAAAAATTTACCACACCTTTTGTTGTTTACGGCGTAAATGCCATAACTGTTTTCTTCCTGGCGGGCTTAATGCCACGTGTATTAAACCTCATTCAGCTCACCAATCCCGACGGCACAAAAACCGGCTTATTGGTGAGGTTTTACGAAACTTTTTACACTCCATTTTTCAGTCCGATAAATGCCTCGCTCGTGTGGGCCATAACTTATGTGCTTGGCTTTTATATCCTGTTATATTTCATGTATAAAAAGAACATTATTATTAAGGTTTAGTAAATTTAAACTATAATTGACTGAACCCTGCTCAATTGAAAAAGAAAACCACCATATACGATATCGCTAAGGAGTTGAATGTTACTGTTTCTACGGTTTCCAGAGCACTTAGTGGCTTTCCGGCAATAAGCGATACCACAAGGAAAGCGGTTGTAGAAATGGCTAAAAAGTTAGATTATAGTCCAAATAAGCTTGCTTCTGCCCTAAAATCGGGCAAAACCTACATTATTGGCGTAATCGTACCAAGTGTACAGGCTCATTTTTTTGCATCCATTATTCATTGCATCGAGGATGGTTTAAAAGACAGCGGTTACCGCGTTATTATTTATCAATCAAATGAATCTGTAGATAACGAAATAAATGGCGTAAGAACCTTATTAGAAGCACAGGTAGATGGAATTATGGCTTCCCTCTCTTTAGAAACACAAGATGTTTCGCATTTTGCCGAAATTATTAAACAAAACAAACCCTTGATATTATTCGACCGTGTAAACGTCGATTTAAATGTGCCTACCATTACACTCGATGATTTTAATGCTGGTTATATCGCTACCAAACACTTAATTGATAAGGGATATAAGAAAATTGCCTTTATTACCACTATTCACCAGATTAAGATATTTAACGATCGTTTAGAGGGATATAAATCTGCGCTCGCAGATCATCAGCTCCCGCTTTCAAATGAACACATTATTTTTGGAGGCCTATCAATAAAAGATGGCCGTTTTGGCGCAGGCAAATTAATGCGCACCAAAAACAAACCCGACGCTATCATTGCCGGTGATGATTTTACAGCTTTGGGGGTAATTAAAAAACTTAAAGAAATTGATGAAACGCCGCCAGAAGTTGGCGTAATCGGATTTGCAAATGAGGCTTTCTCTGCCTATATCACTCCAAATCTATCAACTATCGATCAGCATGCGCCTCAAATGGGCAAAGAATGCGCTAAAATGTTCCTCAAAATGGTCAGTCAGGAAAACCCATATGCCAACATGGAACACATCGTAATCGATCCTGCCGTTGTAGATCGGGAATCAACTAATAAAACAGATTAATATTCGTATTATTCTTTAGCTAAAGGAACCTCTATCCCCACCGGACCACTCGGCTCACTTTCATTCTTTAATCGATCCAAAGCAGTTACAAGATAGCTGTAACGTTTTCCGCTCTCTACACTTGTATCAATAAATGAAAGATAATCTTCAAAACTGATTTTAATAATATATTTAGGATCGAGCACAGAGATCTTTTCTCCTTCGCTAAAACGGTAAATTACAAAACCCGAAGCCGTTTCGCCATCTTTCGCTTTTAACGGAAGTTGCCATTTTAAATGAACACCATCCTTTAGCGCATCTGCCGTTAAGGCCAATGGTTCATTAGGTGGTACTTCATCCAACCAGGGCATTTGAGGAGGCAGGGCAGGGTATTTGTAAAAATCATTCTTTAACGAATCGCCAACAGCCTTTGCCACCGTGCTTAAAGATTTTGAACTAAAATAAACACTTCCCTGAATTCGGTTATTATTTCTAATGTACCTGATCTGATTCGGAATTTCGCTTAAATTTTTCCAGGCGGCTTCTGCACGCGAATTAACCAGGTAAGCACCCTGGCCAATGTAAACATGCCGGCCATAAGTATTATTGCTCCACCAATCAACCAATGTACCATAAGGCGCTACCCTTCTGGTAAACGTAAAATAAATTTGAGGATTGATGTAATCTACCCAGCCTTCCCTTACCCATTTACGGCTATCGGCAAAAAGCTCAGCATAATTGGATAAACCACTTGTTGCAGAACCTTCCGGATCTTCGTATTTGTTTTTCCAGATACCAAACGGACTGATTCCGAATTTAACCCATTTTTTATAATGGTGTATACTGTCATCCAGCTGTTTAATCAGTAAATCAACATTGTTCCGCCTCCAATCTTTAATATCCGAAATGTTATTTGGGTATTTGTAAAAAGTATTGCTGTCGCTAATTGTTTGTCCTTCAACCTTATACGGATAAAAATAATCGTCGAAATGGATTCCATCTACATCATACCCTTTCACCACATCTAAAATTACCTGAACAATATATTCCCTAACATCAGGGATACCTGGATCGAACTGTTTTTTGCCGCCGTAAGTAAAAAACCAATCTGGATGTTTACGGTAAGCATGATCTTCGCTCAATACAGCAGAACTGCTCATACTCGCCCTGTAAGGGTTAAACCAAGCATGAAGTTCCATCCCTCTAAAATGAGCCTCTTTAATGGCAAAAGCCAACGGATCGTAACCAGGAGCAGGAGCCAATCCCTGTTTACCCATTAACCACTGGCTCCATGGCTCTCTTGATTTTGCGTAAAAAGCATCAGCGGCTGGCCTTACCTGCAAAATTATAGCATTCATGCCCTGACTTTTATGCCGCTCCAAAATCCCAATCAGTTCTTGCTTTTGTTGATCGATGCTTAAACCCGGCCGCGATGGCCAGTCGATATTGGTAACTGTAGCCACCCAAACACCCCTAAACTCCCTTTTTGGTGCAATTTTTGATAAAGGTTGTGCATTTAATATATATGGTACTACGATTAAAGATAAAAGTGCGTATAGGAAGTTTTTAAGCATTATTTCTGTCTTATTTTTTACTCAGGTTGTGTGTTTGTGTTAATTTGAATACAAATCAACATTAGCAAGTAAACGATTTTTTTTAAAAACTCTTATAAGTTTTTAAAAAATTTTAATTTGCGCCCTGCTAAAATTAATTGTGTATACCCATTTACCTATGGAGAACAAAAGTATATTAATTTAAAGAAGATACAGCGTTATTAAAAATGGAACCACAAAAGATTAATAAGGGTGATAGAAACAAAATTTACTTCCTGGTCATCGTTATTGCGGCTTTAATTGGCACAAATGCCTACTTATTTTTTAAAGATCGAAAGCAGAGCGAAAGATTTGTTACCGTTAGCACAGAAAAAGATAAGCTAAGGCTTGAGGTAGAAAAGATTGAGGTTGAGCTGGATAAAGTGAATGCCTTAAATTTAGACCTAAACGATAAACTTGTTGAAGAGCAAAAATTAGCCCGCGAAAAAATTGATGAACTTAAGGTTGCCTTAGAAAAAAATCAGATCACACAGGGCGAGCTTGATAAAGCCAATGCGCAGATAAACGAGCTTAAAACTTTTGTAAAAAATTACAACGATCAGATTATCCAGCTTCAAAAAGATAACATTTTTCTAAAAAACAGTCGCGATAGCTTAGAAAATACACTGAAAAATATCAGTAATAAGGCTTCAAATCTCGAAAATGAGAATTCGAATTTAAACGCGAAAGTTAGAACCGCAGCAGCATTAAAATTGCAAACTGCCGAAATTATTGCCTTCAGAACCAAATCGAGCGGCAAAAAAGTTGAAGTAACAAAATCATCCACTGCCGAAAAATTAAGCGTAAGGTTTAATATTATCCCCAACCAATTGGCAGAAAAAGGCCATCACAACATTTATTTAAGGGTATTTGATCCTGCCGGAAATTTATTGGCCGACGAAGGCAACCGTTTCGAGGCTGATGGACAGGAAATGCAGTTCAGCCATTCTATTTTTATCAATTACAATAACGACGATAGCACCTATGTTATCGACTGGGCAAATCCAAAACCTTTTATTAAGGGGATTTATACCGTAATTTTATATGCTGATGGCAACACCATGGGCAAAGCTCAAGTAGAATTGAGGTAAAATCAGCACCACATTAACCAATCTTTATTTTTTATTTAGCTAAAGGGAAATTCAAATAAAACGTAGTTCCCAAGCCGCCTATTGACGTAAATTTAACCGACCCACCGGCATTTTCAACCGCTTGCTTTACAAAAGCCAACCCTAAGCCAGTGCCCGAAGTTTTGGTGGTAAAGTTTGGTACAAAAATCTTATCGTGTAAGGTTAAAGGGATACCTTTACCATTATCTTTAATCTCGATATATGCATTTTGCGCATCAATGTATACCACAATTGAAATGCAGCATAAAGTTTCCTCATCAATGGCTTCAATGGCATTTTTAAGCAGGTTATTAAAGGTTCTTAAAAGCTGATCATGATCGGCCATAATTTCGATATCACGGTCACTTTTATTCAGCACATCAATCGTTACATTTTCTGTACTTTTAAATACCTCTCTTGCCTGTTCAATTATTGGAACCAAAGAAAGGCGTTCCAGGTTGGTATCAGGCATTTTTGCAAAGTTCGAAAATTCGGAAGCAATCTTCGAAAGACTGTCAATTTGTTCTATAAACGATTTGCTAAACTTATTAAACTTTAACTCAAAGTTTGGATCTTTCTCTTTCCATGATTTCTCCAGCAATTGAACACCCAGTTTTAAAGGTGTTAGCGGGTTTTTAATTTCATGGGCAACCTGCTTGGCCATTTCGCGCCAGGCACTTTCACGCTCAGATCTTGCCAGCTTAAGCGCACTAGCCTCCAGTGCCGAAATCATATTGTTATATTCCTTAATTAAAGAGCCAATTTCATCATGCCTGCGCCACACAATTGGTTCGTTACGCTGACCAATTTTTGTTTTACTAATGCTTTCCTGTATAAGTGTTAAAGGACTGGTGATTTGGTTGGCCAGAAATACGGCAAGTACACCAATGGCTACAAAAACGAGTGCATAAATATTGATCAGATTGCTTACAAAAAGTGCAATTTTATCGGTATATTCTTCTTCGTTAGAATAATTTGGCAAACCGATATATGCAATGGTTTTATTCTGTGCGTTTCTGATTGGTGCATAAGCAGCCGCATAAATTAAATTCCCAATATTTTCTTTCGGATTTATATATTCCGAACGGTGCAAACCACTCAATGAAAAGAAGGCTTTCGGTCCCATCTTTTTACCAATAATTTTATAATTATACAGCTTGGGATAGGTAGTCATCAATAAATTGCCGTTCAAATCATATAAATTCAAATCGGCATTGTTAATATCGGCAAAGTTGTTAAAATCGGCTATTGCGTTCTCATCATTTGTGATTATTCCATTGCTAAAAACCTGTTTTTCGAAGTTTTGCTGCACCTTTCTTATCTTATCCTTTAATATTGCATCTTGCTGACCGCGGTATTCAAGGTTCATATAATAGTAAGTTACCCAGCCAACAATTACCAATGTTGCCACAACAGAAAGTACAATCGACACCTGGATTCTGGTTTTGTAAAGAATCTTATTGGCATTGATCATTAACGACCTGTTTATACTGAACCAACCTACTTTATCGTCATCCAGGTTTTTTATAAGCCAGATTAAGCCATAAAGCAGTATCGAGAAAATGATAAATACCAGAAAAAAGAAAGAAAGGGCTGCCAATCGCTCCAGGTAATCAACTTTCTCCTTGCTGATAATTACCATTTTGCTATCAGATGGCTTATAAATTAAATGGCTATAGTGGAGTTGGTCATCGCTTATGGTAATAAAATCATCTTTTCTGCCTTTAAATATGCTCCCATCTAAAGGATAAGTGTAGTTGCCAGATTGATTGAGGAGTTTATTATTACTGTACAACGCAATGGAATAGCCTTTAAAATCCTCATCTTTCATCAATCTCTGATCACCTAAAAGATCCGGAAGACGGTTATTATAATTATAAGGCTTAGATCGAAGCTCGATAACCAATGTACCCAATAAATTGCCCTGATCTACAACAGAAATTATCCCGAAATAATCCTGGTAACCGAAAGTATTATTTACCTGATAGAAAAAGTTAGAACCATCTATTTTAACAGAGCCAGCTTCTACCAGGTTTTTGTATTTATTAATCGGAGGACTATCAGAACTGCCGATTATAACCCCTGATTTATCGTAAGGATAAATCTGATAATCATACCTGTTTAAATAACCATCCAAATAATCTTTAATGTGATTTTTAAGCACAGAATAATTTCCGGTCCGGTCCTGATCAAAATACCGCACCAAAAAATCATCTTTAACAATTTCATTTCCTAAAGCACCAAGCGCAACAATGGCATTCGGATCTTCTGATGACTGTACTTTACGTGCAAGCGGTTCGCGTAAGCTTCTTTCTTTAAAATCTTTATACCGCGTATATTTAATTGAGGTATTAAAGGCCAGGCAGAAAAAAACAATGGCAAACATCCCTATCGAAAAGTTTTGCTCTTTTACATAAACCGCCCGCGCAACAATAAATAAAGCAAGTGCAAAAACAATAAAAAATGCATTAAAATCTACAACGAGCTTGTACACAAAAACACCAGCAAAGCCAATTAGAAAAATTATTAGCCGCTCCCTGTTTGTAACATTCAGCTGTTTGCTTACTGTTGCCGAAATAACTGTTATGAGGTAAATCTGAAACCAGGCCAAACATAAAATAACGATGCCTACCCAGCTGGTTCCACTCAGTTTTAAAATATTTACGATATCGAAATTGATTTTGGAATTAAAGATCAATCCGAAAAAAATATCATCTGTATCCCAAACTATCCGGCCAATTAATACCAGTAAAACTGCCTGGATAATTAAGCCTATTATTTTATTCCGTTTAATTGATTCGGGAAACTGGTATTGCTCCTTATGGTTATACATAAATAAGAGCAGCCAGGTGAGTACAATTACATTCAGCAGGAAATCGCCCAGTGAAGGCATTAAAAAACTATCGGCATAAATCCGCGGATCGAATAACTCTAAAATAAACCGATGGTTAAACCACCCGTAATATAAATCTGATAACCGAAAAGCCAGGAAGAAAAAAAGCAGCAAAAAGGTGCCCCATGCAATGTGGCCGCGCCTTGCAATAAGTGAGCTTAAAGAGTTAAAAAACATACAGATGCACAGCATCCCGGCAACAAAAAGCCACAACTGTGTACCAGAATAATAAGTTTCTGCATAACCGGATTTAACCTTCAGCCCGAAAAGAAATTTATTGTCAACACTTTTAATCACATATACATCCTTATCAGTAAAAGATGCAAAGGTTAACAACTTGGTTTTGGATAAAATAGGGTCGATATCGTTTTTAAAGTATTGCGTTTCTTTAAAAGGATATTGAGACTGGATAGAGATTAGAAAAATAAGGCTGAAATTACTTTGCGTGCTTTTTATTACCTCATACCAGCCATTGGAGAAAAACAATACAGAACTACCTTCTTTTATCGTATTCGGATCAATATCAGACACTTTATAGGTGCTCCAAAATTTAAGCTGGCTATTTTGGTAGGTTAATAAGTTTATGCCACTCTTTTCGCGAAAAGATTCAATAAAATCTAGCGCATTTTTTGGATTAGTATGAAATTGTTTGGCTTTGGCTACTTCTTTCTTATTTGCCAGGAAATTTTGCACCGCTTTTTCCTTTATCGAAAGGTTTTGCTGAATTTCTTCGGCATCACGGTCAAGCAATTCGCTTTTAGTTGTAAAATGGCTTAACGAAATAGAAGTCACAATTAAGCAACAGCCCAAAACGAGCAAAAGAAACCTTATTTTTACACCAAAGCTCATTTTCATCTAATGATAAAGATATTAATATTGATAAAAAATAACGCCATAAACAATTGAGTTTATGGCGTGTAACTATTATTCTATTTTTGAATACTTAAGCTATAGTAGCGCTGCTTGTTTGTACTTCGCGGCTTACTTTTTTAACCAATCCCTGTAATACATTGCCCGGGCCTACCTCTACAAATTCAGTTGCGCCATCGGCAAGCATATTGCCTACTGTTTGTGTCCAACGTACAGCTCCTGTTAATTGTTTAATTAAATTTGCTTTAATTTCGCTTGGATCAGTATAAGGCTTAGCATCAACATTTTGGTAAACCGGGCAAATTGGCTCGGAAATATCTGTGGCTTCAATTGCTGCTTGCAGTTCAATTTTTGCCGGCTCCATTAATGGCGAGTGAAATGCACCACCAACATTTAATTTTAATGCCCTTTTTGCTCCGGCTTCAGTTAATTTGGCACAAGCCAGATCAATACCTTCTAAACTGCCAGAGATAACCAGTTGCCCCGGGCAGTTGTAATTTGCAGGAACAACAACAGCATCAATTTCTGCACATATTTTTTCAACCACATCATCTGCCAGGCCTAAAATAGCCGCCATTGTTGAGGGTTGTGCTTCGCAAGCTTTTTGCATCGCATTTGCACGTGCAATAACCAACTTTAATCCATCTTCAAAAGATAATGCTTTTGCAGCCACCAAGGCAGAAAATTCGCCTAATGAATGACCGGCAACCATATCTGGAGTAAAACTTTCACCTAAAACTTTTGCCAAAATAACCGAATGCAAAAAGATAGCGGGTTGGGTTACATTGGTTTGTTTAAGTTCTTCATCTGTTCCTGAGAACATAATATCACTGATACGGAAACCGATAATCTGGTTGGCCTGTTCAAATAATTCTGCAGCTTTTGGGTTTTCGTAAAGATCTTTACCCATGCCTACAAACTGTGCTCCCTGTCCGGGAAAAATATATGCTTTCATATCCCTTAATCCCCAAGGGGGAAATTAAATATTTACTTAAATTATTATTATTGAAACCCTCCCCTTTAGGAGGATGCGGCTAATCTAAACTCGCCGTTATTAACCTCAAAAACTCCGCTCTCGTTTTATCGTTGCTTAAAAAAGTACCGGTAAAAGCTGAGGTTGTAGTAACCGAATTCTGTTTCTGCACTCCACGCATCGACATGCATAAATGCCTGCATTCCATCACTACGGCTACACCCATTGGGTTTAGCGTATTTTGAATACAATCTCTGATTTCGTTTGTTAAACGCTCCTGTACCTGTAAACGACGGGCAAAGGCATCAACCACTCTTGGTATTTTGCTCAAACCAACAATGTGCCCGTTAGGAATATAAGCTATATGTGCTTTACCAAAAAATGGCAGCATGTGGTGTTCGCACATCGAATACACTTCAATATCTTTTACCACCACCATTTGGCTATAATCTTCCTGGAACATTGCCCCTTTAAGAATTTCATCTGGTTTTAAATCATAACCGTGGGTTAAGTATTGTAAAGCCTTTGCCACGCGCTCCGGCGTTTTCAATAATCCCTCACGCTCAGGATCTTCGCCCAACTGGCCAAGAATATCTTTATAATGCGCAGCTACAGCTTCAATTTTATCTTCGTTGTAACGGTCTATTTTTACATAACCATCCCTCGATTCATCTTTTAATACGTCTTTATTGCTCATTAATTTAGATTTTAGCCAAAATATTCAACAAAATTATTTTCGGTTTCGTAAATTTTTACGCAATGCAAAATGGCTCCACTTTCTGCAATTGGTGCCAAAAGCTGATTCCAGATTTCGATGGCCAGGTTTTCTGTCGAAGCCAGTTTGCCTTTCATAAAATCAACATCAAGATTTAAGTTCTTATGATCAACTTTATCTACCACATAGTTATTCATTACGTCTTTCAGCCATTTTAAATCCACCAGGAAGCCTGTTTCAGGGTTAACTTCGCCTTTAACGGTAACATATAACCAATAGTTATGGCCATGCCAGTTGGGGTTGGCACATTTACCATAAACTTCATTATTTTTTTCATCATCCCAATCGGTACGGGCTAATTTATGCGCGGCGTTAAATGATGCTTTTCTTGTTATGTAAATCATTACTATAAAATAAAATGCAAATATACGGATAAAGGTTTAAGCTTTAAGATTAAAGGCCAGCTTAAAGAAAACGTAAAATTTTAACAAAATTATCTGCTAACTTTACTAAATGAAAACCTTAGTTGTTGCTGCTACAAAAGCAGAACTTGCCTTCTTTTATCAACATTTCAATTTACCGGAGGGTGATTTTATAGTGCATAAAAATTTCGATCTGCTAATTACAGGAGTTGGTATGGCGGCAACAGCTTTCGCCTTGGGCAAGCATCTTTCTTCTAAATACGAACTTGTTGTAAACTTCGGCATTGCAGGCTGTTTTGACAGAAATATAGCCTTAGGAACAGTTTTAAACATTACTGAGGATACTTTTGCAGAGTTGGGCGCAGAAAATGGAGATGATTTTTTAACGATAACCGATTTGGGTTTTGGCGAAAACCATTATGCAACTAACACACAGCGAAAAGTTGGCTTGCCACTGGCAAAAGGAATTACCGTGAATTGCGTAACCGGAAGTGAAAAAAGCATTAAAAACCTGGTAAAAAGGTTAAACCCTACCACCGAAAGCATGGAGGGTGCTGCCGTTTTTTATGCCTGTAAACAGCTAAATATTGATTGCCTGCAAATTAGGAGTGTATCCAATTATGTGGAACCTAGAAATAAAGACAATTGGAAAATAGGACTTGCAGTAAAAAATTTAAACGAATGGGCCATTGCTTTTATTGGAGAAATGAACTCATTATGACCGATTAATTTTATGCAGTAGTTATTTTTGATGAATGAAACTTACACTTGGATTTTCACCCTGCCCTAACGATACATTTATTTTCGACGCATTAATTCACCATAAAATTGATACAGAAGGTTTAGAATTTGAGGTATCTTATGATGATGTGGAAACATTAAATCAAAAGGCACTTAGAGGTGAATTGGACATTACCAAGTTAAGTTTCCATGCTTTTGCATACGTAGCCGATCAATATGCCTTGTTAGATGCCGGAAGTGCTTTAGGTTTTGGTGTAGGCCCATTATTAATCAGCAAAAATCAATTTAATGAGTCAGAACTTCAGGCTTTAAACGCCCAATTAAAGGTAGGTATACCTGGAAAGTATACAACGGCTAATTTTTTGCTGGGTATTGCTTACCCCCACTTACTCAATAAACAGGAAATTTGTTTTTTCTGAAATCGAATCAGCATTACTTCATGAAGAGATCGATTTAGGTTTAATCATTCACGAAAACAGGTTTACTTACCAGGATAAAGGCTTAACAAAAATTGTGGATTTAGGCGATTATTGGGAAAAATTAACCGGTTGCGCCATTCCATTGGGCGGAATTGTGATTAACAGGAATTTAGATCGTGAAGTACAGCTAAAAGTGAACCGCTTAATCCGCCAATCGGTAGAATTTGCATTTGCACACCCAAAATCTGGTATCCATTTCATCCGCGAGCATGCCCAGGCAATGGAAGAAAGTGTAATGTACAAACATATCGAACTCTACGTAAATAAGTACAGTGTAAACCTTGGCGAAGAAGGCCGGAAAGCGGTAGATACTTTATTTAAACTGGCTCAGGAAAGAAATATTATCCCGACTATCCAGGAGAACCTGTACATTTAATTTGTTCCATAATCCCGACTGTAGCGGAGCGATTTAATCTTGTATAAAAGCCCTGAAAAAAGTTCAGGATACGCATGAGATGAAAGCGGACACATGAAGGCTACCATTGACGGATTCTATTAAAAAGCATCGTCATCTCGACTGGAACGCAGTGGAATGGAGAGATCTATCTTGTTAGATTTCCCGACTACGTTTCATCCTACTAAAAGTAGAAATGCGTATGAGAAAACATAATAGAATTTCCGTGAATTCTGTGTTTCCGTGGCAAATGCAATAAAAAACACAATTAAGTAGCTGTGGTTATTTAAAATCCAGATCCTGAAACAAGTTCAGGAAGACGCTTGAGATAAAGGTGGACGCATGAAGGCTACCATTGACAGATTCCAATAAAAAGTGTCGTCATCTCGACTGAAACGCAGTGGAATGGAGAGATCTATCTCGTCAGATTTCCCGACTTCGTTTCATCCTACTAAAAGTAGAAATACGTATTGAAAACATGATCGAATTTCCGTGAATTTTGTGTATCTGTGGCAAATGCAATAAAAAACACATTAAGTAGCTGTGGTTATTTAAAATCCAGATCCTGAAACAAGTTCAGGAAGACGCATGAGATGAAAGTGGACGCATGAAGGCTACCATTAACAGATTCCAATAAAAAATGTCGTCATCTCGACTGGAACGCAGTGGAATGGAGAGATCTATCTCGTTAGATTTCCCGACTTCGTTTCATCCTACTAAAAGGAGAAATACGTGTAGAAAACATCATAGAATTTCCGTGAATTATGTGTTTCTGTGGCAAATGCAATAAAAAACACAATTAAGTTGCTTTGGTTACCTAAAATTGAGATCCTGAAACAAGTTCAGGAAGACGCATGAGATGAAAGTGGAACATTACAACATCCATTTAAATACCATACTAACCCACCAGCAATTTGTAACCTTTTCCATGCACATTGATGATTTCTACCGTAGGATCGGCTCTTAGGTATTTACAGAGTCTACTTAAAAATACATCCATACTCCTGCCGTTAAAGTAATTATCATCATGCCAGATACTAGCAAGGCTTCTTCACGCGTTAAAACCGTATTCTTTTTTAAGCATAATAATCGCAGCAACTCAGCTTCTTTGGTTGATAACTTTTGTTGTACATCATTATTGGTAATAATCTGGGTGGTATAATCGAAATGATACTGACCGATAGAAAACTGAGTTTCTGCAGCTTCATCATTTTGATCACTTTTATTGGCTACACGCTTAAACATGGCATTTATGCGCAATAAAAGTTCTTCTATACGGAATGGTTTGGTAATATAATCATCGCCACCTAAATCATAAGCAGCAGATTTATCTTCCAACATGGTTTTAGCTGTTGCAAAAATAATTGGAACCTGCGTGTTTACCTTTCTAATGTCTTTACCTAATGTAAATCCATCTTTTTTGGGCATCATCACATCCAAAATACAAAGATCGAAGTTTTGTTTGTTAAACGACCTCAACCCTTCTTCGCCATCAGTGCATAACACCACATCAAATTTACCCTTAAGCTGCAAATAGTCTTGTAACAATAAACCTAAATTTGGGTCGTCTTCTACCAGAAGTATTTTTTTCATTTTCTTAATTTTATTCATGTAGCATTACCTACATTGAAGGTTTGATTCTGAATATGCATAACGGTTTAATTTAGGATGAAGATTAAATTAATACTCCACTATATAAGGCAAATTAAACCTGGTATATTTTAATGTATCAATAAAGCAAGCTTTGTATTGATGGTTAGCTGGTTTATAAAGGTAAAGATATTTCGAACGTGGTTCCCTTATCTTTTTCGCTACTTACTTTAACCGTTCCGTTTAGTTTTTTGATAATATCCTGCACATAATTTAAGCCCAGGCCGAAACCTTTCACATCATGGAGGTTCCCAGTTGGCACCCGGTAAAACTGGTCAAAAATCCGTTTCGATTGCTCTTTGGTCATGCCAATACCCTTATCTGTAATTTCGATAATTAAATTCCTGTTGGTGTTACGGGTTGTAATGGTAATTTCAGGCGTATTACTACTGTATTTGTTTGCATTATCAATCAGGTTATAAATTACATTAGATAGGTGCAGTTCATCACCATAAACAACAGCATTTTCTGCATTGGTATTTACATGGATAATGGCATTCTTTTTCTGCAATTGCAATTCCATACTATCCAGCACAATTACAATCAGATCGTTCATATCCACTTCGGTATTCTCCATGGTTAGCTCACCTTTTTCTAAACGGGCAATGCTTAAAACACGCTCTATATGACTACCCAAACGAACATTTTCATCATAAATAATCCCGGCTAAACGTTTTAAACGGGCTTTATCTTCAGTTACTTCCGGATCTTTTAAAGCCTCGCTGGCAATCATAATGGTAGCCACAGGGTTTTAAACTCATGCGTCATATTATTGATGAAATCTGTTTTCATTTCCGACAGTTTCTTTTGCTTTAAAATGGCATAAAGGGTATAAGAAAAGATGAAAACAAGTACCAGCAACAAACCTATAGATGAGGCCAGTGTAGCGCTCAGGTTAGAAATAATAGCTGAGTTTTTATTCGGAAAACTCACAAAAAGCATTCCCGGATCGCGGAACAAATCGTTTCCAAACAAAGGTGTTTTATAGGTATTTTCGGGCAAGAATTCTCCCTTTACATTGGAAGCCATCATGAAAATAGTAGAATCTTTTTTGGCTAAAGAAACGCGATAAGAAGGTTCCAGCTTAATATTATTCGCAATAAGCTCTTCTTTTAATAAATTGCCCAAAGCACTAAAATTAATGCGTTTGTAAATTGGCACGTTACTTTCCTGCAGTTCTTTAGAAACATCTTCAACTACACTCGATCGGGTATAAAAGAAAGTATCCTTACCCAGCGACGCTATTTTTAACTCTAGTTTCTTTCTCGAAATTTCATCTTCCCGCTTAAATTTTTTCTCTAAATCATTAGGGATTTTAGCTACACTTACAAAGCCGGGGTTACCGTTTCTGGGATCAAATACCAGGTACCTTAAAGAATCCGGCAAACTTTGCAGGCTTTTAAATTCGAATGCTTTTGGTGGAGCGGCAAAGAGTTTTGTACGCATACTATAACCTTTTATAACCAAACTCTTCATATCAATAAAAGCATCCATCTGCAGATCCAGCTTATCTCCATTTTTTGATGACAATGAAGCATATTCTTTTTCGGAGATCACGTTCGGTGCGCGGTATTCTTCCCGAATAATACTATCCTGTTGATTAAGATAGTTCTCGATCTGATTTTCTCTTTCAACCTGGCGAAGCTCTACCTCTTGAGTATATTGTTGCCTTAAATCTTTTATATCCAGTGCACGCTGCCTAGAATCCTGAAGTTGTTTAAACTTATTTTCTGCGTCTTTTCTATTAAGATGATCTGCCACATTTCTACGCTGTATTTTATTCACAACTGTAGTTAGGGTCTGGTTTACCTGTTCATCAAAAAGCTGAGATTTTAGTTTGTAAGACTCCCTGATGTAATACAACTGCATTACAAATACACCAAGCAAAGCCACCGTCATTAAAACGGTAATTAACCAAAAACTCTTTTTTTCATAGAAACAGAGTGGTTCTAAAGGTAAAAAACCAAATCACAAACTTTTTAATCTAAACAGATATCAAAAATACTGAATAGCTAAGCTAAGTGTTTGTTTTTAACATATTTTAACAGCGGATGGCAAGTATGAATTATGTGGTTTGGCTATTTCACAAACCCAGTAAACTCCGGAAGTATAGCGGGCAGGCAAAAAAAATGCCGAGACTAAAGCCTCGGCATGGTTCAAAATTGTTTGCTTAAAAAAGATTCTTTATTTAGAAAGGCAAATCATCATCTTCACCTGGTGTATTGCTCACATCAACCGGTGCTGCATATGCTGGGGTTGCTGCCGGGGCACCTGCTGCAACAGCATTGATACGCCAAATAACCAAACTGTTAAAATATGATGTTTTACCTGTTTTATCTGTCCAAGGGCGACCACGTAAATTAAAGAATACTTCAACCTCATCGCCTGCTTTAAATGTATCTAATAATGCTGTTTTATCCTGTAAAGCCTCAAAACGGATATATTCTGGGTATGTTGGATTTTCTGCGTATTCTATTATTAAATCACGTTTTTTAAACGTTTCACTTACTTGTTGTGTGGCACCTACTTCGTGTACTTTTCCTTTAATTTCCATATCTAATACTACTTAATGTACTATAAACATCAAATCTCTATAAATTTATTGATAACTTCGCATATATTATGATGCAAGTTTTCCACAATAAAAGCAAGGTAATTATTACCTGCAACAAGCGCCTTTCGCCCTATTTACAAGATGAAGTTACGGCCTTAGGTTACACCATAGAAAGATCTTTTGCTACCGGGGTTGAGCTCAATATTACCCTTACAGAGTGTATTAAGCTTAATTTGAACCTGCGTTGTGCCAGTCAGATTTTATATGCCATTAAAAGTTTTAAGGCCATTACGCCTGATGATTTATATAACGAAATTAAAGCCATTGAGTGGGAAGAACTGATCGATTTTTCGGGTTATTTCTCAGTAACCTCAAATGTTGATAACCCGAATATTACCACGCCTCTATTTGCCAACTTAAAAGTAAAAGACGCGATTGTTGATCGCATGAAGGAGAAAAAAGGTATTCGCCCCAACTCCGGATCGGATGCAAACAAAGCTGTAGTACATTTATACTGGAAAGATGCAGATGCTGATGTATTTATGGATACCTCTGGAGAAACACTTGCCAAACATGGTTACCGCAAAATTCCAGGGAAAGCGCCAATGTTAGAAGCTTTGGCAGCCGGAGTTATTTTAGCCACCAACTGGGATAAAAAATCGCCTTTTATTAACCCAATGTGCGGTTCAGGAACGCTTGCTATTGAGGCTGCTTTAATTGCCACCAACCGTGCGCCTGGCTTATACCGCATGAATTATGGTTTTATGCATATTTTGGGTTATAATGAAGAAGATTTTTTCACTGAACGCAGAATTTTAAAAGATCAGGTGATTAAAAACATCGACCTTAAAATTGTGGCTTCCGATCTTTCTGAAGATGCCGTTGAGGTTACCCGAAGAAATGCGAAAACTGCTGGTGTAGATACTTTAATTGAATTTGAAGTATGCGACTTTGAATTAACGCCGGTACCTGAAGATGGTAAAGGAGTGGTTGTTTTTAACCCTGAATATGGTGAACGCTTGGGTGTTCATAGTAAATTGGAATTAACCTATAAGCGTATGGGCGATTTTATGAAAACCAAATGCAAAGGTTACTCTGGCTATATTTTCACCGGAAATCCGGATCTGGCAAAGAAAATTGGATTAAAAGCAGCTAAAAAAGTCGAATTTTATAATGGTAAATTAGATTGCAGATTATTGGAATACGAGTTATACGATGGCTCTCACAGGGCACCATTAATTGAAGGCTAGATTTTTTGATTGAAAATTAATATATTAGACTCTCTTACGTACCATAACGTAAACAATTTTGAAAAATATGGAATTTGATGACATGGATCATATGCCCGAATGGGAGCATTTTAGCCGATTTGGCCGGGATGATGAGGATGAAGAAAATTTATCGAGTGATGATGCGGAAAAGGTTAGGCTAAAAGTTACCCGGGCTAAAAGCCTTTACAACCAGGCCAGGGCCGTTTATAAATATGCTGCCTTGTTTTGCGAAACGCTGGAAGGTGAAATGGCCGAAATGACCGCTAACTTAATTATGCAGAATGCACTTATGCTTTGCCCTAAAATTATTGGCGCAGAAGGAGCAGATATGTACATTTTAAGAATGGAAAATGCTTCCATCATCCGCACCAACTGCCGCGAATTGGAAACCCAGGTTAGGGCAGCAGATATGTTTGAGATTTGTACACCAGAATATAAAGACATTGTTTTAGGTGAAATTGAAAAATTTCGCCTGCTGTTTATCGAATGGGTAAGATATTTCGAAAAAGACGAGTTTGAAGATGATTGGGGATTATATTAGTCCTTAGCTTTTAAACCTGCAACTTTCTTATATTCTTCATTAATTATCGTAACTTATTAACTTCTAAATTCTCTCCTTTCTTATTGGTTTTCCTTCTTTAATCTGTGTCAATAAAATCATTCTGAAACACCATATATCAACCCCTAAAAAGAATACATTAAACATTTGGGTTGTTGCTTTGTTGTAATAATCAGTTCATTTTCCCGATACTCAAAATCTACTTATAGGGCCAAAAAATCCGGAAGCTAAAAATCTGCCACGGATAAAGTTTCGTACATAGTGAAAAACATTTAAAATTTATCCCTTTTTTATGGAAGATGTATTGGCTTTAAAGACGAAGAATGTTGCTGGGAATATTAGGAAAATTAGAGAATACAGAGACTATACTCAAGATTATCTGGCAGCAAAATTAAAAATCTCTCAAAATGCATATAGCAAAATTGAACTTGGTTACAGTAAATTAACAATTGACCGTTTATTTCAAATTGCAGCAATTTTGGAGGTGGAAGTACCTCATTTATTAACCCTTAACCACAATGATTTAATTAAAATTATTGCGGATGATGAAAGCAGAACAGCAGCGGCGAGTTAATTAACTCGAACGCTGTTGAAATCATTTCTTTTTACCTGCATATAATTCCAATACCTTTGGAAGAAATTTAGAAAGATGCAGGCTTCCATTCAGAAAACCATTGATTTTGTACAAAAAACTTTAGCAAATGCCGAAGCTGGTCATGACTGGTTTCATATTGAGCGTGTTTTTAAAACTGCGCTAACCATTAATTGACAAGAAAAAGGTGATGAACAGGTTGTGGCTTTTGCAGCCTTATTGCACGATATTGCCGATCCTAAATTTAATAATGGCGATGAAGATCTAGGGCCAAATATTGCTGAGTCTTTTTTAGTTTCCATTGCTATTGATCCCCAAACTATCGCACATGTTAAACTTATCATTCAAAACATGTCGTTCAAAAATAGCTTCGATGGTGATAGATTTAAGTCAAAAGAAATGGAGATTGTTCAGGATGCTGATCGTTTAGATGCAATTGGTGCCATCGGAATTGCCAGGGCTTTTACTTATGGAGGGTTTAAAAACAGGGTACTTTACGATCCGGAGATTAAACCTGAAACGCACTTAACAAAAGAAACTTATAAAAATACCACCGCACCAACCATTAATCACTTTTACGAGAAATTACTTTTATTGAAAGATTTGATGAATACAGAAGCCGGAAAGGCCATAGCAGCAGAAAGACATCAATTTATGCTGCTTTATCTTGATCATTTTTATAAAGAGTGGGATGGCAAATAACCAGTAAAAAGACTACTATAAAATACCTATTAGTAGGTATTTCAGAACAATGCATCAGCACTTAACTTTATAAAAATTAATTCTCATGCATGCTTACAAACTAAAATACCACAAAAACAGTGTGTTGTTAATCGCGATGGTTGGCATTCCTGTATTCTTCATCTCATTGATGTTATATTGTCTTTTTAGTTTACCTACCTCATTACCCGAACTTTCCATTTTAATTTTAGTTTCCTTATCTATTGTTTCGATGGCACTGATCTTGTTGTGGATCACAAAAACACAGATTTTTGTACGCAGTAAGGTAATGATCAATGAAAAAGGAATCAGTTTTAAATTAAAAAGCACTTCATTTTTTTACAGAAGAACTGATTTTTTCTGTGGCTGGGAACATATAACCAGTGTAAGCGAAATGTTCGATAACCACAATGGGGGTTATTTTTATCAAATTGCCTTTAACAATCCTGACTTTGTAGCCAATTTCAGTCCGCTTAAAAATCATGAAAAAGAAGCAGATCGTTTCTTTTCTGAACTTCAGTATTATCAAGACAGTTTTGATATTGCGCATCAATTTCCATTGAGCAGAAAATTGAATCCATCGGGTAACTTTAGTTAATCTACGATTATTCCCATTTGGAATAGAATAAATAAATCTGTTTACTAATTTTTTTAGTTATTAAACTATATTTGTTAGTAAATACATATTCCTATGTCTGATCGAATTCGTGAAAAATTAAATATTCTTGCTGACGCCGCTAAATATGATGTTTCTTGTTCATCAAGCGGCGGCACGAGAAAAAATACAAATAAAGGCCTTGGCGACAGTCACTCTTCGGGCATATGCCATACGTACACTGAAGATGGCCGTTGCGTTTCTCTTTTAAAAATCCTTTTAACCAATCATTGTATTTACGATTGCCTGTTTTGCGTTTCGCGGAAAAGTAACGACGTAAAACGCGCTGCTTTTACGGTGGATGAAGTGGTAGAGCTGACCATGAATTTTTATCGCCGCAATTATATTGAAGGCTTATTTCTAAGTTCGGGGATTTTTAAAAATGCCGATTTTACCATGGAACGCCTGCTTTTGGTAGTAAAAAAACTGCGATTGGAACAAAATTACAATGGTTATATCCATCTAAAAACTATACCTGGGGCCAGCGATGAATTAATTAAAGAAGCTGGTTTATATGCTGATCGGATGAGTATTAATTTAGAAATGCCAACCGAAGCGGGCTTGAAACTTTTGGCACCAGAAAAAAATCACAACGATGTAATTAAACCCTTAGCCTTCGTTCAACAGCAAATAACCCAGTTTTCTGTAGATAAAAAGCTAATTAAACATGTACCCAAATTTGTACCTGCAGGCCAAAGTACGCAAATGGTAATTGGTGCCACACCCGAAAGTGATAAAGACATCATGTATACGGCAAATGCTTTTTATAAGAATTTCTCATTAAAAAGGGTGTACTATTCAGGTTATGTTCCCATTAGCAATGATACCCGAATGCCTATCCTTGGCACACAACCACCGCTGTTAAGAGAAAACCGCTTGTATCAAACGGATTGGTTAATGCGTTTTTACGGTTTTAAGGTACAGGAAATCTTAAATGATGCCAATCCTAATCTAGACGTAGATATTGACCCGAAATTAAGCTGGGCCATCCGGAATATGCAGCATTTCCCTTTAGACATTAATACCGCTGACTATAAGATGATCCTTCGCATACCTGGTATCGGGGTTATGTCTGCTCAAAAAATTGTTCAGGCCAGAAAATTTGGAAAACTTAGAATTGATCAGCTAAAAAAAATTGGTGTTGCTTACAATAGGGCTAAACACTTTATTATTTGCCTGGATAGTCCATATCAGTTAAAAGATTACCAGGGTACACAGATTAAAGCATTTATTTTAGCAGAAAGTCAAAGCAAGTATTTAAAAACGGACAGCAACCAGATGATTTTATTTTAAGGGGTTCTTATGTCCGAAGTAATTAAGGCATTGCCTCATTCCTAACCTGATTGAGAATCTAAAAGCTTACTGTATAAAGATTTTCACCTATGCGGTACTGACGAAAGATACAAACCTTTCAATATAATAAATCTATGACCTACATTTTTGATGGATCGCTTCAAGGGCTTTTAACAGCAGTTTTCGAATGGTTTGAACGCAAGCCAGGAAAAGCCACGTTAAAATCTTCAGCAATTTTTCAACCAGAAGCATTTGTAGAAAGTTTTACGGTAACCACACACCATGAAAAAGCAGATCGGGTTTGGGCAGGATTGCAAAAAAAACTTAAAAAAAATTGGTTACGCCAATTTTATTGCAGCTTCTTATCAGAAATTCCAGAAGCTTATAATCACCTTTTTCAATTTGCTATTTATATCTTTCAAAATCAGCCCGGAGCTGAAAGCAATTTTGGCAATGCGCATGTAATGGCACTATCAAAATATGCACGGAGTGTAGAAAGAGAAAAACACAGGATGGAAGCGTTTATTCGTTTTCAGAAAACAGGAGATGGTATATTTTATGCCAGTATTGACCCCGACTTTAATGTGTTGCCTTTAATCTCGAACCATTTTAAAAACCGGTATGCCGATCAGCAATGGGTAATTTATGACTTAAAACGCAAATACGGACTGCATTATAACTTAACCTCGGTAGAAGAAATTACAATAAGCTTTAGTGATGGAGTGAATAAACAAAATCCGGCTCCGGTTTTAATGGATGAAGGAGAAGCCTTATACTCCACCTTGTGGAAAGATTATTTTAAAAGTGCAAATATCGTTGCCCGAAAAAACACCAAGCTGCATTTGCAGCACGTACCAAAAAGGTATTGGAAGTATTTAACGGAAAAAGCAATTTCTTAAATGTTTTAGTCGCCATTTTAGCCATGTTAAAGTTAAAACGACATTCCATTACATCCTATCCGTGACGAAAACCATCCTTTCCTTTATCTTGATTTATAACCTAAGTTAACATTCAGCATCATGATTGTGTAGGGTTAAAACTTAAAATTGATATGGTGCATTAGCTATAAAACAGAAAACTTACTGCCATGCTGACACGCACATTCTTAATTAGGCTGAAAAGATTGACAGTTTGGTGAAAATTTGTCCCTCAAAACCTCTTGGCATAAAAAGTGTTAATTGTATGCTTAGTTAAAAAACTCAAATCAAAATAAAAAAATAATAAAAGTTATGGCGTTAAACCTTAAACCAATTGCTGGCAGTTCGAACAGAGTAATAGTTGAACCGGCTGCGGCAGAAGAAAAAACTGCATCGGGTTTGTATATCCCTGATACTGCTAAAGAAAAACCATCTAAAGGAACTGTAGTTTCTGTTTCTGAAGAAGATTCTGAAGGTAAAAAAGCGAGTGTAAAAGTTGGCGATGTTGTAATTTATGGTAAATACGGTGGTACCGAATTCCCTTACGAAGGTAAAGATTACCTAATTATGCGCGAAACTGATATTTACGCTGTAGTAGGGTAATAATTTAGGGTTGATGACTGGATTTCGAATGAGTGAACTCAGCATTAATCAACAAATAAAATAATAATGTTAAAATGAGAAGAATATAAATCCAATCATTTTCTCATAAAATCATCCAAAATTTAAAAAGAAATGTCAAAACAAGTAAAATATAACGTAGAAGCACGCGACGCCCTGAAAAGAGGTGTTGATATTCTTGCAAATGCAGTAAAAGTAACTTTAGGTCCAAAAGGCCGTAATGTAATTATCGATAAGAAATTCGGTTCACCAGCAATCACTAAAGATGGTGTTACTGTGGCTAAAGAAATCGAATTGAAAGATGCTGTTGAGAACATGGGTGCTCAAATGGTTAAAGAAGTAGCTTCAAAAACAGCTGATATTGCTGGTGATGGTACTACAACTGCAACTGTTTTGGCTCAGGCAATTATCACTACGGGTATTAAAAATGTTGCTGCAGGTGCAAACCCAATGGATTTGAAACGCGGTATCGACAAAGCAGTTACTGCTGTTGTAGAAAACTTAAAATCTCAATCGCAGGCGGTTGGTGATGACAACAATAAAATTAAACAAGTTGCATCTATCTCAGCTAACAATGATGAGGTAATCGGTTCGTTAATTGCAGAGGCAATGAGCAAAGTTGGTAAAGATGGTGTAATTACTGTTGAAGAAGCAAAAGGTACTGAAACTGAAGTTAAAACAGTAGAAGGTATGCAGTTTGACAGGGGTTATTTATCTCCATATTTTGTAACCAATGCAGATAAAATGGAAGCTGAATTAGAAAATCCTTACATTTTAATCTACGATAAAAAAATCAGCAACATGAAAGAATTGTTGCCTGTTTTAGAAAAAACTGTTCAAACTGGTAAACCTTTGGTAATCATTTCTGAAGATTTAGATGGTGAAGCATTAGCTACTTTGGTAGTGAACAAAATCCGTGGTTCATTAAAAGTTGTAGCTGTTAAAGCTCCAGGTTTTGGCGACAGAAGAAAAGCAATGTTAGAAGATATCGCAATCTTAACCGGCGGTATTGTTGTTTCTGAAGAAAGAGGTTACAAATTAGAAAATGCTGATTTAACTTATTTAGGATCTGCTGAAAAAGTTGTTGTTGATAAAGACAATACAACTGTGATCAACGGTGCAGGAAATTCAGAAGATATTAAATCTCGCGTTAGCCAGATCAAATCTCAGATTGAAACCACTACTTCTGATTACGATAAAGAAAAATTACAAGAGCGTTTGGCTAAATTAGCTGGCGGTGTTGCTGTTCTTTACGTTGGTGCAGCTAGTGAAGTTGAAATGAAAGAGAAAAAAGACCGTGTTGATGATGCTTTACATGCAACCCGTGCGGCTGTAGAAGAAGGTATTGTTGCTGGTGGTGGTGTTGCTTTTATCCGTGCGGTTGAAGCTTTAGCTAACCTAAAAGGTGCTAACGAGGATGAAAACACTGGTATTCAGATCATCCGTCGTGCAATTGAGGAGCCATTACGTCAAATTTGCGAAAACGCAGGTATCGAAGGTTCTATCGTAGTACAAAAAGTTAAAGAAGGTACAGCTGATTTTGGTTACAATGCACGTACTGATGTTTACGAAAACTTAATTGGTGCCGGTGTTATCGATCCAACTAAAGTAAGCCGTGTAGCATTAGAAAACGCAGCATCTATTGCAGCCATGTTATTAACTACAGAAGTTGTTTTAGCAGACGAACCTGAAGAAGGTGGTGCTCCAATGCCTCCAATGGGCGGCGGCGGTATGGGCGGTATGATGTAATATTTCCCCTACAGCGAAAACATTTCGTGTAAAAATATTCCCCCAAGGCACAAAGCCTTGGGGGTTTTTTTATGCCTTAAAACCATCAAAAACGAAGCTTTAATGCCCATATAACCTACTCATTTAGTTATTGTTGGTGTAAAATTTTGAATCTGTATTTCCAAAATAACGTTCTTTGATATGAATATTTATTGACGCGTCTTAGGTTCGATTCTCATTTCTGAGGTTGGATATAGTAAGTTTCACTAAGCTTCCAGAACGCAATAAAATCATTCCCTAGTGTTAGAGATATATGAAGATTCGTTGTAAAAGGAAATGGCTTTTTTTTGTCCTATTTTTTGGGGCAATTCTATATGCGTCAACAAGTTATTCCCAGGTTGTTATTGGCACAGTAGATCCAGGGCCATTTACACCAGGCAGCACCATTGCTGTACCTTTCACTGTACCTGCAACCTGTATATCGCAGGGTAATATCTTTCAGTTATACTTATCCGATCAAAATGGAAATTTCGGTGCAGAAACACTCATTGGAAGTTATAACGGATTTTACAGTACTTATATCAATGGGAAGCTTCCGGCAGGGCTTACCACAGGAACTGGATACAGGGTAAGGGTAAAATCTACCAATCCAGCATCAGTAAGTGCGGCTTCTACCGCATTTGAAGTAAAGGCAGGAACGGTAGTTGAAGCGAAATTAACCTCAACATTATTAAATGCCACAAGCGACGAAACTTTTGGTACCTGTATCGGCAGGGCCAACAACTCATTTTCACTCACAAACGAATCTACGGCAAATAGCACCGTTACTGCTTCCATCAGTGATGAAGTAAACGGTGGCGCTCCATCACAATTGAGCTTTACTACCGCAATACAGAGTTTTACCGCGCAACAGGTACATTATACCATTTATACCAAAGCAGTAATGCCGAATGGTACTGTGGCTACAAAGGCTTATTTGCTGATCAATAATAAAGCGATAACCGCATTTGCCAATACCGGAAATACCGTATTGTGTTTACCATCGGCCAACTTTAACTTTAACGTAGATGTAACGTCGGTTTCGGGTATTCAAAATAACTTTCCCGGAGATATTTATACCATTACATGGGGTGATCAGTCTACAACCACCCATACGCTTTGCGAAATTATTGCAAACGGAGGTAAAGTAACGCATGCTTACACCAAATCATCGTGCGGAAGTGTTTCTACATCAAGTGCAGGCACAATTTATAATGCTTTTGATGTATCTATCAGGGTATCGAATGCTTTTTGCAGCACAATGGGTACGCCTGTTTCTTCATCTGCTAAAGTGGTGGTAAAGCCGATAAATTCATTTACCTATAACAACCCGGGCTGTACCGGTGCAAATATTACCTTTGTTAATACTTCTGTTTTAGGCGAAAATCCAAACACCAACACCCCAGCCTGTACCCCAAACAATGTAACTTATGATTGGTATGTTGATGGGGTAATTATAGCGGCTGATAGACCAAAATCGTACAATTTTGTTTATAGTTTTCCAACTCACGGTGAGCATAAAATAAAGCTGGTTTCTAAAAATATTACCGGAGAGTGTGATGCTGATCCGGTAGAAATGACAATCTGTATCCAGGATCCGCCGAAACCCGCCTTTAGCATTACGCCAAGTACAATCTGCTCTGGAACTACATTAAAACCCACTGATCTATCAGTTTTAGATAATACCTGTAACGCAGCCAATAGCTATTTTTGGTCGGTTACCCCAGCAGTAGGTTTTATGGGAGGAAACAAGCGCAACAAGCCGGGAGCCGATATTTAATTTTACTAATCCAGGCACTTATAGGGTTACTTTAAGCATCAGTACACCATCTTGCGGCGTAATTATTAGCGCACCGCAAACTGTTGTGGTTAATCAGAGTCCTGTAGCAACGCTTTCGCCTGATATTACGCTTTGTAATTTAGCCACTTACGATTTTAATAACACCACAACGGGCCCAACTAAAACTTCAATTTCAGGTACAACACTTGATTTAGCCGATACTTACACATGGACAGTTACCCCTACCGGAACCGGCACATATAGTTTTACAGGAGGCACAACAGCAAATTCAAAATATCCATCTATAAAATTTGATAGTTACGATACTTATACAATTAAAGTTATCCATAAAAACAATTGCGGTACCGCAGAGGATACGCAAGTATTAACATTTAGCACAGCTCCTGTGGTTAACGCCGGAGCAGATCAAAGTATCTGTTTCAACGACCCGAGTTTTACACTCAGCGCAACAATAACAGGTACTACTTCAACTCAAACTTGGGTTGGCGGTCAGGGAATTTTTACACCCAACAGAAACGATTTAAACGCAGTTTATACACCTACTGCAGCCGAAAAAACCGCAGGAACCGTTACTTTACAACTTCGCGTAACAACGGCACTGGCGGCACCCTGCAACCAGATTAATGATGATATCATCTTAAAAATTAAACCCGATATCAGTTTAACAAGCGCAGCCAGTAAAACCATTTGTACAGGTAATAATGTAGGTTACACGCCCACATCAGCCGTGGCGGGCGTTACATACACCTGGACGGCCACCGGAACTGCTATTGGCTACACTGCAAATGGTACTGGCAATATTGGCGATGTGCTCACCAATTCAGGTCCTACCACTGATGCGAACGTTACCTATACAATTATACCACATTTAGACGGTTGTGATGGAACACCATTCTCTTTCGTGGTAACCGTAAAACCTAACCCAATAGTATCGGCAACGGCACCTGGTACAATCTGTAATGCAACTTCATCAGCCATCACCCTATCAGCTAACCTGTTGAATGTAAACTACACCTATACCAGTACGGTAACGGGCGCTGTAACGGGCAACAGCAACAGAACTGTAGCTGCTGCAGGCACACAGATAAATGATATTTTAACCAATTCGGGCACCACCGCAGGCTCAGTAAGTTATGTGGTTACACCAACATCAACAACCGGCTGCCCGGGTACGCCGATTACCATCACCATTACAGTTTTACCAAATGTAACCCTGGCAAATGCTGGTGCAGATGATGCAATTTGTAATGCTACCACTTATATTTTAAAAGGAAATGCTCCTGTAGTTGGCACGGGTAAATGGGCTGTTGTTTCTGCACCTACGGCAATAACTTTTGCAGATGATACTCAAAGCAATACTACGGTTTCTGGATTGCAGGCAGGCAATACTTATACATTAAGGTGGACAATCAGCGATGCAAATTGCGCTGCATCCAGCGATGATGTGGTGATTACGGTAAATCCCCTAAGTATTGGAGGAACAACAGCGGGTGATGTAGATGTATGTGCAGGAGCAAATGGTGGGAACATTACCTTAAGCGGGCAGGTTGGAAACGTAATCCGCTGGGAAAAATCGATTGATAATGGTGTAACCTGGTCTACCATTACTTCCACAGCAAATCCATATGTATTTTCTAACCTGGCCATCACCACAAAATACCGTGCGGTGGTACAAAGTGGAAGCTGCGCAGAAGCCATATCAACAGTAACCACCATTACGGTAAACCCAGGCACAGTAGCCGCAAATGCAGGTACAGATCAAAGCTTGTGTAGTGGAAATGGCATTACCTTAAACGGAAACAATCCTGCGCCAAACACGGGTTTATGGACACTGGTTTCCTCACAAACGGGTATCGTTATCACCAATCCTACGCTATATAACACCACTGTAACGGGCTTGGTACCTGGCCAAACCTATACTTTCAGGTGGACAATTTCTGGTTTTAATGGCTGTCCGCCTTCTGTAGATGAAGTTACAATTGTTTACTACCCACCGGTTACCAATAACATCAATCCTTTAGCTGGAGCAACTTGCTCAGGGCAGAGCATTACCATAACAGGCGACACACCAACAGGTGGAACAGGTACATTTGCTTACCAATGGCAAAGCAGCGCTGACGGCAATACATGGATAAATGTTCCATCGGCAACAAATAAGGATTTAACTTTGGTAGTAAGCCTATCTACTTATTTCAGGCGATTGGTGAACAGTACCATTTGTACCTCCATCAGCAATTCGATCCAGGTTACCGTTTTGCCAGGTTTAACCAATAATACGATTTCTGCAGATCAAAATATTTGTACCGGATCGGCAGCTGCACAATTAACAGGCAGCACGCCAAGCGGAGGCAGTGGTACTTATGCTTATCAATGGCAATCGAGCACTAACGGAACCGTATGGACAGATGTATTGGGTGCAACCGGAATAAGTTTTACCCCGCCAACACCTGCTGCAACTATCTATTACAGACGAGCTGTAAGTGGCGGTGCGTGTAGCAACAATATTAGCAACCAGATAAAAATAACGGTAAATCTGCCTGCCAAAGCAGAAATCACTTACAATAATAATGTGGGCTGTGCGCCTTTTATTCTTGATGCAAACAATATTGCTGCAACTTTATATCCAGACAGGAACAACATTTATACCTGGTTTGCCAATAATGTACAGATTGGAACGGGACCAACTTTTCCTGGTTACACCATTTTAAACGGAAACGAAAGTGTAACCATCAAACTTGTTGTAACCAGCAGTTTAGGCTGTAATAGCGATGAAAAAAGTGAAATATTTACCAGCCTTCCTGTAATTAACCCTTCATTTACAGCAAGTACAACTGATGGCTGTGGGCCACTTAATGTAACTTTTACCAATACCACAACCCCACTTAATGGCGCAACCTATAAATGGAATTTCGACAATGGTACAACTTCAAATCTGGCTCAGCCACCAGCAATCACTTTTCAGGCAGATCCGACCGGTAAAGATGCTGTATATAATGTTACCTTAGAAACCACTGTTCCCTGCGGACCTCCAATTATAAAAACAGTAACGGTTACGGTGCATGCAAAACCTGTTTCGGTATTTTCTCCGGATAAAACCATAGGATGTTCGGATCTGCTCGTTAATTTTAACAATACTTCTCCAGAAAGTACAGGTACTACTTATACCTACGATTTTGGTGATGGCAGTACCCCCGAAATCTATCCTGACAGAAGAAAAGTAAGCCATACCTTTAGTACGCTTGTGGTTAAAGATTTTATAGTAACCATGACCGCGAAAAACAGCTGTGGCACCAGTACATCCAGCAATACCATTGTAGTTTCGCCAAATAACGTAATTGCAGAACTGGTTGTTAACGGAAACGAGAAAAAAGGCTGTGCGCCATGGAAAGTAAATTTCGTAAACAATTCAAGCGGTGCCAATCGGTTTATTTACACCTTTACCAACGAAGATACTGGCGAAATTATTCAACTGCCTTCTAACACCACGGGCGTTTTTCCTTACACTTTTACCAAAGCAGGTAAATACACCATTAAACTGGATGCGGAAAATGATTGTTCAAAAAATTTCACTACCGAAACGGTAACTGTACTTGCCCAACCAACAGCAAGTTTTAGTGCCGATAAAACAACAGGTTGTACCAACCTTGCCGTTAAATTTAAAAACACGAGTGTTGGTGCCATCAGTTACAGCTGGGATTTTGGTGATGGTTCACCAATTTCGAATGAGTTTGAGCCTCAGCATACCTATACAGGATCAAATGCAAATTACGCCGTAACCTTAACCACTACTAATAGTTTAACCTGTACCAATAGTACTACAATAGCTGATTTTATTCACATTGTTGCCCCGCCGGTAGCCACATTTACCGTTACACCCGGTAATGAAACTTCTATTCCCAATTATACATTTGGCTTTAAAGATGTAAGCCCGAATGCGGTAAGCTGGCAATGGACATTTGGCGATGGATCGGGATCTACCCTACAAAATCCAACCCATACCTATGCAAACGAGGGCACTTACAATGTAACCCTCAAAGTGCTCAATAAAGAAGGTTGTTCTTCTACTACATTCCAATCCGTAAGAATTATCGGTGTACCCGGGTTTTTGAACATTCCGAATTCATTTATGCCTGCAAGTGCGAAGAACGAGATCAAAATTTTTAAAGCCAAGGGCCGTGGCATAAAAGAATGGCAAATGTCTGTTTTCAATAAATGGGGTCAACTGCTATGGGAAACAAGTAAACTTGATGATGGCTCGCCGATTGAAGGTTGGGATGGTACATATAAAGGCCAGGAACAGCCACAAGGTGTTTATTACTGGAAAATAGATATAAAATTTATTAATGGCAGCGATTGGAAAGGGATGAGTTATGATTCTTCACCTCCACGTAAAACGGGCGTAATATATTTAATAAGATGATGAGGAGAAGGATAATATTGGTTTTGTTTATAATGGTGCTTCCGCTGATGATGTTAGCGCAGGACCATATTTTTTCGCAGTTTTATAATGCGCCGATTTACTTAAATCCGGCGTTAACGGGGCAATTTGAAGGCGACATTAGGTTTAATGCCCTATACCGCAATCAATGGACGGGTTTGGCAAGCGACTTTTCGTATATGAGTGCTTCCGGAGACCTCAACCTCCATCAGATAAACAGCGGTGTTGGGCTTATTTTTAACCGCAGCAGCGAGGGTACCGCTTACCTGGTAAAAAACAATATTGCATTAAGTTATTCGTATATTATTGGGGGTGATGACTTTACACTGTCGTTCGGATTGCAGGGTGGCATCACCAATCAGAAATTAAACTGGGATAAACTTGTTTTCGGCGATCAGATTGATATTAATACAGGCTATATTCCGGGCAGTGTTTCTGGTGCCGAGCGGCCAAGTGTAGATAGCCGGTTTTATCTTGATGCCAACGCTGGTGCAAACCTGGTTTATGGCAAATTTATGATGGGCCTGGCAGCGCATCACCTTAATCGTCCGGATGAATCATTATCGGGTTTCCAGGCCAAATTGCCCATGCGGATATCAGCCAATTTAAGTTATAAACTTACCCTGGCACCCGATGAGTACGACCGCGATGGAAATTACCTCATACCTTCTATTGTAGCCTACAAACAAGGCAATGTAAAATCGTTCAGTGTAGGCATGCAATACAAATATGCCGGTATAAATGCAGGCATTTGGTACCGCAACGATGGCAATTCGAACGGAAGTGATGCAGTTGTTTTTTCTGTAATATTTGATATTTTCAACAGACGTACCAATGGCGAAAAATTCAGGCTGGGCATCAGTCACGATGCTACAACTTCAAAAATCAATTATAGCAATACAAGTGGGACATCCGAAATTGGAGTAGGTTACGAAAAGTATTTTCAAAATAGTTCAAGCGGTGGCCGGGCAAATGGCTTAAGATGTTACGATTTTTACTAATTTGCCATTGATAATTCAAGGCAATGAACGATATCCTAGATCAAAACCATTTCATTACACAGAGTGAAATCAATAAATTTTTATTGGCCACTCTCCTTTGCGGTATAATAGGCGCAGAACGCGAATACAGAAGTAAATCTGCCGGTCTTAAAACCATGATGATGATCGGTTTAGGAGCTACATTATTTACCATTTTATCCGTTAAAATCGGACCAACCAGTCAGGACCGTATTGCATCCAATATTGTAACCGGAATTGGTTTTTTGGGTGCCGGAGTAATTTTTAAAGAAGAAAACCGGGTTAAAGGACTTACAACGGCCTGTATTATCTGGATTGTTGCTGCAATTGGTATGGCAGTAGGTTCTGGTTATTATGAACAGGCCATAGGGGTTACCATTGTGGTTTTACTTGCGCTGATTATTTTTCCTTTTTTAGAAGAAATTGGCGACCGCCGTTTCACTAAAAGAGTATATCGTATTGTTAAAAAACAGCATACCCATGGCAATTTAGAAAGCTATGAGGAAGTTTTTCGCGAGAGCAAACTTAAACCACAGCGCGGAAAACACCAATTGGCGGATAATATTATCACAGGGAACTGGATTGCTACCGGTACGCCACAAAACCATCAAAAATTTGTAGAGCGGATGCTTAAAGATGATGACATTATAGAGTTTGATTTTTAACCGAATCAAACAAATCTACCCTTTGGGTTTGTAATGCTAGTTTTTTCTCGTCAACCACCATTGTGTCCGACCAGCGATCGTGCCATGGGATACTTGGAGTACCTAAAGCACTTAACGCATTAAAAGGTATTGCCCTTGTAATATTCCGAACTAATGCTTTTTGAAAAGACATATCAGTACCATCATAATTTACTGCCCTTGTACCAGTAATTAATTTACCTAACGATTTCCCGTTGCACATTGCCTCTGTCATAAACATTACTATGCCATAAAACAATAGCGTAATTAACCGTAAAGCCAGGTCATCAATATCATTTAAAAGGCTTCGCTTAAAAATGCCAATCACTATACCAAGTCCAAATGCAAGGATGTAAAATACGGCTGTATCTATAATATAATTAGCGAATCTTTTGCCAGAGCTGGCACGGCAGTATTCTAAATCAATTTCTTGATAACTGTTGTCGAAGTTCATTTTGAGGCGTTTATATTAGACCTTTCCAAGTTAAAATATTTTCACCATAGCGCAAAATTAATTTATCCAAAATCATAAAACAATCCTAGCTTTGTGTAACTATAATCATAATGATCAAGGAACAGATTTCAGTTTTCGATATTTTTAAAATAGGCATTGGCCCATCCAGTTCACATACTCTTGGCCCATGGCGTGCAGCACAACAATTTACAGCATCGCTCGCTCAAAACAACTTAATTAACGAAATTGAGGGTATAAAAATATTGTTATATGGCTCACTTGCCAAAACAGGTGTGGGCCACGGAACCGACGTAGCCATTTTACTTGGTTTAACCGGTGCTGATCCTGTAACTTTTGATGTAGATGCGGTTACGCCTACTTTTGAAAGCATAAAAAAAGACAAAAAACTAAATTTCGCTGGTAGTTTAATTATAGATTTCGATTACAGCAACGACCTTCTTTTTCTCTTTGCAGAAAGCCTGCCCTTTCACCCGAATGCGGTTACTTTTCAGGCGTTTTTAAAAAACGGAACCGCAGTTTCAGAAACTTATTACTCCATCGGCGGTGGTTTTGTGGTAAAAGAGGGTGAAGACAGCAGTAAAAAAGCCCAGGTTGATCTTCCTTTTCCTGTTGAAAAAGCCAAAGAACTTTTGCATTGGTGCCTCTCAACCGGTTTAAAAGTGAGCGAAATTGTGATGGAAAACGAATTGGCCTGGCGCAGTGAGGCAGAAACCAAAAGAGGCATTTTACAACATTTTGCCGTAATGCGGGATTGCATTTATCGTGGTTGCCATACTACTGGTTTTTTACCTGGAGGTTTAAATGTTGCCAGAAGGGCCTTCCCATTAAATAAACGCCTTATTGCCAACAGCGAATATTCAAACTATGATACCTGGGTAGAAGCCATTAAAAAAGGCGGTAACGGCTTTAATTACACGTTAGATTGGGTAAGTTGTTTCGCGCTGGCAGTTAATGAAGAAAACGCATCATTTGGGCGTGTGGTAACGGCACCAACAAATGGCGCGGCAGGGGTAATTCCGGCGGTACTCCAATATTTTATAACCTTTTGTGATGGTTATAGTGAAGAAAAAATTATTCAATTTATTGCCTGTGCTTCAGAAATTGGCAGTATTTTTAAAAAAGGGGCAACAATATCGGCAGCAATGGGTGGTTGCCAGGCCGAAATAGGAGTTTCATCAGCTATGGCAGCCGCAGCACTTACAGAATGTTTAGGAGGCTCGCAAAGGCAGGTTTTAATGGCTGCCGAAATTGCCATGGAGCATCATTTAGGCTTAACTTGCGATCCGATAGGCGGACTGGTGCAAATTCCATGCATCGAAAGAAACACAATGGGAGCAATCAAAGCCATTACTGCAAGTCAATTGGCTTTACAAAGTAATCCTGATAAAGCAAAAGTGAGTTTAGATGCCGTGGTAAATACCATGTGGGAAACCGCCTTGGATATGAATGCCAAATACAAAGAAACATCTGATGGTGGTTTGGCAACAAATATTCCGATCAGTTTGCCTGAATGTTAAATGCTGACATTAAGGAATAAAATGATTGATTAAAACCCTTTATTTCAAGGATAGTATTTCGTATTTCCCCGCTCATAACTGAAGAATACTTAAACCAGGCCCGAATAAGTGAGCACCATCCACCATAAACCCGTGGTAATGAAAGAAAGCAAAATCCCGATGCCCACCACTAAATTAGAAAGCTTTGGGTTAAGGTTATACTGATCGGCTACCACGCCAGCCGTTAATAATGTTGGCATAGCCATTTCGAAAATGGTTATTTTGGTAATTGTTCCGTTCATGCCCAAAGCAAGCGCAACAAGCAGAACAACCAAGGGTGCCAAAATTAATTTATACAATAGTGCAAAGCTGATGTGTTTTAGTTCGCTAAACCAACCCCCGAATTTTAGCTGTAAACCTATTGAAAATAATGCCAGCGGACCTACCGTTCCGGCTAATTTATCAAACAATGGATCGAAAGCAGAAATATCAATAAAATGTGGAATGCTTAAAGCTAAAATACAACCTATAAGCGGCGGAAATGTCAATACCTTTTTAAGTACCAATTTCGTGCTTAACTGTTGATTTTGAGATGAACGGATGGCTACAATGATGCCAATGGTAGATAATAGCGTAAATGTAACCTGATCACAGATAATGGCTATAGCCAACTCTTTTTCGCTAAAATATGCTACAATTAACGGAAAGCCAACAAAAGATGTATTGCTTAAGGAACTGGTGAGTTTTAAACCGCCTGAAGTTGCTTTACTAATATTTGTAATGCGGCTGTAAATTGTAATAAATAACCAACCGCACAACCAGATGCATACCGGTGCCAGGGCGGGAAATAACAGATCTTTAGTCCAGGTAATATGTGGAAGATATTTAAAAGAAACTGCAGGGAGTGCGATGTAAATAATCCAGGCATTGATGCCTTTGTGGGCATCTTTAGGTAGCGATTTACTTTTTCTGAAAAGAATACCCGCTAAAATGCATAAACCTATAAGAATGAAGTTTGCCATCTAATTGCGCAAAGATAGTTTATAAAAGAAAAACGCCAATAAGAATTGTACTTATCGGCGTTTTAATAATTTATGCAGATGGTTTTGGCTTCTTCTTTTTATGCCAAACCTTTTTCTTTCCATTATTATTACTATGCTGAGGTCTTTTTTCTTCAACATGTGTAATTTCTATTGCGGCTACACTCTCGGGCAGAGGCATGCGTGGAACTTCTTTTTCAATCAGTTTTTCGATGTTATCGAATTTACGCTTATCTCTTCCATTTACTAAAGTAATGGCGGTTCCTTTTGTGGCGGCCCTTGCAGTACGGCCAATACGATGTACATAATCAGCCGGATCGCCGGGAACATCGTAATTGATTACCAAATCAATACCTTCAACATCAATCCCCCTGGATAAAACATCTGTTCCGATTAAAATTGGCAGCCTGCGGTTTTTGAAAGCCAACAAAATATCTTCACGTTCTTTCTGGCCTAAATCAGAGTGGAAGGCTTCTGCTTTAATGCCCAAACCCTTAAAAGTTTTGTATAAAGCCTTTACTTTTTCTTTGGTCGAAACGAAAATAATACTGCTCTTGTATTGTCCGCTTTTAAAAATATCGGTTAATAATGCCTGTTTCTGCTGATCGTGGATATTGTAGGCTTGCTGATCAATTCCTTCAGCTGGTTTAGCAATTGAAATGGTAATTTGCTTCGGTTCGTGCAAAATCTTGCCTGCCATTGTTCTTATTTTGGGCGCCATTGTAGCCGAAAATAAAAGTGTTTGCCTTTTCTTTGGCAGGTAGCTGATGATGCGGATAATGTCATCATAAAAGCCCATGTCCAACATCCTATCGGCTTCATCTAAAATTAAATGCTGCAAATGCTCCAATTTTAATACGCCGGATGATAAATGCGCCATTAATCTGCCCGGAGTGGCAATGATAATATCCACTCCATCGCGCATAGAGCGTTTTTGTTGCTCATATGCAATCCCATCTCCACCGCCATATACCGCTAATGAACTGATATTTGTAAAATAGGCCAATGCTTCAACCTGTAGGTCGATTTGTTGGGCCAGCTCGCGTGTTGGAGCCAATATCAAAGTATTATTATGTCTGTCTGCAGCTTTGCTGATTTTATCCATTACTGGTAAAAGGTAGCTGGCGGTTTTTCCCGTTCCGGTTTGTGCACAGGCAATCAGATCATGATTGTCTAAAATTACTGGAATGGCTTGTTCTTGTATTGGAGTAGCGCTTTTATACCCCATGGCCATTAAGCCTTCGTATAAATCGGGGTTAAAATTAAAGTCGTTAAAATTCAATCTGTTGTGTTTATGTCTTTTAGCAAAAGTACCTTAAAATACGGCGAATAGCAAACCGCATTTCAATATAGCTACAGTTTAACGATTTTGAGATGCAAAAAAACTACATTTTCTGGCAAAGCATAAAAAATAGCCCCAACTGTAAAAAAACAATTGAGGCTTGGAAATTATAATAGACGAAACTTAGTCTACCAAAATATCTTTTTCCGGTGTATTCGTTTCAGGGTTTTTAGGTAGCGTAACCTTTAAAATTCCATCAGCATAATGTGCTGAAATATCATCTGATAAAACCTTTCCATTTAAGCCGAAGGCCCTTTCAAAGCCAGCGTTGCTGTATTCCCTGCGGTTGTATTTTTTTTCAGCATCTGCCTCCTCTTTAGGCTGGTAACTGATCGTTAATACATCATCTTTAGTAATCACTTTTAAATGCGTTTTAACTAATGCAGGTGCAAAAAGCTCAATAATAAAACTGCTTTCCGTTTCTTCGATGTTTACAGGTACTTTTCTAAATCCCTGGTTAAACATCCCAAATTTATGGTGACCAAAGGGCCCGCCAAATTGTTTTCCAAATCTGCCTGCTCCTTAGCCGAAACGGCTATGCATCTTGCCCGAATGGCATCTATGTTCGTTGTACATTGTGTTTAATTTTTAATTGTTGTTAATGCTGTTAATTTATTGGCAAGCCAATGTTAGTTGTAAACCGGTTGTTCGGTTTTAGGGATACCCAATAATTGCGTGATGATATTTGCATAAGGATATGATGGTGAGAAAACTGCATAATCAAATTTTAAACCCCTTATCTGAACCAAAATATCATCAATAAATTTCATTGGCTCAAGTAGTGCACTAATCAATCCCGATTTCGGTTTCTCATCTTCAGCCACCTCTTTTTTCTCCCGAAAAATGTTCAGTTCCTGATTGTATGCTTTAAAGTCGGCACCAATTTCCTCAACGGAGCCCTTAAATTCATCAGAACTGAAAAAGGTTACCTTTTCTCCTTTCGTAATCAGATCATTCGCCATCCCTAAAATAGGCCGAACATCCGCTTGAGATGGATCACTTAAAAAAAGTACTTGCGACATAATTTCTATCTGTTTACCTTATTTATACTGTCGATAGGTTTAATCACACTATCATTCATTTTTCTATTGTGATGGCTGAAACTATGATTCCTGTAATGCTCTTGCTGGCAATCATCATGGTAATGCCTGTTTTTAAAGTCTAACCGATCGCGGTAACCATTTTGAACAGCCAATACATTTAAGCTGTAAAAAGTGCCTGCTGCTACAGCAATTGCTAATAATATTCTAAATGCTCTCATTGCTGTTAATAATTTACGTTAATGTTGTTCACTGTTCCATTACCTTGCACATTTGGCCTGTACCATTGGTTATCAATCGGTACAATTGGATTGTAATATTGCTCGAAGCCGTTAAAGCGATGGTGGAAATGATGGCGTCTTCTACCAATAATCACCCTGAACATTAGGCCAATTAACATTGCGGCGAATATAAATTTGAATACAAATGGTATGAAGAAAGCGGCTGCTCCGATTACAATTCCGAATCCGATGGTTTTTAATATTTTTTTCATCTCTTATAATTTTAAGTACTGTAATCCATTCACCTTAAATTAGTTGAAGCACCAATACTGTTGTTTTTGTTATTTATATAGGAAGACGCAAGACTTTTATTTTTACTTTAAATTATTTAGGATTTTTTAAAATACTTGTGTTATTTCTAGTTGGTAGCGTAATGGAAGGATTTTAACCACAGAATTACACAGAGATTAGTTTTTGCCACGGAAACACAGAAAGCACGGAGGTGACCTGATTTTAAGGAAATGAATATCCAACGGGTATCGTCATTGCTGAAGGCTTTTTCAGCCGACGCTTTACTGAAGCCTGCTAATGGTAGCGTAGTCCAAGGATTTTAGCCACAGCTTTACATAGAGATCAGTTTTTGCCACGGCAACACAGAAAGCACGGAGGTGACCTGATTTTAAGGAAATGAATATCCAACGGGTATCGTCATTGCGAGAAGGCTTTTTCAGCCGACGAAGCAATCTTTATGGCAAGTAGAAAGTCCTTATTAGTATGATAGTAAAAAAATCAATCTTCATTTCGACTGAAGTGCAGCGAAATGGAGAAATCTGTCTTAATAGATCGCTCCGCGTTACTTTTTAGATAACGATTCGCTAAAAGCTTTCAATTATTCTTTGTTACGATAGTGGCCCCATCCGCCACATCTCCGTTTATATTCCGCTTTAAATTTTGCCCGCTCCTCTTCATTCATCATCTCCCATTTGGCGCGCATACCCATTGCCCGCTCACGGAAACCATTATGCCCGCCATGGCCGCCTTTATTAAAATTGCCGAATAATATTCTGCACAGCACAAGTAAACCAATTGCCTGCCAGTAATTTAGCTTACCTGTATGCGCTATTTCAGGCAAAATCCAGTTCCATAAAAACATAACTACGTAACCCAGCACCGCAGCAATAAGCACTGCTACAGGGAAAAAGAACATGAATTTCTTACCGCGATTAAATTTTCTATTCATCATGTCTGTAAACTTAATAGTTAATAAATTCTTGATATAAATTTTGTAAACGGCTCCGCAGGTGTTTTACTGCATAACCTTTTCTTGATATTAGTGTTTTAATATTTTCGCCGCTTTCATCAGCTAACTCCTGAAAGGTGCGTTCCTCCAGTTCATTCTGAACAAAAACATAGCGTTGGTTTTCTGGAAGTTCCTCAAGGGCCAAAAACAACTGATCCCAGAAGAGTTTTTTTAAACTCTCCTCCTCTGGCGAGAAAGATTCGGCAAGCAAAATTTCTTTAAAATTAATCTCGCCATCCTCGCCCTCAAAAGTGAAATCTTCTAACGATTCTTCTTTCTGCTTCCGGTATTTATCAGTGATTTTATTTCTGGCCACCCGGTAAAGCCAACCACTGATCTGTTCAATGGCACCTGCCTCAGGTTGATTACTGAGCTGAAACCAAACATCCTGCAAAATATCTTCTGCATCCTCATCTGTATTCACCCTGCCGCGGATGAAACTGAATAGGCGTTTACCATAGTTGGCAACGGTTGAAATGATATTTTGAGGCTCGTTTGTTGGCACTAAATTTTGTTTAATAATTCAGTAAACGGATGAAACTCAATATTACTTTAAATTTTCTTTATTTTTTCGGTCAGATTAGATTATAGCATTTTACGCGCAAAAACTTACTTCTCAAGTATTGATATAAACCATGTGTAGAGGAGCAAAATCTTCAATAGTTCCCTTTTTGAAAATGAAATGCAGCTAATGCCAATCCTGGGTGAAGCGATACTCCAATAACATTATGTTAAGCGTTTTTAACAACGGCTGGGCACAGATAAACACGGATATTTTTCTGTGCGCATCCTTTTATCTTTGATATTTTTGCAATTACTTAGCAAACGTATTAAGTTGCTCCTATTTTAGTGCTGCAGTTGGGTAAGTTCCTTTATCAACTACTGTTTTAATGTTACCACTTAAATCTGCCACATATATTTTGCTCTGCTTGTACGGTTTTTCAGCACCACTGTAAAAAATCCTGTCATCAGCTGTTACAAAAAGAAAAGATACATGAATTCCTTTGGGGGAGATTTGCGTTATTTTTTTGCTGGCTATATCAAGAAGATAAACCGCTTCAGCTTTATCATGCGTACCTTCTATTAGAGGACCGTTAGCGGCGTTAAAAATTATTTTTTTGCCATCTTTGGTATAAAAGAAACCGTTGCTACTCGATATATTATAGCCAGTCCCTATTAAAGCTTTTATAGGTTCCGTATCGATTATTTTTCCTGAAAGATCAAAAGTATAGAGGTTTTCCAGATCGTGCGCAATAATTTCATGATCATTTTTCCAGGCGGGAGAAAAAGCATTTTTTTTTGATGCACTATCCAGCATGATATAACCGGAATTATCAGCTTTGATCACACCTATTTTCCACACACTGCTTTTGTTAAAAACATTAAAGGCAATTTTACCTGCATCGGCAGACCATACCGCTCCATAATAATTATTGTTGTTTACATGTAGCTTGCCCTGGCTCTTATTTTCAAGATCGGCAATCCAAACAGACCTATTTCCAATAGAATCACTTAGCGTATAAGCCAGTTTATTGCCATCTGGCGAAATCGCAGGATCAGTAGCACCACCAAACGAAATCTGTTTCATGGTATCAATACTGGTTGCTACAATTTTATCGCCATCCTGGTAAGCAAGAGCAAAATTTTTATTGCTCAAAGAAATGGTATCTAAAACAGCTTTATTTGCATCATTTTCTGATTTATTACTATTACATGCTGTTAAAAAAAGCGAAATTGCAATGCAGGCTGAGGCGAATGGTTTGTTAAACATCATCATGTGCAATTTTACAAATAGTTTTTGTTTTTGTCATTCCACATAGCGTGGTGGAGCTATATTTTACCTAAAACAAACTTTGTCTTGATAGATTCTATCTTCTATCATGCTTCGGGAACCAACGGCGGAGGGAAATAAATTGCCTCGGTCTGTATCCACACAAACCGAAATTAGATCTCATTTATTTGGATTTATGGTTCGTGTCATCACAAACCAGCTAACCGCTTAAATCTTCTTCTTATCCGCGTAACCGAATACTTTTTGCAATAAGGTTGTGCTTCTTGAACTCAGGTTACCTCTGATTTTTAATTCTTCTTTAGCAACTTCAACAAATAAACCATCTATTGCTTTTTGGGTAACATACTCTGTAAGGTTCGTATTTACAGGCCTAACTAAAGGCAGGCGGTTATATTGTGTAGTTAAATCACTGTAATATTTTGTTGCGTTTACTTTATTTAAACTCGTGGTTACAATCGGACTAAATTTTTGCATCAGCTGCGAAGTGGTTACTCTTTTAAAGTATTCGGTAGCTGCATTATTATTACCTAAAAGGATATTCGTAGCATCTGTTAAAGTCATTTGTTTAATGGCAGAAATGAAAATTGGTTTTGCTTCAGTAGCAGCATCTTCAGCAGCCCTGTTTAAACTCACAATCACATTATCGCAAAGTTTATTCAAACCTATGCCGCGTAAGGTTTTTTCAACTTTCTGTGCTTCAGGCGGCATTAATATTTTAACTGCAAGATTGCCTAAAAATCCATCTTTAACCGAAAGCCGGTCTGCACCCGCAGAAACACCTATCTGCAACGCTTCCTTAATCCCCTGTCCTATTTCCAGTGTAGATGGCGTACCTGTAGGAGCAGTGGTTGTACCAGGTTTCTCCGTAATTTTCTTAAATATATCGCTTAATTTAATCTGTGCCCCTGCATTTAAGCTAACAAATACCAGCATGGCCAGTGATATTGATAAATTCCTGATTGTTTTCATTTTGTGTGTTTAATCAAACTTAAGCAAAAGAGCTGCCATTAATTAATTGTTGTTTCAAATATAATCCTTTGCAAACGGCTTACTAAAGTTATCAGTTAAAAATGGTGTTACGATATCAATTTCGACAGGTGAAAGCCTAAAAAATTAGTTTATGTCCAATCACTCAAAAATATTTTTTATACTTGAAAGATAATTCGAAATAGCTACCTTTTTTTGAGATTTATAAAAAATACAGCTGGAAACACCCAGCAGGAAGATGCCAAATTAATTGCTGAGTATAAAAATACCGGCGATTTAGACGCATTGGGTACGCTTTACAATAAATACATGCATTTGGTTTTCGGGGTTTGCTTAAACTACTTTAAAGATGAAGAGCAAAGTAAAGATGCGGTAATGCAGATTTTTGAAGAATTGGTTACGAAACTAAAAATACACGAGGTGCAGAATTTCAAAAGCTGGCTTCATGTTTTAACGCGGAACCATTGTTTAATGGCATTGCGGAAATCGGCCAGGCAGAATAACGTTTCTATAGACGATACTTTTGTGGAAAACAGCGAGTTTGTGCATCTGGATATAGACAACACAAAAGAAACGCAGCTTACCATTATGGAAAAGTGTATGGAAACTTTGCCCGAAGAACAGCGAAAAAGCGTAGATTTATTTTATTTACAAGAAAAGTGCTATAAAGAAGTGGCCGATATTACTGGCTATGACATGCTGAAGGTAAAAAGTTACATCCAAAACGGTAAAACGGAATTTAAAGATTTGTATAGAGAAAAACAGTAGTGAATAACGATTGGTTAGATATTGATGTGCTGGAAGATTACCTAGATGGTAAACTTGATGCTAAAGCTATGCACTTTGTTGAGCGCCAGGCTTTGGATGATCCCTTTGTTGCAGAAGCATTAGAAGGTTTAAAACAATCGCCAAAACGCAAACAAACACTTTCTATTTTACAAAAACAATTGCACGACCGTGTTTCTGAAAAACCTGTAAAACGCAAACTCTGGGGCATTACTACACAAAGATTAAGTATAGCGGCAACAGCTACAGTAGCTTTCATTGCGGTAAGTATTTTATTCTTCATGCGCGAAACCAGTCGCAGAAATGCGGAAATTGCCGCAAGAAAAGAAAAAGGCGTAATGGTGCAATTGGATAGTGCAACATCCATTGCCTCGAGTAAGCCTAAAACAGATACAACAGTGCAAAGTGCAACCAAAACAGCTTTAATAGATAAAGCCATTGCCCAGGCAAAAACGGGCGATCTGGCAAAAAATTCGAAAAAAAGTGAAGTGATCCAACCTGCCGAGCGCGTAGCAACCGAACAAAAAGCGGTTGTTGAGTATAACCGCAGAGGTACCTCCAGTTCAGAGAATATTAATGGATTTGCCACCAAAGCAAAGGCTGCACAGCAATCCTTAAATGAAACCGTGATAGCTTCGGCACCTGCGCCTGCAATTGGTTCGAGCAAAATTGTATTTAGCGGAAATGTGGTAGATCAGCGCAATGGTAAGCCCATACAAGGGGCTGTAGTTAAGTTGGCTGGCTCTAAAAATATAACGGCAACCGATATAAAAGGATATTTTTCGTTACCTGCTGATAGTAGTGCTAAAGATAAAGCACTATTAATCAATGCAATTGGTTTTAAAGAAGTTCCTATAGCAGGTTTACAAGATCCAAACGCGATAAAAAATACCCTTACCGGAAATAAATCTTTAAATGAAATTGCACTGATTACAGGATCAAACGGTCAGAAAAAAGAAAATATTCCTGCGCCAAAAATTACACTCCGTGCAGAACAAAACCTGGATGGAAAATCAGCTGATAGCATTACGAAACCCATTCCGGTTTCTACCATCAACTATGTGCAATATTTAGAAAACAACAATAAACTTTATAACCCTAAAGGCCCTGAACAATTTGTGATTTTAAGCTTTAAAGTTAAAAAGAACGGACGGCCAGCAAACATTGCTGTGATCAAATCGCTCAACAAAAAAGCTGATGCAGAAGCAAAACGGCTTATTCAGGATGGCCCTGATTGGGTTTTACCTAAAAAAGGTACTGATTTAGTCGAAATCAGTGTTAAGTTTTAATTTCATTTATTAACACCAAGCGTTGCATTATTACAGCGGGCAATATAACAAGCCCTGTTGTGCGCAATGAAACCCACTCTTTATTGGGCTAAAAAAATCAAAATTCCATGTACAAATTACCCCACTATACTGCTGATAATCAAAATGAGGTGCTCGAATTTATGCACCAAAATACATTTGTAACCTTAGTTGGTTATGATGGCGAATTCCCGGTTGCCACGCAGGTTCCTGTTAAAACCGTTGTTGATGAAGATTCAATTAAACTTATTGGCCATATCATGACGAAAACCGATCACTGCAAGGCTTTTGAACAAAACCCTCACGTTATGGCACTTTTTACAGGGGCACACGCTTATATTAGTGCTTCAGTGTACGAAAACCCTTCTGCTGCCTCAACATGGAATTACAAGACCGTACAAGCCAAAGGGATCATCAGGTTAATGTCGTCAGAGGAGACTTATCAGGTAATAAAAGAATTGACTGATAAATACGAAAATCCAGAAACGAGCCCTGCGGCAATTAATAAAATGGATGAAGCTTATATTCAGAAACATTTAAAAGCAATAACCGGCTTTGAGGTTACCGTTAGTCACATCGACCACGTTTTTAAAATGAGTCAGAATCATTCTTCTAAAAATAAAGAAAACATTGTGGCAAACTTAGAAAAAAGCAATGATGCGCTAGATCAAGAAGTTGCTAAAGAAATGAAAAAGGATTTTTAAGCATTTCGATTCATGCTATAATTTTATTTCCGATAGCGTCATCCTACACTTCATCATTAAATGATTTAATGCGGATAAACAAAAAAAGACCAAGGCAATGAGCTTTGGTCTTTTGAGTATATTTAAAGGGTTTTGTTTTTATTTTAAGTAGTAAATGGCAGCGTAAATAATGGCAGCCAATGTGGCCGATACCGGGATGGTTAAAATCCATGCCCAAATCAGGTTGATGGTTACCCCCCAACGTACAGCCGAAACACTTTTTACAACCCCAACCCCTACAATAGATCCTGTAATGGTGTGTGTAGTAGACACCGGGATACCGAAATGCTCAGTAATTCCTAATGTAATGGCACCTGCACCTTCTGCCGCTACACCCTCGAGTGCTGTTACTTTAGTGATTTTAGAACCCATCGTTTTTACAATTTTCCAGCCACCACTCATGGTACCCAATGATATTGCAGAATAACAAGCTACAGGAACCCACCAAGGCATGGCTTCGAAATTAGGAATAACCTTTGCTGCAATTAATGCTGTTGCAATAATTCCCATTACTTTTTGAGCATCGTTACCACCATGAAAGAAACTTAAGGCTGCAGAAGAAATTAACTGCAAACGTTTAAACCATTTCTCTGCTGTGGCAGGCTTGGCGTTTCGGCAGATATTGATAATGATCAGGGTTAAAACAACAGAAATAACCAAACCGATTATCGGGGCCAAAACAATAAAGGAAATAATTTTAATTACATAACCCATGTTTACAGCATCAAGCGGACTTGCACCTGTAATTAATGCGTAAGTCATCCCTGCGCCAGCAAAACCGCCAATAAGCGTATGTGATGAACTTGAAGGGATACCGTACCACCAGGTTAAAAGATTCCAGATAATTGCAGCAATTAATCCTGCAAGGATTACTTCTAGGGTGATATAATGCTCTATAACTGTTTTAGCAACCGTATTGGCTACTTTATGATCGGTAAAATAAAAGTAGGCGGCGAAATTAAAAAGCGCAGCCCATAAAACCGCCTGAAAAGGCGTAAGAACTTTTGTAGAAACAACTGTTGCAATCGAGTTAGCGGCATCGTGAAAGCCGTTAATGTAATCGAAAGCAATAGCCAGAATTACAACAACAACCAATAAGGTAGTTACCATGTTTGTGTATTATTAAGCGTTTTTAACCAAGATAGTTTCAAGCACATTTGCCACATCCTCACACTTATCTGTCGCTTTTTCTATCGTTTGTAAAACCTCTTTTTGTTTAATTAATTCAATCGCATTGGTTTCGTATTCAAATAAACGGGCAACCGCTAAAGTGAATACATAATCGGCCTGATTTTCACCACTGTTAATGCGGATACAAGCATCAGCAATTACACGGATATTTTTAAAACTGCGTAATTCTTTTATTGCTTTATCGATATCGGTACACATTTCTACCAAAAGCTCAGCGATTTTAACAATCGGCTCATTAATGGTGTTCATGTTGTACATCTGCATGCGGTTTGCAGTACCATAAATATAATCGGCAACATCATCAACAGCAGTAGCCAATTGGTGAATATCTTCTCTATCAAATGGAGTAATGAAGTTCCTGCTTAACTCAAGAAAAATCGAATGGGTAATATCATCACCTACGTGCTCTAAGCGCTCAATTTCTTTAAAAATTGTTTTTCTTCTTTCTGCATCAGCGGTGCTCACCATTTCTAAAAGGGTTTCTGCAATTTTTAATGCATTGCTGCCTGCTTGCTCGAAAAGTGGGTGAAACTTTCTGTCTTGAGGTGTAAAGAACTTAAAAATATTGTTCATGTTAATTTTTAATATGTTGCAAAGCTACAAGCCCAATGTTAAGTTAATGTTAATTTATTAATTATATTAACGAGATCGGCCAGTTTTCCGTCATACGAGGTTAAATTTAATAGCATTTAGATGTTTGATAATGAATTAAATAAAGACTTACCAAATAGTAACAACCTTTTATTTGAAAGAGATTTGCTCTTCTACCCCTGCCTGAGAAAGACAGGTGCTTTTTTCGATCTGTGATTGACAACCTGCACTGATTCTTCAGAATACTCAATATTTAAACCTTATTAAAAAGAAATCGGTTTTGTGATAAGTCTGTTGGGGTCAGCAAAAACTACTTAGTTTTTTCTGTGATTCTGTGGCAAAAATTAACGAATGATCTATTAGATTAAAGCCCGTTCATTATATACTTGCTGCCTTTTTAATAAAATTGATAGTCGCACACAGTTGAAAAAAATTAACCTCCTTTTTGCAGGGTAAATGCAAAGGTAGTTCCTATACCAGGCGTACTTCTTACCGATATGGTTTGCTGATGGGCTTCCAAAATGTGTTTTACAATGGCTAATCCTAACCCTGTACCGCCAACTTCTCTTGCCCTATGGGTATCTATGCGGTAAAAACGCTCAAACAAACGTAACAGGTGCTTTTCTTCAATACCGATACCATTGTCGGTAACCTCTATCAAAACCTGATCATGCAATTCGAAAATTTTTATTGCCGTTTCGCCACCATCAATTCCGTATTTAATGCTATTAACAATTAAATTGATCAGTACCTGGCGTACTTTCTCTCTATCGGCCAATACATTGGTAATAGCGGTGTACTTATCTTTAAAAAAAAGTTTAATGTGTTTTGCCTGCGCACGGTCTTCAAGGTTTTCCATCACCTCTTTTGCCAGTTGCACAAAATCGAATTTTTGATAATTTATCGGCGATTCGCCTGTTTCGAGCTTCGAAATGGCATCCAAATCATTAATTAAATAACTTAAACGCTCTACATTGTTCTCTGCCTTTTTTAAAAACAGAACCGCCTGATCCGGATCATCTATCAAACAATCCTGCAAAGTTTCAATATAGCCCTGAATGGCAAAAAGTGGCGTTTTAAATTCATGAGATACATTAGAAAGGAATTCGCGCCTGAATTGTTCCTGCTTTTTCAACAAATCAATCTCTTTTTTCTTTGCTCCTGCCCATTCTTTCACTTCTTGTTCTACATCATTAATCGGATCAGAACTTACATATTCGCCAAGTGCATCTTTTAAATCCTTGCCAAGTTTAAGGTTATGGATGAGCTTATAAATCAGTTTAATTTTAGTGTAGATGTATTTTTCGAGCAAATAATAAAACACCAGGAAACTGCAAAGAAAGGACACTCCAAAAGAAATAGCGAGATAATACCAGCTATGCTGAAAGTAAAAATTAACCATCCCGATGGATAAGCCAACGGAAAGAGCAGTAAATAAAACCAGCACACTTAATTTCATGCTGCAATTTAAAGCTTTTTATGTTAAATGTGTGTTAACAGATAATAGCATTTGCCAGATGTTTGCAAGAGCGGGTTTAAGCCAATTTACTTATAAAAACAAAAAAAGCTTTTCCTTTTGAGAAAAGCTTTTTAAAGTACTTTATTTAGACTTATTTTTTAGTCGAATCTGTTGTTGTAGCTGGAGCCGGAGCAGTAGCTGGCTTAGTGTTGTTTAAGCTTCCGCCAAGTGGAGATGGTGATGGCGTTTTATCCAAACGTTCCTGAATAGCTGAATTTCCAACAGCTGTAGTACCACCGCTGGTTTTAGCAATTGTAGTGATTGATAAGGTTAAAACAACGATAGCTGCCAACAAAACCCACGATCCTTTTTCCAAAACATCACCGGTACGTTGCACACCAAACATGTTACTGGTGCCGCCACCTGTAGCCAAACCACCACCTTTAGGGTTTTGTATTAAAACAAACAGGCCTAAGGCTACGCAAACAATAATTAATAAAATGATTAAAAAGGTTACCATGCTAATATTTATATTTTAAAATTTCTTTTCTATAGATTGGATAAGGTCGGCAAAGTAACGGCTTTTTTCCGGATATTTCAAACTTAATTTTTTATAAGTATCTATGGCTTTGTGATAAAGCATCTGCTCGATGTAAATCTTTGCCAATGTTTCCGAAACAAGGTCGTAATTGTCTTCTGCACTCTTTTTTGCCTTATTTTCATTATCAATCTGCTCAGGCTTGGGCGGTTTAATTGTTGGGTCTTCCTTTAAAAACCGTTCTATAATTTCCGCTCCCTTAGCATCTTTAATTTCTCCGGCAGGATATTCGGCCAGGTGATCGGCTACTTCAAAAGGGGTTTGAATATGAAAAATATGCTCAACATACTGTTGTTGAAATTCTGGCTGCTGTTGCGTATGCGGTGTTTGCGGCTTTACCCTGGCAGAACTGGCGTGGGCATAAGGTTGAAAAATCTGTTCGTGTTCTTTACGCGTTTTGGCAAGCCACCATAAAAATGTATACGGAAGTTTATCGTCGTTATACTGTGAAACAAAATTTCTTTCGTGCTCATCAGGCACTACAGTTTCGATTTCCGGAGCCTGCGTTACCACATCTGTGCTTAATTTCTGCTCAAAAGCAAAAAAATCAACAGCGGCCACACTTTCGATAAATGAATCCTCATCAATGGGTAAATCCATTAAATGACGATCTACACCAGGAAGATAATCTGGTGTTTCTATATTAATGTTTTCAGCTGCGGGTAAATGTTCTTCGCTAACTGTTTGAACAGCCTCTTCAAAAATATTGTTATCGTCTACAACAGTTTCTGGAGTTGTAGCAGCAATTTCTACTTCTTCAGTTCTCCCTAACCGAAACCATATTTAGCACATGAAACAAAACATGCCCCTGACTATAAAGTGCAGCCTTAGGGATTGCTGATGCATTGGCCTTTGCTAAAAGTAAATGAATAGGTTGAGCATAAGGAAATTGCTGAACCATATCCTGCAACATGGATACGTGCTCTGGACCAACCTTTCCAGGTTGCGCAAGTAAATCGGCCAGTAGCTTTTTATTATCCATTATCGAGGTTTGCCGCTAAGTTAAAAAAATGTGGGCGGGTTTTTAAAATTTTGTCTAATAGAATGCCGCTTTATCTACCACTGCGCAAAGGCCCGGTTAAAAATATCCTCTGATAACTGCTTGTTAATATTCTCAATAGCTCCCGGCAACAGGGTTTGAATAGGCGCACCACTGATCGGAAAATCGAAAAATTTGGTGAAACTCTCCTCAAAACTTTCTTTTTCGTGCTCCTTCAGGTTGTTTTTATATTTTACAGAAACGGTAATTGTTAACCTGTTTGCGCCAGAAGTAGGTGTAGCACTGTTTTGGAGTGCCACTGGTTTAATATCATAACCTGTTATTCTTCCCTCAAAAGATGCATCACCTTCGCCAGTGGTAGAAATAATTAATTTGGTTTGGTTACGGATACGTGTTTTTAATGACTCTGTAATCTGATTACTCAAAGTTGGTACTACAAGTGGGGCATTATTTTCGAATAACCGGATAACAACTGTTTTTAATCCTGTGGTTGATGCTCCGCTGAATTTATAAGAACAGGCATTTAATACCGAAGAAAGGAGGATTAAAGCAAATATTTTAATTTTCATATCTTATTGATGCTTAAAGCAATTGTACTTTAAATTATAAATTTAATTCCTTAATCTTTCTGTACAATGTTCTTTCAGAAATACCCAGTCTGGGCCGCAAATTTGCGTTTACCCTTATGCTTTTTTAAAGCTTTTTTGATCAGATCTGATTCTTTATCAACCAGTGATAATGATTCTTCTACTTCTTCGGCCTCGTGTGCAAAATAATCGGTGTTATTGCTGTTCGGGTTGTTATTACCCTGCGATGGTTGTTGAATGGTAAAAGCATGCTCCTGGCCTGCAGGCAGCTCTACATCACGATATAATTGGTTGATATACTGAGGATTATCCGCCAAAACTGTAGCAGTGTTGCCACCGTGCTGTATAATTTCTGCAACCAGTTTTTTAAGTTCAACCATATCCTTTTTCATATCAAAAAGAACTTTGTACAAAATATCACGTTCAGTAAAATCTTCTTTTGATTGGGCATTAATGGCCATGGGCAGGTTACTACCCGCCTCATTAGGGATATAGGTTAAAATTGCTTGGCCGGTAACATTACGGTCTTTCTCCAGTACACAAATCTGCTCGGCAATATTTTTTAACTGGCGAACATTACCTGGCCAGCTGTAGTTTGTTAAAATCTGAATCGCATCTGGCTCAAGGTGTAAGGCCGGACTACGGTATTTATCACTAAAATCTGCAGAGAATTTTCTGAACAAGAGGTAAATGTCCTCCTTACGTTCGTGTAATGCAGGGATACGCAGTGGAACAGTGTTTAACCTGTAATATAAATCTTCGCGGAATTTTCCGTTTTTAACACGGTTATATACATCAACATTGGTTGCCGCAATAATGCGGACATCCGTTTTTTGAACTTTAGATGAACCAACACGTAAATATTCTCCGCTCTCTAAAATCCTTAATAAACGGGCCTGTGTACCTAAAGGTAGTTCTGCTACTTCATCCAAAAAAATTGTTCCGCCGTTTGCAACTTCAAAATAACCCTTGCGGGCTTCGTGTGCGCCTGTAAAAGATCCCTTTTCGTGACCAAAAAGCTCCGAATCTATTGTTCCTTCTGGAATAGCACCACAGTTTACGGCAATAAAAGCCCCATGTTTACGGGCACTCATTTGATGGATAATCTGCGAGAAAACTTCTTTACCACTACCACTTTCGCCTGTAATCAATACAGACATATCTGTTGGTGCCACCTGGCTGGCAATATCTATCGCACGGTTAAGTAATGGAGAATTTCCAATAATACCGAACCGTTGTTTAATATTTTGTGTATCCATTTATTCTTTATAAAGTTTCGTCACCCTGAACTTGTTTAAGGTCTTTTAAATTAAGATGCTGAAACAAGTTCAGCATGACGCATGCTATGATACTATTTTTCCAATTAGGGTAGCAGATGTACATCTTTCGATATAAACATTTGCATATTCACCGGGTTTAACGCCTTCAATTGCAGGAAAAATGGCCATTGCGCCGCTATCTCCTCTTCCACAATAATCAAGATCTGATTTTTTAGAAGTTCCTTCGATTAAAACGCGGACAGTTTTACCCACCCATTCTTGTAAACGCATTAAAGAATGTGCTTGTTGTTTTGCCAAAATTTCGGCTAAACGGCGTTTTTTTACATCCTCGGGTATATCATCCGCTAATTTACGTGCAGCTAAAGTCCCTGGTCTTTCAGAGTAAGTAAAATTATAAGCAAAATCATATTGCACATAATCCATTATGCTCAAAGTTTCCTGGTGTTCGTCTTCAGTTTCTGTACAAAAACCTGCAATAATATCGGTAGAAATTGCACAACCCGGAATAATGTTACGGATGGCATCTATCCGGTTAATATACCATTCACGGGTATAAGTTCTGTTCATCAGTTCCAGTATACGGGTATTTCCCGATTGAACAGGTAAGTGGATATAATTACAGATGTTATCATATTTAGCGATGGTATGTAAAACCTCATCGGTAATATCTTTTGGGTGCGACGTAGAAAAACGGACCCTAAGCTCAGGGCTAACCAAGGCTGTTTGCTCCAAAAGCTGTGCAAAATTTACAGTTTCGGTTCCATCCTCTGATGTCCAAGTGTACGAATCTACATTTTTGGCCCAAAAGGGTAACTTCACGGTAACCTGCTTCAAACAAACCTTTTGCTTCTTCTATAATTGAATGCGCATCGCGGCTACGTTCGCGGCCACGTGTAAAAGGAACAACGCAAAAAGAACACATGTTGTTACAACCACGGGTAATGGAAATAAATGCGGTAATTCCATTGCTGTTTAAACGAACCGGACTGATATCGGCGTAAGTTTCCTCGCGGGATAGTAAAACGTTTACCGCTTTATGCCCACTTTCAACCTGTTCGATCAAGTTAGGCAAATCTCGGTAAGCATCTGGTCCTACAACTACATCAACCAAACGTTCTTCTTCTAAAAATTTAGATTTTAAACGTTCTGCCATGCAGCCCAAAACGCCAACAATTAATTTAGGGTTACGGCGTTTTTCTTACCCCAAACTGCGAAAGGCGGTTTCTTACCCTGGTTTCTGCATTTTCGCGGATAGAGCAGGTATTGATAAAAATCACATCTGCCTGATGGTAATCCCCTGTAGTTTCAAAACCAGTTTCGGATAAAATTGAGGCAACAATTTCGCTGTCCGCAAAATTCATTGCACAACCATAACTTTCGATATATAATTTACGGGCATCGGCTTTTACTGGTGCATCTAAAATTAAAGCTTCACCTTGCCTGGCCTCATCGTGCGTCTTATCTGTTACTTGTAAATCAATCATTATTTAAAAACAATTTGGGGATTGCAAAAATACATAAATAAAATTAAAAGTGACAAATTGACATATTTAGTTTAAATGTTTACAGTGGGATTATGATCATTACGCAGTTGCGAAAAGGAATACGGAATCGATTTTATTATTTTTTAATGGAAAATATGCCCGTCGGATTTAATCCGTGTTTAATGTTTCCTTGTGCTGTAAAAAGTATAAATCAATGTAATTCTAGTGTTTAAAGTTGGTTTATTCTTCTTTGAAAATGTAAGGTTCTGAACATGTGGAGGATTGCAGCCCCGCCCCCGTTTCTGCCGATTGAAAAAATCGGCATCTCACTATGGTCGGGTTTAGCTTACAGCTGTTCGTGCTGCTATGAGGGGTTTCCATACCACAGGCCTAACAGAATAGCCCTTGGCGAAGCGGTACCCTGCAGGCCCGAAGGTACGACGGCCGAAGCGTACAAGCGTAGCAAAGGAACAAACGATGTTTTTTGTACGGCCCTTGCGCTGCAAAAAAAATTTAACAATATAATACTCAGTTAACCACAGATAAAAAGGATGCACACAGATGAATTCCGTTTCTGCCGATTGAAAAAATCGGCATCTCACTATGGTCGGGTTTAGCTTACAGCTGTTTGTGCTGCTATGAGGGGTTTACATACCAAAGGCCTAACCAAATAGCCCTTGGCGAAGCGGTACCCTGCAGGCCCTGAGGTACGATGGCCGAAGCGTACAAGCGTAGCAAAGGAACAAACGATGTTTCTTATACTGCCCTTGCGCTCCAAAAAAAAATTAACAATATAATACTTAGTTAACCACAGATAAAAGGGATGCACACAGATGAATCCGTGTTTATCTGTGTACATCTGTGGTTAATATGCTAACTCAGTGAAATTATATAGGAATAAATGATCTTCCCTTGTGCTGCAAAAAGTATTTGTCAATGATACTAGTGTTTTATAGTTGGTTTATTCTTTTTTGGAAATGTAAGGTTCTGAACATGTGGAGGATTGCAGCCCCGCCCCCGTTTCTGCCGATTGAAAAAATCGGCATCTCACTATGGTCGGGTTTAGCTTAAAGCTGTTTGTGCTGCTATGATGGGTTTCCGTGCCACAGGCCTAACCGGATAGCCCTTGGCGAAGCGGTACCCTGCAGGCCCAAAGGTACGACGGCCGAAGCGTACAAGCGTAGCAAAGGAACAAACGATGTTTCCTGTACTGCCCTTGCGCTGCAAAAAAAAATTAACAATATAATACTCAGTTAACCACAGATAAAAGGGATGCACACAGATGAATAATCCGTGTTTATATGTGTACATCTGTGGTTAATATGCTAACTAAGTGAAATTATATAGGAACAAATGATTTTCCCTTGCACTACAAAAAAATTTATAAATGTAATACTCAGTTAACCACAGATAAAAGGGATGCACACAGATGAATAATCCGTGTTTATCTGTGTCCATCTGTGGTTAATATGTTAACTCAATAAGACAGACATGCAAGATGGTTTCTTGCAATTAAAAATGAATTTTAAATATAGGCTTAGTTTTTTCGCTTGCTGTTAAAAAACCTTTAGTCTTCCAATCTGTTACCTATCGATAAGCCATAATGATGACAGCACAGCGTAGAAATAAAATCTGGACCTGGATAGGAAGTATATATTGGTATCCTCATATTAATTATAGCCTTTGGTGCCATGTTTTTAAGTGCCAGATGGAAGCCTATACTTACCGAAAAAATTAAAGATGGAGTGTATAACGGTTCTCATCACCTTTACAAAATAGATTTTAAAAGTATAAACTTAAATGTAATTACAGGAAGCCTGGCCCTGCGTGATGTTACCCTAACGCCCGATACCGCTGTTTTTGACAGCCTAAAGAAAATGCAACTTGCACCTGCCCATACTTTCGAACTTAAGACTGAAGAAACTGCAAATTACCCGTGTAGGCATATTAACCGCTTATTTTAAAAAACGGATAGATGTAAACGAAATCCTTTTGCAAAAACCCTCTATCAATATGGTTTTTAACAAAGTGAGTAAAAAGCCAGATTCGGCTAAAGATGAGAAATCCCTTTATGAGCAGATTTCAAAATCCTTTAAATCGGTACACGTTAAAAGCATAAAAATTGTAGATGCTGATTTTGATTACATTAACAAAACCGGTGCTAAAAAGACTAAAAATGCTATTAAACACCTTGATATAAACATTAAAGATTTTTTACTGGATTCTCTTTCTGGAAGTGACACTACAAGATTTTATTATACAAAGGATGCTTCCTTTCAAATTGCCGGCTATAAATCTGTAACGAAAGATAAAAATGTATTCAATGAAAGTTGATACAATCACCGGATCTACTGCATCGAAAAAAATCACAGTAAAAGGTTTAAAACTTATTCCTTTATATGATGAACTTACTTTTGCCAGAAAGTATAAAGTTCAGAAAGACCGCTACAATTTGGCCTTCATAAAAATAGAATTTAATGGTGTTGATTTTATTGGTTTAAATACCGACCAGAAATTGCACGCAAAATCTTTGAAAATTGGTCCGGCAAATGTTGAAGTTTTTATGAGCCGCGAATCGCCACCACCTCCTGGCTTGGATAAGGGGAAAAATTATCCGCATATCGCTTTAAAGCGACTGAACATGCCTACACTGATTGATACCGTAAAATTAAGAAATATTAACCTTAAGTATTCGGAATTTAATCCTGCCAGTAAAAAAACCGGTTCGGTAAACTTTAAGGCATTAACAGGCAATATTTTAAATGTAACCAACGATAGTTTACAACTGAGCAAAAATAACCATGCCGTTGCCAATTTAAATACACTTTTAATGGGCACAGGAAGATTGAACGTAAAAATTGATTTTAATCTTACCGATAAAAATGGTGCTTTTACATACAGTCGTAATTATCAGGCAGATTTGATATGAAAAACTTAAATCCGTTATCAAAGTCATTGGGCCTGGTTGAGATAGAAAGTGGCAATATACAACAGCTTGATTTTAAAGCAAATGGAAACTTAAGGTCGGCGGCAGGCACTATGAATATGCTTTACACTGATTTAAAGGTTAAATTATTATCAGATAATATTGATGGCGAAGGCACCAAAGAAAAGGGATTTTTATCATTTCTGGCCAATACCATCCTGGTAAAAAATGAAAACCCACAAAAAGGCGAGGCTCCTAGAACAGCAAAAATGACGAATAGCAGGATCAATTCGGCATCTTTTTTTAACCTGATGTGGAAAACAGTTTTTGTAGGCATTAAAGATATTGTAGGTGTGGGAATAGTACCCGAAAAAAATCCTGTAAAACAGCAAAAAGTAATTGCAAAAAAAATTAGAGCACAAAAGCGGGCAGATAGAAAAGCAGCGCGAAAGGCAAGGAGAGAAAAAAACTGATCTTACATTTCTAAAATATATGTTTATAACCGTATATTGCTAGTAAAAACAAGATCCTTCCTTTTTTAATGCCTGATACAAAAAGATACCGTTATAAAGTTTTGAAATGGACTGCCGGCGTGCTGCTTGGCATTTTTATCGTACTTGCAGGTATTGCCTGGTTTTTAAATGTAAAATCGCGGCCGATGTTAACCGACAGGATAAAAACGCTGCTTTATAAATCCACAGATAGTTTATATACCATTAGCTTTACAAAGGTTTCTACAAATATTATTACAGGCAACGCTACCTTACAAAACGTTAAAATTACCCCCGATACCAATCGATTTAAACGCCTTATTGCCTTAAAAAGGGCACCAAATAACCTTTATACGGTTTCATTAAAAAAACTGGTTGTAAAGCGCTTCCATCCGCTTACGCTATACAGGGAACAAAAGCTTCAATTGGAGGAAATCATTTTTGATAAACCCGAGGTTACGATGGTTAATCGACAGTTTGCGTTTAACGAAGGCCGCGCGCCAAGGCCAATTAAATCTCCATATGATATCATTTCCAAAAACCTTAAGGAATTTAGCATTAAATCCATCAGGTTTAAGGATGTGAGTTTTAAATATATTAATAAAAATATAACCAACTCCACTCCTTTTTCAATTGATGATCTCAACATCACCCTAACCGATTTATTGGTTGATTCGACCTCCGCAGAAGATCCATCCCGCTTTTACCTCCTTAAAGATATTGTAATTAACCTGAATAACTATGTTTACCGCACCCCGGATAAAATGTATGACATTAAGCTTGATAAACTTGATTTTAGGGCAACCACCGGTAAATTGAGGATAAACAGCTTTGCAATGGTTCCGCTGTATGACGAAATGACTTTTGGAAAAGTAGCGGGTTATGCCCGTGAACGGTTTAACATCAGTATGAGCGATATTATGCTCAACGACATAGATTTGCCACTTTACATTAGCAAGCAAGAACTTTGGGCAAAAGAAATGGCCATTTCGAATGGTTTTATTTCCGTTTTTAATCAAAATGGACTTCCAGGGAAACCACAGAAAATAAAATAGGTAAATTTCCTCATCAACTTCTGCAACTGGTTAATGCCCCTATCCTTGTACAAAAAATTCAGCTGAAAGATGTTAATGTTAATTACGCAGTGTACAATAGCGAAAGTAACCAGAAAGGACAGATCAGTTTTGAGCATACCTCGGGAATTATAAAAAATGCCACCAACCTCGATAAAATTAAAGCCATAAACCCAACAATGGAGGTAAATCTTAATACTTATCTTTTTGGACAGGGAAAGCTTGATGTGAACTTTAAATTTAACTTAACCGCTAAAGACGGGGCTTTTTCTTACAATGGCGTTTTGCACAATTTTAATGCAAGGGTGCTCAACCAGATTACCAAACCCCTTGGCTTGGTACACGTTAACCGTGGCAATATTGATAAATTAAAGTTTGATTTTAAAGCAAATGATTTAGGGGCAAAAGGAACTGTGGCTTTTTCTTATTACGATCTTTCTGTAGCTCTGATGAAAAATGACCCTGAAAAAGATCATTTGGTAACCCGTGGCTTCCTTTCTTTTTTAGCGAATGCTTTAATCATAAAATCCGAAAACCCCGGTCTGGGTGGTAAACTAATTCCAGAAAAAGTAACTTATAGCAGGCCTGCAAACACTTCTTTTTTCAACATGATCTGGAAGAGCCTTTTTACAGGCATAAAATACAGTATTGGCATTACAGAAGAGAAACAGAATAGAGGTGCGCCAGCATATTGCCAAATTTAAAGCCATGAGGGCGAGCCATAATTTAAGGAAACATAAAAGATTAATGCGCCGGATGAAGCGGCAGCGCGAGACAAAAATGAAAAGCGGTAACATTTTGTAACCTTTTCTTATCTTTATTATCTAAACTTAAACTCAAAATTATGATTATTGCCCTCATCATTATCGGATTTATATTCCTGATTGGAATTTTCTTCTACAATTCACTTATCGGTAGAAAAAACCAGGTAACCAATGCTTTCTCTGCCATTGATCGTGATGCTTAAAAAACGGTTCGACACTCATACCTAACCTCGTTAGAATTGGTAAAACAATACACCAACTATGAGCAGGGAACCTCTAACCAGAAATTGTCGAGCTTAGATCAAAAGCAACATCAGGCAACCTCAGGTAAATGCAGAAAAGGCTGATTTGGATGCACAATTAAGCAGCAGTGTTAAAGGTTAAATGGTAAATGTAGAAAATTATCCTGATTCAAAGGCCAGATGCCAATTTCTATTAACCTGCAAACCACCTGGACAGAAGAGTGAAGAGCAGATTGCTGCAGCAAGAAGAACCTATAATGCTTCTGTAACCGACTATAACAACTCCATTATGATGTTTCCTGGAAGTTTATTTACCGGAATGTTGAACTTTCAGCCAATTGCTGTTTCGAGAAACCGCAGCTGAAGAACGCAGAAAACATCAGTGCCAAAGAACTTTTTAATAATTCCATGGCATTCAATATTGAAAGTAATGTAGCCTTACAGCAAGTTTTGGCTACAATGGAAGTGGAGCGCAAAAGAATTGCAGCTACGCAAACCAAAGGTTATATTCTTATTGCAGCAGGCATTTTACTCTTAATTCTAGGTTTTTATCTGGGCTTTCCCATTCCTGCGGTAATTGCTGGCTTAATACTGATAATTTATGGCGGTGTTTTATTATTTAAAATCAGCGATGCTTTAGCGGCTTACCAAAATGCTTACAAAAGGGATGTAATCGGTGCGGGCTTAAAATTTCTTGATGAGAGTTTATCGCTAAACCCTGAACAGGGAATTGAGAGCTTCGGAGTTTATGTATACCCAGCTTTTTAACACTGAGCCAGATCGCTATAAAACGGAAGATCTGGTTACAGGTTGCGCTGGCAAAACCAGATTTTATTTTGCAGAAGTGCATGCCGAATATAAAACTGTTACCCAAACCAAAAACGGAACCAGAACAGAATGGCACGACATTTTTAAAGGAATTATTTTCGCAGCTGATTTTAACAAGAAATTTAATGGGGTTACGATTGTTAAACCAAAGGATTTTGGAGCTGCCTTTGGAGCATGGTTCTCAAAAAACCTTTTTTCTTTCGGCAACAATGACGTTATTCAGCTTGAAAACATAGATTTTGAAAAAACTTTTGTAACGCATGGTTCTAATCAGGTAGAATCGAGGTATATCCTTACTCCTGCCATGATGGAACGGATATTAAACCTCAATCAGCAAAGCAAATACAACATTAGCCTATCTTTTATTGAATCAAGGATGTACATTGGCTTTCCTCTAAATAGAAATTATTTCGAGGCCCCTGTATTTAAATCTTTATTAAAGCCCGAAACGATAAATGATGATATTGCCACCATAAAATTTATGTATGATATTGTTAAGGAACTGGATCTGAATACCAGGATTTGGGGTAAGGATTAACCAAAAGTTTTAACCTGGGCAAAACGGAAGGCAAAAATGCGGCAGTTTTAGCTTGAGACCGGAACAAGGCTTAGGAAGTTTCTCCGGCGAATGGGCAATCGAAACTTCGTAAGGCCATCGCCACTAACTCAAATGTTTTTTTACAATTTCTTCGAGCGCAGCAATATCAAAAGGTTTTGGATAAATAACTATCGGCACCTGCTTCATCAGCCAACGAAGAAATATCGTTATTTGCCGAAAAATAAATTACCGGGATGTGCTTTAAATCCGGGTGGCTTTTTAAGGCTCTGGTGGCTTGTATACCTCCTAAATCGGGCAGCCAGTTATCCATAAAAATTAAATCAGGCATATATTCTGATACCTGTTCTTCTATATTATTGGCATTCTCAGATGTTTTGATTTCATACCCCGCATCTTCCAAAATAAAAGTACATAGATCAAGAATATCTCTATTATCATCAAAAACGAATACTTTTTTTGCAACTGTCATACTAACCTCCGAAAGCAAATTAATTATTTAAATTATTTATATAATCAGCCATATTATGGCCATCCAATACCACATGTGGCTTAACGTTAATTACAGCCTGTTGGGGCATATATGGCATTATGGCCGTATTTGGATTCTGTATAACCACGCTGCCCCCCAAATTGTTTACCGTTTTTAAACCCTTATCCCAGTCTGCATTGGATCCTGATAGCAAAATGCAGACTAACGTTTCTTTAAACACCTCAGCCGCAGAATGAAAGGTTACATCGATAGACGGCCGCGAGTAATTTACTTTTTCTGAGTAATCTAACGAGATGCTAAAATCTTCTTCTATCAACATATGGTAATCTGCAGGGGCAATAAACACCTTACCGGGTGTTAAAAATTCTTTTTTCTTCAGCTTCGTTTACTTCCAGTTTGGTGCGGCTGCGCAACAGATCGGTTAAGAGCGATTCGTTACTGGCTTTACGGTGTACCACCAACACGATTGGAAAACTCATATCATTCCTTAAAGCAGGAAAAATTTCCAGCAATACATCTAAACTGCCGGCCGAACCGCCAATAATTAATGCATTACAGCGGGCAGAATTTATCAGTTTGCGCCATATTTTTCCATTTTTACCCTTTTATATTCTTTTGATTTTGGCCAAAATTCTAAACTTTCTTTACTGCCTAAAGCAAGGTATCCTAATTTCTCGATACTTCCATCAAACAGGTTAAATACTTTATGCTGCAACTCTTTATCGAAGTAAATTAATACATTTCGACATAAAATCAGCTGAAATTCATTAAAAGAATGGTCTGAAACTAAATTATGTGTCGAAAAAATCATTTTACTGTTTAAACTCTCATCAAACTTTGCCAAAGAGTAATTTGCTGTATAATAACTGGAAAACTCTTTTACCCCTCCCGATTGCAGGTAATTTTCTGAATACTGTTTTAGATAATTTAATGGAAACATGCCTTTTTTTGCCTTTTCCAAAACAGATGGATTAATATCGGTGGCATAAATAAGCGATTTATTGAGCAAGTTAAGTTCTTTTAAAACTATTGCCAGCGAATAGGCTTCCTCTCCGGTAGAGCAGCCGGCTACCCAAATCCGGATAAAGGGATAAGTGCCTAAAACCGGTAAAACATCATTCCGTAATGCTTTATAAAAAGACGGATCGCGGAACATTTCGGTAACATTAACCGTGATTTCTTCCAGGAAACGCTTAAAATATTGTTTATCAGTTTTAATTGTACTAGCGGAATTCGGCAAAGCTCACAAAATTATCCAGTGCATAAAGGCGGGTTATTCTCCTTTTTATTGATGCGTGAGAATATTCCAGAAAATCGTATCCATGGCTTTCCAAAACATCATTCAGCAGGATTTCCACCTGATCATTATCTATTGCATCACTTATCACCGGCTATTTTGTAAATTTTTCTATTTGTGCTAATAATTCGTCAACATTTATAGGTTTTGAAACATAACCCGATGCGCCAGCACTTAGGCAACGTTCTTTATCGCCCACCATTGCTTGCGCAGTTACGGCCAATACAGGAATGTTTTGCATTTTAGCCGATTTTTTCATTACGGCAATGGCCTGGTAACCATCCATATCGGGCATCATCATATCCATTAAAACAATGGCAACATTCTCGTGCTTTTCGATAATGGAAAAACCCTCCTGGGCACTTACAGCAGATAAACAATCGAAACCTTTGGCCTTTAAAAACAGCTTTTAAAGCAAAAATGTTTCGGTTGTCATCATCAATAATGAGAATTAATTTTTGAGGCATAGTTTAAAAAAAATGGGTTATGATTTATGATGATTTTCGTAAAGCCAAACGCGTAAAAGGGATACCAATTGATCCATATCTACTGGTTTGCTAATGTAATCTGAAGCACCTGCTGCAATACATTTTTCGCGGTCGCCCATCATGGCTTTAGCTGTTACGGCTAAAACTGGTAAATTACGGTATTTAATGTCCTGTCTGATGGCTGTTGTAGTTTCATTAACCATCCAGTTCAGGCATCATCATATCCATTAAAACCACATCTACTTCCGGATGCTCGTTTAATAATTTAAGCGCCTCTTTACCATCGGTAGCTGCCACAACTTTCATTTGGTGTTGCTCCAACATTTTGGTTAAAGAAAAAATATTGCGCACATCATCATCTGCAACCAAAACTGTTTTACCAACCAAAACATCTTGTAATTCGGAGAATTTTTTAGGTGATTTTGTTTTTTCCTTACTCTTTTCTTCTACCAGGTGCAAGAAAAGGCCTGCTTCATCTAAAATACGCTGATAAGAATGGGCGGTTTTTACCACTATAGAATCGGCATATTGTTTAATGCGGTTTTCTTCGCCTTTTGAGAGGTTTTTACCTGTAAAAATAATGATCGGCAGATTTTCCAACCCCGGTGTTTTTTTAACCACTTCGAGGGTTTCATAAGCATGTTTATCAGGAATGCCCATGTCTAAAATTACACAGTTAACCTCGGGTTTATGTAATGCTGAAACACTTTCATTTACCTGGTTAACAATTTCTGTCTGGATGTTAAAATTGCTCAGGAAATAGCTCAGTGCTTTGGCATGTTGCTCATTCTCTTCTACAATAAGTACTTTTTTAGGGTGACGGCTTAACGCATGTTCGAGTTTAGAAAAAATCTCCTGCATGTGCTCAAAAGCAAAGGGTTTGTTGATAAAATCTACAGCTCCTTTTAATAAACTTTCTTTTTTAACCTGCAATGACGACATGATGTGGACCGGGATGGGCCTTGTTGATGGATCGGCCTTTAATTCTTCCATTACCTGCCAGCCATCTTTAACCGGTAGCTGGATATCAAGTAAAATAGCCAGCGGTTTAAAAGTTTTTAGCCATTTCGATACCTACATCGCCACGCACAGCTACCAGGCCCTTGTAATTTCTTTTTCTGGTAAAATCCAAAAGAGTTTTTGCAAAAGGGGTATCATCTTCCACAATCAAAATTACTTTATCATCAGGCTGGATGTTATCACGGTCATCCTCTATTTCCTGTGGGATGTTATTTACGGTTAAATGACTCACCTTTTTAAGCGCAGGTTCTGCAGGTGTAACCACTACAGGTTTTTCAAAATCGGTTACAACACCATCAAAACCTTTATTTTTATCAATAGGAAGGGTTAAAGTAAATATACTACCTTCTCCTTCGGTACTTTTTAATTCTTATGTAACCACCAAGTAACTTAGCCAGTTCTCTACTGATGGAAAGGCCCAAACCAGTACCACCAAATTTGCGGCGGGTAGAACCATCGGCCTGCTGAAAGGCTTCAAATACCATTCCCTGTTTTTCAGGGGCAATACCCACACCAGTATCGGTAACTTTAAATATCAATGCACCCAGCTTGTCGTTTTTGCTAATGTTTAGCGTTACTGAACCAACTGTGGTAAATTTAATTGCGTTTGATAGCAGATTTTTAATAATCTGCTCTAAACGCATTTTATCGGTATGGAAAAATTCAGGAACATCTGCCGCTTTATCAATTACAAAGTCGAGTTTGCGCTCTTTTGCCAAAGGATTAAATAATGAACGCATGTTGAAGATCACATCATCAACTTTAATGTTCATTCTATCGAGCTCCATTTTACCGGCCTCAATTTTAGAAAGATCCAGAATTTCATCAATCAAGCTTAGTAAGCCCTGGCCCGAACTTTGAATTACCTCAGCATATTCCTGATGCTCACGGTCCATTGCCTCATTTTCGGCCATTAACCTCGACAGTAGTAAAATTGAGTTTAAAGGTGTTCGTAACTCGTGAGACATATTGGCTAAAAACTCTGATTTATACCTTGTACTCAGTTCTAAAGCCTCGGCTTTTTGCTGGATTTCGATATTTCTTTCTTCAATCAGTTCATTTTTCTCTTCTAACAAACTGCTTCTTTCTTCAAGCTCCTGGTTGCTTTGCAACAGTTCTTCCTGTTGCACACGAAGTTCTTCTTCACTTGCCTGTAGTTTTTGCGCCTGGGCTTCGAGTTCTGCATTTAAGCCCTCAAGTTCATTGTGCTGTACCTGCAACTCTTCTGATTGTGCCTGCGTTTCTTCTAACAATTGCTGAAGTTTCTGCCTGTTTTGTGCGCCTAATAATGCGGTGCCTATATCAGATAAAACTAGGTTTAAAAAATGCAGTTGCAAATCGCTGTATTTACCTATTGTACCCAATTCTAAACCACCTATAGAAATTTCATTCCTGATAATTGGCAATACAATAAGTTGCGCAGGTTTAATATTTCCTGTTGCATGGGTTACCGTTAATTCATTTTGCGGTACCTCATCAAGTAAAATAGGTTTACCACTTTTTACGGCCTGGCCAATTAATCCTTGCCCAAGCTCAAGGGTTTTTACGAGGTTTTGCCCTTCTAGTGCATACTGGCCTTTTAAATGCAGGTAACCGTCATCTTTAAATAAGTATAATGCACCGATCTGGCTTTTGGTATAACTGGCTAAAAACTCTATAATATCTTCGGCTAAATGGAAAACATCTTTTTCGCCTACCATATTTACATTTAAATTGGCCACTCCCGTTTGTATCCATTCATTTTCTTCGAGCGTATCAAAAGATTTTTTCAACGAAAATGACATGTTATTTAGCGATTCGGAAAGTTCGCCGATATCATCCTGCGACTGGCTATCGAGTTTTACGCCGTAGTTGCCGTTAGAAATCTGATAAGCAATTTCTTTAATGGCCGCTATGCGTTTTTCCATCTCATATTTCTTATCCTCAATTTCTTTTTGAAGCTTAACGCGCTCATCAAAATCGACTGATACTTTTCTATAAAAAAACAGTGTAATCAATATGGCCAAAATGGCTGCAATTAAGATTAGAACCGGGGTATAGGCGGTAAGTTTATTAAGTTCGATTGTACGGTTTTCGAGCAATCTCCTTTCTTCCTTTACCATTCTGTTTACCACTGAACGTGCCTGATCCATGTAGATTTTGCCCTCTAACAATACCGTAGGATCTACCTGTCCGCCCAATGATTTAATTTCTATAGTGGAGGTAATAATATTGAGTCTGCGGGCAAGTATATTTCTTAATTCGGCAACATTTTTTTGCTGGGCTACATTATCTTTCGTTTGTGCTTCTATCCTTTTTAAAACGGCCATTGCGGTGTCTGTAGAACCGTAGTATGGCTGTAAAAATATCTTATTCCCTGTTAAAAGGTAGCCCCGCTGCCCGGTTTCGGCATCTTTTAAGGTAGAAATTACACCTTGGGTATTTAAAATAACTTCATCGCTGTGTTTTACCAGTTCGGTACTTTTAATCAGGTTACTGATACTGATGTAAGATGCCAATGAACTGATAAATAGAATAATTAGCGACAGGCCCAGGCCCAAACGTAAATTATTTTTAAGAGTTGTTTTCATTATATGTATTAAGGATAATTAGATCTGGTTTTTAAGGATTTCTTCTTCGGTGATGGGAATGATGAAATAAAATTCAGAACCTTCATCCGGAACGCTATTTACACCAATAGTGCCACCATGGCGGTTGATGATTTCTGAACAGATGTACAAGCCAATGCCCAACCCGTTAAAACGGTTGCTGTTTTCTTCTACGCGATAAAACTTATCAAATATTTTATGCTGCTGTTCTTTAGAAATACCGATACCGAAATCTTTAACGGCCAGATACAGTTTTTCATCTTTGATGTTGATGGTAACATTAACCTGGTTGGTGCCAGGGGCATATTTTATCGCATTGGTAATAAAATTGATTACAACCTGTTCCAGGCGCATTTCATCACCAAAAATCATCTCATCTGTTTTGCCCAGCTTAGTGATTTTGAAGTCAGGGTTGGAATGTTGCAGCATCTCTATGGCGTTGTTTACCATGTTATCGGCACAGAAGCTTTTCATGTTAAACTTCATCTTCCCGCTTTCAATTTTAGAGATATCGAGCAGATCGACAATTAACTCATTTAGTTTTTCGAGCTGGATGCTTGCTTTTTCAAGATGATTCTCCGCCATGGTTTTATCATCTCTTTTCAAGCTTCTCTGCAACAATTGAATGTAACCTTTTACACTGGTTAACGGCGTTTTTAGCTCATGACTGGCAATACTGATAAACTCGTCTTTTTTATGTTCGGCCTGCTTCCTGAATTCGATTTCTTCGATCAGTTTCTCCTGTACTTCGTTAAGTTTTCTGTTCTGTTCGTAAATTCGGTAAAACGTTTTTATTTTTAGCAACAGTACATTGATATCAACAGGTTTGGTAATGTAATCCAACCCTCCGCTCAGATAGCCTTTGGTAATAAATTTAAGTTCGGTATTAACTGCGGAAAGAAATATTATGGCGGTATCTTTTGCTTTACTGAAACCCGAAATGGCTTCTGCCACTTCAAAGCCATCCATATCTGGCATTTGTACATCAAGAATAATCAGCACGTAGTTATTCTTTAAAACTTTTTTTAGTGCTTCTTCGCCGGATGATGCGGTATCAACCTCAAAATTGTGTGCTTGGAGTACTTTCTGTAACGAGATCAGGTTTTCGGGCCTGTCATCAACTATAAGGATCATCTTTATTAAAACAAATAAGAAGCCGGGATAATTATGTTTGGTTTGGAGATAAAAATCTCATTAACTGTAAACAAACAATGGTGTTTCAAAAAAGTTTTAATTTTTTATAAATTATTTGAATTAAAGGTATCACCCTGTTTTATATCTCCGGTTTCGAAACCTTTTTTAAACCAATACATGCGTTGTGCCGAAGTGCCATGCGTAAAAGAATCAGGCTGTACATCGCCTGTGGCCTGCTTTTGAAGTTTATCATCGCCAATGGCATTGGCAGCAGTTAAAGCTTCTTCGATATCGCCTTCATCTAATTTAAAATCTTTTAGATTTTGTGCGTTATGTGCCCAAAGACCGGCAAAAAAATCAGCCTGCAATTCTAATTTAACGGATAAACGGTTGTACTCTTTTTCGCTTACCTGACCTCGTGCCTGATCTAATTTTTCTGAAATGCCCAATAAATTCTGAACATGATGCCCAACCTCGTGAGCAATTACATACGCCTGGGCAAAATCGCCGGCTGCTCCGAAACGGTTTTTTAAATCATCGTAAAATGACAGATCGATATATACTTTACGATCACCCGGGCAATAAAAGGGCCCTACATTGGCATTTGCATTTCCACATGCGGTTTGCACAGCCTCCCTGAACAACCTTAATTTCGGGTACTCGTACTGTTTGCCCATTGCCTGAAATTCTTTATCCCAAACTTGCTCTGTTGATTCTAAAACCCCGGAAACAAACTGTGCCTGAGCATCATTAGCCGGTACACCCTGTTTTACTTCTTCTGTTCCGGTTGTGGCGGGAATCTGGCTTACCACCCCGGTTAAATCTTTACCGAAAATTAATCCCAGTACTACAATAACAATACCGATGCCGCCGCCGAGGATGGTTTTTCCGCCACCGCCACTTCTTCCATCTTCTACATTATTACTGCCTTTACCAAACCATTGCATAGTTTATATTTTTTAGTTTTAATGAATAACCTTAATCACGGCACAATTGTTATACTAAAGTAGAAATTATTTTGATTGAATTACCCTTTTTAGGTTGTATCCAATCGCAATTCTGGCTACAATTACAACATAAATCTGTTTTGCGACCTTTTTTATTCCGTCTTAGAATTTGGACGCAGAGTTGTGACACATTTCTATGTGACAAAAAATGTGTCACTGTCACACAATTTACTGGTTTAAATATAATCGCTCTCAAAATGAGAAAGAAGTATAATTGTACCTCAGATCAGGTTTATTTGGATGAATGATAATAAAAGGGGTGTCAGTAAAAATTAAAGGCACCCATTTATATATACAATAAATATCTTAGCCATTAAAAACAGCTATTGCTTTAGCTATCCTGGCTTTGGTTTCTGCAACGCCCAGCAGCAAGGCAATATCAAAAACACCTGGGCCAAATTTGCCACCTACCAACATTATGCGGAAAGGCAACATCAATTCGCCTGGTTTAAATCCTTTTTCATCAGCCAAAGCCTTAAAAGCTGCTTCTGCAGTAACGGCATCTGTAAGACTTAAATTATCGGCAAAAGCATTAAAAAACTCAGCTTTTTCGGGTGTCCACTTTGGTTTAACAGCATTTATATCATATTCGGCAGGCGCAGCAAAAAAGTAACTGCTTTGCGCCACAAAATCGGGCAATAGTGTGCAACGGTCTTTAATTAGATCGATTATGGTGTTTAAAAACGCATCATCATTAATTTCGAATCCTGCTTTTTCGAGCTCAGCTTTAACGCCCGGTGCCAAACGCTCTGCGCGTTCCGCTTTGATCCACTCGTGGTTATACCATTTTGCTTTTTCGAAATCGAATTTGGCACCAGCTTTACTGATTCTTTCTATAGAGAATTTTTCTTCTAATTCTTTTAACGAGAACAATTCCTGATCGGTACCATCATTCCAACCCAAAAGCGCAAGCATATTTACAAAAGCTTCGGGCATAAAACCCATTTCTTTAAAGCCTTTGGTTATATCACCAGTTTTAGGATCGGTCCAATTCATGGCATAAACGGGGAAACCCAATCTGTCGCCATCACGTTTGCTTAATTTTCCGTGTCCGTCTGGTTTTAAAATCAAAGGCAAATGCGCCCAGGCCGGCATATCTGTTTCCCAACCTAAATATTTCCAAAGTAAAATATGAACAGGTGCTGATGGCAACCATTCTTCGCCTCTAAAAGCGTGTGTAATTTCCATTGCCCTATCATCAACCACAACGGCTAAATGGTAAGTTGGCATTCCATCGGCTTTTAACAACACTTTATCATCAACAAGTGAGGTTTCGAAGCTTACATCACCACGGATTAAATCATTAAAATGTACAATTTCATCTGCTGGTACTTTAATACGGATTACGTGCGGAGTTTTAGCGGCCAATAACTCTTCCACTTCACTTATAGTAAGGGTTAACGAGTTGCGCATTTGCATGCGTGTGGCCTGACCGTACTGAAAATTCGGAATCTCTTTACGTTTAGTATCTAAATCTTCGGGGGTATCAAACGCATAATAGGCATAACCATCGCTAATTAACTGCTCGGCAAATTTCCTATAACTCGGTTTGCGTTCACTTTGACGGTAAGGGCCATAAACGCCGGGGTTGGCAGGGCTTTCATCCGGAGTAATTCCACACCAATTTAAACAGTTTACGATATACGCTTCGGCACCTTCTACAAAACGGTTTTGATCGGTATCTTCTACACGAAGCACAAAAGTTCCGTTATTTTTTTTGGCAAACAAATAATTGAACAAAGCGGTGCGTACACCACCTAAATGTAAGCCTCCGGTTGGGCTTGGGGCAAATCTTACTCTAACTTTTTTATCCATGATTAAGCAATGAGCAGGGAGTTAAGGGCAAAGGGTACGGTGCAATCCATGCTCTAAGCGCTAAGCACTATGCTCGGCACAAAGATATGTTTTTCATCCATTTTATATCGTTTTCATCTGTGATGAAGCAACTGTAATTTCTAAAAGATTGCCTTAAGGTTTTGGAAAAAGCATAATGGTTTTACGATTTTTCCGTTTTGTTATTGTAATTTGGCTAGCTAAAGCATGAATCCTTACCAAAAGAAACGCCGTTGGAAGTTTTTCCTTCTCATTTTTGCCATCTTAATTGGCATTGCTTCAGTATTTTACACCGATTCTTTTGTAAAAAAAATGGAACGTGAGGAAGCAGATCAATTTCACCTTTGGGTTAAAATACAGGAAAGGGCCATGTTTTTATATGATAATGACGATTACCGTGTTATTGTAGAAACGGTACGTGCAAATACCAAAACTCCTGTAATCATGATTGATTCGGCAGGAATGATCAGCTCCTTTTTTGGGTTGGACAGTACTAAAACCAATTATGCCACTGCCGATACCCAGCTTAGTTACGATAGCTTATACTTTGTAAGGCAGCTAAGGCAAATGAAAACTCAGCATCCGCCGGATGAAATGAATATTTTCGGTAAAAAATTTAAGGCTTACTATCGCGATTCGTTTATTTTAACACAGTTGAGGTATTTCCCTTACATACAAATGGGAGTTATCTTTCTCTTTCTGCTAACGGCTTACGCTGCATTCAGTTCTGCCCGAAAAGATGAGCAAGACCATGTTTGGGTAGGTTTGGCCAAAGAAACGGCCCACCAGCTGGGTACTCCCATATCATCCCTCATGGCCTGGACGGAGTTAATGAAATCCAAATTTGATGCGGAAGACGACCCTCTGATTGCAGAAATGGAAAACGATATTAAAAGGCTCGAAATTATTACGGACCGGTTTTCTAAGATCGGCTCAAAACCAATACTTGAAGACCATACGGTTTATATTGTAATCAGCGATTTTATCCGTTATTTTAAGGTTCGTACATCAGATAAAGTTAAATTTAGCATTACGGGCGATGAGCAGGTAAGAGCGATGCTAAATGTACCTTTATTTGATTGGGTAATTGAAAACCTTTTAAAAAATGCAGCCAATGCAATCGAAAATGAGGGTTCAATCTCCATTAATATTATTGAAAACCTCGCAAAAGAGCAGGTATTTATTGATGTAAGCGATACGGGAAAAGGGATTCCACGTTCTAAATTTGATGCCGTTTTTCAACCAGGTTATACCACACGTAAAAGAGGCTGGGGCTTAGGTTTGTCGCTTACCAAACGTATTGTTGAGAATTACCACAGTGGCGAAATTTTTGTAAAGGAATCTGAGCTGGGTAAGGGCACAACCTTTAGAATAATATTAAAAAGCAGCTTAAGATATGAACCGACCACAGCCTAATGAATATCCAATTTGGGGCGAAACTTACATCAGTAAAGTTGATGGAGATATTTTTGAGATTTTAAACAATCAGGCACAAAGTTTACCGGCTTTATTTAGGGCCAATACCGATAAAGCAAACTATGCCTATGCGGAAGGCAAATGGACATTGAAAGAAATGTTAGGCCATATTATCGATACAGAGCGTGTTTTTGCCTACCGCATTACCTGTTTTGCTCGAAATGAAAAGCAAGCTTTACCAGGTTTTGAAGAAGACGATTATGTAGCAAATGCACGCTTTGCGGAGCGTGATCTGGAAGATTTAATTGAAGAATTTACTGCGCTGCGCAAAGCCAATCTTCATCTTTTTAGATCGTTAAATGAAGAAGAATTAAACCGTAAAGGAATCGCTTCAGGCAGGGAGATTAATGTAAAATCAATTCTATTCATTGTTGCTGGTCATATTTTACACCATGTTTCTATATTAAAAGAACGTTATGAAGTGGTTTAAAAATTTTACCGTAGATGATTTAAACAACCGCCCTAAAAATCATTTAGGTGCGTTGCTCGATATTCGTTTTACAGAAATTGGCGAAGATTTTATTGTTGGTACAATGCCCGTTGATGAACGTACACACCAACCAGCCGGAATTCTTCATGGCGGTGCTTCGGTGGTTTTGGCCGAAACGTTGGGCAGTATCGCCTCTTATATGTGTATCGATCCTGAAAAGTATGTTGCCGTTGGTTTAGAAGTTAACGCAAACCACCTGCGTCCGGTAAAATCAGGCTTGGTTAAAGGCATTTGCAAACCCTTACATGTTGGTGCGAAAACACAGGTTTGGGAAATTAAAATTTATGATGAACGTGGCAAAATGAATTGCATTAGCCGCTTAACGGTTGCAATTATTAATAAGCCGCAGTAAAAAAGAGAAGTCAAGTTTAATTGCTTCCGCACGATAAAAACTTGACTTCTCTGCTGATTAAAACTTGCTGCTGTTATCCAGCCATTTCTTTTCTACGAGATAAGAAACGATAAGGCCCAGGCCACCGAAGATACCGATGCAACCGAAGTAAATCGCTACCGATTGGCCTTGTTCGGCGTTTGTCATGTTGCTGCCAAATATGCCCCTAACAGTAAATAGCGCCACCAGCAAACCTATTCCTAAACCAACCAATAACAAACCGAATTTTAAGCTTAAAAAAGGTTTTGGCGTTGCTTTGTGCACACCAGGATCGATTCCCCGTTCGATCATTGCCATTTTTTCTTTATTTGATAAATAGCGTATTCCAAATACCATTGCGAATGCGCCTAAAAAAAGTGAGATTGGTACTAATATAGCTTCCATGATTATAATTTTTTAATTTGTAAATATTCTATTTGTCTGTTAAACCGTGTTCTGTGTATTATGACTACATGCTTTTTAATCAGGTTACACCCTTGCTCAAAAAAAAACAATAGCTTTATGCAACAATTAAATAATTCCCTTGCACAATCAGTTAAAAAATATACCACTTTTTAAATCTTTAAGCGATGAGGCTTTAGATCGGTTAGCTGCGATTAGTTTAGAAGTACAGCATCAAAAAGGAAAAGTCCTGATTTATGCAGATAAAACAGAACCCTATTTTTATATTCTTTTAAGCGGCATAGCCAGGGCATATTCTGATGGCGAAAACCAGGAGATTACTTTTTGGTTTGGGCAAAGTGGCGATGTTCTTTTTTCTTTTAACAGCTACATTAACAATAAGCCAGGTTACGAAAACATTGAGCTTTTAGACGATTGTTGCTTACTACAGATGAAACTGAGCGATCTTTTTTCGCTTTATAGCCAACATTTAGAAGTTGCCAATTGGGGTAGAAAAATTGCTGAACAGGAATTAATTGCTACAGAAAGAAGATTAATTGACAGGGCTTTTAAAGGAGCAGCAGAGCGTTACCAGGATTTTGTAACGCAATCGCCTGAATTGATAAAACGTGTGGCCTTAAAACACATTGCTTCTTATCTTGGCGTAACGCAGGTTACTTTAAGCCGCATCAGGGCAGCTAATAAATAAGTTTATTTTTTTAACATTTGTAAAATGCTGCCCCATAAATGTGCTGTAAATTTGTACAAACACATTTATTATGAACTGGATTATATTAATTATTGCCGGCCTTTTTGAGGTTGGTTTTACTACTTGCCTTAAATTGTCGAACAATTTTTCGAATATAAAATGGAGCGCAGCATTTTTCGTTTGCATCGCCTTAAGCTTTTTATTATTAAATAAAGCTACACAAACCTTACCTATGGGAACAGCTTACGCCGTTTGGACAGGCATAGGTGCTGTTGGAACGGTAATTATTGGAATTGTATATTTTAACGAGCCGGCAACTTTTTGGCGGATATTTTTTATCTGTACACTAATTGGCTCTATTGCAGGGTTAAAGTTTTTTGCATCGCATTAGCAAGTATCAACCATAGATAAAGGATGTATATGCATATAAAGATTGGTGTTTATCTATGTCCATCTGTGGTTAAAAACGCTAATAATTCACTCGGGCTGGTTGGCTAAAGCAACATTCATGTTAAAAATTTGCACGGTGTACTAACGTTGTTAATAAACCTGATGGCAGCGGCAGCTCCCGGTTTTTCATCGGGACTATAGCGAACAGCGGGACTGTAAACCACCAAGAATTACTGCCCTTTCGTTTTCCAAAAACACATAGGATTTTACTCCCCATTAACTACAAATACGCTGTTAAATCAGCCTGATCATAAAAATGATGTTTCACGTGTAACCTACCTATCTTTATTGTAGTCTTACCGCTAAACATGGAGCAAAAACTTACAGATTTGGCACTTATACAAAATGTATTGAACGGTGAAACCGCTCAGTATGCTTTGTTGGTAAAACGCCATCAACGGTTTGTATTTACGCTTGCTTTGAGGTTTTCGAAAAATAGAGAAGATGCAGAAGAAATTGCTCAAGATTGTTTTGTAAAAGCATATAAAGCGTTGGGTACATTTAAACAAACGGCCAAATTTAGCACCTGGCTTTATACAATCACCTACACAACTGCAATGACTTTTTTGAGGAAAAACCGTTTAGATACCGCTTCAATTCATGATGAAAGCACCAGTATACAACTTGAAAATCACACCTCTGGCTTTAATGCCAATGGTTATGAAAAGCAAGATAGTCATGCTTTTTTAAATTTGGCCATTACCCAATTAATGCCGGATGATGCTGCCATTATTACGATGTTTTATAAAGGCGAGCAAAGTTTGGAAGAAATTGGTGAAGCTTTGCATATGGAAGCGAATACCATAAAAGTAAAATTGCATAGGGCAAGGCAAAGGCTTAAAGAAAAATTACAATATTTGTTAAAAGATGAAGTAAAGGAGTTACTATGAATACAATAGAACAACAGCTTTGGGATTATATTGATGGAAATTTAGATGAATCTGCTAAAAAAGCCATCGAAGAAAAAATTGAATCTGATGCTGAGATAAAATCTCAATATGAGGATTTAGTTAAACTTAATTTATCTTTCGAAAGCATGGATCTTGATGAACCTTCCCTATCGTTCACCAGGAATGTGATGGAAAGTGTTGCCTTGGTTCCTGCACCTGTGGCCATGAAAACACAGGTTGATAAAAAGATTATTTATAGCATTGGTGGCTTTTTTGTGATCTCATTGCTAGCCCTATTTGGCTATGTGCTTTACATTTCGAACTTAAGCATGCCTAAATTCGGTTTTAATGTTAATTTGAATTTTAATGTAGATCAGTACATCACGCCTACTGTATTGTATAGCTTTTTATTTTTCGACCTGGTGATTGGATTGATATTTCTTGATCAGTTTTTAAGGAAAAAGATGCATAAATAATACGCTATTATTTAAATGCCCCACAGATTAAGATGATTTACGCAGATTATTGTCATCTGCGTTTTCCGCGCATCTGCGGGAAATTTAACCCAATTTTTTCAAAATTTCCAATCCTTCCGGCCAGTTTCCAAATCCTGTTTTTGCACTAATATGGCCTGCTTCGCCAATATTAATAAATTCGCTTCCCCAATTTTCTGCAAAAAATTTAGCCCTTTCCAATGTTACCCACTCATCGTTTGAGCTGGTTACCACTATGGTTTTAAAATTTATTTTATCATCGGGCATGTAATCAAAACCTACGGTATTAAATGTGTAACGTGGTGCTTCCAAATCGCTCGGTGCAACCAATAATGCTCCTTTAATAATCCTCTGATATTTTTTTGCCCAGTTGGCAATTGCTACGCAACCCAAACTATGGCCAATTAAAACCACCTCTTCAAGGTTATAACTGCTGAGGGCATTGTCTATATTTTCAATCCAATCATTGCTTGCCGGTTCATCCCACTCCTTTTGATTGATGCGGATAAAGTTTTCACCTGATTTTTCAAAATAGCTCTGCCAATGATCCGGGTCGGAATTGCCCAAGCCAGGAATAATGAAGTAATAAGTCATACTGAGGTTTAACGGGTACTGAAATCAATTCGGAAAAAAGAAAATAAAAAAAGGCCGCCATCGCAAGAAAGCAGCCTTCTCTGTAAATATGATAAATAAATTAAATTACTTTCACATTAACGGCGTTTAAGCCTTTTTTACCGTTAGCAACTTCGTACTGTACTTTGTCGTTTTCACGGATTTCGTCGATAAGACCTGTTGAATGAACAAAAATTTCGCTGTCGCCATTCGCAGGAACGATAAAGCCAAAACCTTTAGTTACATTGAAGAATTTTACTGTGCCTTCTTGCATTGTATTAAATATTAAAATTAAGTCTGCAAGGTAAGTTTTAATTTTTAAAATCAAAATAAATTTTAACATTTTTTTAACGTTAAAATTTTGTAAACATCAGATTATTAAGGCGTTTTAATTGCCTTCCCAATTATTGTTAAAGTAATTTCACTATTATGGGGGATTCCGAGTGTGGTTCCGGGAGCTACGTTAAAAAGGTTTCTAACATAAATATCGGCTATTCCCTGAGCCACCTTTTTCTTCGCTTCGGCATTCTCCGGAAGTACATTATAAATGGTTTTTACATGTATCCCTCCCTGAAAATCCACAACGGCTGCAACCTGATAAGCAAAATCTTTATAAGCGCGGTTAATCCTGATGATGTATTGCGGAAACATGTAATCGTAAGCCTCTGTTCTGTTATTTGCCCGATCTACAGTACTGATTTTTTCTACCCGTGCAATTTTGCTTTTGGGTATAAACTGAACAGGGTCTGTTGCAGCAAAAGCACTGTCGCTATTCAGGTTAACCTTTGCTGCGCGTTTCTCAATAAAAGCAGTATCCGCTTTCGTTGGCTTTTGAAGATCGGCAGCCTTGACCTTTAATTTATTTTTAATGTAATTCTGTGCGTAAAAGGTCATATTCACGTCCGATCGAACATCAGAAGCGATCACTTTTCCATCAACCTGTACCCGTTGAAAAACCAAACTATCTTTACTGATGTGTTTTACTTTAAAAAATTCTGCGGCAAAATTGTATACATTTCCATGGTCGTATTGCATGTAAAATTTCTGCATCTTTTGCTTCTGCGGACTCCAGGCCATCATCGTATCTTCTTTTGCAACTTCGATAATCCACGATGGTTTTTGCATAAATCCGGCTTCGTTAAAAGAAAGTCCATCTTTAAACCTGCGTTTAACCTCCTGATAACGAATACCTTTAACGGGCTCGAAAGTGAAATCCCTTAAAGTTGGATCACTGGTTTTAGAGCCAAACTTGCAGGCAGAAAGCATCAGCACAAAAAAGAAAAAGTATATCGTATTTTTAATCATTTCTACAAAAATCTTTGGCTAAAATAAGTTTTTTTAATCAGAGCTAAACATTCTTATGGTCGATAGCGGCTATCGCCTGGCTGGCTTCTTTACTAAAATTACATTTGCTACTTTCCGCTGCCCTTCATGGTCCCATTTTTTATTATCTGTTGGATAATTTACCACGCCATTATCTGGCATTCCATTTACCCAGAGCGTGGTAGAGCCGCCGCCATCGAAATTTATCGCGCTTGTACAACCCAACCAGCGCATCAGTTTGGTAAGCTCAAACAAACTCATGCCTGCTGAATTTTCGTTTCTTCCATCAACCGTCAATAAAATTACCCTTCCATTAGGTTTTATGCCCAGGCAGGTACGTGGATGGCGCAAGCGGTTAAAGCCTGCCGTATCCAATGTTTCATCAACACTGTTTAATGTTAATAACGGTCCGTTCAATAAAACATTTTCTGCCGTTAATTTAGTTTCCCAATCAGCAGAACCATCCCATTTTTGGATTAAAATTTTTCCGTTTTCGATTACAATGGCCGCTTCCTGGTGCCTTGCGCGGCTATTATTTTTATCTAAACGGTTGGTATTGATGGTTTTTCCGTTTACGCGCACAAAATCTACTGATCCTCCATTTTTTACATCAAAAAAATTGCCATTTACCGCAGCTATAGCTGTATCCCTTAAACCAAAATTACTGGTGGTAATCAATTCTTTTTCTTCTGCACCGATGGCAAATACAGCTTTACGTCCGGTATTTTTTATTTCCAAGAACGAAATATTTTCATTTGCAGTGAAAAGATTTTTTTGATCAAAATGATGCCTGTATAAAACCACCTGCTTGGCAATTTTATTTTTCTGCCACTTGGCTTTTACGACGGTTAAAGAATCGTTGCTCTGACTAAAAGCAGATAAACCGATTGTTATTAAGGTGAGTGAAAATATTAGCTTTTTAAACATAATTCTGGTTTTGCAATAAAATTAAAAAACGATTTAGCGTTTCCCTTAAAGCATCAAGAATTATACAAAAGGTACCAATAAAGAGAAAACCTCGCAGGTTTATAACCTGCGAGGTTTAAGCAACGCAAAAAATGTTTGAATGAAGATTTTTAAATGATTGCTTTTCCTCCAATCATTCAACCATTTATTTTTTCGGATCTAAAATATCTTTAATTCTGATGCTCAAATCTTCGTAATGTGCTTTTGTAATGGCATCGCCTGCTGTTGCCCTGGCTTTTGTTGTAGCTAAGAGTGTTTTCAATTCAGCTCTAACCAATGGTCTGATATCTGATAAACCTACATTGATTGGCGTTAAACCATAACTCGCTGCATAATCTACCGGGAAACCAACAGGAAGATCAGCATCTTTTGTCATTAAATCTTGTAAACGGTCTACATAAGCGCGTTGTAAGTTACGTTTAAAGGCATCTGCTCTACCAGCCACAAAAACCGATGACCTTAAATCAGTAAATAATTCGGGTAATGTATAAGCTTTTGCTGCACCGTTTTTGGTTTCATTATCCAACAAGCGTGCAATACGTGATGCTGATAATAAATTGCCTAAGGTATTGGTTTGAACACCTTTAATACGGTTTAATAACACGCCGTTATCAAATTTGCTCAATTGATCGTTGCTAATTAACCACAATGGTGTGGTAAACAATTGTTGATTAAAGAAAGTAATCGCTTCTTTTTGCTTGGCTTTAGGCAAATAAGCATAAACAGGTCCTTTTTGCTCGTAAGTTTTAAAGTTTTCACTCAAACCACCAACATTTGTTGCCACATGACCCATATAACGGTTAAACTGGCCAACAATTTCAGTATAAATTTCTTTTAAATCGCTGTAATCTTTACCTTTTTGATATGTCCATTTTTCTACATTAGGAAGAATACGTTTTAAGTTTGCAATACCATAAGTACTTGCTTTCATGGCATTATCACCTAAATCTTCACTTTGTAAGCGTGGATCTAAAGAAGTTCCCTGGCGGCCATAGAAATATAAAGGGTTACCTGCATTTTTTAAAGTCCATTGGTCTAAAACTTCTTTTTCCTGCTCGGCAGTTTTATTTCCAGGAATCCATGAGTAGCCCCATTTTACAACCCATTTATCATATTCGCCAATTTGAGGATGAAGCTTGGTTACGCCATCGCCTGGTTGTGCGATATAGTTAAAACGGGCATAATCCATGATTGATGGTGCGGTACCATGTTTATCTGTAAAGGTTTTAGATCTTAAAGAATCAACCGGATAAGCATAGCTAGAACCAAAGTTGTGTGGCAAACCTAAGGTATGGCCAATTTCATGTGAAGAAACAAAACGGATCAATTCGCCCATTTGTGCATCTGTAAACTGCGCTTTACGTACTTCGGGGTTAATGGCTGCTGTTTGTACAAAATACCAATTACGCAATAAGTTCATTACGTTATGGTACCAACCGATGTGTGTTTCTAAAATCTGGCCGGTACGAGGGTCGCTGATGTGCGGTCCGTATGCATTAGCAATATCAGATGCAAAATAGCGCACAACCGAATATCTCGAATCTTCTACGCTGAACTGAGGATCTTGCTGCGCTGTTGGTGCTTCTTTACCTATTATGGCATTTTTGAAACCTGCGGCCTCAAACGCTACCTGCCAGTCGTTAATTCCCTGGATTAAAAACGGCACCCATTTTTTTGGTGTTGCCGGATCAATGTAAATCACAATCGGTTTTACAGGTTCTACCAGTTCGCCACGTTTATAGGCGTTGGTATCTTTCGGTACCAAATTCCAGCGGTGAATGTATGCGGTACGCTCTGCTTTTTGTGCATTGGTTCCATAATCTATTTGCGATTGACCAAAGAAACCTACTCTGTTATCCATTATTCTGGCTTTAACAGGTATTTTCGGCAACAATAACATTGAGGTATTAAACTCAAAAGTAACAGCGGCATTGCTGTTATCAGTTGGCGATTCGGCCGCACGATAAGTTTTCGCAGTTTTTACTTCAAGGTTTATCGGGAAAGTTTTAACGGTATCGATGTATGAACGCGTGGCATCGTACACGGTAACTTTATAGGCTTTACGCATCTGATCGGTTGCACCGATTGCCATTATATCACCATTATAAAAATCGGTAACATCAATCACTACACCTGTAGTATCTTTATTATAAGCTTTAATTTCAAAACTGGCTAAAATTTGCGCCAGATTGGAGTTTTGAACCGATTCGTACATATCGCTGTTCGGATCTGCTTTGGTTGAGTAACTTGGTACGCGGATATAAACCTGCTTGCCTCTACGCTCCCATTTCCAAACCTGTTCGTTCAGTTCTTCACCACCATATTGCTGGTTGCCCACTTTAACGCCTGCCGGTACTTTTGCCAAACGTGTAACCACAAGCATTTCACGGTTAATCATCGAATCTGGTATTTCAAAATACCATTTATCATCTACTTTGTGTGTTTTGAACAAACCGTTTGTTGTTCTGGCTTTTGCAGTAATTACCTCTGAAAATGGTTTAATTCCTTCTTTTTTAGGTGCTGCTGCTGTGGTGGCCGGAGTAGCTGGTGTGGCTCCTTTTGTGGTTTTAGACTTTTTCTGGGCATAGGCGGAGTTTGATCCGGCTACACCAAGTGCTACGATACCCGCTAACGCAAGTACCTTAAAGTTTTTCTTCATGTGTTTATAAAGTTAGTTTGCTTGGCAATAAGAGGTTAAAGTTAAAATCTTGTTACACCACAATTCTTTTGTAACAGGAAGATTACCTCTGTTAAATCCTCTTTTCGAGCCTTACTACTTTAAAAAAAACTTGTTTATCTCTATAAATTTCGAAAATTAAGCTCCGATCTGCTTTTGATTTAAATAATTCGGTAAGATCGTTTAACGAATATGCATCTATTCCCTTAAAGTTTACACCAATAATTTCATCATCGGGGCATAATCCGGCTTTTTCAGCAGGGCTATCTTCATCTATTTCTCCAATAATCAATCGTTTATAATCTTTTTGATCAAGGTAAATAACCATCCCTACCATATCGTGCTCAAAAGGAGTTTTACTCGCGCCATTGGGTTTAACGTAAATAAAACCATCCTGGTAATTGAACTGGATATTGAATTTCCGAAGCAGATCAGCCCCTAAATTTCCATTCCTTTTTGATAAATCAATTTTATTGGCAATCGTTTTAAAATCCGGAAAACCTGCAACTACATCTTTAAACACAAAACCGCCTACATTAAGTTTACTCAAACGGCCAACATAGCCTTTAATCTGTCCACTCAGGCTCATTCCGAGATTGGCTTTAATTTTTTTTTCGGGCAGAGGAAATTCTGTTCCGTTCAGCATTTCCATCGATAAGGCATGACTGGCACCTGTATCCATTAAAAACCTGGCTGTAACGGTTCCGCTATCTGGTATTTCTATACTTGCCAAAATATAGGGTTTCTGGTTTTCTATCTGGATGGGGATTTTTTTCCCTCGATATTTTATTTTCGCCTCATGATTGTAAATAATCAGCCTGTTTTCGCTGTACCGTACATCAACAATAAAACTGTTAAAAAAGCTGTAACCCAATAAACCATAAATTTTTAATCCCAAATGTCCTGATAAATTAAAGAGATCTTCTTTTAAAATTGCTGTTGGTATACGCTCTATAGCCGTATTGCCCACTTTAACATCCAAACTCTGCGATACATAGGCCTCTACGCTTTCTATGCCCAGGCCCGAAACCTTAATTTTACGGAGCATGCTAAAGTTTAACGAATCAATAATTGAAGGATCGGTTATAATCATTGGTCCAACACCGGTATCCAAAACAAAATCAAACGGGCCTTTGCCGTTTACATAAACCGGAATTACCATTAGGTTTTTAATGCACTTAAAAGCAATGGATTGTTTCTGCCGGTTTCTTTTGAATAAAAACTCCTGAAGAGAAACCCGAAAATGCAAGAAATAAAAAACCCAGGCAAATGGTTAGTTTACGTAAACAGATTATTACACCGGGGCTATATTTGGTTAACATTAAACTAAATTTAATAAATTAGTTGCTTATTATTCCCACTAAATTTAGAACATGTTCAAGTTTAAAAATCAAAATTTCATTTTTCTGTCGTTTACGCTATTTATTTGTGTGTTAACCGGTTGCTCAACCAATAAAATTATTTCGAATAAGGTGGCGAAAGAATTTAAAAACTCACAGGTAATTAAACAATATCAGGTTGGTTTTGCACTTTTTAATCCTACTGATAAAAAAATGATTTTTGAGAAAGATGCCGACAAGTATTTTACTCCTGCCTCTAATACAAAACTCTATACTTTTTTTGCAAGCATGAAAATGATTCCTGATTTAATGCCTGCACTAAAATATGTTGAGCGGAACGATTCTTTAATTTTTTGGGGAACAGGCGATCCGGCATTTTTACAGTTTGCTGTAAAAGATAAATCGGCCTATAATTTTCTTTTGGCTTCTAACAAAAAACTGTTTTTTGCGCCGGGCCGCTATGCAGGTAATTTTTTTGGCGATGGCTGGGCCTGGGATGATTATGATTATTACTACCAGCCGGAAATTACAGAAATGCCGATTATGGATAATATGGTTACTTCTACCTATGCCTCTCCAAACAAAATTAATATAGAGCCAAAGGTTTTTGCACCTTGTTTCGAAATAGATTCTACAAAAACTACAGGCAATTTTCAAGTAACCAGAGATTTTTTAACCAACCGGTTCCATTATCCTGCCGTTGCTGTAAAACCAGGTTATAACCAACAAAATCCGTATAAAACCAGTACACAGGTTACCGTAGAAATACTTGCAGATACTTTGCATAAACCTGTAGGCATTATAAAGTATAAAATGCCAGCTGATGCTAAAACTTTACCTGGCGCAAAACGCGATTCGGTTTTAAAACATATGATGTTACCCAGCGATAATTTTATTGCCGAACACTTATTATTGGTTTGCTCAAACCAGATTGGAGATACCTTAAGCACAGCAAAAGCAATTGAGCACATTACAAAAAATTACCTCTCCTTTTTACCGGATCAAGTAAAATGGGTAGATGGCTCTCGGTTTATCCCGTCAGGATTTGTTTACGCCCCGCGACAATGTTTATTTACTGGATTCTATTTATAAGATGGTAAATAATCCCGAAAAATTATTCGATATGCTTCCTGCGGGAGGAAAAAGCGGAACCTTAAAAAATGCCTACCCTAAAACCGACAAACCTTTTGTATATGGCAAAACAGGTTCGCTGGGCGGGGTACATAATCAAAGCGGGTATGTACTTACCAAAAAAGGCAAAACCTATATCTACTCTTTTATGAACAATAATTTTATAAAACCAACAGCAGAGGTACGGGCAGAAATGGTGAGGATAGTAACTTATATACATGATAATTTTTAATGCCAGATTTTAAATCCATTACCCAGCCTTTTTCTAACAGCATAAATATTGATGGTAAATCGTATTTATATTTTGGCGGAACTGCTTATCTGGGTATTCCTCAAAACAAGCCTTTTATCGATCTTTATATTGAAGGAATTAAGAAATATGGTTTAAATAACGGTACAAGTCGCACAAACAATATTCAACTGGGCATTTATAATGAAGCAGAAAATATAGCCGCGGTGAGGTATGGTACAGAAGCAGCATTAATTACTTCAAGCGGATATTTAGCAGCTCAGCTCACGGTTAAAGCACTATCCGAATCTTCAGAAGTGGTATATGCCCCAGGTAGTCATCCTGCGCTTTGGTTAAGCGAAAATCAGGTCAAAAATTTAGGTTTATTTAGTGATTGGGCGGTAGAAACGACTGAAAAAATAAATTTATCCGAAGAGAAAAATTGGGTTTTGATCAGCAATTCGATGAACAACCTCATCCCTGAAATTTATGATTTCAATTTTCTAAAAGAGATCCGAAAAGATAAAAATATTACCCTCATTGTAGATGATTCGCACGGGATTGGCGTAAATAACAATGGGATGGGTACGATCAAAAACCTCCCCAAACAAGAAAACATCCAAAATGTAGTGGTTGCCTCAATGGCAAAGGCATTGGGTGTTGATGCTGGTATTGTTTTAACTTCAAATTCAGTAATTAATAAACTTAAAAGTTCTAATACTTTTATTGGGGCCTCCCCATCCAGTGCGGCGGGGCTTTATGCATTTATCCATGCTGAAGAAATATACAACAAAGCATTAAACAAACTGAAAAACAACATGGCAATGTTCGAAACGGTTTCAAATCTTACTTGGAAATGTGAGCCGGGTTTCCCTGTGTATCTACTGGGTGATGTAAATTTTTCACAACATCTTTTGCAAAGGCAGATCCTGATTTCGTCTTTTCCCTATCCGAACCCTACAGACAAAATTTTAAACCGTATAGTGCTTTCCTCCTGGCATGAAAAAGAGGATATCGAAAGGTTGATAACAGCTATAAATTTTTAACCTTTCCTTATCCGATTAATTTTTCAATATTTATAACATGAAAAAACTGTTCCTATTCTTATCGTTAACGCTTCTACTTGCCAACATTGTTTCTGCACAAACCACTACCGTGTGGATTGTTAGACATGCTGAAAAAGATAAATCTAACCCACAAGATACCAACCCGAACCTTTCGGATGAAGGAAGAGTAAGAGCAGGAGATTTAGCCACTTATTTAAAAAAGGTAAAATTCGATGTTGCTTTTGCTACGCCAACAAAAAGAACGCATGAAACATTAGATTCATTGGTGATTCCGAAAGTAATTGATTATAAAGACATAAAATCGCTGGTAGATAGCATTAAAACAAATTACGTGGGCAAAACGGTGATGGTAGCAGGGCATTCCAATACCGTACTTGAAATTATTGAGGCCCTAGGTGGCAAAAAACCAAAAGAAGAATTAACCGATGATGATTACGACTATATTTTTGAATTATCAGTTAAGGAAGACAAAGCAAGGGTTAAAATGGAGCAATACGGCAGGCCACATCATTTGTAGTTTTGTGTTTTTGATAGGCGCTATTTCCAGCCCAAAGCACCAATAACTATTGAAAATAAATGGCTATAATTTTCCGAAAGGAATATCCATTAAATTGTAATTCCTCCAACCAGAAAAATCATAGTGCCACCACTCATTTTCCAGCACATTCATTTGGTATTTGGCCATAATCGCAATCAGGAAATCTCGGTTTTTCTTTGCCTCGGGTGATATATTTTGATAATTTGCAGCTGCAGCAGCCGAAAAACTATCATATGGTGTTGGCATCACCAATTCTTTCCCTGTTTTTAAATTAATTAATGTTAAATCTACTGCACAACCCCTATTGTGTTTAGAACCTTTTGCCGGGTTGGCTACAAAATTTTTGTCGCTTGCCTTTTTGTAAAACTCTACAGTAATGGCATACGGACGGTAACCATCGAATATTTTTAATCCGTAACCTTTTTTATTTAATTCTTTTTGGATTTTCTTTAACGATTCTACCACAGGCTTTCTGGCAAAGGCCCTTGCCTGTTTGTACATCACCTGTTGCATAAAGTTATTTTTGGTAGCGTAACGAATATCCAACTTAATATTTGGAATTGCTTTCTTAATTTCTATCAGTTCATTATCCGGATTTGTTTTTATTGATGCCAGGTATTGAGTATAAGAATTTACAACAACCAGTTTTTGCTCAGGTTTTGAGGTAGTTTGAGCAACCGCAAATAAAGAAAACGACAGAAAAAATATAAGGCAACTAACTTTCATAACAGAATTGGCTTGAGTTGGTCGTAATTACTGATTCGAAACCACCAATAATTCAAGATCTTTAAATGGCAGGTTAAACATATCAGCCAGGTCTTTATTGGTGCAGTTTCCCTGATAAATATAAAGCGCTTCACGTATACCCGGATTATTCCAAACCATATTCACTAAGCCCCCAAATTCGCCAATATCCAATAAAATAGGCGCAAAAATATTTGTCAGCGCATAAGATGCCGTTCTTGGCACGCGCGAAGCAATATTAGGCACACAATAGTGAATTACATCATATTTCCTGAAAACCGGATTGGTATGGTTGGTTACTTCTGAGGTTTCAAAACAACCACCCTGATCAATACTGATATCGATAACCACCGAATGTGGTTTCATCCTGGCAACAGTTTCTTCCATCACCACGCAAGGGCTGCGGCCATGTGTGGCGCGTATGGCACCAATCACTACATCGCAAGTTATAATGGCTTTATTTAATACAATTGGCTGCATTACCGAAGTAAATACCCTGCTGCTGCCCAAATTATTCTGTAAACGGCGTAAACGGTAAATAGAGCTGTCGAAAACTTTAACCTCGGCTCCTAATGCCAAAGCCGTTCTGGCCGCATACTCTCCTACAGTGCCGGCACCTAAAATAACAATTTCAGTCGGCGGAACGCCGGTAAAACCACCAAGCATTAAACCCTTGCCACCCGTAACATTGCTTAAATATTCTGCAGCAATTAAAATGGAGGTAGAGCCAACAATTTCACTCATGGCCCGCACTACACTCAATACATTACCCTCATCACGCAGGTTTTCAAAACACAGTGCATTAATTTTTTTATGCATCAACGCTTTTAAATAATCCTGTTTTAACGTTCCGGTTTGTAATGAAGAAATAAGCGTTTGGCCTTTGTGCATCATTTCGATTTCTTCCAGCATTGGTGGTGCAATTTTCACCAGAATATCGGCCTCGAAAACTTCTTTTTTATCGTATGCAATTTTTGCGCCCTGCTCGGCATATTCCGTATCAGAAAAATTTGCAGCTATTCCTGCCCCAGTTTCCAAAACAACCCTATGCCCATTGTTTACCAATAAGGCCACAGATAATGGTGTTAAGGCAATTCTATTTTCTTGAAAGGAAATTTCTTTTGGTATACCTATGTATAGATTATTTTTTTTATTTCGGGTTTCCAGCTTTGCCTCTTGTGTTTGTAATAAACCCTGACGAGCTATATCGGCCATTCCTTCGCGTAATCCTGTAGCCATGTTGAATTAAAATTTTGATAGTTTTAGGTTGTTCAAGGTAAGGAAAATCTGTTAATTTATTGATAACTAATTGTTATACCTTTGAAAGCCTGAATAATCTGCGGTTTTCATCCAGTACATTTATCTGTACTTTAATATAGTTTTCCGGTAAGATTTCCGCTACCCTTTCCGGCCATTCTATTAAACAGGTTCCATCACCATAAAAATATTCCTCGTAACCTAAATCATACGCTTCGTGAATATCTTTTATCCTGTAAAAATCGAAATGAAACACTGAACCGTTAGCACTTTCATACTCGTTAACAATAGAATATGTAGGACTCGAAACCACATCATCAACCCCCAGGTGTTTACAGAAAATTTTGATGAAAGTTGTTTTTCCTGCACCCATTTCGCCCTCAAAAATAAAAACCTTTTGGTTGCCGGCAAAATCTGAAAGCTGTTGGGCAACAGCAGGTAAATCGGCTAAATTATTTACATCAATATCCATTTTAAAAAAATAAAGGCAAAAGTAATACATAATTGCATTGCTTTTGCCTTACTATTTGTGATTTGTCAGCCTGAGCCTGTAGAAGCCCCTACCATCGCAACAGATCCTTAAACATGTTCAGGAAGACGATCCTATTGAAAATGAACGGCCTCATGTCTCAAATCTAACATCCAATCTCTAACACTATCTCGGCGAATACGTTACCACCGGAATAATCATTTCTTCTAACGAAATTCCGCCATGCTGAAAGGTTTCGTTATAATAATTTACAAACTGGTTGTAGTTATTCGGGTAAACAAAATAACTGTCTTCACGGGCAAAAATATAACTGCTGCTGATATTGATTTTCGGCAATAAAGCATCGTGCGGGTTTTTAATCAAAAACACCTCTTTGGCATTAAAATTAAGGTTTCTACCTTGTTTATACCTTAAATTCGTATTTGTACTCCTATCGCCAATTACTTTAACCGGTTTTTTAACACGGATGGTTCCATGATCGGTTGTAATGATCACTTTTACCTTTTTCTGTGAGATTTTTTTAAGCAAATCCCAAAGCGGAGAATGTTCAAACCACGATAGTGTTAACGAACGGTAAGCAGCATCATCATTAGCCAATTCCCTAATCATCTGCATATCGGTGCGGGCATGGCTTAACATATCAACAAAGTTGAATACAATAGCGTTAAAATCGTTCTGCAACAAATTATTGGTTTGGTCAACCAGATCTTTTCCCTGTTCGAAAGTTAGAATTTTATTGTAGCTGAATTTACAGTCTTTTCTTAAGCTGCGCTTAATGTTATCGGCCAGAAAAGCTTCTTCGTGCATATTTTTTCCACCTTCATCATCATCATTTTGCCAAAGTTGAGGAAAACGTTTTTCCATATCCAAAGGCATCATACCCGAAAAAATTGCATTACGGGCGTACTGTGTGGCTGTTGGCAAAATGCTGGTATACATATCTTCCTCATCAATTCTGAAATATTCTGAAATTAACGGGTTGATAATTTTCCATTGATCGTAACGTAAATTATCAATCAGGATAAAAAATACCGGTGTATTATCATTAATATGAGGAAATGCCTTTTTCTTCAACAACTCATTCGAAAGCAAAGGTGCTGTATCCTTATTCTTAATCCAGTCTAGGTAGTTTTCTTCAATAAATTTAGTAAACTGTGTATTCGCCTCTTGTTTTTGCATGGTTAAAATTTCATGCATCTGCGGATCATCCAGTTTTTCCAACTCAAGTTCCCAGAAAACAATTTTTTTATAAACATCAACCCACTCTTCGTAATTTAACCTGTCGCCCAAAGTCATCCCCAAACGGCGAAAATCCTGCTGGTAAGCCATAGAGGTTTTTTCGCTAACCAAGCGTTTATTATCAATCAGCTTTTTAATGGTTAATAAAACCTGTTTCGGGTTTACGGGTTTAATCAGGTAATCATCAATTTTGCTGCCGATGGCATCTTCCATCAGGTTTTCTTCCTCACTTTTTGTAATCAAAACAACAGGCACATCAGGATTTAAATTCTTAATGGCAGATAATGTTTCGATACCGCTCATTCCCGGCATGTTTTCATCAAGAAAAACCAGGTCAAAATGCGCTTTTCCAAATGCTTCGAGTGCGTCGTTACCGTTGGTAAATGTAGTTACATGATAACCTTTATCATTTAACAATAATATATGTGGTTTTAGTAAGTCGATTTCATCATCGGCCCATAATATCTTAGTTTCTTGCATGTTTTTGTAAAAATAGGTAAGTATTGCCTTTTAATTTTGGCAGGTAAATCAAACTATAAATAAAAATAGCAATTTTTGTACCGTATCTACCTATTTAACTATTTTTAACGATTGAATAAGAAGAAAATAATAAATGATCCGGTTTACGGTTTCATCAGCATTCCGTCTGAATTGGTGTACGATGTAATCTCACATCCGTATTTCCAGCGTTTGCGTTACATTAAACAGCTCGGAATGACCCATTTGGTTTATCCCGGAGCTTTACATACCCGCTTTCATCATGCTTTAGGTGCGATGCACTTAATGAGTTTGGCCATTAATCTTTTAAAAAGCAAAGGACATAGCATTACACCTGGTGAAGAAGAAGCCGCCATTTTGGCCATTTTGCTGCATGACATAGGCCACGGACCTTTTTCTCATGCATTGGAACATTCGTTAGTTACTGGCATCAGACACGAAGATATTTCGGCAAAACTGATGCAGGATTTGAATGCACATTTTGATGGACGTTTAACACACGCCATTGAGATTTTTAACGGCACCTACCCTAAAAAGTTTCTACATCAGTTAATTTCCGGTCAGTTGGATTTAGACCGGATGGATTATTTAAACCGCGACAGCTTTTTTACCGGCGTAAGTGAGGGTGTAATCAGTTTCGACCGGATTATTAAAATGTTTAATATCTATGATGATAACCTTGTAATTGAAGAAAAAGGTATTTATTCAATAGAGAAATTTTTAATTGCCCGAAGGCTGATGTACTGGCAGGTTTATTTGCATAAAACCGTAATATCAGGCGAAATGATTTTAGTGAAATTACTGGAACGCGCGAAAGAATTATCGGTTAACGGAGAAAGTTTGTTTGCTTCACCATCGTTAAATTATTTCTTAAAAAACGACATCAACGAGGCCAATTTTTTTGCTCAACACGAAAATTTGGAGCACTTTACCAATCTTGATGATCAGGATATTTACGCCGCAGTTAAAGTTTGGGCCAAACACCCCGATAAAATTTTGTCTACGCTGTGTAAAATGCTTACTTCCAGAAACTTGTATAAAGTAGAAATGGGTAACGAAAAAGCAAATAACGACCGCGTAAACTTTTTGCAGGATGCAGCTGTTAACTTATTGGAGATTAACCCGGCAGAAGCCAGGTATTTTGTTTTTACGGATTCGATCCAAAACCGTGCATATAATGCCGGGGTTGGAAATATTAAAATTTTAATGAAAAATAACGATATTGTTGATATCGCAAAAGCGTCGGATTTATCAAACCTGGAGTCGTTGCAAAAAACAGTAGAAAAATATATCCTCTGTTACCCCAGAGGGATTTAAGCTTATTTAACAAAATATTTAACTTTTACTGCCGTTTTAAGTCTTATTATTGTGTAAAATATACACATCTTAACCGTAGCAGGTTTTTTTGTTCATATCAATTTAACATATACCTTTGTACGATGCAATTTACTGCCACGCAGATAAGTCAGTTTTTGAACGGTTCCATTGATGGCAACCCAGATGTAGCCGTTACCGAACTTTCCAAAATAGAAGACGGGAAAGAAGGCTCTTTGTCTTTTCTTTCTAATCCTAAGTACGAAAACTTTCTGTATTCTACCCAGGCGTCAGTTGTGATCGTATCTAAAGATTTCGCTCCCACCCAACCTTACACCAGCACATTAATCAGGGTAGAAAACCCATATAGTGCTTTTACCATTTTACTGGATAAATACAACGAGGCGATGAACGCTCATGCCGCACAATCTGGCGTTGATAAGCTCGCTTTTGTGCATCCAACAGCAAAAATCGGTAAAAATGTATTCATAGATGCTTTTGCATATGTTGCTGAAAACGTAGAAATTGGCGATGGTTGTAAGTTAAATGCACAAACATTTGTTGGTGCAAACTCTAAAATTGGCGAAAACAGCACTTTTTTTCCTGGCGTAAAAATTTACCATAATTCAGTAATCGGTAAAAGGGTGGTTATTCATTCAAACACTGTTATTGGAAGCGATGGTTTTGGTTTTGCACCTCAAAAAGATGGCACTTACAATAAAATACCTCAAATCGGCAATGTAATTATCGAAGATGATGTAGAAATTGGTGCAAATACTACTGTAGATCGTGCAACAATGGGATCAACAATTGTAAAAAAAGGTGCAAAAATTGATAATTTGATTCAGATTGCGCACAATGTTGAAATTGGTGAAAATACCGTTTTGGCCGCACAATCGGGAATATCAGGAAGCACCAAAATTGGCCCCAATAGTGTTGTAGGCGGCCAGGTAGGTATTGCCGGCCACCTCACTTTAGCCAAAGGCACGCAAATTGGTGCACAGGCAGGCATTAACTTTAATATTACAGAAGAAAATAAACAATGGCATGGCAGTCCGGCGCAACCTTTACGCAACTGGATGCGTGCCTCAGTAATTTTCAAACATCTTCCAGATGTAGAGAAAAGAATAAACGCGCTCGAAGACGAATTGAAAAAGCTTATAGCTGAACTGGAAAAGAATACAATACACAATGAACGTTAGACAAAAAACGATTAAACAAGAAATATCGGCATCTGGTGTTGGTTTACACACAGGCGCTAATGTTACTTTAACATTTTGCCCCGCTCCCGAAAATCATGGCTTTAAATTTCAGCGTATTGATTTAGACGGACATCCGATTATCGAAGCCGATGCAGATAACGTAACCGATACTTCACGCGGAACAACACTTACCCAAAATGGTGCAAGCGTAAGCACTGTTGAGCATGTAATGGCATCTTTAGTAGGCATGGATTTAGATAACGTGCTGATTAAGTTAGACGGACCAGAAACACCGATTATGGACGGTAGCTCAATCCAGTTTGTAGATTTACTAGAGGAAGTTGGAACAGTGGAGCAAAATGCAGATCGCGAATATTTTACCATTCCACATAACATTACCTATACAGAAGAAGACAGGAAAGTAGAAATTGTGGCAATGCCGCTTGATGATTATCGCTTTACCTGTATGATCGATTATAACTCTCCAGTTTTGGGCAGTCAGCATGCTGGCATTAACACCATTGCAGAGTTTAAAAAAGAAATTGCTTCTTGTCGTACATTCTGTTTCTTACACGAATTAGAGTACCAGTTATCGCACAATTTAATTAAAGGCGGCGATTTAAATAACGCCATAGTAATTGTAGATAAAGAAGTTACCAAAGATGAATTGAGCCATTTGGCGAAGTTATTTAACCGCAAGGATATCGATGTTGCCCCACAGGGAATTTTGAACAACATGGAACTTCGTTACCAAAATGAGCCTGCGCGACATAAATTACTGGATATGATCGGCGATTTGGCATTGGTAGGCATGCACTTAAAAGGCCACATTATGGCTGCACGCCCCGGCCATGCGGCAAACGTTGCTTTTGCTAAAAAGATTAAAGCAGCCATTAAAAAAGAAAAAAACAAAAAAATACAAAAGGTTTACGACCCGAGTGCAAAACCATTATATGACGTGGTTCAGATTATGGATATTTTGCCTCACCGCCAGCCATTTCTATTTGTAGATAAAATATTGGAACTCTCTAAAAATCATGTTGTTGGTGTTAAAAACGTAACCATGAATGAAGAGTTTTTCAAAGGACATTTTCCAGGCGCACCTGTTTTTCCTGGCGTAATCCAGATTGAAGCAATGGCCCAGGTTGGCGGTATCTTAGTATTAAGTACTGTTCCAGATCCTAGAAATTATTTAACTTACTTTTTAAAAATAGATAACGTTCGCTTTAGAGCACAGGTGCTCCCTGGCGATACTATTGTTTTCCGTTGCGATTTACTTGAACCGATCAGAAGGGGTATTGCCCAAATGAAAGGTGTAGGTATGGTTGGCGAAAAAATCGTTGTAGAAGCCGAAATGATGGCGCAAATTTCAAAAATTAAACAAGCAGAACCCACGCAATAATGATACAACCGCTAGCATACATACACCCCCAGGCTAAAATCGCCGAAAATGTGGTGATTGAACCCTTCGTAGTGATACACAAAGATGTGGTAATTGGCGAAGGAACCTGGATAGGATCGAATGTAACCATTATGGATGGTGCACGCATTGGTAAAAATTGCCGCATCTTTCCCGGTGCTGTAATTTCGGGTGAGCCGCAGGATTTAAAGTTTGCCGGAGAGGTAACCACTGCAGAAATTGGCGATAATACCACCATCCGCGAGTGCGTAACCATTAACCGTGGTACAAAAGATAAATGGAAAACCACCATTGGCAGCAATTGCTTAATTCAGGCTTATTCACACATTGCACACGATTGTGAAGTAGGCAATAACTGTATTTTTTCCAATAGTACCACACTAGCTGGCCATATAACCATTGGAAACAATGTGGTTTTGGCAGGTTTGGTTGCCATACATCAATTTGTTAAAGTAGGTTCTTATGCTTTTGTAACCGGTGGTTCATTGGTGCGTAAAGATGTTCCTCCTTATGTTAAAGCGGCCCGCGAACCACTTTCTTATGCAGGAATTAACTCTGTTGGCTTGCGGAGAAGAGGTTTTACCAACGAACAGATTGATGAGATCCAGGAAATTTACCGTGTGCTTTTTGTAAAACATAATAACGTAACCAAAGCTTTGGACATGATCGAAGCCGAATTTAAACCAACTGAAATCCGTGACGAAATTGTAGATTTTATCCGTAATTCTAACCGTGGTGTAATGAAGGGCTTCGGAATGGGCAGCTAATCATAGAGCAGCAATACCAAGCTTAAAGCAAAATAAATATTCATGAGTGAGTTAACACTAGTCAGAACCGATTCAGATAATACCGATTTTAAATCATTGGTAGCATTGTTAGATCAGGATTTGGCGGTTAGAGATGGTGAAGACCATACTTTTTATGCTCAGTTTAATAAGATTGACACCATTAAAGCGGTAATTGTAGCTTATCATCATGAAAATCCGGTTGGCTGTGGTGCAATAAAACCTTTCTCAGCAACAGAAGCCGAGGTTAAAAGAATGTTTGTGCACCCCGATTACCGAAAAAAGGGCATCGCGGCTAAAGTATTAAACGGTTTGGAAAGCTGGGCTGCCGAGCTGGGTTTTGCTTCATGTGTTTTAGAAACCGGCAAAAAACAGCCAGAAGCCATATCTCTTTACCAAAAATCCGGTTATCAGGTTACGCCAAATTATGGCCAATATGTTGGTATTGATAACAGCGTTTGCATGATTAAACCGCTTAACGCAAAATCTTAAACGGCCAGTCAAAAATGAAAATCTCATTAAACAACGTAGGCAGAAGATTTAATAAAGAATGGATTTTCAGAAATTTAAGCACTGAATTTTCTTCTGGCAGCAGTTATGCCATACTAGGGCCCAACGGCTCGGGCAAATCTACTTTATTGAGTGTTTTAACGGGTAGTTTATCACCCTCCGAAGGTGAGATTTCATTCTCTGGCAGCAAAGAAATTCCGGTAGAAAATATTTACAAATACATCGGTTTAGCTGCGCCGTATCTCGAACTGGTAGAAACTTTTACTTTAAAAGAAATTATAGATTTTCATTTTAAGTTTAAAAATTTTGCCTCTGGGCTTGATGCCAAAAAGCTGATCGGCATATTGGGTTTAGAAAAAGCAGCAAACAAACAAATCAAGTACTTTTCGTCGGGAATGAAGCAAAGAACCAAACTAGGTTTGGCTTGCTGTGCCGATACGCCAATATTATTTTTAGATGAGCCAACAAGTAATTTAGACGTTCAGGGAATTAGTTGGTACCGCGAACTGATCGAAAATTTTGCAAAAGACAGGCTAACAATTATTGGCTCCAATCAAATACAAGAATACGACTTCTGCACAAATCAGATACAAATATCAGATTATAAGTAAGTTAAACATACTTTAATCCTATAAAGCTAAGTCTGTTTTGTCATACATTTGTATTATAAATAATTTTTTAAAAAAATATTTTGTAGTTCAATAAATATACTTACCTTTGCACCACCAAAAAGAGAAACAATTATTAATTTATCTCTTCATTAAAAGATCATATTTTCGGTTAGTCCGAAACAAAATATATAGCCCGTTAAAGGCAAAGAGTTTTTCATAGTTTAGTTTGAGGTTTAGGTTGATTATGCCTTTGGAGTGGTTCCCAAAGGCATTTCTTTTATACGGCCTTTTTCACCTCTCCTGGCCGTATTGTAAACAAAAAACAAATCAATATAAATGACCTTTGGCACAATGAACTACAGTTTTTCCTTTCCAAATCATGATTGATTTTTTTAACTTTGGTATTTAAAATTAATAAAACATTATTTCAACATAAATGGCAAAGGCATCAGAAGTAAAAAGCGGAAATGTGCTTCGTTTTAACGGGGAGTTGGTAAGTGTAGAAGAATATATACACCGCACCCCCGGAAATTTAAGGGCATTTTATCAAGCCCGAATGCGCAATGTAAAAACAGGAAAAATTGTTGAGTACCGTTTCCGTACAGACGAGGAGGTAACCATTTGCCGTGTAGAAACCAACGACTACCAATATCTTTATGAAGATGGCGATTATTTGGTGGTTATGGATAACAATACTTTTGAGCAGTACAACATCCCAAAATTGCTTTTCGGAAATTCTATCAAATTTTTAAAAGAAGGCATGAATGTAACCATCGCTTTTGAAAGTGATGAACCAATTGTTGCGCAACTGCCCAATAGTGTAGAATTAGAAATTACCTATTCTGAACCTGCTGTAAAAGGCGATACCTCTACAAGTGCGCAAAAATATGCTACAGTAGAAACAGGTGCCGAAATAAGGGTTCCTCTATTTATTAATCAGGGTGATAAAGTGAAGGTTGATACCAAAACCGGCGAATACATGGAAAGGGTAAAATAAAACCATCCCGAATTCTAAAAATCCCCTCAATTCCCTAGGCCTTATCCCTTAAACCTTTATAGGTTTTTATCAAAATAATTTTACCTTTGCCGTCACGAAAAAATGAAATATAAATCCAATTTAGGATAACACAATATGGCTAAAGCATCAGAAATTAAAACAGGTAACATCCTTCGTATAAACAACGAACTGGTTACTGTTGACGAATGGAATCACCGTACACCTGGAAAAGGTGGAGCATTTTACACTGGTAAATTCCGTAACATTAAATCGGGCAGAATTGTTGAAGCACGTATGAATACCGACGAAGCTGTTGAAATTTGCCGCGTTGAAACCAACGATTATCAATATTTATACGAAGAAGGCGATTACCTTGTTGTAATGGATAACAACAGCTACGAGCAGTTTAACGTAGAGAAATCATTATTTGGTTCGGCCATCAAATTTTTAAAAGAAGGCATGAACATTATTGTTTCTATGGAAAGTGAAGAAGCAATTATGGCTCAATTACCAAACTTTGCTGAGTTTGAAATTACCTATTCGGAGCCAGCGGTTAAGGGTGATACCTCTACAAACGCTTTAAAAGCAGCTACTTTAGAAAATGGTGTTGAAGTTAAAGTTCCGATGTTTGTAAACCAGGGCGATAAAATTAAAATCGATACGCGCACAGGCGAATATGTTGAGCGTGTAAAATAGTTTAAACAAATTACTTAAAAGCCTCTAAATTAATTCTTAGAGGCTTTTTTGTTTCTTTATTCTCGGCGTGATGTAAACCTCGCAGATTTTTGAAACCGACGGGCTTTTAAAATATTTATCTTTGCTATTATGCTAAAAGCCGAAATCAGAAAGCAGGCGTTAAAAGACAGATTATTACTGAATGCCGAAATATATGGAAAACTTAATAAAGCTCTTTTAAACCAATTCAAATCGCTTGATTTCAGCAAGATTAAGACCCTTCATATTTTTTTGCCGATTGTAGAAAAAAAAGAACCTGATACATTTCTGCTGATAGAATGGCTGAATAAAAATCATCCGGAAATTAAAATTATCGTCCCTAAAGCTGATTTTGAAACGGCGTTGATGACAAACCATGAATACCTGGGCATTGATGACCTTCAGAAAAACCTTTATAATATTCTGGAGCCACAAAAAGGAAACTTGCATAAAGGTGAAGTAGACCTGGTGATTGTTCCACTTTTAGCATTCGATAAAGAAGGTTATCGCGTAGGTTATGGTAAAGGCTTTTACGATCGCTTTCTTGAAGGCTTAAATGCTCAGAAAATAGGCTTATCTTTGTATCCTGCTATTGAAAAAATCGACAATGTAAATGAACATGACATTAAGTTGGATTTTTGCATTACACCTACAGAAATTATAAAATTTTAAGTTTACCGGCATGCCACAAGAAATCGTTATCAAAACTGAAAAACAATACGAAGACAATATGATTGCGGTGTTCGAATTACAGGAAAAGGAAGAATTAACAGCAGAAGACCTAAAGCAGATTGAGCTGATGTTGAAAGCCGGAGAAAAATACGAAGCCGAGCATTTGTAGAATTTTCTACTTATGAATCGTCATCCTGAATTTGTTTCAGAACCTACATTTCAAGACATAATCATTCAACTATTAAGAGAACAAGAAAGATGATGAAACAAGTTCAGAACCACGCAAAACAAGAAATATTCGGTGTTTCTGTGACTCCTTGGCTAAACCTAAGAAGTATATGCCTTTACAAAATCGCTCACCAAATAAGCAATTAATTTAGCCGTCAACCTACTTACCCTTCCATCAAGCATCCGCGTTGCACCTTCGCATATGTGCAAATAGGAAAATTTTTTAGCGGTAGTCAAAATTAGTTTTCTAATCTCATTAACGGTAAAACCTGAAGGTGTTTCAGCACTCGAAAGCACATTTTCAATACAATCCAAATCAATTTCCAGGCCAGCTGTTTGTCCAAGATTATTAATTAATCCGCTATAATCTGCTCCTGTTAAAATATCATCAAAAAACACCGCTTTCAATTTAGGATTCGTTGTTATCTGGTTTAAAATTTCTTCATTATTATAGCTTTGATGCAATCCATACATGAAATAGTTATCCAGGTAACTTTCATTTAAGGCATAAGAAAACGCATTGCCACTGTGCCTACCTTCAAGCTTTCTTAAATCAGCATGGGCATCTACATTCCAAACATCTATTGGTTGTTTATTTGCTAATGAAGTGCCTTTGATTATCGGATAAGCATTATTATGCCCCCCGCCTATTACAATCGGAATTTTACCCGCAGCAACAATTTTTTCAATCACCGGATAAACCAGGTTGTCAATTTCAGCTACTTTGTTCCTTAAACCATTTATAGAAGAATCTTCAGGCTCATTGATTTCAAAATGGCCCAAAACCAAAATTTCTTCACCACTTAAAAAACGATTGCTTTGGATATTAAGAAAAGCAACCAAACTTGTTCTCCAGGCCGATGCTGCACCAGCAATACCGGCATTTCCCCGCACGCCAATATCTTCAGGAATACCTAAAAACACAAATTTCGCATTGGTGTGCTCCAAATTGTTCCACGATGAAAAAACAGCAACACGCTCGCCAATTTTGCACTCTCCATCCCTCCGGATAATCAAATGATCAATGTCGCTTTGCGAATATATTTTAAGATTATCCATTATAAATTTTACCGTTTATAATCACCGTTTCTATTTGCGTTTCGCCAAAACTATAAGGTAAATAGGCAATAGAGGGCATCGGTTTTGTGATGAATAAATTGGCCCTTTTTCCAATTGCAATGCTTCCAAAATCTCTGCTTATTTCCATCGCCGCAGCACCATTTAATGTAGCTGCATTGATGGCCTGTTCAGGAAGCATTTTCATTTTAATGCAAGCTAACGATACCACAAAATTCATGTTTCCTGATGGTGTTGAACCTGGATTATAATCTGTAGCTAAGGCAACAGGCAAACCTGCACTAATAAAGCTTTTGGCATCCGCAAATGGAATACCCAGGTAAAACGAACAAGAAGGCAATAAAGTTACAATGGTTTGGGAATTTTGTAACGTTCGAATGGTTTCTTCATTACTTTCTTCCAGATGATCTACAGAAACTGCTTTATTTTGTACTGAAACCTCTATGGCTCCGGAAACTGAAAGCTGATTGGCGTGCACTTTTGGTTTAAGGCCGTATTTTGCTCCCGCCTTTAATACCTGATCGGTTTCTTCGGCAGAAAAAAATCCTTTCTCGCAAAAAACATCAATGTAATCGGCCAGTTTTTCTTCGGCAATTTGCGGCAACATTTCGTTGATAATTAAATCAATATAACCCTGGTGGTTATTTTTAAATTCAGCAGGATATGCATGAGCAGCTAAAAAAGTTGCCTTGATTGGAATTGGGAAATGATTTTTCAGCCTTTTTATTACCCTGAGCATTTTAATTTCACTTTCAGTTGTTAAACCGTAACCGCTTTTAATTTCTACAGCACCAGTTCCCTGAAAAATCATTTGCCTTAAACGATTTGCTGCACTTTGGAACAAATCATCCTCGGATACATTTTGAAGCTTATTGGCAGAATTTAAAATTCCACCGCCCGCAGCTGCAATTTCCTCATAACTTTTGCCCTGTATTTTCATGGCAAATTCTTCCTCACGTGGGGCTGCAAAAACAATATGGGTGTGGCTATCGCACCACGAAGGGAAGACAAACCTGCCCTTGGCCGATACTTGAGCAGGAAGACTTGAAATATGAGGCGGGATAGCATCCATCATACCAAAATCTGTAATCACATTATCTTCAATTAAAAGCCAGGCATTTTGCAAAACAGGCAATTGATCCAATTCACTTCCGCGGAGCACCAATTTATCTTTAGGATGCACGCCTACCAGGCCTTTTATATCTGTGATTAACATTTGGTTAGGTTGAAGGTTAAAAATTTAATCTGTGTAAATTGCTAATTGAATTACAGTTAACCGATAAAAAATTAACCAGCTAACTCAATCCTTAATCGATTTCTAGAAGAACCGGGCAATGATCGGAATGGATGGCGTCAGGCAAAATTTTTACGTTTTTCAGGCGATGCTCCATTGGTTTGGTGGCCAAATGATAATCGATGCGCCAACCCAGGTTTTTTCCTCTCGAACCCGCACGGTAGCTCCACCAGGTATAATGATGCGGGTCTTTATTAAAATGACGAAAAGTATCAATGAAACCATTATCCAAAAATAACTGCATCCATTCCCTTTCCTGAGGCAAAAACCCGGATGAATTGGCATTTGATTTAGGATTATGAATATCTATCGGGGTATGGCAAATATTATAATCGCCACTCACAATTAGGTTTGGGATTTCTTTTCGCAATTCATCAATATACACATCAAAGAAACGCATAAATTCATACTTTTTAACCTGGCGTTCATCCCCGCTTGAGCCTGATGGCATGTAAAGGCTCATTAATGAGAAGTTATCAAAATCAGCCCTTAAAATGCGTCCTTCTTTATCAATCCATTCTTCTCCGCAGCCAAATTCTACATGATTGGGTTTAATTTTGGATAAAATGGCAACTCCGCTATACCCTTTTTTCTCTGCCGGAAACCAATAATGGTGATACCCTAATTGCTCAATTAATGCTATAATTTCAGGTATTTGAGAAGGCAGCGCTTTTACTTCCTGCAAACATACCATATCAGCAGCTGTAGCCTGAAGCCAACCGAAAAAATTTTTAGTACTTGCTGCCCTGATCCCATTAACATTATAGGAGATAATCTTCATTCCGTAAATTTCAATTGTTGTGGGCGGTAAATTTAGAAATTAATTAAATAAATGCTTAGTAATTGAGGTTTGCTTTCGTTAAATTTGTTTATGAGCATTGAGGAATTAAAAATCGAGATTGCAAAAAAAGTTTTTGAAACGGATGATGAAAATCTTTTATCAGAGTTGGAGATGCTTTTAAACTACAATGAAAAAGTGGTGCTGGATGAATTACCAAAACATGTACAGGAAGGGATTAAAAGGGGATTAAAGCAGGCCGAGGAGGGCAAGTTAATTCCTTATGAAGAAGTTAAAAGGAGACTTTTCTGAGAAATGGCATTGAACATTTCTTTTTCAGAAGAAGCCTATGAAACACTACTTTTAATTGGGATTTTTATTGAAGAAACATGGGGATATCATCAAGCCGAAAAATTTATCCAAACCGCTTATAGAAAAATTGATTTAGTTGCCATTCAGCCTTTCATTTACGAACCTATTTCGCTAAATAAACAGGTGAGAAAAGGTGTTATTTCAAAATATACTTCTTTCTACTATCAGGTTTATCAGGAAGAAATTAGAATCCTATTCTTTTTTGACAACAGACAGGATCCTTTGATTACATAACCATTTTATCTTTCAACGATCCCTGCAGCAATTGTTTTTCCAACTTTTTTGCCTCTCTCCTCTTTAAAATAGTGATTTCCATTTTAACATCCTGTTTTGGTCGGTTATTTTTATCCGTCGCTAAAACAGCTATTTTATCAACCATATCCAAACCCACAACAATTTCGCCGTAAACGGTATAATTTCGGTCTAAATGTGGCGTACCGCCTAAGGTTTTATATACCACACGTTGCCACTCAGGAATTTTAAATTTGAGCCGCTTTTCTTCTACATTATTCAATTGCTGTTCGGTAAAAACCTTTCCCTGCACCAGGTAAAACTGGCTACCACTTGATGCTTTAGCTGGGTTAACATCATCACCTTCTCTGGCCGCGGCTAAAACACCTTTTTTATGAAATAAACTATCATTAAACTCCGCAGGAATGGTATATTTTGGTCCGCCGTTGCCCAACAATGAATCTGGCTTGGCATTTTTAGAGTCTGGATCTCCACCCTGAATCATAAAATCTTTAATTACCCGATGAAACAGAACGCCATTGTAATACCCTTGTTTGGTTAATTTTAAAAAATTATCGCGGTGTAATGGTGTTTCATTATACAGCTTAACAATACATTCTCCGAATTCAGTTTTAATGCGTACGTATTGATTTTTAGGCTTAGTCGCAAAAGCAGAAAGCACAGAAAAAGCACATAGAAATAGTAATAGTTTCTTCATTTAAATTGTGTTTGAGGCTAAATTAAGCTAAAAAATGAAATTCAATAAATAAATACTGGCATTATTCGGTTTTTTTTGCTTTACCTTTGTATTAATGAAGTTAAAACAAAAAATAGCACTTTCTTTAGCTGTATTCTATGCAGTTAGTGTTATGGGTTTGGCTTTAAGTCTCCATTTCTGTGGAGGCAAATTGGAAAATGTTAAGCTTTTCAGCAATGAGGTATCATGCAAATTCTGTAAAGATATTCCTGCAGAAAAGAAAGACGACGGTTGTTGCAAAAACACCCAGGTAACGGTTAAGGTTAAAGATAGCCATCAAACAGAGGCACAAGTACAAATGCCGAAGTTGTTTTCGATTCAGCTTTTCCTTCACCCCCCTGTTTTTGAGTTTCTAAGCAACATTTTTCCAAAGTTTTTTAGTAAAATTTCAAACAAAGCACCGCCTTTATCTTCGCGGATTGCACTTCACGTTTTCAATTGCATTTTTAGGAATTAGGATTTTAAACATCAGCTCGTCAATGCACGTTTTAGCGTTTTGACTGGCTCAATGTGACATTATTTTAAAATTCAAATTCAAAAAATCATGAAAACAATAAAAATTTTCAGCATTCTTATGCTACTCTTCGCCGTTAGTGTTTCGGCGCAACAAATATCTTCAGCAGATTTACAGGTAACTGGTTTAACTTGTTCCATGTGTTCAAAAGCAACACAAAAATCTTTAGAAACATTAAATTTCATCAGCAGTGTGAAGCCAGACTTAAACAAAAATATTTTTGTTTTAACATTTAAAAAAGATGCCAATATCAATCTTGATCTCGTTCGTAAAAAAGTTCAGGATGCTGGATTTTCGGTAGGCAATTTAACAGCTAGTTTTAACTTTAACGATGTAAAAGTTGATGATAAAGGCCAGGCTGTTGTTGATGGTAATGTGTACCGTTTTGTAAACGTAAAAGGCAAAACGCTTAGCGGCACAGTAAAGGCAAGTGTGGTTGATAAAGATTTCATTTCGGGTGCTGCATTTAAAAAACAGGCCAAAACAGCTAATTCAGATGCTTATGCTAGTGGCGCTGGTGTTGTAAATGGCAAAAAAACACGCATTTATCACCTCGTTCTTTCTTAAAATGAAACGGATATTAATGTTAGCGCTGGTATTTATCGGCGTTTATAATCTCGCTCATGCGCAAGAATTATATGTATTTACGGAGCCGGCGAGCAATATGCCCACCAAATCAATCGGTGTTAGAATTACCAACGAAGGGATGTTTAATTACCCCGGCTATGTGAGCAGAACGATTCCAGAGGTAATGATCGGCTTTAACAAAAACTTAATGATGCATGCACAAGCTTTCCTGTCTGATATGGATGGAAAATACCGTTTAGAAGGCGGAAGTTTGTATGCAAAGTATCGGTTTCTATCATTAGATGATACACACAGTCATTTCAGGGCATCAGCATTTGGTCGGGTAAGTACCAGTAGAAGACCTACCTATACACACGACATAAACCTTGAAGGCGATAACAGTGGTGTACAAGGTGGATTAATTTTTACTCAGCTTTTGCACAAATTAGCACTTTCGTCAACTTTGGGTTATGCACATGCATTTGAAAATAATGAGCGGCAGATTGCCGGAATGCCTCAGCCGAAAAACATGTTATCCTACAGCTTGTCATCAGGTTACCTGGTTTTGCCTGTGGTTTACAAGGATTACAATCAGCCAAATTTTAATGTATATCTCGAATTGCTAGGCAAAACAGATCCTAGCAGTGGCCAATCTTATCTGGATATAGCCCCTGCCATACAAATGGTTTTGAACAGTAAAACAAGGATCGATTTAGGCTATCGTTTTCAGGCTACCGGAAATATGGAGAACCGATATACCAAAAACATGTACCTGCTACGTACAGAATTTAATTTCTTTAACGTTTTAAAATAAATAAAAAGATGAAAAAAATATTAGGATTAGTTGCCATCATAACAATCGCAACAACAGCTTTTACCTATGCACAAAGCAAAACAGATGCAGCATTAAATCAAGTACTAACGGCTTATTACGATGTAAAAAATGCATTGGCGACAGATAAGAAAGACCTCGCGGTAGAAAAAGCAAAAGTTTTGTCAGAGAAAGTGAATGCAGTCAATCATAAAGATCTTCCTGCCGATCAACATAAACTATTTATGGAACAAGCAGCCATTATCAAAAGTAAAGCAGCACAGCTTGCGGGATCGAATGATCTAAAAACACAAAGAAAAGCTTTCGAAGGGATTTCTTATGCCATGATTAAGACCCTTAAAGGCTTAAAATTTAATAGCCAAACGGTTTACATTCAACACTGCCCGATGGCTAAAGCAAGCTGGTTAAATGAAAAAGAAAATATCGAAAATCCATATTATGGAAGTATGATGTTTGATTGTGGTGATGTTTCTGAAACCATAAAATCTAAGTAATGAAACTGCATATCAAAAATATGGTATGCAACCGTTGCAAAATGGTGGTTAAGGCTGAGCTGGAGCAGCTCGGCTTTAAACCATTATTGGTTGAACTTGGTGAAGTTACGCTTGCCGATTGCATTTCAGCGGAAGATAAAAGCAAAATAGGCCAGAACTTGAGCCGTTTTGGTTTCGAATTGCTTGAGGATAAGAAAACGCAGGTTGCAGAACAAATTAAAACGGCGATTATTAATTTGGTGCATTATACCAAAGAGCCACTAAAAATTAATCTTTCTGCATACTTAAGCGAGCAGTTGAAAATGGAGTACAATACGCTCAGCACTGCGTTTTCGGAAGTGGAAAACCAGACAATTGAAAAGTATTTCATCGCACAAAAAATAGAGAAAGCTAAAGAAATGCTTACTTATGGCGAACTTACATTAAGCGAAATTGCTTATCAGTTAAATTACAGCAGCGTAGCACATTTATCGGCACAATTTAAAAAAGTAACCGGCATTACCCCTTCTGTTTACAAAGGTAACTCAACAGATAGCAGGAAAACACTTGATGAGGTATAATGCATAAAAAAATACATTGGTTATTGATAAGATAGATCATGGTTGATGGCCTATTAGCTACCGTCAGTCAACTATAAGACTATTAACCAGTTAAAAGTTTTCAGTTAACAATTAATCCTCCGATTAACCCAACTCTAAATTTCTTACCATAAGTCAATACTGATCGGCCGATCCTTAACTACATTTGTACTTAATAATTCACTAAATTATATCCTGATGAAAAAATTATTCTTATTTCTGATCGCTACATCTATCAGTGTGGCCTCATTTGCACAAACAAGTTGGAAAATAGATCCAATGCACTCATTTGTTAACTTTTCGATTAAACACATGGGCATTTCTTTTGTTGATGGTTCATTTAAAAAATTCGACGGAACAGTCACTGCTTCGAAACCAGATTTAACAGATGCTAAAATCAACTTTACGGTTGATGTAAACAGCATTACTACAGGTGTTGAAATGAGAGATAATCATTTAAAAACTGACGATTTCTTTAACGCTGAGAAATTTTCAACAATGAAATTCGAAGGCACTTCTTTCAAAAAATTAAGTGGTAATAATTACGAATTAAGTGGAAAATTAACCATCCGTGATGTTACAAAAGATGTAAAATTTGCGGTTGTTTATGGCGGTACAGCTAAAGATCAACAAGGCAATACCAAAGCGGGTTTTGGCGCAACAACTTCCATTAACCGTTTAGATTATAACATTAAATATGATCCAACAGGTGCTGGCGTTGCAAAAGATGTTGCCATTAAATTAAACCTTGAATTTGTTCAGGCAAAATAACACAAGATCGTCATTTAAAAAAAAGCTGTCACATTGAGCCTTTCGAAATGCACATAGGCACCTTGAAAGGCTCAGCATGACAAACACCACATTATGTCAACCTTATCTCAATTTAAAAACTTTACTCAGCGTTTGCCTCAAACTGATTTGATGCCAACCATATTTATTGGCCATGGTTCGCCCATGAACGGTATAGAAAACAATGAGTTTAGCCAGAGTTGGGCAGAATTGGCAAAAAATATTCCTGTGCCGAAAGCGGTATTAGTGGTATCGGCACATTGGTATACGCATGGTACTTACATTACTGCAATGGATTTTCCGGGTACCATTCACGATTTTGGCGGATTCCCGCAAGCACTTTTTGATGTGCAGTACCCCGCGCCTGGAGATCCAGAATTAGCAAAAGAAATACCTGGTTTAATTCATTCAACTCCAGTAGGCTTAGATCACGATTGGGGTTTAGACCACGGCACGTGGACAGTAGTAAAACACATGTATCCTGAGGCCAATATTCCTGTTCTTCAATTGAGCATTGATTATACAAAATCGCCGGAGCAACATTACGAAATTGCCGGGGAAATTTATGCCCTGCGTAAAAAAGGCGTTTTGGTGTTGGGTAGTGGAAATATGGTGCATAATCTTCGCATGTTAAGTTGGGAAATGATTAATGGCGGAGGTTACGATTGGGCCAACGAAATGAACAATAAGTTTAAAAATTTAATTGCCAACGGCGATCATAAACCGCTGATTAATTACCGTAGCCTCGGTACAGATGCGATGTTGGCCATCCCTACGCCAGAACATTATTTACCACTCATTTATACCCTCGGAATGAAAAATGATAAGGAAGAGGTTTCTTTTTTTAATGATAAAGCGGTTGGAGGTTCGTTAACCATGACTTCGGTTTTGGTAGGATAAGTGGGGTTTAGGCAGAATAAATCGTTTAAAGCCTGATTTTATTCTTTTTACCGCCAAGAAACCTTAATTTACTTAAATCCTTAAGGGTCAAAAGCCTATTTTAATAATTACCGTAAGGAAATTCAGGCTATTAAGGAAAATGCTATACTACGGATTTCTCCATTAAAGTCAATATAACGACTGATTGCAAAATCACATTGGCTCAAAATTCTATAAAACTTTATGATTATTCTGTAACGCTTATCGCCTACCGAAGCGGTAAATTTGTATAAAGAATTTATAATCATGACACATACCTATCAACTTACCGGCATGACCTGTGGCGGTTGCGAAAATAAAGTAAAAAACAACCTGCTCCTTTTACCTGATGTTACTGCTGTAGAGGTTTCAAAAGATAGCAATTCTGCTACCATCAGCATGGATAAACACATCGGCTTGAACACCCTTCAACATGTCTTAGGAGGCACAGAGAGTAAATATCAAATTTCTGCGGCACAACATAGCGAAACACTTGAAGAAGCAAAATCGTGGGCCGAAACGTATAAACCTATTTTAATAATTTTTGGATATGTTACCGCAATTGCCCTTATAGTTTCGTGGCAAGGCAAAACCCTTAATTACATGGCTTTTATGCGCATTTTTATGGCAGGCTTCTTTCTTACATTCTCCTTTTTTAAAATGCTTAATTTAAAAGCCTTTGCTGAAAGTTATGCCATGTACGATATTGTTGCGAAAAAATTTAGTGCCTGGGGATTTATTTATGCTTTTATCGAACTCGGTTTAGGCCTCTCTTTTGCCTTAAACTTATCTCCAACCATTGTAAACTGGGTTACACTTATTGTAATGACCATTAGTATTTTTGGTGTTTTGGAAAGTGTTTTAAACAAGAAAAAGATTCAGTGTGCCTGTTTAGGTGCCGTATTTAACTTACCCATGAGCACCGTAACCATTGTTGAAGATGCCTTAATGATTGCGATGAGTGCTGCAATGCTGATTTTGATGTAATGTTTATTGGCGTTTGTACCTAAACTCCGATTTTCGGCTTTTACCATTAAGCTCGCCTTCAATCCAGGCGAGCATTTCAATTTTCCCCTGGTTTTGATAAACTATTCTTTGCGGAAAATCGTGTGTTTTATTTTCAAAAACATAGACTTTATCCTTGGATGAGATCAATTTAAAACAAGTCTCTTTTCCTTCATTTTGACTGGTTACAATTGAGCAATAGAAAGTTTCTTTCCCAATTTTTTTAATCTGAAGGGTTTCAGTAAGCAAGCTATCTCCTTTTGCATTAACGCTGTAGCTTTTACCGCTTAAGGTTTTATCTGGATTTAGCTCCCAATGTTCAACAATTTTTCCTTTTGATGTTTGCATTTCCCATGAGCCAAGTACAAAAGCGAAAGTTTGCGAAAGATTTTTTTGTGCTTGTACATTGGTGTAAAAACAAATAAAAATTAAGATCACAAAACTGAAGTATATTCTTTTCATTTTATAACAGTATTCGTAATGTGCGCCAAATGATGTTTTCCGTGCCAGGCATACATCCCTAACATATTTGCCAATGTGAGTTCTTTATTTTGCGCCGGATGAATATATTTTCTTTGGTAATCTTCTACTTTCAATGTTTTTAAAAAAGCTACCCAGCGCTGATGCAAACCAGTTAATAATTCAATTGATAATTTAATGTCACCATTTTTAGCTTCTTCAGTTTCGGCCCAACGTTCTTCGTAATAGGGTCTTATTACCGGAATATCTTCGGTAAAGGCTTGTTTAAAACGGATATATGCATTAAGGTGACTATCTGGAATATGATGAACCACCTGCCGCAACGTCCAACCTTCGGGGCGATAAGTCTGGTTTAATTCGTCAGCAGTTAGATTATTTGTCGCATCTTGAATTTGCCTTGGTAAAGCTTCGATTTCTCCAATCCAGGTATCAATTTGCTTTTGATCAAAAACTTCAGGCATTGAAAACTGACCGATCGGGTATTTAAGTTGTTCTAAATCCATGACAGCAAAATAGTTATTTTACCGAAATAATGAGTGATGTTTTTCTCGCATATAAATAGACGAAAATTTAATGCAATTCCCTGCAAACTACACACCTTCGGCATTTATATGTTACCGCAGAATTACCTCTATAAAGTTGGTATTATGACACATAATCGCTACTTTATGTTATAAATTGAGTTAAATTGTAGTCATTTCATTAAAAATTCATTCATTTAAAGCATATTGCAGCAAAATTCAATAATAAAGGATGAAAAGATTGTTTTTTGTTGCCGCATTCATAATTCCCGTGGTTATTCATGCACAAACCATAAAAACAGATGTACTGGTTATCGGCAGTGGTGATGCTGCTTATTCCGCATCTTTTCAATCCTTTAAATCGGGCGTAAAAACACTTCTGCTCAATCAAAAAGATCAATTGGATTTGAATAAAATTGCTGGAACAAAAAAAAACTTGCTGCCATTTTATCAAAGCTTTTTAAAGCGTGAAACTGAAAATGCGAAAAGCCTTGATATCCCCAAGCCCAAGCCAGATAAAAAAAAGCCTGTAAAAGTTATTGTTGACAGCACACAGCTTTTAAACGTAATTAACAACACCCAATATACAGCGGTTCAGCGCTCGGGAAATGGATGGGAAGTAAAGCTTACAAAAGAAAAAAGCATAAAAGCGAAGATTCTGATTATGGCTGATGATCCGGGGAAATTAATCTCTGCGCTAAAAACAACCAGCTTAAAACCTGCAACTTTAAGTGTATTAAATTACAGCGAAAATTTATATCGAACCACAATCGCAAGTAATTTCCAGAAAGGTGCTCACTATTTATCCTTATATAATTTGTTGATTCCTGATCAGGAAAACCTTTTATACATTCCCGCAGATCAATATGAAATTGGACCACCAGCTGGTGCAACCGCAGCATATGCATCATTTTACAATACCAAAACGAGTTTGTCAAATTTAAAAGGTATTCAAGGCGAATTATTGGCCTACAAACATCCGTTAATGCCTTTTGATGATGTAAAACCGACAGACTCTAATTGGCTGGCCATTCAAAAAATAGGCATAACAGGCATTATCAAAGCTGAGCTTGAACAAAACAAAGCCTATTTTAAACCTGAAAAAGAAGTTACATACAACGAAATTAAACAACCTATTAAAGATTATTATTATAAGGCACAAATCTGGTTTGATGATCATCAGAATATTCCCATCGATTTGGAAAATACCATAAACATGGTTTGTTACGTAGGAAATAAAGCTGTTGATGCAACTAAAGCCGATCTTCAAAAAAAATGGACCAAAAATTATAGGTTCACTTCTAAATACGACCTTAAAAAAGTGTTAACCAGGCGAGAATTTGCTGTAATCATTAACGAATACCTCGAACCATTTGATAGAATAAATGTAGATAAAACCGGAAGGATAATCCGCTAATATTTAAGCATTGATTTGCACAGAGGTGATAGGTAATTTCAAAATTTCATCTCTGATAAATTAAAAACGACACTTGTAACATTTCCATTTCCTGCTAAAATTGGCCTGTCCATTCGTTAAATTGCAGGCAAACCAAAAATTCATGAAGAAATATTTACTTTTTCTTTTGCTCTGTACGGGCGAATATACTTTTGCGCAACAACTGGCGCCCTTAACTGTAGAAAAAATTATGCGCGATCCAAAATGGATGGGTATTGCACCCTCCAACTTCCGTTGGACCGCAGATAGCAAAACGCTGTATTTTAACTGGAACCCGGAAAATAAAATTAAAGAAGATTTATTTAAGGTTTCGGCAACGTCGTCCAAGCCAGTTAAAGCAGCGGAGAAAGAAGACGAAAAACTTTTGAGTTTAAACTATGCCTACAATAAAGATCAATCACTTGGCTTAATCGAAAAAAGTGGCGATATCTACCTGCAAAATTTTAAAAACAAAAAAGAAACCCGCTTAACCAGTACGCAAGAAAGAGAGAGTAACCCTATTTTTTTAACCAACGGAAATATCGTTTACCAATTAGGCGACAATTTATTTGAAGTTGATTTAAAATCAGCTGAAACTAAGCAGTTAACCAATTTTGTGAAGGGTAAAAAAGCCGGAAGACCGGAAACCAAATCTGTTACAGAGCAGGATAAATGGCTTAAAGCCCAACAAACGGAACTGTTCGATATTATTAAAAAAAGAAATGCAGAAACAAGGAACGGCACACGCGGAGGAAGAGGCCGCTCAGGAGCCGCTACTGGCGATACAAAACCGCTAAAAGAACTGTATACAGAAGATAAATTTTTAAATAGCGTAACCACTAGTCCGGATGGGCATTACATCACCTATAAATTAACAACACCTGCGCAAAACAACCACAGCACCATTGTGCCAAACTACATTACTTCTTCTGGTTATACAGAAGATATTCCTGGCAGAACAAAAGTTGGGGAAAGCGAAAATACCGCTCAGGGTTTTATCTACGATACCCAAAAAGATTCTGTTTATGCCATCCAAACCGCTACCATACCCGGTATAAAAGATCTTCCGGATTACCTGAAAGATTACCCAAAAGAGCTGGATACTTTAAAAAAGAAAAACGCTGATCGGCCTGTAAATTTCTTTGGCCCACTTTGGAATGATAACGGAAGTACAGGAATTGTTGTAGCCACATCAACCGACAATAAAGACCGTTGGATTTTAAAGTTAGATGCTTCAACAGGTAAATTCACTTTAATTGATCGCCAACGAGATGAAGCCTGGATTGGTGGCCCCGGCATTAGTGGCTTTTATCAGGGAAGCACCGGATGGATTGATAACAACCGCTTTTACTATCAAAGCGAAGCTACCGGATACTCGCACCTTTATGTAGTTAATGTAGCCACAGGAGATAAAAAACAGCTTACTACAGGCAAATGGGAAGTACAATCTGTTCAGCTTTCGAAGGATAGAAATACATTCTATCTCAAAACAAATAAAGAACACCCAGGAATTACCAATTTATTTAAAATAAGCGTAAATGGTGGCGAGCTGGTTCAAATTACAACCATGAAAGGCTTGAATGAACTTACCCTCTCTCCTGACGAAAAATACATTGCCATTAATTATTCTTACATGGATAAACCCGGCGAACTGTATCTTCAGCCTAATAAGGTGGGCGCAAAAGCCGAAAAAATAACACAATCTACCTCTGCAGAGTTTAATGCTTACAAATGGCGTCAGCCGGATATGGTAAGTTTTAAAAACCGTTATGGCGCCGATGTGTATGCAAGGGTGTATAAATCAAGCAATCCACACCCAAACCACCCTGCTGTGGTTTTTGTTCATGGTGCTGGCTATCTGCAAAACGTACATTTCGGCTGGAGCACTTACTTCCGCGAATTCATGTTCAATAACTTACTTGCAGATAATGGCTATACTGTAATTGATATCGATTATACCGGAAGTTCGGGTTATGGCCGCGATCACCGTACGGGCATTTACCGCCATATGGGTGGAAAAGATTTAACCGATCAGGTTGATGGCGTAAAGTTTTTGGTTGATAAATATGGCGTAAACCCTCAACATGTTGGGTTATATGGCGGTTCGTATGGCGGTTTTATTACCTTAATGGCCATGTTTAACGAATCGGATGTTTTTGCAAGTGGTGCAGCTTTACGTTCGGTTACCGATTGGGCACATTACAATCATGGCTATACTTCTAACATTTTAAACGAACCTTTTAACGATCCGATTGCTTACAAAAGGAGTTCGCCAATTTACTTTGCCGATAAGTTAAAAGGTAACCTATTAATGGCCCATGGAATGGTTGATGTAAATGTTCATTTTCAGGATATTGTACGCATTACACAACGCTTTATAGAACTTGGTAAAAACAACTGGGAACTTGCCGTTTATCCGGTAGAAGATCATGGTTTTATTGAGCCAAGCAGCTGGACAGATGAATACAAGAGAATATTTAAGCTTTATGAAACTACGTTGAAGAAGTAACCTTATCATTTATCTGGCCGTCATTTATAATAACTAAACAAAGATGTTTAGTGCCTTAGCATGACAGCAGAAAACTGAAATAGAAGCCAATTATAGTTGCCTAAAACAATATAGTTTTCATCTATATCGTTATCAATAAATACAATAAATAATGAGTAAAACAGGGTTGATTGACTCCTCATTAAGCCTTACCTTTGTGCCTTAAAATTAAAGACAAAAAATTATGGCAATAGTAGGTAAAAAATTCCCGAGTGTTAGTATTGATGCAATGTCAGACATGGGTGACGACTTGAAAATCAATGTATTTGAAGAAGCTGTAAATAAAAATAGTAAAGTGTTATTATTCTGGTATCCAAAAGATTTTACTTTTGTTTGCCCTACAGAATTACACGCTTTCCAAGCTGCTTTACCTGAGTTTGAAAAAAGAAATACAATTGTAATTGGTGCATCTTGCGATACCAACGAAGTTCACTTCGCATGGTTAAATACACCAAAAGATAATGGTGGTATTGAAGGTGTTACTTATCCAATTTTAGCAGATACACACAGACAATTGTCTGGCATCTTAGATATTTTAGATCAAGAAGTTAACTACGACGAAGAAGGAAATGAATCATTCTCTGGTTCAAATGTTTCTTTCAGAGCTACTTATTTAATTGATGAAACTGGTAAAGTTTTCCACGAAAGTGTTAACGATATGCCACTAGGTAGAAATGTTAAAGAATATTTACGTTTAATTGATGCTTATGCCCACGTTCAAAAACATGGCGAAGTTTGCCCTGCAAACTGGGAAGAAGGAAAAGAAGCAATGAACGCAAACAGAACTGGTGTAGCTGAATATTTAGCTGCTAACTAATTAAACAAAACTTTATGTTTTTAGAATTAACAGAAGATAACCTTCAACAATATTTAGCCGATAACTCAAAAGTTATGGTTCAGTATGCTGCATCCTGGTGCGGTAACTGCAGAATCATGAAACCAAAGTTTAAAAAATTGGCTTCAGAAAATGAAGATGTGGCTTTCTTGATCGTTGATGCCGAAAAACTTCCAAACTCACGCAAATTTGCGAACGTTGATAATTTACCAACTTTCGCGGCATTTGAAGGTGGCAGTTTGGTAGATCAGGTGCAAACCAACAAAGCAGAAGGCTTAATAGAACTATTTAACAAGATAAAGTAATGAAGATTCCGGTTATAAGACAATTATTTCAAAACACCACTCCAGCACAACTGGAGACCACTTTAGAGGTTTTAGAGGCTTTTTGCGAATTTAGAGGCGTTAGTGAGCACGAAGTGGATGTTGCAGGTGAAATGATTACCAATATTTGTGGTGCGCTTGAAGTTCACCAAATGGTAAGTGAAGGTGCAGCCGAAAAAGATGCATTAAATGCTTTTGGCCAAAAAGTAATGGGTTCGATTGATCGATAATCGTTTTTAAGCTTTAATCTGGCTTTTTCAAATAAAAAATCCCTCGTTGATGTAAATCAGCGAGGGATTTTTTTCGTTATTGCGAGAAGGAACTACGAAGCAATCTTTTATGCATTATCAATTCTTGTTTTTTTGGAAAGCAAGGGCTGGTTTCCCTCCCGCCGATAGAAAACCTGTGAAGCAAGCAAGCATACCACAGGTAAATAAAAACAGATAATTAAATCGGCATCCGTCTAATCAGGTTTAGATGGCTGGGTTTTGTAATTCTGAACGAAATAAAACCCACTGCAATGAGCATAAATGTGATTATTAAAAATATTTGATTGCGAAAGCTTAGAAATTTACTAGAGTTTAACTTCAACACGTGCTACTAGATTCAGACTCTTTTGTGGGGACACAGGCCTGGGTACTTAACCTTACATTAAAGAAAATAACTGCCAGAAAGCCAGCGTAAAACTTAAGCAAAAGCCAACTGTGGACACTATTTTAAGTCGATTTCCTTTTCTGGTTTGAACAAAAAATATTCCTGAAATAACCAAAAATACAATTGCGATCCCGGTTAGTAATAAAGGATTTTGTAAAAAGCCAGGAAATACTGAAAGGTAATTCTGTTTGATAACTTCAAATGAATTATCACTATCCGTTGCCCGGAACCACCAAATCATTTCTGCCATAATAACGGTGAGTAAAATTGATGCTAGTATAAATTTTGTTTTTAATTTCATATTTACAGATTGTTATCTATTTTAAATATAGTGAATAATAAAATAAAAAAGGCCTGTGCGGATACAGGCCTTTGAACAATATTATTATACCTCGCAGGTTTTAAAAACCTGCGAGGTATATAATGAAACTTTAAGCCAAATTTCGTCCCGCATTTACAATACCGAAAACCGTTCTTACCGCAAGTTTTTCTAAAGCATGCTGGTCTTTCTCGTTTTGATCATGCTGTAGTTTTTCTAAAGCAAAATGCTGAATCAATACCAATGGCAAAATAATTTTTTCGCGTGTAGCAATCGATTTTTTATCTACAGGATAATTCGCCATTAAAGTTGGCTGTCCGGATAGTTTTAAAAGCATCTCCTTCGCTAATTTGAATTCGTTGTGTAATTGAGTCCAAAAAGCACCAAACTCTTCATCTGCCGCCAAATGTGCTGTTATTGTGAAGTCTGATTTACTCATACTCATCATACAGTTATCTACAATGGTTTTTAGGTAATCAGAATCTTGGTAAACTTTAACTACTTTATCCCAATTGCCTGCATTTTCCTGGCTTTTCAGAGCCGTTCCCATTCCATAAAAACCAGGTACATTCTGTTTTAGCATACTCCAGGCGGTAACAAAACTAATGGCCCTTAAATCTTCAAGTTTCATTTCGCCTCCCCCATTTCTTTTTACCGGACGGCTGCTGATATTAGCTTGCGATAATAGCTTTAAAGGAGACAATTTCTCTAAATAACTTACAAATAATGGGTGCTCACGGAGGTCGACAAAAGCCTTATAACTTTCTTCGGCCATTTCATCAAGCAGGGTTTTATTTTCAGGATCTAAAAGAATATTATGTTTTTCTTTCAGGCCTGATGTTAATCCGGCGTTTATCAATTGCTCAATATTAAATTCAGCACTTTCTACAGATCCGTATTGAGAACTAATGGTTTGCCCCTGAACAGTTAACTGCATGTTCTTATTTGCAATTTCCTTACCCATGGAAGCATAAAAACGGTGAGTTTTACCTCCTCCACGCGCAGGCGGGCCTCCGCGGCCATCAAAAAATGCCAATTGAATATTGTGTTTAGCAGAAACCGCTGACAATGATGTTTTACCATTAAAAATAGACCAGTTGGCCATTAAATAACCGCCATCTTTGGTACTGTCAGAATAACCAAGCATAATGTCCTGCTTGTTTCCACGGCTGGCCAAATGTGCTTTGTAAAATGGGTTGCTATAAAGCTTATCCATAATTGCTGCAGCACCTTTTAAATCATTAACGGTTTCAAAAAGTGGTACAAAATCAATTGTTAAGGATTCTTTACTCCAGCCATTCCAAAGGAAAAGCTCAATTAACTGCAAAATATCACTCGCCTGCTGGCAATTGCTGATAATGAAACGGTGACAGGCTTTTTCGCCATTACGCCTTTGAATACCTTTAATTTCTTTAATTACCTCGATGGTATCTTTTGTTAACGCATCAGGTTCTGTAGCATAAACTACGGTTGCTTCTTTAAAAGAAATAAGGTTTAATTTTTCTTCTTCAGAAAGATTATCGTAATCTGCAGGATATAATGAAGAAATCGGTTTATTTTGGCGACAGTAAGCATGAACACTTCGTAACACGCGGCTATCCTGGCGGATATCCAAAGAAGCGAAGTAATTGCCATATAAATCTATTTTGCGGATCAAATCATTAACCAGATCAACAAACAGGCCTTCATGCTCTGCCAAAAGCGTTTCTTTAATTTTATTCAGGTTATCTCTTAACTCATCAGAAATATCCTGTAATTCGCAGGTTTGATCAAAAGCATTCTGATAAAGTACATCGTGTAATTTTGCAATATTTTCTTCCACACCCCTAAAAGTGATGCGGCGTTTAATCACCCTGAAATCTCGATAGTAACAACGAAACAGGATTTGACGCAGCATTTTAGATACTTCCAGAGTAGTATCGGCATGAATATTAGGATTCCCATCCCGATCACCTCCTGGCCAGAAACCCAGCTCAAGAATTTTTTTGGTTTCAAGGTTATATTCATCCAGATTCTGATCAATTTCTTCCTGAATATTTGCCGCAGCGAAATAAAAAGTATTTTCTAAAAACCAGGCAAGGTTTAATGCTTCATCAACCGGGGTTGGCGATTTTTTATTAAAAAATGGTGTTTTACCCAATTGCTGTAAAAGCGAATTCATCGAGGTAAGGTCGTTATCTCTAATGGCTTTGGTTAAATCGGTTATAATAGCCAATACGCTCCCGGGATAAAACTGCGTTGGGTGAGCGGTTAAAACCAGGCGAAGCGAAAGTTCATCAATCAGTTTTTCAATTTTAGCTAAAACAGGTTTGTTATCTGCATTTTTCTTTAAAATAAAGGCTAAGGTACTTTGCTCATCTGTTGTATTGAGTTTGGTAAAAGAAGCATCTTCTACGGCATCAAAAAGCACCACCTGGCGCTCTATATATTGGATAAAGCGAAAAAGCAGGTCAACAATATCTTTACGATCGGTATAACTTGTATACTTAGCAAAAAACTCTTCAATAACCTGTGCAGGTTTTTCCCCATTTGCAATACCTTCTTCACAGCTTTTAAAGAATAGCGGAAGCAATGTTCCGGTATCTTTTATTTTATAAAAAGGTAAGGTGAGAAATAAACTGTTAAATAGTTCGAATTTTGAGATGACCTCATTATTAAAAATAGATTCTCGTTGCGTAGTTAAACGAAGTTTGGGCATAGCTTATGCGATAGTTTTGTATACCGTAATACTACAAAAAATGCATAAGGTATTAAAATTCTAAGGCTTACAATTTGGATAATTGTAGAATAAATTTTAATTTTAGAATCTTATTTGGTCACTATGTGGTTAAGTAAGAACATTTGCAATGTTTAAGGGCATTGCATTGATTGTTAATTTTTTGGGTTAAAACAGCCGATGTAATAAAATACACCGGCTGTTTTTGTTTTTTGCCAATATTTAGGCAATTTCTTTGCAAATTTTAGTGTGCATCGGTCACAATGTTTGCATTCTTCTTAAATTTTTGAAGATATAGCAAAGGTATTGAGAACAACATGATCAATCCGGCTACCCAATATGCATCGTTATAAGTGAGCAACATGGTTTGTTTAATTACCGAACCTTCAATCGCTTTCATTGCCATTAATTTCGCATCCATTAATGATGAACCTTTGGCCATAAAATTATGCATTAAGCCATTTAATTTAGCGGTAAAAGTTGGATTGTAGTCGTTTATGTTGGTAAGCAGATTATTTCTGTGGAAACCCGAACGAATGTGAATCAGTGTTGTTAATGCTGCAATACCGAAAGAACCGCCCAACTGCCTGCTCATATTATTTAATCCGGAGCCTTGTCCAATTTCCGGACCTGATAAATCTTGCATGGCCAGGGTTGTTAACGGCACAAATAATAATGCCATACCGAAACCTCTAATTACTAAAGGCCAGAAGAAATCGCCCGTTCCTGATGCAAGTGTTGATTTACTCAGCATCCAACAGAAAACGAAGAATAAAAACATTCCTCCTGTAGCCATAAACTGCGCCGGAACACCTTTTTTAAGCATGATACCGATAAAAGGCATCATTGAAATGGTACAAATACCACCTGCAATAAAAAGCTTTCCGGTTTGTAAAGGCGTAAAGCCTAAAAGGTTTTGCGCAAAAACGGGGAAAACGAATACTGAGCCGTACAATCCGAAACCTAATATAAAAGAGGTAAACATCCCGATTGAGAAACTTCGCTTTTTCATAATCCGAAGATTAACAATTGGGTACGCTGTGCTGGTTTCGCGCCAGATAAACAGTAACAAACCAAATATAGAGGCTACCGCTAATGCGATAATGTAAGGTGTAGAAAACCAATCTTCGCTTTCGCCTTTTTCCAATAAGGTTTGTAAACTTCCAACCGCCACAGCCAGTAAACCAATGCCCCACCAATCAACAGGTTTTCCTTGCCCATCCTTGGGCGTCTCTCGAATAAAGGTTATGGTACAGTATGCGGCGAGTATCCCGACGGGAATATTTACATAGAAAATCCATGGCCAATCTGCTATTTCTAAAATATAACCTCCAATTGTTGGTCCTACGGTTGGTCCTACAACCGCACCTAAACCAAATAAGGCTGTTGCAATCCCCACATCTTCACGTGGCCATGTTTCAATTAAAATAGCTTGTGCTGTTGATATTAATCCGCCCCCGGCCAAGCCTTGAATAATCCTAAATAAAATAAGTTCATTCAACGAAGTGGCGTTTCCGCATAAAAAAGAAACTAAGGTGAAAACGATAATAGAGGTTAAGAAATAATTTTTCCGCCCAAAACGACTGCCCAACCACCCCGACATAGGCAGGATAATTACATTTGCAACGGCGTATCCAGTGGATAACCAGGCCACATCCTCCAGGGTTGCACCCAGGTTTCCCTGTATTTGAGGGATTGCTACGTTTACGATTGTTGTATCAATCAGCTCCAATAATGAAGCTGTGATTACCGTAAATGTAATGATCCACTTTTTTAAACCTACTTCGGCCATTTTGAAATTATTTAGTAGATACTGATGCTTTAACGCTCATTCCTGGACGTAATTTGGCCAACAGCTCTTTTGATGGATGAATTTTGATTTTCACTGGTATACGTTGTACAACCTTAACAAAGTTACCAGTGGCATTATCAGGAGGTAGTAAAGATCCTTTTGCACCAGTAATTGGAGAGAAATTATATACTTCGCCCTGAATTTTATCGTCTGGATAGGCATCAACTTCAATTTCAACCTTAGAACCTTCTCTGATTTTTTCTAATTGCGTTTCTTTGAAGTTTGCAGTTACATAAATGCTTCCGTCGTTAACGATAGAGAATAAAGATTGACCTGCCTGAACCAATTGTCCTTTTTGAACATTCTTTTTAGAAACAATACCTGTTGCTGGCGCTTTAATATCAGTATATGATAATTGAAGTTTAGCAAAATCAATATCACTCTGGCGTTGGCTAATAACATTGTTGCTTACAGCCAATTGCGATTGTGTAGTACCCACCTGTTTAACCGCAGCATTGTATTGATCGGTTGCTGCCTGGTAAGCTGCCTGTGCAGATTCTTTTGAGGCTTTAGCCTGATCGAAAGCTTGTTGGGTAATTGATCCGTCTTTTACAAGGTTTGCATAACGGTCGTAATCTTTATTGGCCAGGTTTAATTTAACCCTTGCCGCAGCTACATTTGCTTTTGCAGTGCTGGTATTTGCCTGGGTTGCGATAATTTGCGATTGCGCTACTCCAACACCTGCACTGGCTCCTTTTTGGCCAGATTGTGCCTGCTCTAATTTAACTTTATAATCATTATCATCAAGCTTAACTAAAACCTGACCTTCAGTTACATGCGTATTTTCTTCAAAATTAATATCCTTTACATAACCACCAACACGCGCAACAACAGGACTGATATCACCATCAATCTGAGCATCATCCGTATCTACGTGTTTGCTATAATAATTCCATTCTGTAATTCCGAAAATTACACCTATTACTAGTAAAACACCTAAAATGATGGGTACTACTATGTTCTTTTTTTTCTTTTCAGTTGTCATTGCTGTATTTATTGCGTTATTTTTCCTGTTGATTTTAATAGTGTATAGTAAGCCAAACCTGCATCTGCCTTAGCTATTTCTAAGTTTATTTTTGCCTGGTATAGTAAGGTTTCTGTGTCGATACGGTCGGTTACAGAAGCTACATTGTTTTTGTATTTCGATGCTAATAATTTATCGTTTTCTGTTGCCTTAGCAATAGAGGTTTCCAATACCTGGATTTTATTCATTGCTACCTGGTAACCTTGAAAGTTTTTATTGATATCTGTTTTTACCTGATCTGATAAAATATCTTTCTGAATGGTAATTTCGCTTTGCTGAATTTTAGCTTCGCTTACTTTATTTTTATTGGTCCACAGGCTACCGATATTCCAGGATACCGTTGCACCTAAGGTAATCGGCATTAAATATTGGTTTGCTGGTGGTATAAAATTACCACTTGGATTTATGTAATATAAGTTTGCGCCAATACCAACGGTTGGTAAGGTGTTTGCTTTAATGGTTTTAATGTTAGAATCGGCAACTTTGTTTTGCACGTCAAGTTGTTTCAGCTCCTGGCGGTTAGCCATTGCCATACCGATATATTCATTTAAAGAATTAGCGCCTTTTAAGCCTAAAGTAGGATCGGTAATTTTAACTTCTGTATCTTCAGGCAAACCTGAAAGAATATCGAGGTTGTAATTGATTACTTTGCGGTTGCTTTCGATATCCATTTGCGTTAATGTAACATTAGCTTGCTGCAGCTGGAAACGCAATACATCATTTTTGGTAACTATACCTTGTTCGAAAAAACGTTGTGCCTGTTTAATCTGTGCTGCGATAGACTCTAAATTCTGATCAACCACTTTTCTGCTTTGCGATACCTTGTATAAAGCGTAATAGGTACTGATAACCGCATAAGTGATTTCTTCTTTACTTTTTTCGGCATCTAAACGTGCAACATCAGCCAAAAGTTTGGTTGATTCTTTTGCATATTTTAATTTACCACCTCCATACACCAACTCTTGTACTGCTGCAGTACCAACAAAAGCATCGGCTCTTTTAGGCAACTGTAAAGATGAGCCTCCGCCGGGTAAAGTAAAGGTTGTGGTAGGAATTTCAGCGTGGTTGTATAAAAAGCTTGCGTTTGCTGTTGGCAACACATTGTCTTTAACAACTTCTAACTGGGCAACAGCCTGATCGATTTTGTTTTGAGAAAGTTTTAAGTTTTTACTATTGGCTATGCCAAGTTCTATTGCCTGGTTGATATTTAATTCCTTCGTACTCTGTGCAAATAAAGCAGCAGGAATTAATGATGCCGCAAGCATTAATCTAATTGATTTGGGTATCATTTTTTTGTTGTTAAATAAACTGTTGTTAGATCTTGTAAGTGAGCTATTGCCCTGTCTTTAATAATTTTTTTATCTTTCGGATTGTTGAGGTCGAAGTTTGAGCACGATATTACTTTATGTGGAGCAATAACAATATTGGTGATCGTACCCATAATGGTCGCAATTACCATCCTTACATCAACCTTGTTAAAACTACCATCTTCAATTCCATCCGTAATAATGCGGTCTATAAGCTGCATGTTATGACTCATTGCATCTTTAATTTTATCATACATTTCGGGCCTTTGGGTTAAAGAAAGTTCGCGATGCATCATTTTATGAAAAGCAGTGTTATTCAGTATCCTGTTTACATAACCCTCTATAACTCTGTGCAGTTTTTCTAATGCTGAAATCTTATCTTCATTGATGATTTTTAATCTGAGATGCGAAACCTGCAATACGCTCGTTCATAATCTCAACAAAAACCCCTTCTTTTGAACCGAAATAATAATTTATCATCGCCATGTTCGCTCCAGATTCTTTGGCAATCTGGCGGGTAGAAGTTCCCTCGTACCCAGTTTCGCAAAACAGCTTTTCAGCTGCGTCGAGTATGGCTTGTCTTTTATCTACTTTTTCTGTTTTCATTTCTTTTTTGACGCCACAAAATTAATCAATCGTTTGATTAATTTCCAAATGTAAACACACTTCTTTTACATTATCTTGATAAAACCCTAATTTTAAATGAAATAATTAATCGAAGTATGAAAATAAGATCAACTTTGGTTGAAGATTTTGAAAATAATATTTAGGTTTATTTATATTATAATAGAATGTGTATCTGACTACAATTAACAAATGCACATTTATATTGGCCGGAATTGATAATTAATTGGAATATTGAGGAGAATGACAAATTAAAATTTAAAATAAATATTAACTTTGCCTCCAAATAACAAAAACATGAGTGTATAAGAGAACAGCAGCAATAATTTCAACTGGTTATATTATGCTTTAGGCTTATTCTTCGGAGTTTTTACCGGAGCAGTAATTACGCAAAATTATATTTTCGCTTTATTAGGTGGTGTTTTAGGTTTGTTAACTGCAGGCTTATTTTTAAATGCTATCGTAAAAGGCAGAAAATACTAGTATATTTTTACCGTTTACATCCCATTTTAGGATAAAAAATAATTTCATAGCAAATGAGAATTTGTGATTTTACCCCTTGGTGTTGAATCAAAATTACTCCATTGCTACAGAAAACAAAAATTTACAAATGAAAAATATCTTCATTGTTGTTTTCGCTCTTTTTTGTTTCAGCGCAAAGGCTCAGCAAGCCACTACTGCTGATGTAAAATTTCCTGCTGCAGATCCAAGTCCGGCAGATATTGTTTATTTCCCGCTTAATGCACCTAAAGCAAAAGCTGGAGATTTAGCAAAGCCGGTTATAAAAATTGTTTATTCGCGGCCACAGAAAAAAGGACGTGATATTTTCGGTGTTTTAGAACAGTATGGCAATGTATGGCGTTTCGGCGCCAACGAAAGTACCGAAGTGCGTTTCTACAAAAAAGTAACCATTGGTGGAAAAAAAATTAAAGCAGGTAATTATAGCTTATTCGCCATTCCGAATAAAGAATCCTGGACTATAATTGTAAATAGCGAAACGGATAAGTGGGGCGCGTTTACTTACGATCAATCAAAAGATATTGTTCGCGTAAATGTTCCTGTTAAAACCTTAACCAAGCCAATTGAGTATTTTTCTTTAACCTTTACGCCAAGTACTGATGGTGCTAATTTGATTATTGGTTGGGATAAAACACAGGTTGAATTGCCAATCATTTTTTAGGATAAAAAAAAATTAAAATCTAGAGTCCCGGCCTAAAAGCCAGGACTTTTTATTTTTTCATGCATTTGAGGCCAGTTTCTTGGCTTCGCCATCATAATCGATCGCTGAAAAACCTACTGCAGCCATAACTCGGTTAAAGTGAGATGTGATTAAATAAGAAGAAAGAAATATTAACGCAAAAAAGCAAACTCCAATCCTGGCAGTTTGCTTTTTTAATCATTATTAACCTAAACAGGAAAAAACTTCTACAAATTGTCCTGCAAGAGCTTCAAAATTAGTTTCATCCTGATATAGAAAACATGCAGAAATCACTATTTATATTTTAATTTAACCTACTTTTCCTATAATGGTGCAGTGTTAAATGTATGCTTAAATAACCTGGGCACTCGAAACGTACCAGGCCCACCATTTCATGTAATGGATAACCAGTGCTTTGCAAAAGTTATTTCGCCCGGTGCATCTGCTTCATTTAATTGCTTAACGTGCACATAATAGAATTTTGCAAACTGGCCCATTACTTCGATTAGTTGTATGCTGTAAAATTAACCTGAAATTGAACTCAGAGAATCCCCCAAAAAGGGTGATTTTAGCATTATTTTTTAGCAAAGCATTGCTATAGGCTAAATAAACCGCTTTTCTTTTGCTGTTTTTATAGCTTCTGATTTAGAATTTACATCCAGTTTGATATAAATATTTTTTACATGGCTTCTCACTGTTTCCTGATCAATAAAAAGATCGGTAGCAATTTGAGATTTCGTTTGCCCGTTTGCAATCCTTTCCAATATCTCCGTTTCTCTTTTGGTTAGGGGCGAATTAAGGTTTTTTTGAAAAGATCGCATTACAATTCTGGCCACATTGGTACTCATTGCCCCGCCACCTGTACTTACTTCTTTAATTGCATCTATAATTTTTGCTGCACTCGAGTTTTTGGTGAGATAGCCCCCCGCTCCCATGGTTAAAGCTTCGAAAACCAACTCCGGCGAATCGAAAACAGTTAAAATGATAATATTTGCCTGCGGCAGAGCTTTTTTAATAAAAGGCAAGGCTTGCAGTCCATTGGTTCCAGGCATTTGGATATCCAATAAAATCACATCCGGACGATCTGCATCAAGGTGTTTTTTAGACAAATCGTACGATGCGTAAGCATTTACAACAACAAAACCTGCTACATCATTTAACAGCGATTCGTAACCCATTCTTAAAATATCATCATCTTCAATTAAAACGATTCGTATATTTTGGCTCATTGTGATATTGGTTTTAGGTTAAGACGGATTTTAGGCTATTTTGTAACAGGAATTTTTGTCGAAATTGTAATGGTGGTTCCCTTCCCTGTAACAGAAGAAATCTGGAAGGTAGATTTTATGCGCTTACATCGGGTTTGAATGTTGTTTAGTCCCCTTCCCCGTTCTACCGATTCAAGGTCGAAACCCGCCCCGTCATCGGTAGTTAAAATGTTAATGGTATTATAATCCGTTTCAATAACCATTATCAGAACCTGTGTTGCTTTGGCATGTTTAAGTACATTGTTCAGCATTTCCTTGAAAATCAGCGTTAGGTTTCTGTTAAACTCCATTGATAGCTGTAGCTTTTGATGTTTAACAAGTACACCTTCCATCTTAAAATCAATGCCTGTATTATGGAATAGATCTATCCCAAAATTTTTGATGTGCATTAAAATTTCAAAAAGATTATCGCTCTGCGGATCAAGGGCCCATAGAATATCTTTCGTTCCGGTATACAGCAAACCTGCATTTTCTCTAATAAGCCTAATCAGTTCTTTCTGCTCTTTTTCCTTTTCATCAACTTTTTTGTCTAAAATCTCCGATAACACATTAATCCGCGTTAATTTGTTACCTATATCATCATGAAAATCCTCCGCCGTTTGCTTTCTGATCTTTTCCTGTTCTTTTAGCTTAACTTTTTCAAATTGATATTTCTTTCTTTCCCTGGTTTTAAAAATGAGGTAAAAAATCAACCAGATTAAAAAGATCAATACCAGAAAAGCCGCAATTTTAAATAATATGGTATCGTAATATGGTGGTACAATAATAAAAGCTAAACTGCCCGATGTTAGATTGCTGTCCATTTGCGATGGCATAAACCTGAAATGTATAGCTTCCCGGCCGTACAGCCGAATATTCGATCTCGGTATTGGGTACTGGTTTACTAAAATCATTATCTATCCCCACCAGTTTGTACCGATAAAGTACACTTTCAGGATTGGTAAGATAAACACCTTTAAAACTTATTGCAATGTGGTTTTGGCTATAATCTAATTTATAAAAACTGTTTTTTTTATTATTGATGTCTATAGAAAAATCTTTAGAGCGGTCGCTTTTATGGTAAACAATAACCTGTTGAATATGAATAAACGGACTATTTTTATTCTCATTAGGTGCTACTATTTTACACTGTATCAACCCACTTATGGTACCCACCAAAATGCTGTTTTTATAGTTAATAATCGCATTTTGATTACATTCTACAATTAAAGGATGATCTCTGAAAACTTCATAACGCTGCTGTGTTTTATCAAACGTTAATTTGTTTATTCCACGTCCGGTTCCTGCCCATAAATTATTTTTACGATCAGTTGCAAGGCTATAAATGTCGTTAGAATTTAAGCCATCGGCCACCACATAACGTTTAAAAGCGTTTGTTTTGAGGTTCCACGTTATAATGCCATCACCAAGGGTTGCAAAAACCAGATTATCACCATGTTTGATGATACTTAGAATATGTATTTTGTTGAGCGGTTTAAGATGGAATATTGTATCTACTTTTTTATTTCTGATCAGGGTAATGCCATTCGAAGTGCCCAGCAACACACTATCTTTGTTTAGCGGGAATGGAAAAATACAGGATGAATACCCATCAAAGCCTGATATTCTCTCAACTTTTCCATCTTTTAAATAGGTTGATGATTTTAACCCATTGATCCATATTCCCCCTTCGTTATCCTCCGCAATAGCACTGTTATCATATCTTTCAGCTTTTAATATTTGAGAAAATTTTTGTCCGTCATACTTCCAAACACCATTCCCATAGGTAGAAATCCAAATGTTTTTTGCCTTATCTGCAAATACGAAAAATATTTTTTTATCCTTAAAAAGAGGATTGTCGATAACGGTCAAGTCTTTTCCATCGTACTTAAAAATACCTTTATTGTAGGTACCGAACCAAAGGTTTCCTTTTTTATCGGCTGCAATTCCACTTATCGGATAGCCAACATTTTTGCCTTTAAATTTATTGTAATGAATAAAGGAATCTCCTTCATACTTATAAATTCCATCGCTGAAACAGGAAATCCAGATGTTATTTTCTGCATCTTTAAAAATTTCATTAACCTGGTTGTCACTAAGTCCGTTTTCACCATTAAAATTTGTAACCAATCCATTATTCCGGATCAGGTAAGCCCCTTTTTCTGAGCCAACCCAAATATTGCCCTTATCATCCTGCTCTAAAGAATAATAAGTATCAATATGAGGATTTTTAAAAAATAATTTCGTAACCCCTCTTTCCAATACATGTACTCCACTCCGGTACGTTAGCAGATAAATTTTATTTTTAACTTTTCTATCGAATAAAATCTTCGAAACTGATAATGCACTCAGTTGTTGCGGCAATTCCTGATAAATGATCCATTTGCCGTTTTGAAGTTGATAAATGCCTTTGTCTGTAACCGAAGCATAAAGGTTTCCAGATTGGTCTGTGTTAATGGTGTTAATGCTTTTATCCCCTATGGAATAATAAATAAGCCTTCCCTTTTCTACTTTAAAAAGTTTCCGCTCGGTTATTCCCCAAATTATACCCTGTTTATCTTTAAGTAAATGGCTAACTGGTTTACCAGAAAATAAGGTGCTTATTTTTCCTTTTTTTAAGATGTTGATTCCAGCTTCCGTACCAAAATAAACCTGGTTAAGGTTATCTTCCAGGATAGCGTTAATGGAGTTGGATGATAATCCATCGGCCTTGCTGTATGAAGTAAATACCTTGCCATCAAAATTACTTACACCCCCGTAAGTACCAAGCCAAAGCGTTCTATCTTTTGCCTGATAAATTACCATCACCTGCGATTGTGGCAGGCCATCTTTCAGGTTGTAATTGGTAAAATTATAGCTTTGAGCAAATAGCTTTAGGCTTATTAATAACAGTAAAGAAATTAGGAGATTTATCTTGATTATAGACAGTTTACTGTACATGTAATACAAAATAAGGATAATTACGTTCAAAAGCTATCCCCCGTTTTGGGGGATATTTTATGCATTGCCCATATATGGGTCGGTTTGGGTAATTTCTCCTGTTTCTATTTTACCTGCATAACGTTGTTTAAAAATGCTATTACCTGGTTGCACGATGCTGAAATCGTACCAATTAGCATTTTTAGCCAGGTTAAAAGCAACATTATTGGTGCTTTTAGGTTTAATGCTCACTGTTTTTATCAATGATTTATACTTATTATCTGCAATTTGCAACGTAATTACTGCTGTACCTTTGTTTTCTATTGAAAAAACTAAGCTTCCGCTAAGTTTTTTTGTAACCATGTCCAGTCTAGCTTCTGGATACGCCTTAACCACAATCAAAGCGTTCTTTTTATTGCCTGAAAAAGATCTGTAAAAGCCATTTGGCCCATTGATAAACAGCTCATAAGCTTCGCTGTCAAAATCTGCGATATTGATGTTGTCTTTTAACACATCGCCTGCTTTAACTGCATAGGCCCAGGTTTTACCTACAACGCCTTTAAATTTACCGATGGTATTCATATTGAAAGGTGCACCAACTGTTTCTGTTTCATTACCAAACAATGTTTTTGCTGATTGAAAAGTCAGTTCGATTTCGTTGTTTACCACATTGGCATCAACCATTAAATGGTAAGGCAGTGCGCAGGCATTTTTGGTTCCACTTTCTTGTTTAGGTGCATGCGCTGATGTTTCAGAAGAAAAGGCTTCAAACTTATTAATTTTTGCTACTTCTGTTTTATTCAAAGCAGTTGGACCAACCTGTGCCGGTTTATTTTTTGCATTACCGATATTGGTTACTACGGCATCCCTTTTTAATGGCTCAGGAGATTTAATTTCTTCTCCATTATAGGGCCTGAAAACAGAAGTTAAATCACCGCAGATGTTTCTTCTCCAATCGCTTATATTATTGCTTTTAATTGCCTTTCCTGTTTTTTTAGCGAGCCATTTCTCTACAAACATTAATGATGAGGTATGATCAAAAACCTGCGAGTTTACAAAACCTCCTTTGCTCCAGGGCGAAGCTATTACCAGTGGAACCCGGTAACCCAGGCCTATAGGACTTCCTTTTTTTGCTTCAAAATCGGTAGCATAGTTTATTCCATTAGATACTTTTCCGCTGGCGGGATCATCCGGATTTGGAACTACAAACGGGGGTTGATGATCAAAATAACCATCATTTTCATCATAGGTTAAAACGAAAATTGTTTTTTTCCAAACTTCAGGGTTCTTGGTTAAAATATCCAAAGCCTCGCTTACATACCAGGTTCCGTATAATGGCGAGCTGGTATGATCAGAAAAACGTTGAGGCGCAACCAACCAGGAAACTGCAGGTAGCTTTCCACTGTCCACATCTTTTCTGAATTGATGAAAAATATCGCCTTTCGGAATGTTTATTGTTTCAGACTGGCCCTGATCATTTTTAAAAGTAAATGGTTCAAGATCAAGGTAATCCTTTTCAGATATATTGGTTGTAAAGGCTTTATCTATTAAGTTTTTCTCTTTTTGAGATAGTTTATCGTATTTCTCCTGAACTTCTTTGGCAGTTAAGGCCGGTTTAACCGTATTATCTCCATTCTTTCTAAAATAAGCCGATAATTTAACATTATGCCGGCTAATGTATTCTACAGGATTATCACCATAATTACCCAACCAATCATCTATTTCGCCCTCAGGGAGTTTTGACGTCCAGAGTTCATTTTGGTAGATGCGCCAATCAATGCCATTATCTTCCAGTGTTTCTTGAAAGGTTGGCCAATCTACAAATACATTATTTTGCGATTCTGCCTGGTCGTTATTTACTACAGCAATGCGGTTAGCACTCTTTTCTCCACGGATCGTTCCTGTAAAAAAGAACAGTCTGTTCGGCGTTGTTCCGGTAAGCGACGAACAAAAATGCTGATCGCAAATTGTAAAGGCATCAGCCATGGCGTAATAAAAAGGAATGTCATTCCGATCATAATAGGCCAAAGTCATCGGTGATTTTACAGGCAACCATTTATCATAACGACCGCCATTACGTGCAGCCACCTGATCGTTCCACGAATGTGGCAAACCACCCTGCCAGGTAATTTTTGTTTTGTTAATGTCTACATGAAAAGGTGCATAGGTATAACCCTGACCATCTTTTTGTAGCCAAACTTTGTTGCCATCAGGCTGAATGTGTGGGTGTGGATCATTAAAGCCGCGTACGCCTTTCATTTTACCAAACATGTGATCGAACGACCTGTTTTCCTGCATCAAAAAAACAATGTGTTCCGCATCGTAAAAGGTACTGGCCGGTTCAGGGTTAATAGACATGGCTTTTAGTACCGAATTGGGCAATGTATTGGCCATGCCCGTGGCTCCGGCAAATAAGGCCGCCTTTTTTAGAAATTATCTACGTGAATCCATAAATTATACAATAGAGCTTAGATAACGCAAGTTAAATTTTTCAGTTGGCAATAAGCAATTTTCAGTTGGTGTTAATTATTTTCAAATTAGTTGCAAATTGCTTAGTATAAAACCAGCAGGCAATATGCCCAGCAATAAATCGCTACAAAAAACATTTAATTCGTTCTATTTCAGTTAATTACTGAAAAAATTAACCTTTATAACATCCAATTGCGGTGAACTATAAAACAAAATTATTTTTGAAAAACCCTCACGTAATCAACCTTCATTGTTGCAGGAAAAATAGCATCATCTACCCCTTTTTTTCCGCCCCAACCGCCGCCTACAGCTACATTTAAAATTACATGGAAATTTTGATCGAACGGCCAGTCGCCAGAACCTTTTTTGGTATTTTTAAAGCTGAGGTATTTTTGATCGTCAATAAAAAAATCAATGCGATCTGCAAACCATTCTATGGCATATATATGGTATTGGGCATATGGATTTTCTACGTTTAATGCCTTACCAACCTGGGTTTTAATTACATGGTTAAATTTTTCGGTATGTACCGTTCCGTGCACACTATCCGGTTCGTAACCCACATGCTCCATAATATCTATTTCGCCGCTCTTTGGCCAGTCGCCATATTTCCAATCAGTCGGCAATGCCCATATTGCAGGCCACAAGCCCCTGCCCTTTGGTAGCATTGCCCGAACTTCTACCCTGCCATATTTAAAATCAAATTTATTTTTGGTTACGAGCCTGGCCGAGGTATAATGGTTATTTTCTTTGTCGGCTTTTATTGCGGTGATGTTCAGATTGCCTTTTTTAACCACTGCATTCGCCGTATCGGCATCAGTGTAATATTGGAGTTCGTTATTTCCCCAGCCTTTTCCGCCAACATCGTAACTCCAGTTTTTAGCTAAAGGTAATCCTGCATTATCGAACTCATCAGCCCATTTCAGCTTCCAGCCTGCTGCTAAAGGAGTCTTTTTGAGCTCTTCGAAAGTTAATTCAGGCTCATTGGTGGTAATGTAATCAACCTGGTGTGCTAAAAGCCACTGAATTTCAGGAACAGTATTCACCGTCCAGGCGTTCACCGTTAAACCCAATTTGTGGGCGTTTTCAATCCATCCATCTTTTTGGTATATGCTGTAATGGTAATCAACACCCGTTAATTTATCGGCCTTCATTTGTTCAGCACTGATTTCACCCCTTAAATATGCAACTTTTGCATTTGGCAGCAGCTCCAAAACGCGTTTACAATAATCGTAGTCAAAACTAATGTACTCTGTCCATTCTACTACTTTCAGTTTCTGAACCATTTCGATACACTTATTCGTAACTTCAATACCACGTTCTTTGCTAATTAAAGAGGGTTTGATTTCTAAAATGAGCTTCGTTTTTTTCTGTTTTTTTCCTTCCAGTAAATAGGCTTCTAACGTTGGTATTTTTTCACCATTCGTCATGGTTTTAGTCAACAAATCAGCATATTTTACTTTCTCAATCGTTAAACCCTGAAATTCAGGATCATGATTAATCACCAAAACCCCATCAGCCGTCATCCATACATCGAATTCTGAACCCATAGCAACCAAGTTTTACGGCTTCTTTTAAAGAAGCAATGGAGTTTTGTGGGAAATTATTTTTCTTCCACGCACCGCGGTGGGCAATTACCTGGTTTTTGTTCCAATTAAACTTTTGGGCGAAAGAAGCAGTAAAAATGAACAACATCAGTGTAGAAATAAGTACTCGTTTCATATTTAACATGATTATACAAAAAATCAAAAGTAGATTTTTATCAGAATACTCGTTTAAAATCTATGTAACCTTTGTATTAATAAAAACAAGATAATGGTTTTTAAATTAACTTAGTTATACGCAGAAAGACTATACTGAAAATGTAAATTATCACAAGTCAATATCCAATTATTTGTAAATTGATAGTGAATGATAAACATTATGAAATAAACGCGTTACCTTACTATGGTTTCTTTCAATTGATTAGAACTATTTTTACATTTACAGTGATATGGTGAGCAATAACTATAGTGAATTACTTAGAAAGATAGATGAGTTTATCCGCAAATTTTACCTGAATAAAATTTTGCGTGGTAGTATTTACGCTGCAGCCATTCTTTTAGCCTTGTATCTCATTGTTTTTTTAGCACTTTATTATCTCAATCCAACTGCTGGTTTTAAAACCTTTATCTTTTTTGCTTATCTCATCACCGGTATTTTGCTTGTAGGTTTTTTAATTGTTAAACCTTTGCTTGCGATGTTAAAGCTGGGCAAACACCTCACTTTTGACGAAGCATCGGTTATCATCGGAAATCACTTTTCCGATATTAAGGATAAATTACTCAACACCTTACAGCTTCATCGTTTATCCGAAAACCAGCCCAATAACAATCACCTGATCATTGCTAGTATTGATCAAAAAATACTCGAACTCAAACCTGTTCCATTTTATACCGCAGTAAGCATTAATGATAACAGGAAATACTTAAAATATCTTTTTGTTCCGCTTTCAATCATTTTGCTCATCGCTATTATTGCACCAGCCATTTTACGCGAAGGCACAAACAGTTTTTTTAAATACGACGAATACATTGCACCAAAAGCGCCATTCACTTTTGCAATTCTGAATAAAAGTTTAACCGTTACCCAAGGCGATGATTTAAGTTTAAACCTTAAATTATCAGGAGATGAGCTTCCATCCGAAGTATATGTTGAAGATGGAAAAAACACTTATAAACTCCTAAAACAGAGCATTAGTAAATTCAATTACAGCATAAAGAACATACAAGCCGATAAAAAACTGATTTTTAAAGGAGGAGGCTTCAGTTCTTCTGTATTTACTATAACGGTAAAACCCCGACCTGAACTGTTAAACGCAACAGCAACATTAACTTATCCTGCTTATTTGAGCAAAAAACAAGAATTGATTGCCAATGTTGGTGATATGCTCCTGCCTGAAGGCACCAAGGTTACCTGGAACTTTAAAACAGGGCAAAGTACAGCACTTTTATTTGTTTTAAATGGGAGAGAAAATACCTTAAAAGTAACAGATAATGAATCTGCTTTTAATGCAACCATTAGGAGCAATTCTAAATATAGCATTACCCCTAAAAACCAATATGTTACGCTCAGAGATTCCTTATCACACCAAATTACTGTGGTAAAAGATCAATCTCCGGCAATTGCTGTAGAAGAAAAACCAGATTCAGTAAGCAATAAAGCCCTTTATTTTAACGGACAGGTTACCGATGATTACGGATTTAGCCGCTTAAGTTTCAAATACAATATTAAGAGAACAGGCACATTGTAGCCACAGTTACCAAAAATATAGCCATTAAAAGCAATGCAACAGAAAATTCTTTTTTCTATTTCTGGGACTTAAAAACTACTATGGCCAAGCCGGGTCAGGAAATTGAATATTATTTCGAAGTGGCCGACAATGATGCAGTTAACGGTGCTAAAGTTACCCGATCTGAAATTAAAACGTTTAAACAGCCAACAAAAAAGGAAACTGCCGAACAGGTAAGTGTCAGCAACCAGGCTTTGAAGCAAAAAATGCAATCGGCTATCCGTTTGGCAAATACAATCGAAAAAGAAAGTAAAAAAGTAGCCGAAAGCCTGATTGATAAAAAACAAATCTCTTTCGAAGATAAAAAGCAAATTGAAGCCTTATTAGACAAGCAAAAGCAGCTTGATGAAGCTGTAAAAGAAATTAAAGAACAAAATGAAAGAAATATTCAGCAACAGGACGATCAGCAACAAAACGAGGAACTTTTAGAAAAGCAAAAGCAGATAAAAGATCTATTCGACAATGTTTTGGACGAAAAAACCAAAGATCTTTTACAGAAACTGCAAAACCTGATGAATGAAAAAAATAAGGACCAAACGCAAAATGAACTTTCAAAGATGCAGTTGGATAACAAAACCCTTAAAAATGAACTCGACAGGATTTTAGAACTCTACAAGCAGTTAGAATTTGAACAAAACCTTCAAACGGATATCGATCGCTTAAATGAACTCGCTAAAGAGCAAAAGGAACTCGCTGAGCAAACTAAAGATAAAAAGCAGGATAATGAATCGTTAAAGCAGAAACAGGATGCATTGAACAAGGAGATGAAAGACCTTAAGGAAGACCTTAAAAAGCTTGAAGAAAAAAATAAAACACTGGAAAGACCAAATCCATTCGAAAATCCAGAAAAAGATGTTCAGGATATTCAAAAAGAGCAGCAAGACAGCAAAGATGCTTTAGACAAAAAAGACTCAAAAGGTGCCAGCCAGAAACAGCAAAAAGCGGGTGAGCAAATGGAAAAGTTATCTAAAAAAATGAGCGATATGCAACAGCAAGGTGAGGAAATGGAAAACAACCTGAATGCCAAAGAGTTGCGCCGCTTGTTGGAGAACTTATTAACCACTTCTTTCGATCAGGAAAAGGTAATGCTTGCCTTAAAGAAAATGACTGCAGCCGACCCCTCTTATATCAGCAATGTTCAAAAACAGCGCAGCATTAAAGATAACCTTAAAACAATTGCCGATAGTTTATACAGCCTCAGTAAACGTGTACCACAAATAGAATCGACTGTAAATGAGGAAATGAACAAAATCAATTTTAACCTTGATAAAAGTTTAGAGCGCTTAGGGGATAGAAGAACTGCCGAGGCAAACCGTTTTCAGCAGTTAACTATGACATCGGTTAACAACCTCACCTTAATGTTGAGCGAAGCATTGAGCCAACTGCAGAATATGCAAAAAAATGGCAAAGGTGGTAGTGGAAAGAAACAAAAGCAAGGCATGAAACAGCTTTCGCAGATGCAAGACCAGCTGAATAAAAGTATGCAAAAGGCCCGTGAGCAGATGCAAAAACAAGGAGGCAACCAAGGTACTGTTGGCAAAGGGCAAATGAGCCAGGAATTCGGTAAAATGGCACAGCAACAGCAAATGATCCGCCAGGCTTTAGAAAAGATCAACCGCGAAGAAAATAAGGATGGTTCTGGAAAGATGGGCAACCTCAATGAAGCCATTAAAGAAATGAAACAAACGGAAAGTGATCTGGTTAACAAGCGTTTACAACAAGAAACTTTAAACCGGCAAAAAGAACTGTTAACCAAATTGTTAGAAGCAGAAAAAGCAGAACGCGACCAGGAAGAAGATGCTAAACGCGAAAGTAAAGCTGCCAGGGAATTTCCGCCATCCTATCAAAAAATGGTCGATCAGTTTAAAAAACAGCAACAAAATGGTAATGATATGTTGCAAAAACTTCCACCAAGTTTAAACTATTACTATAAAAACAAAATTGCCGAATATTTGAAATCACTGAATATGGGACGGTAATAAAAGAACCGTCTCCCTGAATTTATTTCAGGGCCTTAGAAATGTAGTTAAAAATTCAATCAATAGAGATGACTAGTTTGAACGCAAATCATATCATAGGTAGGCATTTACTCATCCATTTTTGTTATATTTGATATCATGACAAGCACAGCCATAAGACAAAGATTAATCACTTATTTATCTGATGCGGAAGATAATAAAATAAGAGCCATTTATACGCTTTTAGAAAGAGAAATTGAGGATGATCAAGCATTTAACCTGTCTGAGGAACATTTAGATATACTTGATAGAGAACGGGAACTGCATTTAAAAGGCGAAAATAAATCTTACAGTAAACAAGATTCTTTGGATATTATCAAAGGACTTAAGACGCTTTAATGCACGCTATTCAGATAAAGCCCATTGCTGTTCAAATGGCAAAAGATGCATATGATTGGTATGAAGATCAAAAAGAAGGATTAGGTAATTTATTTCTATCAGAATTAAGTAGGTGCTATACTAAGCTTGAAAAAAATCCGCTCTTCTATCAGAAAGTTAATAAAGATTATCGTCATATGGTCCTTAATAAATTTCCATACGTTTTAATCTTTGAGATTATAGAAGAAGAAATCATAATTTTTGCGGTTTTTCACACTTCACGAAGTCCAAAATCCAAATTTAGAAAAAAGTAAAAGCCTTATTATTTTACTGAGGCAAGATCTTCAAACCATCTTAGGAATATTTCTTAAATTTGCAGCAAATACCTCCTTTTATGCCAGCAATATCCTTCTTCACTGAATCAGTAAGCTATAATCTTCCTCAAAAACTTAAAGTAAAAAAATGGATAAAAGCTTCAATTGAAAAAGAAGGATACCAGCTACAAGAACTTAACTTTATTTTCTGTAGCGACGAGTATCTTTTAAGCATCAACCAACAGTATTTAAATCATGATACTTACACCGATATCATCACTTTCGATAATTCTGATGTCGAAAAACTAATTGTAAGCGATATTTTCATCAGCATTGAACGGGTCAAAGAGAATGCTAAAACTTTTAAAACATTAGAGTTTGATGAGGTTTGCCGTATAATGATTCATGGAACATTACACTTATTAGGCTATAAAGACAAAGGAAAAGCCGCCAAAACCCTAATGACGGAGAGAGAAAGATGAATATCTTGCCTATCGGGCACAAGTTGGCTTAGTTTAATCTCTAAAAAACTTTTCAAGGATTAATAATTCTATTTTCAGTATTATCTACAATGCTGAATTTGTTTAGCAAAGCTCCTGCTATCTTTCATCTCAATTATTTAATGGCGTTCGTCTAAAAGTTAACGCTGTTCGTCGACTATTACCCCCTACTGGTATAATTAAGCAATATTTTGTGCAACATTTATTGGCTACAGCAGTCTTATAACAAACAACAACACCATGATTTAAAATTGATGATTGCAATCCAATCATCCTCGAAGATAAAGTTTAGTTTTAGTTAATGATTGAAGCAGCGGCGGAGCGATTCCAGCCGCTGTTTTCTTTTATAGATTGGCTTACTAATGATATATGAACTTCAGCATAAACTAAAACATCAATATTCTGCCATTTTTAACTGATACAGAAGCCCTTTACAATTTGATTATGCCGTTCCAAATATTTTATACTTACTTTTGCACTAATTTTCCTTTATAAAACCGAAATACAAAAAAATTGAGCACACTAATTGCGGCAGAAGGCTTAGGTCATGGTTATCATGACGAATGGCTATTTAAAAATTTAACCTTAGGTATTAACTCCGGTCAGCGTGTTGCGTTGGTTGGAATTAATGGTGCAGGTAAGAGTACACTTTTGAAACTATTAGCAGAAAGGTTCCCTCCGCTTGAAGGTAAAATTGTAAAAAATAAAGCTGTTAAAATTGGCTTTCTCGACCAAGAACCACAGTTTACTGAAGGTTTTTCAATAAGTGACCATATATTTTCTTTAGAAAATAAACAACAGCAGCTCATTAAAGAGTATGAGGAATTAATTGAGAATCCCAACCCGGATGAGAAAACACTTAATCGCTTATACGAAGAATTAAGTGAGCATAACGCCTGGGAATATGAGCATGAGATCAAAACCATTCTAAACAGAATGGGTATTACCCATCTTCAACAAAAAATATCTACCCTATCTGGCGGACAAAAGAAACGTTTGGCCCTGGCTAAACTTTTAATTGAAGATCCGGAAATTTTGGTGCTTGATGAGCCAACCAACCATTTGGATATTGATACCATTGAATGGTTGGAAAAATTATTAACCACGGGGCAAAAAACAATACTATTGGTTACCCACGACCGTTATTTTTTAGATAATGTTTGCAACACCATCGTTGAGTTAGATAGAGGAAAAATATTTAACTATAACGGAAACTATGCCTATTTCCTGGAAAAGAAAAGTGAAAGAGAAGCTTTAGACGCAACGGTTTTACATAAAAACCAACAGCTATTAAAGAAAGAATTGGAGTGGATGAGACGCATGCCACAGGCACGTGGAACAAAATCTAACGCCAGAATCAATGCTTTTTACGATTTAGAAGAAAAATCAAAGAAAAAGACTGATAATCAGAGTATTAACCTCCAAATGAAGATGTCGAGGCAAGGTGGGAAGATAATTGAAGTAGAACACATATCAAAAGCATTTGATGGCCGTGCTATTATAAACGATTTTAGTTACACCTTCAAAAAAGGAGACAGAATTGGTTTAGCCGGAAAGAATGGAACTGGAAAATCAACCTTGTTAAACATTATAACCAGCCAGCTTACGCCAGATTCAGGGAAAGTTGATACTGGTGAAACTACTGTATTTGGTTATTACAAACAAGGCGGTTTAACTTTCGATCCAAAAGAAAGGGTAATCGATATTGTGAAATCGGATGCGGAATATATAAAAATGGCAGATGGTTCTGTAATCACTGCTTCTGCCCTACTCACGCTTTTTCTCTTTCCTCCAAAGAAACAACATGGTATGGTTGAGAAATTAAGTGGTGGAGAAAAGAAGCGTCTGAACCTGATGAAGGTGTTGATGCAGAATCCAAATTTTTTGATTTTGGATGAGCCAACCAATGATTTAGATATTGATACTTTAAATGTTTTGGAAGAATTCTTAGAAAATTTTCCAGGTATTTTAATGTTGGTTTCACATGATAGGTACCTGCTCGATAAAATGAGCGATCAGCTATTTATTATGGAGGGCGAAGGAGTAGTTAAAATATACAATGGCAATTATTCGGAGTACCGTTTGAGTTTGGAACAACCAAAAGTTAAAACCGAAACTAAGAAAACCACTGCTCCTATTGTTGAAGTTACACCGACCAAAGCAGTAAAAAAGTTGAGTTTTAAAGAACAAAAAGAATTAGAAAATAGCGAAAAAGGTATTGCAGATTTAGAAAATGAAATCGCTTTGCTTAACGAAAATCTAACTAAAATCGATGCGGCTGACTATGTAAAAATTCAAGAGGTTTCGAATGAGATAGAAATACTTCAGTCAAAACTCGATGAGTTAACGCTGCGTTGGCTTGAGCTGTCAGAATAAAAATATAATTGAAAGGTAAATTCAGGATTGATGTTTCACGTGGAACATGTTTGTGTCGTTAAATAAATAACTTCATTAGAACATGCGTATTCAGTTATCACTATTGAATGAATTCGTAAATAATAGCCTTATATTATATAATTAAATAGATATTTAAAACAATTGTTTCACGTGGAACAATTAAATATACAAAAAGAAAATGTTTGCAAAATACGATTTGATTGTTGTTGGTGCTGGTCACGCAGGCTGTTGAAGCTGCCGCCGCTGCCGCCAATCTAGGATCTTCTGTTTTACTAATTACAATGAATATGGGTACTATTGCCCAGATGAGTTGTAACCCTGCCATGGGTGGTGTAGCAAAGGGACAAATTGTTCGTGAGGTTGATGCTATGGGTGGTTATTCAGGTATTATATCCGATAAATCAACCATACAGTTTAGAATGCTAAATAAATCTAAAGGGCCTGCGATGTGGAGTCCGCGTGCACAGATTGATAGGATGCGTTTTGCTGAAGAATGGAGGTTGGCATTGGAGCATACTCCGAATGTTGATATGTGGCAGGATAGTGTTGTTGGTTTGTTAGTGAAAGACAATACCGTTTATGGTGTAAAAACATCGTTAGGAATAGAAATAGAAAGTACTGCAGTCTGTACTCACCAATGGAACATTTTTAAACGGTGTAATGCACATTGGAGAAAAGAAATTTGGAGGAGGCAGAACTGCTGAAAGAGCATCAACAGGAATTACCGAACAACTGGTAGAGTTAGGTATGGAGGCTGGCAGAATGAAAACAGGTACTCCCCCACGTGTTGATGGTAGAAGTTTAGATTATTCTAAAATGGAAGAGCAATGGGGAGATGAAAATCCTGGCAAATTCTCTTATACTGACACGACGGTTTCAACTGATCAACGGTGTTGCTGGATTACGTATACCAATGGAGATGTACATGAAACATTGAAAGAAGGTTTTGAAAAGTCGCCAATGTTTACGGGTAGAATTAAAGGTTTAGGCCCGCGATACTGCCCATCTATTGAAGATAAAATTAACCGTTTTGCTGAACGCGACAGACACCAGATTTTTGTTGAACCTGAAGGATGGAATACTTGTGAAATTTATGTAAATGGTTTTTCAACTTCACTTCCTGAAGATGTACAATTTAAAGCGTTAAGATTAATACCGGGTTTTGAGCAAGCAAAAATGTTCAGACCAGGCTACGCTATTGAATATGATTTCTTCCCACCTACTCAGCTATCGTTAACACTGGAAACTAAACTGATCAGCAATTTATTTTTAGCAGGGCAAATTAACGGAACAACAGGTTATGAAGAAGCGGCTTGTCAAGGATTTATGGCAGGGATAAATGCGCATCAAAAAATTACGGATAAACACGAGCTGATTATGAAACGATCAGATAGTTATATTGGTGTTTTAATTGACGATCTTGTTACTAAAGGAACGGAAGAACCTTACCGCATGTTTACTTCCCGGGCCGAACACCGCTTATTACTAAGACAAGATAATGCTGATATCCGCCTCTCTCCTATTGGCCATGAATTAGGCTTAATTTCTGATGAGCGATTAGACAAAGTGAAGCAGAAAATTGCTAACGCTGATGCATTAGTTAAATTCACTAAAAACCAAGGTATAGAAATGGCTGATGCTAATCCGATGCTTGAAAGTTTAGGATCAAGCCCGTTGAATCAAAATGTAAAAATCCATAGCCTGGTAGGCAGACCGCATGTTGGTTTACCTGATTTAATTAAAGTGAGTAAAGCGCTTGCTGCAGCAACCCAGGATTTAGACAACGAAACAATTGAGCAGGCTGAAATAAAAATCAAATACGAAAGCTATTTCGAAAAAGAAAATGAGATTGTAGCTAAAATGCTTAAAATGGAAGATAAGGAAATTAAGCCGGATTTTGATTATAATAAATTGGTTTCTATTTCAAAAGAAGCGCGTGAAAAATTATTTAAAATAAAACCACGTACTTTAGGTCAGGCTTCACGAATTTCTGGCGTATCACCATCAGATATATCAGTTTTAATGGTATATATTAATAAGTAGTTGATTATCAATATTTTAACAAAAATAAACAAGGCTTGAAATAAAGCGATATAAGACAAAAAAAACATTTTTTAATATTACGATTCCAAAAAGTATAAAAATTCGTCAGAACGTTTAAAATATGCCAAATTTAAAAGCTCAGTATTTTAACCTTGTAAATTTAGTAGTTGTAGTTACGCTTCTCCTATTTTTCGGTTGCGCAAGTATCCAAACTCCTCAGGGTGGACCAAAAATAACAAGCCGCCGAAAGTTTTGAGTATGACTCCGAAAAATCAAACCAGAAATTTTAAAGCTAAAAAAATCATTATTGAGTTTGACGAATATTTTAATATAAAAGATGAGTTTAAAGAATTCTCCATTTCTCCAGATCAGGAAAAACTTCCGGTTTTAAAGAAGCGCCAAAAAAGGCTTGAAATTGCGCTTCAGGATTCCCTGGAGAAAAACATAACTTATACTTTAAACTTTGGAAAATCGATAGCCGATGTAAATGAAGGAAACGTTGTTAAAAACCTCTCTTATGTTTTTTCAACAGGTCCGGAAATTGATTCATTGTCCATTAGCGGAAAAGTAATCAACTCGCTTAGCGACGAACCTGAAAAAGAAGTTACCGTATTTATATTGCCTTTAGAAAGGGATATATTTTTGGAAAGAAGCGTCCATCTATTTACACCACAACCGATAGTGCCGGAACTTATAAACTCAATAATTTAAGAAAAGGCACTTACAAAGTATATGCTGTAAAGGAAAGCATCGGTGGAGGTGATAGAGAATATACCAGCAGATTTCTGACGAAATTGGATTTGTAAAAGAACCTGTTGTTATTGATAAGAATTTAGAAAACATCAATCTTCAGATATTTAAGGAATTAGCACCAGAATTTCGTGTGTTAGACCGAAAACTGAACAATGATGGAAGTATATCAATTATCTTAAATCAACAGCTTAAAAGCCCTAAAATTACTGTTACCATCTTGCTGTTGATGTTGGAAAGTTTGTACACTTTACAAAAAATAATGATACTGCTAAAATATGGTTAAAAGACCTTGGCTTCGACTCGGTTAAGCTAGCCATCCAAGACCAAGGCAAAGTTTTACAGACTTTGAACTTTACAAAGGGCAGAAAAGATACTTATACGAGGGATGTTACCATTGCCGATAATTTATCAGGAGGTAAGCTAAATCCATACCAGCAATTAACATTAATATTTCCATTTCCCATCACAGGCGGAGATCCGTCAAAAATAATCCTGCTGGAGGATTCTGTTAAACGAACAAATTTCGAATTGGTAAAAGACAGTGTCGATTTTCTTAAATATTACATAAAATATCCCTGGAAGAATAAAAAAAGCTACGATATAAAATTAGGTGCAGGTGCATTTACAGCTATTTTTAATGCTAAAAATAAAGACGTTAATAAAAAATTCACTCTAGAAAGCCCTGATGCTTATACCACCCTTATATACAATGTAACGGTGCCTGATACATCTAAAGTTATGTAGTTCAGTTCCTGAATGAAAAAAAGGATATTGTTAAAGCGTTTTCTATTAATAAAAATTCTAAGATTACTTTTTCCAAATATCCTGCTGGCAAATACATGTTAAGAGTGGTTTACGACGATAACAAAAATGGAGTTTGGGATACCGGAAGTGTAAAAGGTGGCTACCAACCTGAAAAAGTTTGGTACCTGAAAGCTTTAATGGACCTTAAACCAAACTGGGAACGGGAAGATGCATTGGTAATACCACCACCACCAAATAAATAAAGTCGTCACCGTAAATTATTTCAGGGTCTTTAATAGCAAATAAGATGCTGAAACAAGTTCAACATGACGGATACTATGTGGTAAACCAGCCCGAATACATGATATAATTATCTGGCAACTTATTTAATAAAGCCCTTTGCTCTTCAGTAATGGGCTTTATTTTTTTAGCGGGCGTACCAGCATATAAATAGCCAGTTTCGCAAATTGTATTTTCCAAAACCACCGAACCTGCAGCTATAATGGAATATTGTTCTACTATGGCGTGGTCCATTACAATGGCTCCCATCCCGATTAAAACATTATCCTGCACAGTACAACCATGCACAATAGCATTATGACCAACAGTATACCCGGTTACCAATGTGTGTAGCTGCTTTTAGGTAGGTAGCATGAATTACTGCACCATCTTGTATGTTAGATTCATTTCCAATCGTAATGGCGTTTACATCACCTCTAATTACGGCATTAAACCATACCGAACATTTATCACCAATTACCACATCGCCAACGATTGTGGCATTTTCAGCAATAAAATTGTCAGCTCCAATTTGAGGGTATTTATCTTTTACGGGGAGTATTAATGGCATAACATGATTTTACGTCACCCTTAATTTATTCGGGTTCTTTTTAATTATTGTATATCTAATATTGCTGAAATAAATACAGCATGGTGAGATCTTATTAAAAAACAGTATCTACCAATTCTTTGGCATGTTCCGGATAATCAGTAGTATAATGTAAGCCCCTACTCTCTTTTCTTTGCATGGCAGATTTAATTACAAGATAGGCTGTTTGAATTACATTACGCAACTCGCAAAGTTTAACTGATACCTTATTCTTTTTATAAAATTCTTCAGTTTCCTGGTATATTAAAAATAAACGGCGATGTGCCCTTTCTAAACGAAAATCAGAACGCACAATACCTACATAATCGCCCATTACCTTTTGTAACTCTCTTAAATTATGGGTTACCAATACGTCTTCATTGCTTTGTGTAACTCCTTTAGAGTCCCATTCAGGAATATGGTCAGGGATAACATTATTTTTGAATTTTTCTATAGCATCCTGATAAATGCGGTGTGCAAAAACAGTAGCTTCAAGTAATGAATTGGAGGCCAATCGGTTAGCTCCATGTAAACCCGTTGAAGAGCACTCACCGCAAGCATATAGATTTTTTATTGAAGAACGTCCGTATTCATCAACCAAAATACCACCACACATATAATGAGATGCAGGTGTAACCGGAATATAATCTTTCGTCATATCTATCCCAATAGATAGGCATTTAGCATATATATTAGGAAAATGCTTTAAAATATCGGCTTTCTTACGCATGGTAATATCAAGATACACAAACTCATCACCCGATTTTTTCATTTCATTATCAACAGCGCGTGCTACAATATCACGTGGTGCAAGCGATTTTCGTTCATCGTACTCATGCATAAATTCTTCTCCATTTTTACGTCTTAAAACCCCACCGAAACCTCTTACCGCTTCTGATATTAAGAACGATGGATACTCACCAGGATGATACAAAGCTGTTGGATGGAACTGAATAAACTCCATATTCCTAACTTTTCCTTTAGCACGATAAACCATCGCCATACCATCTCCTGTTGCAATAACAGGATTTGTTGTGGCCGAATACACGTGGCCGGCACCACCCGAAGCCATAACAGTCACATTTGCCACAATCTTTTCCACATCGTTAAGCTCTGTGTTAAAGGCATATATGCCATAACAGTTAATATCTTCTGTACGTTTATCCACAAACTCACCAAGGTGATGCTGGGTTATTAACTCCAGCGCAAAGTAATGTGTTAATATCTCTATGTTGTTATTCTCATGAATTTCTTTTAGCAATACCCTTTCTATCTCATATCCGGTGATATCTTTATAGTGTAAAACACGGTGTTCTGAGTGCCCTCCTTCCTTGGCCAAATCATAAAAACCGGCATTATCCTTATCGAAATTTATACCATAGTCAATAATCTCCTGGATGCGCTGAGGCCCCTCTTTTACAACGATTTCCACAATTTTTTCGTCGCATAATCCATCCCCGGCAATCAAAGTATCATCAATATGTTTCTCAAAAGAATCACCTTTATCCACAACAACTGCAACGCCGCCCTGGGCATATTTCGTGTTCGATTCGTCTTCATTAGACTTGGTTACAATTAATACCTTACCAAACTTGGCAGCCTTAAGTGCAAAACTTAAACCCGCTATCCCTGAACCAATTACCAGAAAATCTACTTTTCTCATTAATAAAAACATTTACTTTATCCACGATGTTAACAACTAGTTAATAAATGTTAACTCCATGTCTAAATTATCCTAACAAATAAATTTGAATGTTTAAAGCTACTCTAAAAACACAATTTGCCACAATCTTTTGCGCAATTTTTAACCAGCTTTACCTAAGTAATTAACTTTTTACCCACTTATAAACAATTAACATTCCGGTATTGATAAAATTTGAACGGATTTTCGATAGTGCTGTAAATCAAACTTATGATATTAGATAAATGTAATCTAAATGTTAGTAAACGATTAATAACTTATCTAAACGAAAGAAATTTCTAAACTTGCCAACAATATTAACACACTAATAAACAAACAAGATTTATTTATTTAAAATAACTTATTAATTATTGAGACGTGGAAAGCTTTATCTTTGGCCAACGTCAAAATTCAAAAAAGGAAAATTTAAAAATGAACATAGATGTCTTAGAAGAAATCAACAAAAAAGGTTTCGCAGAAGAGGAAATTGATCCTACACTCGATCTTTTTGTGGAGATCGAGAAATTGAAAAAGGAAAAGAATGCCATAATTCTTGCTCATTATTATCAAGAGCCTGACATACAGGATATTGCAGATTATATTGGCGATAGTTTAGGGCTATCGCAAGAAGCTGCAAAAACAGATGCTGATGTGATTGTGTTTGCCGGCGTGCATTTTTATGGCAGAAACAGCCAAGATTTTGTCGCCCAATAAAACAGTTTTATTGCCTGATGTAAAAGCAGGTTGCTTATTGGCAGATAGTTGCCCACCACACCTGTTTAAAAAGTTTAAAGAAAAATATCCAGATCACCTGGTAATTACTTACGTAAACTGTACGGCCGAATTAAAAGCTTTAAGTGATATTGTTTGCACGAGTACCAATGCTGTTCAAATTGTGGAGAGTTTACCTAAAGATCAAAAAATTATTTTTGGTCCTGATCGTAATTTAGGTGCTTATGTGGCTAAAAAAACCGGGCGCGATTTAGTGCTGTGGAATGGTGCCTGTATGGTACATGAAATTTTTTCTCAGGAAAAAATTACAAAGCTTAAAGAACGCCATCCGAATGCTAAATTTATTGCGCATCCTGAATGTGAAGAAGTGGTTTTAAAGATGGCCGATTATGTAGGTTCTACTACAGGTTTGTTAAAATATACCATTACCAATCCGGCAACTGAATTTATTGTAGCTACCGAAAGTGGGATTATCCACCAGATGGAGAAAGCAAATCCTACTAAAACTTTTATTCCTGCACCGCCTAATAACAGCTGTGCCTGTAATGATTGCCCTTATATGAAAAGAAATACTTTAGAAAAACTATATTTATGTATTAAAAATGGTTTACCAGGAAGTAACTGTACCTGAGCATATTATTGAAAAAGCACGTAAGCCGATTCAACGTATGCTTGATATTTCTGCAGAATTGGGCTTGTAGAAAATAAATAATCATTGCCGGGAGGAACGAGAGCCTGCCCCGACTTTTTTGGGAAGCAATCTTAATGCGTTTGCTGGTAGCGATAGGTAAGATAGCTCTCGTAACCCGCAATGAAGAAAAAACAAGTATATGGAAAAAAACAACATTCTTAAAAACTACTCCGGCTTATTATGGCTTTTGGCAGGTATATCTGTTGGAAGTATAGTAGGATTAATTTTTGGGAAAAGTGTTGAAAGTATAAAACCTTTGGGTGATATATTTTTAAACCTGTTGTTTACTGCTGTTATACCATTGGTATTTTTCGCCGTTTCATCTGCAATTGCGAATATCGATAGAACAAAAAAACTGGGTAGATTATTAACCATAATGGTATTGGTTTTTCTGTCGACTGTTTTAATTGCCGCAATTTTGACCTTGGCAGCAACCTGGATTTTTCCGATCCACCAACAATTGGGAAATGCTGCTTTACCAGCTGAACCCGAAAAATACAGTCATTTGGTGAGCAAATGACCCAACTTTTAACCGTAGGGGAATTTTTTGAATTAGGAAGCAGAAAAAATATGCTTCCACTGATTATTTTTTCAGTTTTGGTAGGTTTTTCTACGCTATATGCTGAAAAAGAAGGTGATGGTTTTAAAAATTTCCTCGTTTCTGGCAATGAAGTGATGAAAAAACTCATCATTTTAATTATGAAACTAGGCCCGATTGGTTTAGGTGCATATTTCGCTTATCAGGTTGGAGTTTTGGGACCACAACTCTTTGGTACTTATGCCAAAGCTTTAGGTTTATATTATGGCGTTGGAGCATTTTATTTTATCGTTTTTTTTACGCTTTATGCTTTTGTAGCGGGTGGATTTAAAGCCATAAAAGTTTTTTGGAAAAATAATATTGTACCCTCTTTAACTTCAATCGGAACCTGTAGCAGCATTGCCACTATTCCGGCAAACTTAGAAGGGACAACAAAAATGGGCGTGCCTGCGTACATCACCAATGTAACCATCCCTTTAGGATCAACATTACATAAAGATGGTTCGAGGCATTAGCTCAATTATAAAAATTGCTGTAGTTTTTGCAATTTTCGGAAAAGATCTGGTTCACGTTGATACCATTATTTTGGCTTTAGGCATTACTGTTTTGGTTAGTATTGTTGAAGGTGGAATTCCGAATGGAGGTTATATTGGCGAATTATTGATGATTTCGGCATACCAGTTACCACCAGAAGCCTTGCCACCGGCCATGATTATTGGTACCTTAGTAGATCCAATGGCTACCTTGTTAAATGCTACTGGTGATAACGTTGCAGCAATGTTAATTGCCAGGTTTACAGAGGGTAAAAATTGGATGGAAAATATTAAATAATAGATTCGTCGCCCTGTCCCGATTTTACATCGGGATCAAGGTCTTATTCGTTAAAGTTGCTGAAACAAGTTCAGCATGACGATAAATGAAATATAACTTATGTTTGAAAATAAAGAACGCACAGATATTAATGAATTAGGAGAGTTTGGTTTAATTAAACACCTCACCACTAATTTCAAAATTAAGAATGATTATTCGGTTAAAGGTGTTGGCGATGATGCGGCTGTTTTGGATGCTAAAGGAAAGCAAACTTTAATTTCTACCGATTTATTGTTGGAAGGAATTCACTTCGATTTGGCTTATGTGCCTTTAATGCACCTTGGTTATAAAGCGGTGCAGGTAAACCTGAGTGATATTTATGCGATGAACGGAAAAGCCAGTCAAATTACTGTTTCGCTGGGTTTATCGAGTAAATTTCCATTAGAAGCTGTTGAAGAAATTTATAAAGGCATTGAACTGGCCTGTAATAAATACAACATAGATTTAATAGGTGGCGATACCTCATCAAGTAAGCAAGGTTTGGTGATCAGTATTACCAGTATTGGTTATGCCGATGCGGATAAAGTAGTATATAGAAATGGCGCTCAGGAACATGATTTATTGTGTGTATCGGGTGATTTAGGAGGTGCTTATTTAGGTTTGCAAATTTTGGAGAGGGAAAAACTAATTTATCTCGAAAATCCACAGGTTCAGCCAGATTTGGAAGGTAAAGATTACATCATAGAAAGGCAGCTCAAACCAGAAGCACGGATGGATATTGTGGCACTTTTTAGATGATTTAGGTATTAAACCAACCTCAATGATTGATGTTTCTGATGGTTTGGCTTCTGAAATTTTACACCTGGCAGAACAATCAGATAAAGGAATAACCATTTACGAAGAGAAAATTCCTTTGGATCCTATGACTTATGAAACTGCACGTGAATTGGGGTTAGACCCAACAGTTTGTGCTTTAAGTGGTGGTGAAGATTACGAGCTATTATTTACGATCAGTCAGGAAGATTATAAAAAACTGAAACACGATGTAGATATTACGGTGATTGGCCATGTTACCGATAAAAATTCGGGTTGTAAAATGGTTTCTAAATCAGAAAAAGTACACGAGTTGAAAGCCCAGGGCTGGAATGCTTTTAATAAATAATTTTTATCAATAAAGAGTAAGTCGTCATTTCGAGCGAAGTGCAAAGTAGTCGAGAAATCTATATTAGCAGATCTCTCCATTCTACTGCGTTTCAGTCGAGATGACGATATTCTAGTCTTCGTTAACATCCAGATACTTCGTATCAATCTGTTTGGTAGCTTTTGCACCAAGTTTTTTAATCTTTTCAGACGTATTGGTTAAATTTCCTGATCCTACTGAGAGTTTATTAAGCGCTTTATCATAAGCATCCTTTCCGTTTTTAATGTGTTTGCCGATATTTTCCATATCTGTAACAAAACCCACAAACTTATCGTACATACTACCGCTTAAACGGGCAATTTCCATTACATTACGGTTTTGTCGCTCCTGTTTCCACATGCTGGCAATTGTGCGTAAAGTAGCCAATAATGTAGATGGACTCACAATAACCACTCTTCTATCCCAGGCAAAATTGAACAATTCTGCATCTTTTTGTACTGCAATACTAAAAGATGATTCGATAGGTACGAATAACAAAACAAAATCCGGAGAATTAATTTTATATAAATCCTGGTAATTTTTAGAAGATAGTTCCTGTATGTGATTCTTAATTGAGGCCAAATGCTGTTTTACATAGCCTTCTCGCTCTTCATCGGTATCGGCTGATACGGAACGCTCATAAGCAACCAGCGATACCTTAGCATCAACGATAAGATGTTTATCATCCGGAAGGTCGATCACCACATCGGGTTGGTATCTGCCGCCTTCGGCAGAGGTATGCGAGGCCTGAATGCGATATTCCTGATCGCGCACCAATCCGGAGCGTTCTAAAACCTTTTCTAAAATTACTTCCCCCCAGTTTCCTTGCTTCTTACTATCGCCTTTCAACGCTTTTGTTAAATTATTGGCATCTTCCTGAATAAGTTTGCTTTGAATCTGCAACTCTGAAATAACCCCTTTTAAAATATTCCTTTCGTCAGATTCGGCTTTGTAAACTTTTTCAACTTTATCTTCAAAAGCTTTAATGTTTTCTTTCAGCGGATTTAAAATGATGTCCAGATTGGTGCGGTTCTGCTCAATGAATTTCGTTGATTTTTCTTCGAGTATTTTATTTGCTATCAATTCAAAATCTTTATTCAGTTTTTGTTGTGATTGCTCGTAACTGGCCTTTTGCTCTGCAAGTTTTTCTTTCTCTGCCAGGTAAAAAGATCTTGTGCTTTCGAGTTCGCGGTTGGCATCAGCCAGGCGGTCGCGTTCTGCCTGTAACTCTTCAATTAAACGTTGTTGCTCCTGCTTAAGCAATATGGTAATGTGCTCTTTTTCAGTCAATAAATTAGAAACACGCTCGTCTGCTTTGGCTAAACTAATTTTTAATGATTCATTTTCGCTTTTTGTTCTTTCAAAATCTTCTATCGAAACAATTGAAATGGCTGCCTGAGGTTTCTTTAGAAATAAAAGAACCAAAACAATTAATATAACGATTAGTAAAGCAATACCGGCAATCTCCATAATGATAAAAATTTTAGCAAAAATGAAGATTTAAAATAGATATACCAAAAAATTTTAGTTATTATGAAAAAGGGATAACCGAAAAAAATTTCTATAATTGAACATTAGTATTTTATAAATGAACGCATTAACAGTCCTCATATCCTGCCCAGATCAGGTAGGTTTGGTTACCAATATCACCCGGGTGCTTGCAGCACACCAGTTTAATATTATTGCCATGCGCGAGTTTGTGGATGAGGTAAATAAATCGTTTTTTACCCGCATTGCCTGTACCGGAATGCTCGAAGATGCAGAAAAATTAAAGGAAAAACTTTTAGAAAATCTTCCAAATGCCGCTAAAGTAAATTTAATAGCAGAGCAAGAGAAAAAGATTGCTGTTTTAGTAACAAAAGAATACCATTGTTTAGCAGAAATATTGATCAAAAACCAATTTAAAACCTTGGGTGCTAATGTACAATGCGTTATAGGCAATTATGAAAGCTTAAGAGATTTTACCGAAAAATTAGGTATTCCATATTTTTATGTAGATCACAGCGGTAAGGATAAAAGTGTATTTGAGGCTGAAATAAAAGAAATTATTAAAAAGTTTGAAGTAGATTATTTAGTACTCGCTAAGTTTATGCGGATTTTATCTGCTGATTTTGTAAAAGATTATGCAGGTAAAATTATCAATATCCACCACTCGTTTTTACCTGCTTTTATCGGTGCAAATCCTTATCGGCAAGCCTTTGAACGTGGTGTAAAAATTATAGGTGCAACAGCTCATTTTGTTACTGATAATTTAGATGAAGGACCAATTATTACACAACATACCAATCATGTTGATCATAATTTCGGAGTAAAAGAAATGATTAGGGCGGGAAAAGAAATTGAGAAAAAGGTTTTGTTAGAGGCTCTGGAACTTATTTTCGAAAATCGTGTGTTTGTAAGTGGAAATAAAACGGTTGTGTTCAAATAAAAGCATTTTAATAGATTCCAAAAGACGTTATTTCGAGCAGACCTGATAGCTATCTGGTGCAACGCAGTCGAGATGACGATGTTTTTTATATAGATCTTTAACAAAACCGAACGCTATGTTATATGTAGTAAAAAACAGCTATAAATTATTTAACAATAAATTTGCCACATCCTCGCCTGTTTGCGAACCGATTGCTATTCCCATACCATTACAGCCGGTGGCACAAAATATATTAGTACGGACCTGGCTGATCATTGGCTCCAGGGTTTTACCAAAAGCCATGATACCGCTCCAGCGATAATCGATTTCATAATTAACCTGAGGTAGAATTACATTTTTAAGTAAACTTTCCAGCGCCGCCTGAATTTGATCAGTTTGGCCAAATGAGGTTGTTTCTTCTGCTTTAAAATCAATATTTCTGCCCCCACCCAATAAAATCCTGTTATTGATGTTTCTAAAATAATAAAAGCCTTTATCGTAATGAAACGTACCTTCTATTTTAAGGTGTTTAATCGGTTTGGTAATTAAAACCTGCCCCCGGCCTGGAACAATATCAATATCAGGCAATAAGTTTTTTATAAAGGCATTGGTGGTCACAATCAAATTTTTGCATGAAAAGGTTCCGTGGATTGTTAACAGGCGCGTAAAATTTGTTTCCTCCTCAATTTTATCTACAGGGCAATTATTTAGTATAGTAACACCCAGCTGTTGTGCATATTGTAGTAGTGCGAACATCATTTTACCGCTATCAATCTGTGCTTCATATTGGTTTTCGATGAGTGTTGATACGCCCTTTAAACCAAATAAACTGATTTTATCATCACTGCGCTTAAAAGCATCCACCCCAACAATACTTTTGATAATATGGTTGTAATGTTCAATTTTAGATACACATGTAGTGGCCAACAAATCATCTTCGCTTTTAAATAATTCATAACCGCCTAAACATTGGTAATCAATGGTTTTATCACCCAGTAACTTGCGCAGCTTAAGCAGCCCTTTCCATCGTCTTTCAATCAGTGTAGCAAGGCGGTCAGTATCAGCCATTTCTTCCTGCTCAATTAGTTCAGAAATGCTTCCAAAGCATGCAAAACCTGCATTTTTGGTGCTTGCCCCTGTTGGTAAAAAACCGCGTTCGAGTACTGCTATTTTTAATGTAGGCACTGAATTTTTTAGGTGTATTGCTGCATTTAAACCAACAATTCCACTACCGATTATAATGACATCAAAATTGAAAAACGATTCTTTTTCCCAATATGAAAACGTGTTTGGCATAGCATAAATGTAAGTTTTTTAACGCTCAAATAATATAGGAACGCTTTTTGATATAGGCTAAATGAAAAACATACATAAGAAAATGGGAGTTTATTTAATATTAATCATCCCGGTATTATTGTTGAGACATGTTTGTACAATGGCGATTTAGAAATAAGTTTTCTAAGTATGCCGAAATGCAATTAAGCTCAGGTTTATCGGGCAAAGAGGTGGCAGAGCGAATGCTGCATGATAATGGGATATACGACGTGAAGGTGATGAGTACCGAAGGGCAATTAACAGATCATTACAATCCATCAGATAAAACCGTTAATTTAAGTACAGATGTATATTACAGCCGAAGCGTAGCAGCAGCAGCTGTGGCGGCACACGAATGTGGGCATGCTGTACAACAGGCAAAATCATATCATTGGCTACAGTTGAGAAGCAGCATGGTGCCGGTGGTGAGTATTTCATCCAATCTGTTACAGTGGGTTTTATTAATTGGTGTTTTGCTGATTGGCTTTACCGGAAACCCGATTGTTTTAGCAATAGGTGTGGTAGGACTGGCACTCGTAACTATATTTAGCGTAATTACCTTACCGGTAGAATTTGATGCCAGTAACCGCGCATTGGCATGGTTAAAAAATAATAACGGTGTAATGCAAACGCAGGAAGAAAATGCGCAGGCTAAAGATGCACTTTGGTGGGCAGCTATGACGTATGTAGTGGCAGCGGTTGGTGCATTAGCCAATTTATTGTATTACGCATCGATGCTTTTTGGTAGAAGCAGAGATTAGCGATATTTAATTAGAAAAACACATGGCGGCCAGGATTATTTCTGGCCGTTTTTTGTTTATTAGAGTTTACTAACTTGGTTTCTAAAGAAGGTGTGATTTAACGCCAACGTCCTGCTGAATTTATTTGAGCATCTTTTTAGCTTGATAGACCCTGAAATAAATTCAGGGAGACGACGCTATTGAAAATTTTTATTAGGAAAACCAGTTTGTGGTAAATAAATAAAGTCCGCTCCGCTATTATTGGTAAAGATTTTTTACTTTTTCACACGCAAACGTCCTGCTGAATTTATTTTATCATCTTTTTAGCCAGATAGACCCTGAAATAAATTCAGGGAGACGACGCTATTGGAAATTTTTATTAGGAAGCACTTTGTGGGAAATGTATAAAGTCCTGTCCCGCGCCTGCTACTATTGGTGAAGTTTTGAACTTTTTCACACAAAAACGTCCTGCTGAATTAATTTTTAGCATCTTTTTAGTCAGATAGACCCTGAAATAAATTCAGGGAGACGACGCTATTGAAAATTTTATTAGGAAAACCAGTTTGTTGTAAATGGGTAAGGTTTTGTCCCGCTACTATTGGTGATGTTTTGAACTTTTTCAAACGCAAATGTCCTGCTGAATTAATTTTCAGCATCTTTTTATCCAGATAGACTCTGAAATAAATTCAGGGAGACGACGCTATTGAAAATTTTTATTAGGAAAACCCAGTTTGTGGTAAATGGGTAAGGTTCTGTTCCAATCCTGCTACTATTGGTAAAGATTTTTTACTTTTTTAAACGCAACGTCCTGCTGAATTAATTTCAGCATCTTTTTATCCAGATAGACCCTGAAATAAATTCAGGGAGAAGACGCTAGAGATTAATATTTGTAGAATTAATTCAGTTTATAAGGTGCTACCAATTGAAACTCTGGTATATCAACATCAAATTCTGAATCATCAATATCACGTTTCATAAGATAGGTACCCTTCATGCTGCCCATATCTGTTTTTAAATTACAGCCAGAAACATATACGTGGGTTTCGCCAGGTTGAATAACAGGTTGCAAACCTACAACACCTTCTCCTTCTACTTCTCTGCGGCTGCTGTTAGAATCGAAAATTAACCATTGACGGCGCATTAACTGTACAGCATAATCAGAAAGGTTTGAGATTTCTACGCGATAGGCAAACATAAAATGTTCATTGGCCGGATTTGAATATTCTGGCTGGTAAAGTGTTTCTACCGAAACTTTAACCCCGTCTGTAATAGCTGTAACCATGATGATTTACGAATGTATAAAAAAACCTTTCAAAAATCAAGCCAGTACTTTAGTGGCATCATAGTCGGCAAATTTCTCCGCCACTTCTTCTAAAATACTGTAAATGTTGTTAATATCCGGCTCTGCAACCAAACGCATTCTGTAAGGTTTAAAATCAGGCAGGCCTTTAAAATAGTTTGCATAATGGCGGCGCATCTCGAAAATTCCGGTTTTAGGTCCCTTCCATTCCAGCGATTTATCCAAATGTGTACGGCAAACTTCAATTCTTTCTTCGATAGTTGGTCCGGCAAGATGTTCGCCGGTTTTAAAAAAGTGTTTTACTTCGCGGAAAATCCATGGATAGCCAATGGCAGCACGACCAATCATAATGCCATCTATTTCATATTCCATACGCCAGTTTGCAGCTTTTTCCGGACTGTCTACATCACCATTTCCAAAAATTGGAATTTTTATCCGGGGATTGCGTTTAATTTCGCGGATGAGCGACCAATCAGCTTCGCCTTTATATAATTGTGCCCTGGTTCTGCCATGGATGGTAAGTGCCTGAATACCCACATCCTGCAATCTTTCAGCAACTTCATAAACATTTTTAGTATTGTCATCCCAACCAAGGCGGGTTTTAACGGTAACAGGTAAATGTGAGGCCTTAACTACAGCATCAGTCATTTTTACCATTTTATCAATATCCTGAAGCAAGCTTGATCCCGCGCCTTTGCATACAACATTTTTTACCGGACAGCCGTAGTTAATGTCAACAAGATCTGGCCCTGCAGCAGAAGCGATTTCTGAAGCTTCGCGCATATGTTCAATATCGCCACCAAAAATCTGAATCCCGATTGGTCTTTCGTATTCGAAAATATCAAGTTTTTGAATGCTTTTAGCTGCATCACGGATTAAACCTTCCGAAGAAATAAATTCGGTATACATCATATCTGCCCCGTTTTTTTTGCATACATAACGGAAAGGCGGATCACTTACATCCTCCATTGGAGCCAACAGTAACGGGAACTCACCTAAATCTATATTTCCTATCTTAACAGACATTTTCTATCTTCAACGATTAATAAAACATACAAAGGTACAAATAATGAATTTTGTAACACCCATCCGAAAGGAAAGCCACCCACTTTTACAGATATTTTTACTTTGCCTTTACTGGGCTGCAGGAGCGGTAATCTGCACAGTATTAGGCTTTATTGTAATTGCAATGGTATACGGCACCTCCGTATTTGGTGAACTTGGGATGATTTTATATGGTGACCCTAAGTTTATTACGGCATTAAAAATCATTCAGATTTTTAGTTCTATCGGGATGTTTATATTACCTCCTATCGTTTTAGCCTATACAGAAGGGCGGAAGCCAAGTACTTTTTATGGTTTTAATAAACCATCTTTTCTCCTATTGATATTGGTTTTTATTATCATGATTGTGAGTATGCCTGTTATGGAATGGACAGCTGTGCTGAATCAGAAATTGGTGTTGCCAGAGTTTTTGAAAGGACTCGAAAGTTGGATGAAAATGAAGGAGCAGCAAGCGATGAAAATGACGATTCAGCTGATAACGGTAAGGAGTAATTGGGATTTTGTAGTCAATTTAATCATGATTGCCGCATTGCCGGCAATTGGCGAAGAACTTTTTTTTAGGGCCGGACTTCAGGGTTCGCTAAAAAAAATGCTTGGCAACCATCATGTTGCAATCTGGAGTACTGCGATTATTTTTAGTGCCATTCATGTTCAGTTTTATGGTTTTTTACCGCGTATGCTTTTAGGTGCAGGCTTTGGTTATTTATATTATTATAGTGGAAGTATCTGGTATGCCATTTTAGCCCACTTTATAAATAATGCTTACGCAGTTTGTGCAGCTTTTTACATGCAGAAACACCATATGCCTTTAGATAAAGCTGACGAACCAATCGGTTTTCCGTGGTATGGCTATTTAATTAGTGCAATAATTACCATAGCTTTGTTCAAATTTTTTAAAGATAGCGCAACACGTGAGCGAAAATTGGGTTAAAGTATATACCACCAGCGATGCCTTTGCGGCAGAGGTATTAAAACAGGGGTTAACAGAGGCTGGCATCCCCGCGGTAACAATGAATAAACAGCTCTCGGCATATAATATTGGCGAAATAAATGTTTTGGTAAGTAAGGTCGATTTTGATAAAGCCATAGAATATATCGTTGAAAACGAAATTGATTAGTAAAAACATGACCTTATCCCCTACACCTTTTACCTCCTATCTTAAATGAAAACCAGGGCAATAACCGCTTTCTTTTTTACCATTGTAATGCTTGGCTCTATTTTTTTAGGGAGTTATACATTTTCTATTTTCTATCTTGTTTTAAGTGTTTTATCCTTATTCGAGTTTTATAAACTGATCAAAAATTCGGGGATCAGGCCACACCGTAACATTGGTTTAGTAGCCGGTTTCCTGATATTTTTAATGGCTGCAGGCTTACATTACCTTAAATATGATGTTAAATATCTGCTGCTGTGTATACCTTTGATTTTCTCTGTATTTATTACAGAACTTTATAAAAAGAATAAAATTCCTTTTGCCAATATCTCTTACACTTTTGTGGGCTTTGTTTATGTAACCATTCCATTTTGCTTTTTCCATGCTTTAGGGTTTTTAAAAGATTGGAATGAATATAATTTTCATTTTCCGCTTGCATTTTTATTAATGCTTTGGGCAAATGATACAGGAGCTTATCTTTTTGGTGTAAAATATGGTAAAAGCAAACTGTTTGAGCGCCATTCGCCAAAGAAAAGCTGGGAAGGCTTTTTTGGAGGAATGTTTACCAGCGTTTTGGTTGCTTTTGCTTTGTCGTTTTGGTTTACAGAAAATCCTGCCTGGGTTTGGGCTGGCATGGCCGTGTTAATTGCCAGTTTCGGTACTTTAGGTGATCTAGTGGAATCGATGCTTAAACGCAGCTTGGATACAAAAGATAGCGGAGGGTTATTACCGGGGCATGGTGGTTTGTTGGATCGTTTTGATGGCTTGTTACTGGCTGCTCCAGTTGTTTACGCCTATCTGTACTTGATTTTGTATTAAAGGTTTATCTATCGCCCTGATTTTAACGAGTATGGATGAGATTCACATTTAAAATGTAGGTTTTTTTTTATTAGCGATACAATCGCTATTCTCGCTAATCCTCGTTACAAACGAGGACTATTATTTGTTTCATAATCTTTAGCCGTTACTACGTAATACTCCCTTTCTACTTATCGTCCTCGTTTTTAACGAGGATGAACGAGATTCACATTTAAAATGTGGTTGTGCGATTAGCGATAGAATCGCTATTCTCGCTAATCCTCGTTACAAACGAGGACTATTATTTGTTTCGTAATCTTTAGCCGTTACTAATTAATATTCCCTTTCTTATTATCGCCCTCGTTTGTAACGAGGATGAATGAGATTCACATTTAAAATGTGATTGTGCTATTAGCGATACAATCACTATTCTTTGTTATAAACGAGGACTATTATTTGTTTCTTATGCTTTAGCCGTTACTACGTAATATTCCCTTTCTACCTGGTCGCCTGTTTTACTTTGAACCTGTTCTAATTTTCTAATAGCATCTTTAACTGTAAAACCTGCATTCTCTAATAAGTCTATTACGGTTTTTACCTCATATAGTGTAAATCCATAAGGGGTAAAAGGAAGGTTTTGCATAAAGGTTTTATCCGCAAAACATATAGCTAAAGTCCCTTTAGGCTTTAATACACGCTTAATTTCGTTCAGGTATTTGCTCGGATCAGGCCAAAAATAGATCGTATTAACAGTAAAAACTTTATCGAACATATAATTTTCAAATGGCAGCGTAACGCCATTGCTTAACTGAAAATGAACTTTTCCATTTGTAATATAATGCTGGTTGATCTTTTCGGCCTCAGCAATCATCGTTTCCGAAATATCGGCTCCGTAATACGTTAGATTTTCTGCTTTTAATAATAATTGAGCGATATGACCGCCATTGCCATGACCAATTTCTAAAACTTTTTCATTGCTTTTTAGCTGTAATGCATTAATTGCAGCATTAGTCATTCCGATGTTATTGGCATGCATCATCTCCCCTGATTTAATGCCATGCTCACCTTCAGGGCAGCTTAATTGTTTTGCAATATTTTTTAGCTCTTCTACTGAATGCTGATGTTCCATAATCAAAGCTAAAAATTAAGAATGGATGATTTTTACATCTTTTTAGATTATTTAATTACCTGAACAGGCTTTTTATTTTCATCGATGGCTACAAAAGTAAAATCGCCATGTACCGCCAATTCTCTTCCCTCGGCATACATTTGCTCAATATAAATTTCTACATTAACTTTTAAACTGGTGTTTCCTACATGATTTACCTTGCCAATAAGCTCTACAATGGTGCCCGCAGGAATTGGTTTTTTAAAATCTATTCTGTCGCTGCTTACCGTAACCATAATTTGGCGGCTGAAACGCGTTGCAGTGATAAAAGCTACCTCATCCATCAGGTGCATGGCAGTACCTCCAAAAAGGGTATCGTAATGGTTTGTTGTATTAGGAAAAACGGCTTTAAAAATACTGGTTTTGGAGTTTTCTATTCTTTCTTCTAGAGTCATGGGATAAATATAGGGGCTGTAAAAAGCTTTGACAACTTTCTTTATTAGAAAGTTGTCAAAGTATAGCTTGGCCATGGAAAACAGGAATATAAAAACGCGTGTTTTCTGTGTTTCCGTGGCCAAATTAGATTAATTCGCCTGAAGATCTGCAGCCAAAACTTCTTCGGCTTTACGCATTTCTTTAGCAGCCTCAACCATTTCGATTAAGGCTTTTTTAGTTTCGTCCCAACCCCGGGTTTTTAAGCCACAATCAGGGTTTACCCATAATTGTTCTGATGGAATAACAGCCTTTGCTTTTCTGAGTAACTGAACCATTTCTTCCTTTTTCGGAACCCTTGGAGAGTGAATATCGTAAACACCCGGACCAATTTCGTTTGGATATTTAAAATCGGCAAAAGCATCCAATAATTCCATTTGTGAACGTGAGGTTTCGATGGTAATAACATCGGCATCCATATCGGCTATGTTTTGGATAATATCGTTAAATTCCGAGTAACACATATGTGTATGGATCTGAGTATCATCTTTAACGCCACTAGCCGAAATTTTAAAGGCTTTAACTGCCCAGTTCAGGTAGGTTTGCCAATCTGCTTTGCGTAAGGGTAAACCTTCCCTAATGGCTGGCTCATCAATCTGAATAATTTTTATACCAGCATTTTCAAGGTCGCAAACTTCATCGCGGATAGCCAGGGCAATCTGTGTACAAGTTTCTGATCGTGGCTGATCGTTACGCACAAACGACCATTGTAAAATCGTTACCGGGCCTGTTAACATACCTTTCATGTACTTTGAGGTAAGTGACTGGGCATAAGCTGTCCACTTTACCGTCATCGGTTCAGGTCGCGAAACATCACCAAAAATAATTGGCGGTTTTACACAGCGTGAACCATAACTTTGTACCCAGCCGTTTTTAGAAAAAGCAAAGCCATCCAGTTGCTCGCCGAAGTATTCAACCATATCATTGCGCTCAAATTCGCCATGTACCAGTACATCAAGGTCTATTTCCTCCTGCCATTTTACCGCTTTTTCGGTTTCCAGAGCGATCAAATTATCATATTCCTCAACAGTAAAAGTTCCGTTTTTAAGTTTGGCTCTCCAGCTCCGTACTTCGGCTGTTTGCGGAAATGAGCCGATGGTTGTAGTGGCATAACTTGGTAAATTAAGTTCCTGCTGTTTAATTTTTCTAGCAGAAAATGGACTTAAGCGTTCAGCATCCTGCTCTTTTAATCCTAAAACACGTTGTTTAACTTCAGGATTGTGGATGATTTTAGAAACTTTACGGTTACTGATGGCAATTTTGTTTTCCTCCAATTTTTGTTGGGTAGATGCAGGGTTCTCGTTGGTAATCAGTTTTTTTAAGGTAGCAACCTCTGTAATTTTTTGTTTCGCATAGGCTAACCATTGTTTAATTTTTGCCGATAAATTTTTTTCGTTGGTTTCATTGTCTAAATCAACCGGTGAGTGGATTAAAGAGCAAGATGGGGCAATCCAGATTTTATCCAAACCTCTTTTTTCTATGGCTTGATTAATGATGGAAATAGATTTTTCGAAATAATTTTTCCAGATATTTCTTCCATCTACCAAACCTAAAGAAAGAACGGTTTCTTCTTTTAATGAAGTTAAAACATCCATTAACTGATCTTCAGCACGTACCAGATCGATGTGTAAGATATTTATAGGTAATGAAGTTGTTAAAGCTAAATTATTGCCCAAGCCTTCAAAATAGGTAGCTAAAACAATTTTTAACCGCGGAAAAGCTTTTCTGATCTCTTTATAGGCATATTCATAAGCTTTCTTGTCTTTTTCGGTAAGGTCTAAAGTCAAAAAAGGCTCATCAAACTGAACATATTCAACATCCAAAGCATCTAATCGGGATAATATCTCGATATAAACCGGAAGGAGGTTTTTAATAAGATCAATCTTTTCAAAACCAGCTTCTTTTTCCTTACCTAATAAAAGGTAGGAAACAGGGCCGATCAAAACCGGCTTTGTAGTAATCCCCAGCTGTTTTGCCTCATAAAATTCATCGATAATTTTGGTCGAGAAGAGTTTAAATGGCTGGTTTTTATAAAATTCAGGTACAATGTAATGGTAATTGGTATCAAACCATTTGGTCATTTCCATTGCCACTACATCCAGGCCGTCTTTTTGATAGCCCCTTGCCATGGCGAAATAAAGATCGAGTTCTTCGTTTCCTTTTTTCAGAATCACCTCGTTATACCTTTTCGGAATCGCCCCAAAAGTTAAGGAATGATCGAGCACATGATCATAAAAAGAGAAGTCGTTCGATGGAATAACATCAATTCCGGCTTCTTTTTGAAGTTTCCAGTTTTCGTGGCGAATGTTTTTGCCCACCTGAAGTACGTTTTTGTACCCAGTTTTATCTGCCCAATAATTTTCGCAGATTTTCTTTAATTCCCTTTGACTACCTATTCGCGGATAGCCTAGATTTTGCGTTAGCATCTCTTTTAAAGATTAAGTAAATAAATCGTTTAAAAGCTCAAATCAGTATTTTAATGTGTTTCTGCTTATAAATAAAAAGGAAAGGTTACGGCACAGCCTGCCCGCTATCAGCAAAAAGCTTAAAGCAAGCATATAAAATTTAATTTTATTGTGTACAATCAGACCTGACCAATTACTTTATAACGCGAAAGCACCGTCAATTCAATATAGGCAGGTCTCCTGACTTATTCCCGATTTTACCGCCTTCCCATACCGGTTAAACGGCACAGTGGCATGAATGGTAAAACCGTTGTCTTTTTTATAGACAGAATTTACAGTTGCGCGACAGCTCGTGATTTGCACACGATTCCCTATTAATCCCGGGTGTATTTCCGGGAACCTGTATCGGTTGATGAAAAATAAAGTTAAGAACTTACATCAAGGCAAATGTATGGATTAGGATTTAAAACTTGTAACAAATTTACAGCAAGCTGTTTTTAGCACTTTTTCTCTATTATATTTGATTACCAACTAAACTTCTTATTATGATAAAAAACTACTTTAAAGGGCTCTGTTTTGCTTTTTTAATGGTAAATGGCCTCACTGTGTTTTCGCAGGAGGTACCCACGCCAAAATCTCATTTTGGTTTTGATATAGGCGATGATTATCAGCTCGCTAATTATACTCAAACAGAAACTTATTTTAAAAAACTTGCCGCAAGCTCCAACCGCATCAAATTAGTCGATATAGGTAAAACTGAAGAAGGCAGAAGCCAGTATATGCTCATTGTTTCCTCGCCGGAAAACCTAAAAAAATTAGATCGGTATAAAGAAATTTCGCAACAGCTGGCACATGCCGAAATTACGCCGGAGCAAGCAAAATCATTGGCACAAGAAGGTAAAGCCGTGGTATGGATAGATGGTGGTTTGCATGCAAATGAAGTGGTGGGTGCGCATCAATTAATCCAGACTATTTACGAATTTGCTTCAAGAAATGATGCTGAAACAACACGCATTCTGGATAATGTGATTATTTTGTTTACGCATGCCAACCCGGATGGACAAGAGTTGGTGAGCGAATTGGTACATGAGGGATAAAGATCCTAAAAAAAGAACTACTTCTGGATTGCCCGTTCTGTATGAAAAATATGCAGGGCATGATAATAACCGCGATTTCTTTATGTTAAACCTCAAAGAAACTCAGAATATTGGCCGTCAGCTCTTTGTAGAATGGATTCCGCAGATTATGTATAACCACCACCAGGCTGGTCCGGCAGGTACAGTTGTGGCAGGCCCACCCTACCGCGACCCATTTAATTATGTTTTCGATCCAACCATACTAACCAGTTTAGATGCTGTGGGTGCTGCCATGCACAATAGAATGAATGTAGAAAATAAACCTGGCTACACCCAGCGTGGAGGATCGGTTTATTCTACCTGGTACAATGGAGGGTTAAGAACCACAACTTATTTTCACAATATGGTTGGGCTTTTAACCGAAATTATAGGTAATCCTACCCCATCTGAAATTCCCCTGGTTCCATCGCGTTTATTACCTAGTGGCGATTCACCAAACCCAATTACGCCAAGAAAATGGTATTTTAAAAATTCGATCGATTATTCAGTTTCTTTAAATTATGCTGTTTTAGGTTACGCACAGCGTTATCGGGATGAATTATTATACAACATTTACCAAATGGGCCGAAACTCAATTGAGCGTGGTAAAAAGGATACCTGGTCTTTCTCTCCTAAGAAAATTGAAGCCATTAACAATGCTGCAAAAGGTGAAAAAGGCACCTCCATTGCAGGTGGAGATGCAGATTTTGGAGCAAGAAGGCAAATCAGTATGAAAGCTTTTGATACGGTAATGAAAGCCCCTTTAAACAGAGATCCGCATGGTTATATTTTATCTGCAGATCAACCTGATTTCAATACGGCCATCAAGTTTTTAAATGCATTGATCAGAACGGGTATTGTGGTACAAAAAGCAACCTCCTCTTTTAGTGTTGCCGGAAAAAATTATCCTGCCGGAAGTTATGTGGTTAAAACCGATCAGGCTTTCCGTCCGCATGTTTTGGACATGTTCGAACCGCAAGATCATCCAAACGATTTTAAATACGAAGGCGGTGCGCCAATTCCACCATATGATGCTGCTGGATGGACATTAGCGTATTTAATGGATGTGAAATTTAATCGGATTCTTGATGATTTCTCAGGTCCGTTTGAGAAAAATCCTTATGGACAATTATTAAAGCCTGAAAATAAATTAGCCAACGGATCAAGCTATGTCTTAAGCGCAGCGCAGAATGATTCTTACACCGCAGTAAATGATTTATTGAGAAACAAAGTTGAGGTTTACCGCTCCACAGAAAATGGCGATTTTTATGTTTCATCAGCAGGAAAATCGGTATTGGAAAAAGCAAATGTCAAACTAAAAATTGCTGCGGCTCCAAAAAGCAAAGTTAAAATATCAACTGCCAGAATTGCCTTATGGGATACTTATGGAGGTTCTATGGCTTCGGGCTGGGTTCGCTTTTTAATGGAACAGTACCATTACAATGCAACTGTAATTTATCCTCAGGATATCGATGCTGGCAATTTAAAATCAAAATATGATGTGATTATTTTTGTTGGTGGTGCAATCCCAGGAGTACAGGGAGGTGCCGGAAACAGATCTTTTGGCCCAAAGGCAGACGAAGTTCCACAAGAATTCAGAAACCGTTTAGGAAGAATCACTTCCGATAAATCGATTCCTGAATTAAAGAAATTTCTGGAAGCAGGAGGAAATATTGTAACCATTGGCAGCAGTACAAATTTAGCTTATCACTTAAATCTACCGGTGCGGAATGCAATGGTCGAAATTGTGAACGGGGAGGAAAAGAGATTGCCTGCTGAAAAGTATTATGTTCCCGGAAGTGTTTTAAATGTTGGTGTAGATACAACCTTACCAACCAATTGGGGAATGGAAAAGGAAGCTGATGTTTATTTTGATAACAGCCCTGTTTTTAAGCTCACTGGCGACGCCATTGCTTCTGGTAAGATAAAACCATTATTGTGGTTTGAAAACGCCTCACCATTGCGCAGCGGATGGGCATGGGGGCAAGCCTATCTTCAAGATGGTGTAACGGCTTTTGAAGCAAAGGTTGGCAAAGGGAAGCTGCTTGCTTTCGGGCCTGAAATTGTTTTCAGGGCTCAAACACATGGTACGTTTAAACTGATATTTAACCAGTTGTATAAATAGTTATAATTGATTGACAAATCAAATATGAAGGTCGTCATTTCGACTAAAGCTTAGTGAAATGGAGTAATCTTTGAATTGTTAAAAGATTTCTACACTGCGGTCGAAATGACGATATCTTGAGATGAAAACTTTATTAAGACACTAGGGCCACTATCCTAAACGATAGTGGCTTTTTACTTTGGCTTTACTATAAGCAATTATAATCACCTTAATTTTGTGTTATGAAAGTAGAAATCTGGTCGGACGTAATGTGTCCGTTTTGCTATATCGGGAAAAGACATTTTGAACAGGCAATTGAAAAATTACCGTTCAAAAATGAAATTGAAGTAGATTGGAAAAGTTTTCAGCTCAACCCTGAGTACCACAATACCAACAATGAAACAATTTACGATTACCTTTCGAGAAGCAAAGGTATGCCCGTTGAGCAAGCCAAACAGATGACACAACAAGTTGTTGATATGGCTGAAAATGCTGGTTTAACGATTGATTTTGATACAAATATACCTGCCAATACTTTTAATGCACATCGATTGATTCATTTGGCAGCAAAACATAAACTTCAGGATTTAGCAGAAGAAAAATTGTTTGAAGCTCATTTTGTAAAAAGCAAAAATATTGGTGAAACCGACGTTTTGATTGATCTTGCCGTAGAAATTGGCTTGGATAAAGCAGAAGCCATGTCGGTTTTAAATGGAAATGAATTTGCAGAAGCTGTTCGTTATGATATTTATGAAAGCCAAAATTTAGGAATTAGAGGGGTTCCTTATTTTGTTATGGACCGCAAATATGGCGTTTCGGGTGCGCAACCTGTACCGGCTTTTACTGATGCACTTACCCAAAGTTTTACCGAATGGAAAGAAGCACAACCTAAAACTACAATAACCTCATTAAACAAAAATAATGATGCGGTTTGTGATGAGAATGGTTGTGAGATATAAATTTCTTTCCTAAAGATTAGGTAGATCAAAGCAGATCTTTTGCTGTATTTATTTGATCTCCACAAAATTTCCCTCATTCATCATGCTGAATTTATTTCAGCACCTATAAAAACATGTTTGCAGGCTAGATCCTGAAACAAGTTCAGGAGGACGATCGTTTTAGGACCTTCGACTCCGTTCAGGATTGGCATCGTAGTTATTAAATGATAGATGACCCTAACTACCGCTGATTTTTTAAAGGCGTTAACAGGTATTCTAAACCATTTACCCGTATTTCAAACATAGTAGCCATTAAATCGCCCAGTTTTCCTTTCGGAAAGCCCTTATCCTTATACCAAAGCAAGTAACTTTCAGGAATATTGCAGATCAGATAACCTTTATATTTTCCATAGGGCATTTGCATTTTCACTAAATCGAGCAATAAAGTAGGGTCTAACATTTTGTTTTAAAATAAGTGCTCATAATTGAAAAAACATTAATTCAGTCAACAGACTGACTCAATTAACATTAATTCAGTCAATGAACTGACTGAATTAATGTTTTTTAATCAATCAGCTCTAAAGTTTCAATCGCTTCCTCAACGGTTTTTACATTATCGAAAGCAATCCTTAAGGTGTTTTTTACCTCTTTTAAATTACACATCCGTGGATGATTTTGTGCAAAAGTTAAAATTCTGGTAAAAGTATTTGAATCAAAATAAGCTGATTGTTTATCGCTCAAGAAATATCCGCGCAAGCTGTTTTTCTTGAAACTGATTTTTTCAAAACCTAATTTCTTACCTAACCACTGTAACCGTACCACGCTGAGCATTGTTTTTACCTGAGGTGGAACAGGCCCGAAACGATCGGCTAAATGTTTTTCAAAAATAGCAAGCTCTGTTTCGTTATCAAGTTTAGAAAGTTCGGTATATAAATTATAACGTTCAGTTATGTTGGTAATGTAAGCATCGGGGATATACAATTCCAGATCCGTATCTACTTGCGTAAAGCCCACAAACGGACGGGCAGGTTCATTTTCAAAAAGGCCTTTAAACTCTGCTTCTTTAAGTTCCTGAATGGCTTCATCCAGTATTTTATGGTACATCTCGAATCCGATTTCGGCAATAAAACCACTTTGCTCAGCACCAAGCAGGTTCCCGCTTCCTCGGATATCTAAATCGCGCATGGCCACATTGAAGCCGCTTCCAAGATCAGAAAATTCTTCAATTGCACTCAAACGCTTCCGGGCTTCAGATGTTAGCGTAGATAATGGTGGCGAAAGTAAATAACAAAAGGCTTTTTTATTGCTCCGGCCCACCCTGCCGCGCATTTGATGCAGATCGCTCAAACCAAACATATGTGCATGGTTAATGATGATGGTATTTGCATTCGGGATATCCAAACCAGCTTCGATAATGGTAGTGGCTACTAAAACATCTTTTTCTCCATTAATGAAATCGAGCATTACATCCTCGAGTTGATCGCCATCCAATTGCCCGTGCGCAATACCAATCCTTGCTTTCGGTACCAATTTCTGGATCATTCCACCCAATTGCATCAAGTCATTCACACGGTTATGTATAAAGAAAACCTGTCCGCCACGGTCTAACTCGAACTGAACAGCTTCCTGGATCAGTTTATCGTTAAAAACATGCAATTCGGTACTAACGGGTTGCCTGTTTGGTGGTGGTGTACTAATAATGGATAAATCTCTTGCACCCATTAATGAAAAATGCAGCGTTCTTGGAATCGGAGTTGCTGTAAGTGTTAAAGTATCAACATTTACACGCACGGCTTTCAACCTTTCTTTTGCTGTAACGCCAAATTTCTGCTCTTCATCAATAATCATGATGCCGAGGTCTTTAAACTTTACATCCTTGCTCAGTAAGCGGTGTGTGCCGATCAAAATATCAACTTTACCTGCTGCGGCCTCGGCTAGCGTATCCTTAATTTGTTTATTGGTTTTAAACCTGTTAATGTAATCTACCGTAACCGGAAAATCTTTTAAACGCGACGAAAAAGTTTTAAAATGTTGTAAAGCTAAAATTGTGGTAGGTACTAAAATAGCGGCCTGTTTGCCTTCAGCAACGGCTTTAAATGCTGCACGGACTGCAATCTCAGTTTTTCCGAAACCCACATCGCCACAAACCAAACGATCCATCGGGTGAGGCGATTCCATGTCTTTTTTTACATCCTGGGTAGCCTTTAACTGATCGGGAGTATCTTCATAAATAAAAGAAGCCTCCAGTTCGGTTTGTAAATAGCTATCTGGCGAAAATGCCGTTCCGGCCTGGGTTTTACGCAATGCATAAAGCTTAATCAGGTCTCGGGCAATATCTTTAACTTTTTTTTTAGTGGTTTTTTTTAGCTTGTCCCAGGCATCGGTACCCAGCTTATTCATCTTGGGCACACCACTATCTTTGCCGCTGTATTTGGCTATCCTGTTTAATGAGTTGATGTTTACATAAAGAAGATCGTTATCGGCATAAATCAAACGGATCATCTCCTGTGTTTTACCATTTACCTCAACCTTTTCCAGTCCGGCGTATTTGCCGATCCCGTGATCGATGTGGGTAACATAATCGCCGGATTTTAATTCCCTTAAATCTTTTAGGGTAATGGCCTGACTTTTTTGATAGCCTTTTTTAAGCTTATATTTATAGTAACGGTCAAAAATCTGGTGATCAGTATAAAATGCTGTCTGAATCTGGGGATCTATAAAACCCTCGCGCAGCATGCTGTTAATCGGTGTAAATTTGGCCGTTTTGTCAATGTCTTCTAAAATGGCATATAAACGTTCAACCTGTTTCGGAGAATCAGTAAAAATAAAGTTAACAATGCCTTCTTTTTCGTTTTCCTTGAGGTTATGAATTAACAGATTGAAATCTTTATTGAATGATGGCTGTGGCTTTGTTTCAAATTCAAAACGGTGATCTGTTTTATAAAAAAACTGCTTTCCGAATTCAATGATGGGAAAATCCTGAAGATGATCTCCTAGTAATTTCTCATCGGTAAAAGCAAATTTAGGATCAATCCATTCGGGATTTTGATTTTTATCTGCAGCAGGAAGCGCTTTCCATAGTTCGACAGCTTTTTTAAACCCGGCTTTTACAATATCCAAGGTAAACTCAACATCCTTAAACCAGAGTTGTGTATCCTGATCGATGTAATCGAGGATACTGATATTACTTTCGGTTAAAAATTTCGCCTGAACGTTCGGCACAATGGTAAGCGATTTTACATCGGTTACTGAAAGCTGACTTTCAATTTCAAAACTTCTGATACTTTCTACCTCATCACCGAAAAATTCGATCCGGAAAGGCAGATCAGAAGAAAAAGAAAAAATATCTACAATACCGCCGCGGATAGAAAACTGACCTGGTTCGTAAACAAAATCTCTTCTGTCAAAGTCGTAATCAATTAAAAATTCATTTATAAAATCGATACCAAGCTTAGCACCCAGGCTTATTTCCAGTGTATTTTTTTCTAAAGCCGATCGGTCGATTACTTTTTCTGCTATGGCTTCCGGATAGGAAACCACAATTTTACCGTATTCAGAATCGTGGTTTAGTTCATTCAATACCTCGGCACGGGCCAGTACATTAGCGGTATCTACCTGGGTAAAATCGAAAGATTTTCGGTATGAAGATGGAAACAGTAAAACCTGTTTATCCAAAACACTTTCCAGGTCGGATTGAAAATAGGCCGCTTCTTCCCTATCAGGTAAAACGAACAAAATAGGTTTGTGGAGTAAAAAATAAGAAGAAAGTGCAACAATAGCATCGGCAGAACCCACCAATCCCTTTAATTGTATCTTTGGGTTTTTGGTACTGTTTAACGCTTTGGTAAACTGGCTTACCCTATCGTCTGTTTTGTATCTGTTTATTAAATCGCGAATGTTCAAGGCACAAAAATAAGCTTATCTTTTAATATTAACCCGCAATTTGTGTAAAGGTTTTTTTAACTAATTTTGGCCGGGTTGCAGGTAAAAATCAAAAGACGAAAAAGAAATAAATTCTTTTTGTTAGATTCCATTACTCATTTGGTCGAAATATATGCCCTATTCGTCGATTAAGGGCAAAATGATGTAACAAAGGTAGTCGTATAGCCTCTAAATTGTATAAAAAGTGAAACAATGAAGCCATTATGATTTCCATTTAAATAAAAATAAATCGTAGGAACTTCATCACCAATGAAAATAAATGATCACCAATGAAATACATTAAAAGCTTTCCTCTGGAACTATTTTTCTGGGTAGCAGCTTTGGTATTACTGGCAGCAGCAAATGGCCAAGAGCATCATTTTACACTTTGTCCATTAGCCAATTTAGGGTTTAAGGATTGGTGTCCGGGATGTGGCATAGGCAGGTCGATCAGTCATATTTTACATGGCGAATTTACCGAAAGCTTTTCGGAGCATTGGTTTGGGTTTCCGGCACTTTTAATTATAGTTTACAGAATATACACATTGATAAAAAATAAAAAAAGATTTAAAATTTCAACCACTAATATATAGAAACCATGGATATATTTCAGTCACCTCTAATGTCGTTACCAGGTATAACGCCAGAAGAATTTTCATACTTACAACAAGCTACTACCGGGTTAACGGAGCAGCAGTTGCGTAATTTCTTAATGGTTTACAGCAGCAAAAGGAAAAATCCCTCAGATATGTTAATTTTCTGTTTAATCGGTTTATTTGCAGTTCCCGGCCTGCAACGATTTATCATCGGCCAGATTGGAATGGGTATTTTATACCTGGTAACCGCAGGTTTATGTTTCATCGGATCAATTATCGATGTTGTAAACCATAAAACACTTGCTTTTGAGCATAACCAGAAAATGGTTTTCGAAAGCTTGCAGATGGTTAGAATGGGCGGGTTTCAGTAAACCCCTAATTTTAGTGAGTCTTAATTTTTTTGGGAATTACATACAGAACAGCTTTAATGTTCATCCTGCCATACACTATAAGTCCGCACCCATGAAAAACCGGGTTTGCGGACTTTTTTTATCAGTTTAGATGAAAAAACACAATAAACTGCTAAAACCTCACACCACCACGAATAGATAGAAAGCTTGTATTTTGTGTAATTTGAATACCTACTTTCGCATATGTGCTAAGTTGTGGAACAAGGTGATAATTTAACCCAAAGTCAAATTCTCCAAAAGTTGAGCTCTTTTTTCTCCCCATATCATTTTTCAGAAAACTTTGACCTAATTTTAAATTGAAGAGTGGACTCAATTTTTTTTGATTCGCTAAAAGTTCAACATCTAAGCTAGGTGCCACTCCATTGGCATTGTTTAATTTAAGATAGCTTAAACCTATACCCATAAATAAAAAACGATTAAGAATGATACCGTTAATCAGGTTAATTTCATTTCCTCCACTTTTGCCAGTCAAGAAATCAGAGGTACTAGGTTCTACTCTCTCGTATCTTATGAGTTGCGAGCCATAATAAAGATGACCAAATTCTGCTTTGGCACTATATCTAACCTGACAATAACCATTGCAGGCTATCGAAGTAAATAATAATACTAGGAATGAAATTTTAAACAATTTTATTTTCATCGATGTGAGGGCGTTATCTAATTTAGATCACTAATTTAATTATTGAAAACATATTGCCAAGTTTAAATTTTCATTTTTAACACAAACGCCATTTTTTCTATCTTTAGAAAATGAAATTAGCTGAAATTACAAATTATCTCGAAAGCATTGCACCATTGAATTACCAGGAAGATTATGATAATTCTGGCTTAATTGTAGGCGATCCCAATATGGAAATTCGTGGCGCTTTGGTGGCTTTAGATTGTGTGGAAAAGATTGTTGATGAGGCGATTTCGACAGGTTGCAATTTGATTATTACCCACCACCCAATTGTTTTTAAGGGTTTAAAAAAGCTAAATGGTAAAAATTATGTAGAACGTGTGGTGTTAAAGGCAATCAGGAATAACATTGCACTTTACGCCATTCATACCAACCTGGATAGTATCCACACAGGTGTAAATGCAAAAATATGTGAAAGATTAGGCCTAACAGGAACCAAAGTACTTTCGCCAAAAGCCGGGTTATTAAAGAAACTGGTTACGTATTGTCCGCAGGCCCAGGCAGAACAGTTGCGGTCTGCACTTTTTTATGCAGGTGCGGGCAACATCGGCAATTATAGCGAATGCAGTTTTAACGCTGAAGGCTTTGGTACATTTAAAGGAAATGAAAATTCAGATCCTTTTGTAGGTGAAAAAGGTGTTCGCCATCGTGAAGCAGAAGTTCGCATTGAAATGGTTTACCCTACACAGGCCGAGCGTAAAATTTTGGTAGCCTTGTTTGAAAACCATCCCTACGAGGAAGTGGCCTACGATATTTATAAGCTTGAAAACAAGCATGATTTAGTTGGTTCGGGCATGGTGGGCTGGCTTGAATATGATATGGATGCTTACGATTTTTTACATTTGGTAAAAGACCGCATGCAAGCTAAAGTGGTTAGGCATACCGAAATTATAGGTAAAAGGATAAAAAAAGTTGCCGTTTGCGGGGGGTCAGGAAGTTTCCTTTTAAAAGAGGCGATTGCTGCGGGGGCTGATGCTTTTATTACGGCAGATTTTAAATATCATGAGTTTTTTGATGCGGAGGAAAAACTGATCATTGCCGACATCGGACACTTTGAAACTGAACAATTTACCTCAAATTTATTGCTTGAAATTATTCAGAAAAAATTTACTAACTTTGCAATCCGTTTAACGGAGCAAAATACAAACCCCATAAATTACTTGTTTTAATGGAACAAACCGTAGAACAAAAGCTAAAGGCTTTATACGAATTACAAAATATCCACACAAAAATTGATAAGATCCGCCAGGTACGTGGTGAATTACCAATGGAAGTTGCCGATCTTGAGGATGACGTTTTAGGATTAGAAACTAGAATTGCAAAAATCAAAGGCGAACTTGATGATCTTGAGGATTCAATCGTAACCCGTAAAAATACAATTAAAGATGCGCAAGCTGCCATCAAAAGATACGATACTCAATTAAAAGAAGTTAAAAACAACCGTGAATACGATGCTTTAACTAAAGAAATTGAGATTCAAGGTTTAGATATTCAGGTATCTGAAAAGAAAATTAAAGAACATGGTTTCGAAATCACTTCTAAAACAGAAATCTATGAAGCTGCCAAAGCTGAATTAGATGGCAGAAAGAAAGATTTAGAAGTTAAAAAAGGTGAATTGGATGTAATTACTGCCGAAACTGAAAAAGAAGAGCAAGATTTACAAAAGAAAGCTGACAAAGCAGAGCCTCAAATTGATGAGCGTTTATTGGTTGCTTACAAACGTTTGCGCAAAAACGCAATTAACGGTTTGGCTGTGGTAACCATCGACCGCGATTCTTGCTCAGGTTGTTTTAACCAGATTCCGCCTCAACGCCAGTTAGATATCCGTCAACGTAAAAAAATTATCGTTTGCGAACACTGTGGTCGTATTTTGGTAGATGAAGCTTTAACTCACGAAGTAACCGAAGCTTAATCCGAATCATAAAATTATTAGAACGTCCCGATTTAATCGGGACGTTTTTTATATACGCCCATTTTTTGTGTACACAAAACAAGAGTACATTTTTAGCGTTTTAGTAAATAATTGATGTTAATGTGAAAGCCCTGTTGCTTTGTGCGCATAATTAAACCGAAATAGAATCCCGAATGAATAAAAGCTTCCGTTTTTTTGTAACCTCTGCCCTGCTCATTTCTCCTCTGTTTTCATTTGCAAACTTCGATTTTAACAGCAATTGCCTAAATGCCTATAAAAGCATCTTCGAACTAAAATTGGGTAATGCCAGGGCATATATCTCTACCGAAAAAAAGCAACATCCAAATAACTCCATCATTCCGCTTTTAGAAAATTATGTAGATTATTTTACCGTTTTAACATCGGAAAGCAAAGCTGATTTCGACCGCTTGAAAGTGAATAAATCTGCCCGTTTGGATCAAATTAGCGATGATGATAAAAATTCGCCATATTATTTATATGCACAGGCAGAAATCAATCTGCAATGGGCTTTAATAAGGGGCCGTTTTGGAGAATATTTTAATGCGGCAATGGAAGTAAAAAAAGCGAACAGCCTTTTACAGGAAAATAATAAGAAATTCCCCAACTTTCACCTTAACCTTAAAGGATTGGGTTTAATTAATGCCGTTTTAGGTAATTTACCAGATGGTGCCCTTAAAACAGCACTTTCTACTTTTGGCATAAAAGGCAATCTCCAAAATGGACTGAATATGTTCGAAAAACTTGCCGATAACCTGCCTAAATCTTCCTATGAGCCATTTTATGAAGAAGTGGTGTTTTATTATGCCTATGTATTAACTGATGTAGCGCATAGCCCCCAAGCCTATGCCAAAACCATAAAATATACCGAAAGGATTGCTGATACCAGTTTGTTAAAAAGCTATTTACAAAGTTATGTATGCATTAAGAACGGCCATAGCGAAGAGGCCATCTCCATTTTGGCCAAGCGGCCTGAAGGTGGTGTTTATCAACCTTTTCCATATTTAGATTACCTTGAAGGTATTGCGCATTTGAATAAATTGGATCTTAATGCCGCTACGTATTTTAACCGCTTTTTACAAGCAACCAGGGGCGTTAATTTTGTTAAAGACGCTTACCTGCATCTCGGCTGGATAGCGCTTCTGAAGGGAGATAAGGCCGGTTATACGGCCTTTGCGGCAAAGGCTGTTAAAAATGGATATACCTATATGGAAAAAGACAAGCAGGCCAAAAGTGAAGCTGCTGCCGGAACGCCTACGTTAGATCTTTTAAAAGCCCGGCTTTTATTTGATGGAGGCTATTTAAGCAGGGCACTGCAAACGCTCAATGATAAGAAAGCAAGTGATTATACGAATGATAGAGATAAAACAGAGTTTAATTACCGCTTGGGAAGAATTTACGATGATTTAGGTAAGGATGACCAAGCTTTAGCTGCTTATCAGGAGACCATCAATGGGGGCAGAAACCTGAAATATTATTTTGCTGCAAATGCTGCATTGCAGATGGGTAAGGTTTACGAACGGAAGAAAAATACCGCCAAAGCAAAAGAGGCTTTCAATACGGCCATAAGCATGAAAAATCATGAATTTGAAAGCAGTATTGAAAGCCAGGCAAAAGCCGGATTAAGAAGATTGACGAATTAAAAACGGTGTACAAAAGCATTGATGTGCATCCCTGCTCCAACTGAAGCAAAAACCGCTACATCACCAGCTTTAACTTTATAACCTTCTACCTGTTCTTTTAAAACCAGATCCAACAAAGTTGGTACAGTTGCTACTGAACTGTTTCCCAACCACGAAATCGTCATCGGCACTAAATTTTCTGGTACGGTATCTTTACCATAAAGCTTAAATAACCGCTTCATAATGGCGGTATCCATTTTTCCGTTGGCCTGGTGCACAAACACAATATTTACATCATCTACAGTTAAGCCAGCTTTATCAATAGCCTTTTTAATCACTTGCGGCACCTGAATTACTGCAAACTCATAAAGTTTACGGCCATTCATTTTTAAGTAAAGGTTTCCATTGGTTTCCTCCGGATGAGCACTTTTGCCCATGATTAAAAGGTTGCCGTGATTCACCGCATGGGTTTCGGTTTTATGCGCCAGAATACCTTTCTTTTCGTCTGATTCTTCTGCTTCAAAAATTACAGCTCCGGCACCATCCGAAAAAATCATGCTATCACGGTCGTGCGGATCGATAATGCGGCTTAAGGTTTCTGCTCCAATTACCATTACCCGTTTTGCATCGCCACTCTTAATGTAATAATCAGCCTGTATCGCGCCCTGAACCCAGCCCGGGCATCCAAAAATGATATCGTAGGCAACACAATCAGGGTTTTGGATACCTAATTGTTGTTTTACCTTCGCTGCTAAAGCGGGTAAAACATCTGTACGGTTACTTTCCAATGGGATATCGCCAAAATTATGGCAGAAGATAATATAATCTAAGGTTTCTTTATCGATACCGGCGTTTTCTATAGCTTTTTCTGCAGCCTTGGCACCGATATGGTTGCTTAACTGCTCGGGGCAGACGTAGCGTCTTTCAACGATCTCGGTAATTTCAGAAAACTTATTAATGATTTCTGAATTCTCCTTCTCCAATCGGTTTCCATTCTCAAAAAATGTAGAATTTAAAAATTCACTACCTGAAATAATATTCTGTGGAATATAACTTCCGGTGCCGGTAATTACCGTATTTATTGCTCTGCTCATAATTATAATACCGCATACTAAAACGGTATGTAGTATAAAACTATCAATTATATTCGATAATCGAAAATAAATTTATTTTTTTAACAGCCCACCCTGTCATTTAACCAGAAAATGAAGATACTATTTTTTAAAGAATCATTAAAGCATATTTTGAGTTTTGCCAACGATACCTATAAATTTTTAAAATATCTGAATTGCACTTTGAATCGAAGAATAAGCCACCACTAATGGCACTTTATTTTGATGTAGATTTTGTAATAACCTGATAAGAAGCGAGGGCATATCAATTTTCAAACAAGACTGGATAAAATTTTTAGTGATTAATATATTTCTTAACTAAAATCATCAATCAAAAACACAAAAAGCTCTTTTGGGCCATGTGCTCCTAAAACCAATGTTTTTTCGATATCGGCAGTTCTGCTGGGGCCAGTAATGTTGCTGATCATTGATGGGATTTGGTTGCCATACTTATTCTTCAACAGCTGAAAAGCATCTTTTAGGTCTAACACCAATTGACTTGTTCTAGCGATTACAATGTGGTGGTGTGGGAAAATACTGAGCCTTCTTCCGGCGGCGCCCTGGTTGGTTACCATTACACTTCCGTTGCGGGCAACAAGTGCTTCGCAAAGGGTGATACCCACCTCTGCCTGTTCGAAATCCTTATCTGTTTGGTAAAAAGGAAATTCGTATTTGCTTAAAAACTGTTGGAGTTCTGGTTCCCAGCAATATATTTTGCGCCATTTAAATTTATCGGCCAGCTGGAGCATATTCTCAAAAAAATCGATCCCATCCTCGCAGAAAATGAAATTACCAGAAATGGCAGTAAGCTGTTCGGCAAATAATACCTCCAGCTCATCTGTATTTTTTTTATACAGTTGACTTTCTTCTAAATTTGGATAAGGGTTTTCGCGTTTCTCTAATAGTGCTTTCCTTATCTTTTTTAGTATTTGTTCCTTCGCTGTCGTATTATCCTTCATTATAAAAAAAAGCTACCCTAATGATTAACTAGGGTAGCAAATGTAATAATAGAAATTATTTATTTATGCCTCTACCGGAGTAATATGTCCGGGAGTTCCATTTTCGCCTTGATTTTCGAATAAACGTTTACCAAAAATCACTTCTAAATCATCTTTAAATAAAACTTCTTTTTCGATCAGGATATCAGCAAGTTGAATCAATTTATCTTTATTTTCTTCCAATAAATTGATTGCTCTTTGATATTGACCTTCAATCAGTGCCGAAATTTCTTTATCAATGGTTAAAGCGGTATCTTCTGAATATGGTTTAGAGAAATTATATTCATTCTGACCCGACGAATCGTAGTAAGTAATGTTTCCTAATTTATCGTTTAAGCCATAAATGGTAACCATCGCTCTTGCTTGTTTGTTCACTTTCTCCAAATCGCTAAGTGCGCCGGTAGAAATGGTATCGAACATTACTTTTTCGGCTGCTCTACCACCCATTGTTGCACACATTTCATCAAGCATTTGGTGCGGACGAACAATCAAACGTTCTTCTGGTAAATACCAGGCTGCACCCAGGCTTTGGCCGCGTGGAACAATAGTAACCTTAACAAGCGGTGCCGCATGTTCCAACAACCAGCTTACGGTAGCATGACCAGCTTCGTGAATTGCGATGGCACGTTTTTCACTTGGGGTAATAATTTTATTTTTCTTTTCTAAACCACCTACAATTCTGTCTACAGCATCTAAGAAATCCTGTTTATCAACTGCCGATTTGTTTTTACGTGCAGCAATTAAAGCAGCCTCATTACAAACGTTGGCAATATCAGCACCCGAAAATCCTGGAGTTTGTTTTGCTAAAAATTCGGTATCTAATTCTTCTGATTTTTTAAGTGGAGTAATGTGTACTTCGAAAATCTGTTTACGTTCAATAACATCTGGTAAATCAACATAAATCTGTCTGTCAAACCTACCGGCCCTTAGCAAAGCTTTATCTAAAACATCAGCACGGTTGGTTGCTGCCAAGATAATAACATGTGTATTGGTGCCGAAACCGTCCATCTCAACCAAAAGTTGATTTAAAGTGTTTTCGCGTTCATCATTACCACCCATCACGCCGTTTTTACCACGGGCACGACCAATTGCATCAATCTCATCAATGAAAATGATACAAGGCGATTTATCTTTTGCTTGTTTAAATAGATCACGCACACGTGAAGCACCTACTCCAACAAACATTTCAACAAAATCAGAACCTGATAAAGAGAAGAATGGAACCTGAGCTTCGCCTGCAACAGCTTTAGCCAATAAGGTTTTACCAGTACCCGGCGAACCGACCAATAAAGCTCCTTTAGGAATTTTTCCACCTAAATCGGTATATTTTTTAGGGTTTTTAAGGAAATCTACAATTTCCATTACCTCGGTTTTAGCTTCTTCTAAACCGGCAACATCATTAAATGTAATGTTCACCTGGCTTTCTTTATCGAATAATGTAGCTTTCGATTTTCCGATGCTAAAAATCTGACCACCGCCGCCGGCTCCACCGCCCATTCTGCGCATCATAAAGATCCAGAAACCGATTAGAAGTAGTACCGGAAGAATAATGCTCAGGAACCAACTTGCCAATGGATTGCTGCGGCTGGTTTTTTCTGCCAAAATACGTGGCTGGTTTGGAGGTAAGCTTACTTGCGATTCTGCCAATTGTTTATCAAGCCCGTCCATTGTACCTGCATTGAAATACACCACCGGGCTTGCATTACTGTTGTTTACATTAAAAGTGCTATTGCTTTTATAAGCATCATACAGCTTCTTTTTCTCTAAACTATCTTTCTTGATATAAACCTCTACCCGTACTAAATCATCTGATTTATAGGCAACAATTTTTTGAACGTCGCCTTTAAGCAACATTTGTTGTTCGAATTTTTGATAGGTAACTTCTTTACCACCATCGGTAGTAAATAAAAATTGTGCGGCAATAATGGCTATAATAATTGCTGCATAAACCCAAAAAATATTAAATTTCGATCCCTTTTGTGGTTTCTTGGGGATATTGGGTATTCTTTTCCCCTGTTTTTCGTTGGTATTTTGATTGTCGTTCATTTGTCTTTTTCAAAATGGTTCTAAAGGTTATGCGCTCTGATAATTTGTGCTTTCCGCATCCCCCCAAAGTTCTTCTATGCCATAAAAGTGGCGCTTTTCGGTTTTAAAAATGTGCACAACCACATCAAAATAATCTAGAATAATCCAATCTGCAGATTCGAAACCTTCTTTATGTCTTGGGTCGGCCTGGGTGGCCTTATATATTTCTTTTTCTACACTATCGGCAATAGCTTTAACCTGGGTGCCTGAGGTGGCACTTGCAATGATAAAGTAATCTGCTACTGAAGTATGAATATTTCTAAGATCTAACCGCACTATATCTTCTCCTTTTTTTTCTTGAATGCCGTGTACGGCTAACTCAGAAAGGTATGTAGAAAGGGCTACTATTTTCTTTTTTACCATTAAAATGCTTTAATTTTGGAATTACAATATTATAAATTCAACACTTGCAAAATAACACTTTTTCGACACTATTTGTTGGTCAAAATTTAATCAAATTAAAAGAGGTTGATTCTACCAATGACTTTTTAAAAGATTTGGTGTCAAAATCCGAGCCATTAGCCGAAGGGACTGTAATTATGGCAGATAATCAGTTTGCCGGTAGAGGACAGCAGGAAAGCGTTTGGCAAACCCAGGCCGGCAAAAACATTAGTACCAGTATTTATCTAAAGCCATCCTTCTTGCCGCTCAATAAACAGTTTTATCTTAATATTGCCGTTAGTTTAGCGGTTAGCGATGCTTTATCATGTTTCGTGCCGGAGGGAATAAAGGTCAAATGGCCAAACGATATGTATTACCTGGATAAAAAACTGGGTGGAATTCTTATTGAAAATACACTGACAGGTTCTTCTATTAAATCATCAGTTATTGGCATTGGGTTAAACGTCAATCAAAAGGAATTTCCTGATAACATCAGCCTAAGGGCTACCTCCGTCATTCAAATTTTACAAAAAGATGTGCTTTTAATTGGTATTATGGCGAAAATCTTCATGTTTCTGGAGAAATACTACTTAATTTTGAGAGCAGGGAAATATACTATTTTACAAAATGATTACCTTGCCAAGCTTTATAACTTAAATGTTTGGGCATTATATAAACAACACGGCGAGGTTTTTGAAGGGAGAATAACAGGAGTTGAAGAAAATGGCAGGTTAACTGTTGAAACTAAAGACGGGTTAAAGGCTTTCAACTTTAAAGAAATTGAATTTACACACACAAAATAAACACATAATGAAAAAAATCACCCTAGTGCTTTCGATGGTTCTTTTTACCATTGCAGGTGCCTTCGCTCAGATCGAAAAACCAGTAACCTGGGCTTATTCTGCAAAGAAAATAAGTAAAACAGAAGCTGTAATTTATTTAAAAGCAACAATCGAAGATAGGTGGCACATCTATTCTCAAAATGTTAAAGATGGCGGACCGGTTAAAACTACTTTTACTTTTACCCCATCAAAAGATTTTAGCCTGGTTGGAAAAACAATTGAACCAAAAGCGATTGTTAAGTACGAAAGCACTTTCAAAATGAATGTAAGTTATTTCGAAAAATCAGTAATTTTTCAACAAAAAATTAAATTAAATAAGGCAACAACAGTTGTAAAAGGAGTGGTAGAGTTTATGGTTTGTAACGATAAACAGTGTCTTCCGCCAGAAGAAGTTGAGTTTAGCATTCCGGTTAAATAGTTGAACCTCAAAATATTTACAAGCAGTCCTGAATTTTCAGGACTGTTTCTTTTTAAAGTAAAATCTGCGTGCTGAGGTGGTTTAAAAAAAACCGTTTATAAAATTATTCTTAATTTCACGGTTTCAAACACACACACACTTAAACACACAAATGAAAAAGGTTTTATTATTGTTATTAATGGCCACAATGTTTATTGCATTGCCCGCCGTTAAGAGTTACGCTATTGTAACCCAAGATACCACATCAACCGCTCCTCCCGATGATATTGTTTTTACCGAAGTTGGTTCTGCACAGGATAGTGCGGCGAATCATCTTGTAAAAGACACTGTAAAAAAAGATACAACGAAGGCAACTGCCTTAAAAACAACAAAAACCAGTGATTCTGAAAAACTAACCCTTTGGCAAACTTTTCTTAAAGGTTTATTTGGTGGGTTTTTGGCTTTTTTAATGCCATGTATATTTCCAATGGTGCCATTAACCATTAGCTATTTTACAAAAAGAGCAGGGAGTAGAAAAAAAGGGATAGGACAAGCGATAATCTATGGTATTTCGATAATCGTTATTTACGTTGTTTTTGGATTACTGATTACTTTAATTTTCGGTTCTGGGAAATTAAATGAATTAAGTAGCAGTGGATGGTTTAATTTTGCTTTCTTTATCCTGCTCATCATATTTGCCATTTCTTTTTTCGGCGCATTTGAAATCACATTGCCAAGTTCTTTTGTAAATAAAATTGATCAAAAAGCAGATTCGAGTAAAGGCTTAGGCGGTATCTTTTTTATGGCCGCTTCTTTAGCACTGGTATCATTTTCTTGTACAGGGCCAATCATCGGAACTTTACTTGTTGAGGCTAGCTCAAAGGGAGCTGTGCTCGGCCCTGCAGTAGGAATGTTTGGCTTTGCTTTGGCTTTGGCATTACCCTTTACCTTATCTGCAATCTTCCCAGGCTTTTTAAATACGCTCCCTAAATCTGGTGGTTGGTTAAATAGTGTAAAAGTTTGCTTGGGCTTCCTAGAACTTGCGTTAGCTTTAAAATTTTTATCTGCCGCAGATTTGGTATGGCATTGGGAGTGGTTTGATAGAGAGATCTTCCTTTGTTTATGGATCGTTATTTTTACTTTAATGGGCATTTATCTGCTGGGTAAAATTAAGTTTTCTCATGATAGCGATTTACCTTTCGTATCAGTGCCCCGATTATTTTTCGCCATTTTATCATTCTCATTTGCGGTTTACATTTTACCCGGATTATGGGGGGCACCAGTAAATGTATTAAGTGGATTAGCTCCTCCTCTTAATACACAAGATTTTATTTTAGGCGGCAACACTCAGGCATCAAACAGTTCTTCAAATTTTCCTGCTTCTGTAAAATATCAGGATGTTTTACATCCTCCACATGGCTTTAATGCATTTTTTGATTTGGAAGAAGGATTAGCATTTGCAAAAAAGGTAAACAAACCAGTGATGATCGATTTTACCGGACATGCGTGTGTGAATTGCAGAAAAATGGAAGATAAAGTCTGGATAAATTCAGAAGTAGGACGTTTAATTAAGGAAGAATTTGTTTTAATACAGCTTTACGTTGATGAAACATCAGTGAAAGTGCCGTCTAATCAAATTCATTATTCTTCTATTTTGCGCAAAAACACAGAAACTTTAGGCGCCTGGAATGCAGATTTTCAGGCAACGAAGTATAATTCTAATTCTCAGCCTTTTTATGTACTGGCTGGTCATGACCTTAATGCTTTAGTTAAACCAGAAGGAGCAATCTTTGATGCAAAAGATTATGCACTATATTTGCAAAGCGCCTTAGATATTTTCAAAGGAAAGAAACAAACAAATGAATAAGATTAAGAATATTGGTGTTTTAACCTCTGGTGGCGATTCGCCAGGCATGAACGCCGCAATTAGGGCCGTAGTTAGGGGCTCTATTTATTATGATATTGAAGTAACCGGTTTTATCCGTGGCTACGAAGGGCTGATCAATAATGATTATATCCCGATGGACCGCAAATCCGTAGCAAACATCATTCAGCGAGGTGGTACCATACTAAAAACCGCCAGAAGCGAAGCTTTTAGAACCGCAGAAGGTAGAAAAACCGCTTATGATAACCTGAAAGCTTTAGGAATTGATGCCCTGATTGTAATAGGTGGGGATGGAACATTTACGGGTGCCAATATCTTTTCAAAGGAATTCGATTTTCCTATTGTGGGTTTGCCTGGTACGATTGATAACGATTTGGCAGGTACTGATTTTACAATTGGCTACGACTCTGCCATTAATACGGTTATTGATGCTGTAGACAGGATTAGAGATACTGCAGAATCGCACGACAGGCTTTTTATTGTTGAGGTAATGGGGCGCGATTCTGGTTTAATTGCTTTAAGAAGCGGTATTGGTGTAGGTGCCGAAGCCATTATGATTCCTGAAGCAAACATGAATGCAGACGATATTTTGCACAAACTCGAACATAGCCGTAAAGATAAAGCCTCGAAAATTATTATTGTGGCCGAAGGAGATGATACCGGTGGTGCTTTTAAAGTTGGCGAAATTCTTCAGGAGAAATACCCGCATTATGATACGAAAGTTTCGGTTTTGGGGCATATCCAACGTGGAGGAAAACCAACCTGTATGGATCGCGTATTGGCCAGCAGGTTGGGCGTTGCTGCTGTAGAAGGCTTAATTAATGGCGAAAGTGGTGTAATGGCTGGTCAAATAAACCGCGAAATTGTTTTTACACCTTTCGATCATGCCATTAAACACATTAATGCTGAAAAAGTGAGCGCAAAATGGTTGAAGCTAATTGATATTCTTTCGTTTTAAGCGAAAAAAAAATGAATATAAAAGAAAAGTCTTTCCCGCACCGGAAAGACTTTCTTGTTTTTGCTTAGTTTTTCGCGATAAGCAATTTCTTAATCTTCTAAAATTACAGCTGTGCCATTGGCACTTACCATTAACATGCTGCCACCACTCCCAACGGTTTCATAATCCAAATCAACTCCAACAATTGCATTTGCGCCTAACGCTGCTGCATACTGTTGCATTTCGTTAACAGCTGTATCTTTTCCCTCTCGTAAAACGCGTTCATAAGAACTCGATCTCCCTCCTACTATATCTGTTATCCCAGCAAATAAATCCTTAAAAATATTTGCCCCAATAATCGTTTCTCCGGTAACTAAACCGATATATTTTATAATTTTTCTGCCCTCAACTGTAGGCGTTGTGGTTACTAACATAATTTCGGGTTTTTAATTAGAACATCTTCTTTAAGAAATGTTACATTTTTTCGAATGTATTGAGAAAGATCTTTGAAAAATAAATTTATGTAATCGGGAAAGTTTTTGCATCAATATTAAAAATCAAGTTATGAGCGCATCTAAAACCTTCCTCACCCTCCTTTTACTTTTGGTTTCATTTTTTCTTCGGGCGCAAATGCCTGTATTAAAGGTACAACAGGCCGAAACCAGCGATCAAAAAGATGTGGTTAAACTTAAAAAGTTAGCCATTGATGTGCAGATTACCGGAAACATAGCCACAACGGTAATGACAATGACTTTCTACAATAACAGCAGCCGCATTTTAGAAGGCGAACTTACTTTCCCTATGCCAGAGGGCGTAAGCATAAGCCGTTATGCTTTAGATATAAATGGAAAAATGCGTGAGGCGGTGCCGGTAGAAAAAGCCAAGGCAACAGAAGTTTTCGAAAGTATTGAGCGGCGCAGGGTTGATCCAGGCTTACTGGAAAAGGTGGAAGGAAATAATTTCCGCACCAGAATTTACCCTTTGCCTGCTAATGGAAGTAGAACAATTATTGTGGGTTATGAGGAAGAACTGGGTTTTAGCAAAGGAAATGCTTTAAAGTATCATTTACCTTTGGATTATAACCAAGCTATAGAAAACTTTACTTTAAAAACCACTGTGTATGAGAGTATTGTAAAGCCGGAGCTTGGTGAACAGCCCGATGGAAGTTTCGATTTAAAAGTTAACGGAAATACATATGTAGGCGAAATTAATAAAAGCAACTATCAACCAAAAAAGGGGCTCACAATTAACCTTCCAAAAAGGAATAATCTGCCAGAGGTACAAATGCAAAAAGCTTCATCTGGATATTATTTTCTTGTTAATGTTTTTCCTAAAATAGAAAGCCGCAAAAAGCAATGGGCAAACAATATTGGTTTAATCTGGGATGTATCGTTAAGTGGCCTTCAGCGAGACACCGAGAAAGAAATACAATTGCTTGATTTAATGATCAGGCAAAAACAAAACTTAACAATACAATTGGGCCTGGTTAACAATGGCTTTAAATATGCAGGAACTTTCATTATCAACAACGGAAATTGGACTGAACTGAGAAACAAATTAAAAAGTTTAGTGTACGATGGCGGTACAAATTTCAGTGCGATAAATACGAGAGCTCTCCAGGCTGATGAGTATATTTTATTCAGCGACGGGCTATCCACCTTCGGAAAAAACACGGTAGCACTAAATAAACCCATTCATTGCATCAATACCGCGCTAAAGGCTGATTACAGCACTTTGAAATTCATCAGCATGAAAACTGGCGGACAATTTGTTAATCTGAATTCCATTTCTGTTGAAGATGGATTTAAACAACTGAACCAGCAAAACCTACAGTTTTTAGGAATTAAAAACGGCAGCAACGTTAGGCAAACTTATCCATCATTGAGGGTAAACGTAAACGGTCATTTTTCGCTTGCAGGTATTATGAACGAATTTAATACTGAGTTTATTCTGCAATTCGGCTTTGGAAATACAGTGGTTTCAGAACAGGCAGTCCGTTTAAACCCTACAGAACACACTTTAAGCAGTATTGATGTAAGCCGGGTTTGGGCACAAAAGAAAATTGCAGAAATGGATATCCGTTACGACGAAAATAAAGATGATATCAGTGTTTTAAGTAAACAGTTTGGGATCGTTACACGGAACACCAGCCTGATTGTATTGGAAAATTTAGACGATTATATACGTTATGACATTACGCCTCCAGTTGAACTTCAACAGGCTTACAATGCTGTTTTAAAGCAGCGCAGAACAGCTATTTTGGAGCGAAAGGAAGATTTGATAAATGCTGCCGCCGCCATGACAAAGGAGCTAAAAGCCTGGTGGAACACCGATTTTAGTTATAAAGAACCTGAAGAGAAAAAGGAAAGATACCCTGATCCGGGGCAAAGGGATATGATCGGAGATCCTACAGTATATGGGTCTTCTGATACGAGGCCCAAAAGTAGCCGGGGAGAAGTTGCTAAAGTAGCTGAAATGGTTGTGCCACCACCACAGGCTATCGCTGTTTCACCACCTCCTACCGGGGCAGCGAGACGGGCGGCAAAAAGTAACCAATTAAATGAGATTGTGGTTGTTGGCTACGGAACGCAACGAAAAGCTGTGGTAACAGGGGCAGTAACATCGGTTTCGGATAATAAAGTTTTCGAAGGTTCGGGCAATGCGCTTACAGGAAAAGTTGCCGGAGTTAATGTAACACTAAAAGATAAGGCTAAGGTATCGCAACCTCAACCAACAATTTTAATCCCCGAGTTCAAAAGCGATAAAGATTATATGAAAAGTTTGGTAGGCAAGCCAGATAGTGCTTACATGGCCTATTTAAAAGTGAGGCCTAAATATATCAGTACGCCTATGTTTTATTTTGATGTGGCCAACTGGTTTTATCAGCAAAAAGATAGCGTTAGGGCGCTAACCATTTTGAGTAATATTGCTGATCTTGACCTCGAAAATGCCGATTTATACAAAACCCTGGCTTATAAACTGAAACAAACGGGTAATTATAATAACGAGATTTTTATTACTCAAAAAATACTGCAGTGGCGGCCTATGGATGAGCAAAGTTATCGTGATTATGCGTTGGCCTTGGCTGATCAGGGGCAATATCAGGCTGCTTTAGATAACCTCTACAAAGTACTTACTCAAAGTTATAATAGCCAGATTGCCGATAGAGATCAGGGGATTGAAGAAATTATAATATCCGAAATAAACAACCTGATTGTAAAACATGGCAATAAACTGGATACAAAAGGAATAGATAAGCGTTTGATTCAGCCTTTGCCTGTTGATGTGCGCGTTGTACTTAACTGGAATAAAAATGATACCGATATCGATTTGTGGTTAACTGACCCAACGGGCGAAAAAGGGTTTTACGGCAATTCAAAAACAAAAATTGGTGGCAGAATCAGTAACGATTTTACTTCAGGTTATGGTCCGGAGCAGTTTATGATCAAAAAAGCAATAAAGGGAAAATATAAAATTGAGGTTAATTATTATGGTGACCGGCAGATAAATATCAGCGGACCAACAACTGTAACTGCAGAAATTTATACCCGGTATGCTACAGGCAAACAGCAAAGAAAAGTTATTGTATTGCCTTTGGCATCAGGAAATAGCGGAGGTAATTTTGTTGGTGAGTTTAATTTTTAAAAGGTGATAACATCAATTAAATAATTTAATGGATTAGAGTTGTCAATTTATAGCCAGTTTGCTGGAAGGTTGACAACTCTGTTAAAAATTAGATTTCTCCATTATGCTATACATCAATCGAAACGACGGATCTTTTTCAAATTTAAAGCAGTAAACCTGCTACTTCCTCCCAGTTGTTTACACGTTCGAATTCGGTAACCAGTAAATTATGAGGCGAGGTAAACAATAATGGTCTGCCCGCAAAATTTACAAAGTTTTTTGTACGGTCGTCTATTATAATGTCGACGTTTACAATTTTATTTCCGCAGAACATAATGTGCTGCCAATCAATAAACGGAAAATGCTCTGCCATCCAATCATACTTATCAATCAATGAATTGCGAAATTCCATGGCTGCAGAAACAATGTAAACATCATATTTTTCTTGTAGGGCTTTAATTACCCGCTGACTGTCTTCTATCACTTCAAGATCGCGAAAAAAGCCCGGCTCATTGATATATTCAAACCATTTCTGGTTAACATCTTGTGGTACGTGGTGATAAATTTCGTTTCCGGCATCGATTTTTAAATCAAGCGGAACATTATAATCCCGGTTATATAATTTGATAAATTTTCCAACGGCATCGGCAATCACCTCGTCCATATCAATCGCAATTCTTTTCATTTTGTAGCTGCAAATATTTTGGCGCAAATATCCTGAAAACAAAGAAATTAAACTATGTTTTTAATTTACAGTATTTTAGTTATCTTTGCAGCCCCGCAGCATGTAGCTCCGGGAACTATGTTGAATACATAAATACAAAAGAAAATGGCAACTAAAATCAGATTGCAAAGATTCGGTAAAAAAGGAAAACCTTTTTTCCACGTTGTGGTAGCAGATTCTCGCTCTCCACGTGATGGTAAATTTATTGAGCGTTTAGGTTCTTACAACCCAAACACCAATCCGGCTACCATCGAAATTAACTTCGAAAAAACTTTAGCTTGGGTTAACAGTGGTGCACAACCAACTGATACTGCTCGTGCTATCCTTTCTTACAAAGGTGTTTTATACAAAAAACACTTAGAAGGTGGTGTTAAAAAAGGAGCTTTAACTCAAGAACAGGCAGATGAAAAATTTGCAACTTGGTTAGATGCTAAAGCAGGTAAAATTTCTGGTAAATCAGAAGGTTTAGCTACTTCTAAAGCAGATGCCCGCAAAGCAGCTTTAGCAGCAGAAGCAAAGAAAAAAGAAGATAAAGCAGCAGCTATCGCAGCTAAAAATGCACCAGTTGCAGAAGAAGTTGTTGAAGAAGAAGCACCAGCTGTTGAGGCTGAGGCAACTGAAGAAGCTCCTGCAGCAGAAGCTACTAAAGAAGAAGGAGCAGAATAATTTTAATTATTTTGTTTTAAAAAATAGCGTTCCGAATTTCCGGAACGCTATTTTTATTTAAAGATGATATTTACAGTTCGTCATGCTGCCCGATGTCAAATCGCAATCAGCATCTTTCATTTTATAGATCCCGAAATTATTCAGGGTGGCGATTGAATTTGAATATGAAACACGAAGAAGCATTTTACATAGGTTACGTTACAAAAACGCGGGGTTTAAAAGGAGAAGTTCAGGTCTTTTTTGAACTCGACGATTATGAGCAACTGGAGTTTGATGTCGTTTTTGCAGATATGAACGGCAAACTGGTTCCTTATTTTGTAGCATCGGCAAAATTGCAAGCCAATAAAACGGGTTATTTTAATTTTGATGATGCAGACCATATTGATAAAGTACAACCACTTTTAAAGAAAAAATTATACCTGCCGCTTTCGCAAATGCCCGAACGGGAAGAAGGAGAATTTTTCTATACCGATTTTAAAGGTTATGTGGCTATTGATGAAACCCTTGGTGAACTTGGCGAAATTATTGAAGTAAACGAATATCCGCAGCAATTTGTGGCAACGGTGATGTATAAGGATACCGAAGTTTTATTCCCTTTGAATGAAGATTTTATAGTGGAATATGATGAGGATGAAAAAACACTAACCCTCGATTTGCCAGAGGGTTTACTCGATATTTATTTAGCACAATAATAACTGTAGCAAAAAACTTTTTCTGTGGTTTTTCGTTCTAGCTGTAATGAGGTATCTGTTTGCTATAGTGATCGTTTTGTTATTTGCTTGTAACCGGGCTAAACGAAATGATCAAGCCGCAAACAAACGCGTTTCAAACACACGGAGTTTAACCCAAAAGGATTCCATACAAAAGGTAGCCCTGGTTGCATTAAAGGCCTTAAAAGCACAAGATTATAGTGGTTTCGCATCTTGCTTCCATCCTACCGAAGGTGTCCGTTTTTCTCCTTATGGTTTTGTAGATTTTACCCATAAACAAACCCTGGCTAAAGATTTTTTAGAAGCCATAAATAAGAACTGGATATTAACCTGGGGGCATTACGATGGCTCTGGTGCAGCAATTAAACTCAGGGTTAAACCTTACATCCAACGCTACATTTACAATGCCGATTATTTAACGGCCGAGAAAAAAGCTTACGACTCATTTATCGGAGGTGGCAACTCTATCAATAACCTTAAAGAGGTTTATCCCCAACTGCATTTTACTGAATATTATTTTAAAGGCTTTGATAAAAAGTATACAGGTTTAGACTGGAGCAGTTTAAAGTTTGTATTTAAAAAATATCAAAGTAATTATTATCTCGTTGCCGTTATACACGATCAATGGACGGCCTAGCAGCGCAAAATTCGAGTTCAGACTAAAGACTTCAGACTAAAGCCTTACCTTTGCCCCATGCGTTTCGATATTATAACAGTTCTGCCCGCTTTATTAGAAAGTCCGTTTGCTCATTCTATTCTACAGCGCGCACAAAAAAAGGGCATTGCCGAAATTGTAGTACATAATCTGCGTGATTATGCAACCAACAAACAAAAAAGTGTAGATGATTACCAGTACGGTGGTGGTAGCGGCATGGTAATGAGTATTGAGCCTTTTGCAGCCTGTATTGAAAAACTTCAGGCAGAGCGCGAATATGATGAAATTATCTTCATGAGTCCTGACGGTGTTACTTTAAATCAAACTACAGCAAACGAACTCTCTATTAAGCAGAACATCATTATTTTATGTGGGCATTATAAGGGCATAGATCAACGTATACGCGATATCTTTGTAACAAGGGAGATCTCGGTAGGTGATTATGTTTTAAGCGGTGGTGAGCTTCCTGCTGCGATTGTGGTTGATGCTGTTGTGCGTTTAATCCCTGGTGTTTTAAATGATGAAACTTCTGCCTTATCGGATAGTTTTCAGGGCGAACTGCTCGATGCACCTGTTTACACACGTCCGGCCGATTGGCGGGGACATAAGGTGCCTGATGTTTTGTTAAGCGGCCATGAGGCAAAAGTGAATGAGTGGCGGCACGATCAAGCCTTGGCGCGTACAAAAAGCCGTCGGCCTGACCTTTTGGAATAGAAGCATTTAACACATTCGAATGTGGAATTCGTAAAGATTGTGGAAAAAATTAAAATAGGTTTTTTTATATCAAAAAAAATCCCTAATATTGCAATCCGATTTTCAAGGTAAAGAAAGTTGGTTTAATAGCTTAAAATCATGGATTTAGTAAAATTTGTTGAAGAGCAGGCCATCGCGAAAAAAGATTTTCCTGCGTTCAAGTCTGGCGATACAGTGAGCGTACACTATAAAATTCGCGAAGGTAATAAAGAACGTGTTCAGATTTACCAAGGTGTTGTAATACAACGTAACAGTGCAGGTGCTAATGAAACCTTCACCGTACGTAAAATGAGCAACGGCGTTGGTGTTGAGCGTATTTTTCCTTTTAATTCTCCAAACATTGAGAAAGTAGAAGTGAATAGCTATGGTAAAGTTCGTAGAGCGAAATTGTTCTATTTACGTGCTTTAACTGGTAAAGCTGCTCGTATCAAATCTTTGAGAAAATAATATTCTTTATTATACGATATAGCCTTCACGATTAATTTCGTGGAGGTTTTTTTGTTTATACCTTTGTTACATGTTAAACTCTGCTTTTTTCGACCAAATTATTTGGGGCAACACTATAAAAGCCTATTTCCTTTTTGGAGGCATACTTTTTTTAGGTCTGGTTTTTAAAAACATTGTTTCGAAGCTTTTAAGCAGGTTACTTTTTAAGCTTTTCAAAAACTTTTCCAATCAATCTCATAATGATGCCTTTGTAGCCCTGCTGGTAAAACCGATCGAGGTTTTTATTCTGCTAGCTACGCTGTATCTTTCCATTAATCAGCTTAAACATCCGCTGGAAGTTGCTGTTTTTCATTACAGTAAATTAATTGGTAAAGTAAAAGAATTAATTCCGGTAACGATTGGCGATTGTATTGACCGGATATTTCTTTTTGGAATTATACTCTCAGTCTTTTGGATCATTTTAAGGATAATCGATTTTATCAGTCACGTATTACTCTATAAAGCTTCACTTACCGAAAATAAAGCCGACGATCAGCTGGTGCCGTTTTTAAAAGAATTATTTAAAACGGTTGTAATTTTTATTGGCTTTTTTACGCTTCTGGGTTTTGTATTTGAGGTTAATGTTTTAACGCTGATTACCGGTTTAGGGATCGGTGGTATTGCCATTGCCCTTGCTGCTAAAGAAAGCTTGGAGAACCTGATAGGCTCTTTTACCATCTTTTTAGACAAACCTTTTACTGTTGGAGATCTTGTAAAGGTGGATGGTGTGGAAGGAACCGTTGAAAAGGTTGGTTTTAGAAGTACAAGAATCAGAACTTCGGAAAAAACGATGGCTACTATCCCTAACAGAGGTATGATCGACGGAGTTTTAGAAAATCTGTCGCTCCGGAATTCACGTAAAGTATCCTTTATAATCGGACTTACCTACGAAACCAACTCGGAATCACTTAGAAGAATTATTACCGAAATAGAAAGCTATATAAACAACCACGTAGGTACAAGTGACGATGGTAACGCTTCTTTTAAAAGTTTTGGCGATTCGGGATTAAACGTAGAGGTTAATTACTTTGTAACGGTGCTTAATTACGCAGAATTCCTCAAAATAAGGCAGGAAATCAATTTAGAAATTATGGATATTGTAATCCGTAACAAATCAGATTTTGCTTACCCTACACAACGTTTAATTAGCGATAGGCCAACTGCTGCGGTAAATAAAGAAGAAGTAGGTAATGATGCTACGGATTAAAATCTATCAGTTATGCTTGCTTAGTCTGTGTCCTTGCAGACTACAGCTTATATTATTATCTAAAATTGATGGTATTAGACGTTTTAGATAATGGATAGAAAATATTTCTTGTTTGGAAAGCAAGTGTAGCGGTGCTATTGAAGTTTGTTCCTGCCTCCAGCTTCTGCCGGTTGAAATATCGGCATCTCGCTTCGATCAGGTTTATATGGGAACTTTTGTTTTTCAAATCCTTTTTGAAGGTCGATATCATATAAAAGCCGTTCCAATATGAATCGGAACGGCTTTTTAATGTGTTTATATTGTTCTACTAACTTAATGTGGCCAAGGTGGTTATCCCACCTTTAACAACCTGGTTAAGTTCTACGTTTACTTTAGTTCCAACTGGAAGAAAAACATCAACCCTCGATCCGAATTTAATAAAACCGAACTGTTCTGTTTGTATTACCTGATCTCCCTCTTTTACGTACCAAACAATCCTGCGGGCTAAAGCACCAGCAATTTGGCGGAATAATACAGGCGTACCACTTTTATGTTCTACTACTGTTGTGGTGCGTTCATTCTCTGTTGAAGATTTTGGGTTCCAGGCGGCAAGATATTTACCAGGATGATATTTAAAGAATTTTACCACTCCCGAAATTGGGTTACGGTTGATGTGCACATTTACTGGTGACATAAAAATTGAAACCTGTAAACGTTTATCTTTAAAGTATTCTCCTTCTTCTGTTTCTTCAATTACCACTACTTTACCATCAGCAGGGCATACAACCAAATTTTCGCCTGAAGAAAAACTGCGGGTCGGATTTCTGAAAAACTGAAGTACAATTATAAATAATGCGGCAGAAAAGATATAAATGAACCAGCGCAACCAGGTAATGTCATGGTATTTATAATCAACAATTGCGTTGATTACGAAAATAAACAATATGCTTAATGCAATGGTGGTGTAACCTTCTTTATGTATGGTCATTGTGTTAAAAATTATTGGGCAAAGGTGCGAAAAATAAATTAATCCAATCTAAAAATTATGCACCCGTTGCTCTATAAATGTCGGTTAGGTTCCGGCCAAGGCCATTATAATCTAAACCATATCCAACCACAAATTCGTTAGGTATTTCAAAACCAACATACTCCAGCTCTTCAATTTCGTACTTTAGTGCACTTGGTTTAAGTAAAAGTGAGCTTACTTTAACTGATGCAGGATTTTTTGCTTTAATTGTTTTTAAAATATGGGTTAGGGTTAAACCGGTATCTACAATATCTTCAACAATGATGATGTCTCTTCCTTCAATATTTTCTGGTAAACCAATCAGTTCTTTTACGTTTCCAGAGCTTGATGTTCCTTCGTAAGATGCTACACGCATAAAAGCAATTTCGCAAGGCACATTAATTTCTTTAATTAAATCGGCCATAAATAAGAAACTTCCGTTTAACACACCTATAAATAACGGGCATTTACCCTCATAATCTACATTGAGTTGAATGCCCAGTAAACGGATCCGTTTATTTAAAGTATCGTTTTCTAAAAATATCTCGAACTCTTTATCTTCTACTTTTATTTTGTGCATGCTGCCGTTAAATGGTTTAAATTATTGTTTGTAGAACTGTAAACTAAAAATTACCAACTAATTACTGTTGCGTTTTTTCCAGTTCTTTCTGTCTTCTTCGTTCTTCCCTGCGCTCCTGTCTCAATTGTTTTTTTGTTTTGGTGGTATCTGCCGGAGTAGTTACCGGTTTGCTTGCAGTATCCTTTTTAGCTCCTCCACCAAAAAGGCGTTCGAAGAAACTTTTATTTTTATCATGTACAATTACAACAGGCAATCCATCTCCGTCATCATCAAAAGCATTGGTATCGATAACAGCAGTATCTGGAGCCAAATACCTACGTAAGCCTTCTCTTAAACGAACATTATAAAAACCATAACCAGAAGTATCGCTGGCTACTAGGCCCCTTCTTGCCATAATATTTCCCATAAACCTGAAATAGTTAAACATGTAAGGTTTTAAGCTTCCATCGGCCATAAATTTATACATAGATGCCTTTGGTTTTGGCACAATGCTGGCGAGAAACAATCCATCGCCAATGGTTAAATCAGCAGGTTGTTTTCCAAAATAATACCTTGATGCCTCTCCTATTCCATAAATGTTTTGGCCTAATTCCATAATATTGAAATAAACCTCCAACATCCGCTGTTTGCTTACCAGGTGGTTGTACTCAATAAGCCAAACAATTAAGATCTCTTCTGCCTTGCGGGCCAGGGTTTTCTGCCGGCTTAAATAAACATTTTTAACCAGTTGCATACTGATGGTACTGCCACCGCGTTTAAATTTCTTTTCTTTAAAATTAACCGCAATAGATTTACGGATAGATTCTTCAACAAAACCATTGTGCGTAAAAAATGAAGGATCTTCTGCAGTTAAGACGGCATTGATGAAGTTTTTCGAAATAGCAGATAATGGGGTAAAGTTTGGGTTAGCTGGGCCAATGGTAATGTCGCGCATGGGCTTGCCGTACTCATAAGGCGTGTAAACGAATGGACTGTTTATTTTTTGTAAATTGGTTTTACCCCATTGTACAATTTTAAAGTTTACCGGAGTTAACGTAGAGCTGAACCGAACGCTATCAGGAATTTTCGTATCCAAATAAAAATTAAGGTTGTATTTAACTTTTCCTTGTACTTTTAGTCCTTCCAACGATTCGAATAAGCCTTGTGGAAACGCATCTAAAACGCCTTGTGCATCTTGTTCTTCGGCATTGAGCTTTAACTCATAAATTTTGTTTTTACCCAGTGTGTATTTAACGTAGGGATGAATCTGAGCATTTTTAAGGAATGCTGTTGAAGTGCTGTCGAGCGTAATGTAATTTGGTCCGACCAGAATATCTGCATCCAATTTTGCGTGTTGTACAATAATATCATTTGAAGCAATCCGGGGTTGATTGATCAACATGTTTTTTACCGACCATGAACCAGAAATTTTATAATCATCTCCACTGTATTTTGCGTTTTTAAGTTCTGTTTGAAGGGTGTCGAAGCTTAATTTTGCGTGTAATTTATTGTCCAGGTAGGGCAATTCGAGTTTTTTTCCATCCGCATAAGCCGTAAACCGCAACTCTTTACTGCCTGGATTTACATAACCATCAACATGCCAGGTAGATTCGCCATTATTTACATTTATTGCCGATTTTAAGTCGCCACCATCTATTGTTGCCATGGTTGCAAAACTTAATTTGGCGGTATCATGATCGTTTAATTTAAAAATCATGTTCTGTACATCCATATCATCAGGTATTTTATACAAAACCTGATTTAAAATATTGCTCGCTATTTCTGACAGGTTAACCTTGCCCTTGTTTTCTGTGCTGTCCTTCTTTTTTCTTTTTAAAATGAAATCGATATTCGTGGTAGAGTCTTTAAGCACCACACTCACAAAACCATCGTTCAGTTTTACTTCTGAGAGCTTTACATTGCCAAAAATAAGAGGAAGAAGCTTTACGCCTACACTTAACTCACCAATGTTGGAGAGGGTATCGCGCTCTTTGGGAACAACAGAAATGTTCGTCATTTTAACGGTACTAAGGCCTGTAAAGCCAGCGGAGCCAATTTTAACTTCTAAGCCATAATCTTTATCGGCTTTTGCTATTGCCTTCGCCACCATTTTTTTAAGAAGTGCTTCCCTTTTGCTATACGCTACCGCACCTAAAGCGATACAAACAACTAAAAAAACACCTAAAACCCAGGCTCCGATTTTTAAATATTTTTTGGGGATCTTAATTTTTGGTATTCGCATATAGTCGTTAAAATGGTTAATTGCTTAAACGTAACAATTAAATGTTTATTTCGTGTTAAAATTACAGTTAAAAAGCCTAAATAAAAGTATTTATGGCTATGTTTTGTTAATTTTGAATTTAAATTAATACCATGCAGATTAGCCCGCAACAAGTTTTAGATGCGCTTAAAAATGTTGAAGATCCCGATCTTAAAAAAGATCTGGTTACTTTAAACATGATTAAAGATTTACAGATAACGGATAACCAGGTCAATTTTACACTAGAGCTTACTACACCAGCATGTCCGATGAAGGAGATGTTGAAAAATGCCTGTACAAATGCAATCAAACATTTTGTTTCGCAAACGGCAGAAGTAATCATCAATGTAACGTCGAGGGTTACCCAGCCAACCAATTCATCATCGTTAGATAACATCAAAAACATCATTTTGGTTTCATCTGGCAAAGGTGGCGTTGGTAAATCAACAGTGGCAAGCAATTTGGCGGTTGTATTGGCTAAAGACGGTGCTAAAGTGGGCCTAATCGATGCCGATATTTACGGGCCGTCGGTACCCACGATGTTCGATCTTGTTGATGCCAAGCCTGGAGCTGAAGAAACTGCAGACGGGAAAACAAAAATTTTACCGATCGAAAAATACGGAATCAAGTTATTGTCGCTGGGTTTTTTTGCAGATCCGGGTCAACCTGTGCCATGGCGCGGACCAATGGCATCTAACGCAGTAAAGCAGTTGTTCAACGATACAAATTGGGGCGAATTGGATTATCTGATCGTAGATCTTCCACCGGGAACGGGCGATATCCACATTACCATAACTCAAAGTTTCCCTATTTCTGGCGCGGTGGTGGTTACCACACCTCAACAGGTAGCACTTGCCGATACCCACAAGGGTTTGGCTATGTTCAGGATGCCAGGAATTAATATTCCAATTTTAGGTGTTATAGAAAACATGTCGTATTTTACTCCTGCAGAATTGCCTGAGAATAAATATTATATCTTCGGAAAAGGTGGCGGTACTAAACTTGCTGAACGCTTTAATGTGCCATTTTTAGGTGAAATTCCGATTATACAGAGTATTTCGGAAGCTGGGGATAACGGAAAACCGGTTGCTTTGAACCAAAACCCTCTGTTGGATGTTATATTTGGTGATATTGCAAGTAAAATTGCACAGCAGATATCCATCAACAATGCGCAAATGGTGAATTGCTAAAAAATTACTATTTTTATAAATTAAAATATATATAATGAATTTAACAGAACAAGTAGAACAGGCATTGGAAACTATCAGGCCATATTTAAAGGCTGATGGAGGTGATGTGTCTGTTGAAGAAATTACATCAGAAGGAACGGTAAAGCTTAAGCTTTTAGGCAACTGTGGTTCTTGCCCGATGAGTTTCATGACTATGAAATCTGGTATTGAACAGGCAATTATGAAAGCCGTTCCACAGATCACTTCAGTTGTAGCCGTAAACATGGCCGAGCAGGATTAAGCTTTAACACTATTTAACAAGGAAGTTTTATTAATAAAATTACTTTTGTCTTAATGAGATATTGTATTGCCCTGATTTGCTTAATTTTTTCTGTAACCGCTTTTGCGCAACAAAAGCCGGCACAGGATAAACTCATCCAATTTTCTGGGATTATTACCGATATTGATAGTTCAAATGTGATTCCTTATGTTACCATCACCAATCTTTCTGCCAAGAGTAAAAGGGTTGGTGCTGATTATAGAGGGTATTTTACCTTTATTGTAAATCCTGGCGATACCATTTTATTTACCGCTATTGGTTACAAAAAATTTTCTACAGTAATTCCGGAAAGTACCCCTGATAGTAAGTACACCATTATGGTTAAATTAAAAGCCAATGTGATTGATTTACCATCTGTACGTGTTTTCCCTTGGGCCACAACAGAAGAATTTACCCGCGAGTTTTTATCAATGAAACTGGCGGATGATGATATGGCCATTGCCAAAAAGAACCTTTCTCGTTCCTCAATTGATGGTTTAATACAAACCTTACCGCGTGATGGGCAAGAAATCGGAAGTCAGAATTACAGGTATAATTTTGATAGGATGATCAATAAGAACATGGTGCAAACCAACCCCCTACTGAACCCTTTTGCCTGGGGCAAGCTGATGCAGCAGATCTTTGATGGAGATAAGAGCCGGACGAATTAGTCTGGGTACAGAGGTCCATTGCAAAAGATAATTATTACCTTAATTTTATTTTAGCTAGCCGTCCTCCTGAACTTGTTTCAGGATCTATACTGCTATAAAGATCCTGAAACAAGTTCAGGAGGACGCAAGAAGGCAATTAATGAGGATGGACCTTAAATAAAAAAGGGAAAACGTTTCAATTTTCCCTCGTGTATCTTCCATTTTAAGCCTATCTTTTCTTACTTTTATTCGGAAACTTCATTTTGTAATCTGTTTTGATATTTCCTTTCGAAATCGCATCCAGTTTGCTTTTAAGCATGGTTTTACGGAGCACACTTACTTTATCGGTAAATAATTTACCTTCAATATGGTCGTATTCATGTTGGATTACGCGTGCTGGCATTCCATCTACATCTTCAGTATGCTCTACCCAGTTTTCATCAAAATAAGTAATTTTGATATTAGGCTTGCGCATAATGTTTTCACGGATATCAGGAATACTCAAACAGCCTTCGTTAAAACTCCAGGCTTCTCCGGTTTCTTCTAAAATTTCGGCGTTGATAAATACTTTTTTATAACCAGGTTTGCCATCTTCATCTTCACCGGTATCTACAATAAACAAACGGATAGGCAAGCCAATCTGAGGAGCGGCCAAACCTACACCATTTGCGTAATACATGGTGTCGAACATATCGCTGATCAATTGTTTTAGTTCTGGATAATCTTTATCGATATCGGTTCCTACCTTTTTTAAAACAGGATCGCCGTATGCTACTATTGGTAATTTCATTGTATAATATTTATGTCGTCCTTCATTACGGGTACGAAGCAGTTTTAATGCGCTGGTTGAACCAGCGATTGTTGTATTGTTGCTTTGTACCTTGCAGTAACGAAAAAGTAAAGCAATGCACGAGCATTTTTTTACAAAAATAAGAATTATTCCTCTATTGGGCAGAAAGTAAAGATATTCAGTTGCTCAATATCTAATATTTCATGCACCACATCGGCCATTTCTTTGGTGGTAACTGCATTTATTTTCTCAAAAACAGTTTCTAAAGAATCTATTTTATTGTGATCGATCAGGCTTTTTGCCATCGAAATAATTAGTCCGATTCTATTTTCTTCTCCCAAGGCAATTTGCCCTATAAACTTATTTTTTGCTTTTTGCAATTGAAGTTCATTTAAGGGATGTTCTCTAAGCCTTTTAATTTCTTTAAAAATTAGAGAAAGTGCTTTTGTCTGTTTTTCTTTATCTGTTCCAAAATAGACTGAAAAAATACCCGTATCGCTTAATGGAGAAAAATTAGATTCTATTGTGTATGCTATTCCATATTTCTCTCTAATCTGCAGGTTTAAAACCGAGCTCATTCCGTTACCACCAAAATAATTGTTCAACAGCATTAAGGGTACCTTTTTCTCCTGATGGGTAGAATAAGCCTGGGTGCCCAAAATGCAGTGTGCCTGCATAATCGGTTTGTAAATGGTGGTATTGCTTTGTGGTAATACGGTTGGTTTTAACCTGGCTTTATCGGGATTATTTTCTTCAACAGCGGCAAAATGTTTGCTGCCTTTGCTAACTACGCTGTTTAGGGTATAATTTCCTAAAATAGCCACTACAATTTCATTTGTTCGGTAATTGGCTTTTCTAAAATTAATTACATCTTCGCGGGTAAAATGCTGCACCGTTTCAGTTGTGCCCAAAATGTTGTTGCCAAGTGGATGCCCTGCAAAAAGCATGTCTTCAAAATCATCGTTAATGGCTTCTTCAGGTTGATCGAGGTAAGAAGAAATCTCATCCAGGATTACACTTTTCTCTTTATCCATTTCCTCTTCGGGAAAAGTAGAGTGGAACAGAATATCGTTGAAAAGATCTAAAGTTCTATCCAGATAAGGGTTTAAAAAAGAAGCATGTATGCAGGTATATTCTTTTGTGGTATAAGCATTTAAATCAGCACCAACACTTTCTAAGCGGTTTAAAATCTGATTGGTACTGCGTTTTTCAGTTCTTTTAAAAATCAGATGTTCGATAAAATGCGCTAAACCTGCTTTATTTTCCGGCTCATCGCGAGAGCCGGTATTTACGATAACACAGGCGTGTGATATGGCAGAGGCCGAAGGCACATGCAATAAGCGTATACCGTTTGGCAAAGTGTGAACATTGTATTCCATTGAAGGGCAAAGATAAGGCTATTTGCTCACAATGACTCTGTATCTGGATATTGCAATTGTAAAGTGGAGATCAATTTATCTTTGGTTGGCCTTTTAAGTACCAAAAAAGCAAAATTTGCCGCAGCAAAAATTAAAAAGAACGAATTATGTGTGATAAAAAAACCAACAATGTTAAAAAGGGCACCTCCTTCCAGCATCGCTGAGCTAATGATAAATGCACTTTGATACATATTGATTTTTGTATCGACAGGGGCATTTTTATTAATTTTTGCCATTAAATTTCTATGAAAAAAGATACTTGCAGAAATCGTGATCAAACCCATGATCGGAAATATGGGGTTAAAGGGTGATGTGGTTTTAGGGTTGGCATCGAAAAACATCATTTCGCGATTAAGAAAAATGGTTACCAATGCAAAAAGGAAAACTCCTGAGCATAAGGCAAGATGGATAATTTGGAGTGTTTTTAGTTTGGTGTTCATTGTGGGGTTTTAGCTTGATTTAAATTTAAAAAAAAGTGGTCGTCATTCCCGCGCAGGCGTGAATGACGAACCGAGTAAAAAATTATTTCGTTATCCCCTCCAGCGAGAACAAAAATGCCCACCGTAAGGAAACATCTTTCAAATAATCGAAACGGCCCGATGCGCCACCATGACCAAATTCCATATTGGTTTTAAGCAATAGTACGTTCTTATCAGTTTTTGCAGCCCGTAGTTTAGCCACCCATTTGGCAGGTTCGAAATACTGCACCTGGCTATCGTGCAGGCCTGTGGTAACCAGCATATTCGGGTAGGCCTTTTTCTCTACATTTTCGTAAGGGGAATAGCTTTTCATATAATCGTAAGCTGCTTTTTGTTTAGGATTTCCCCACTCATCAAATTCATTCGTGGTTAACGGAATGCTTTCATCCAGCATGGTATTAATTACATCTACAAAAGGAACATCAGCGATAATTCCGTTCCATAAATCAGGAGCCATATTGGCAACTGCACCCATTAATAAGCCTCCTGCGCTGCCTCCATGGGCATATAAATGACCTTTTGAAGTGTACTTTTGATCAACAAGATATTCACCTGCAGCAATAAAATCGGTAAATGTGTTTTTCTTTTTCATCAGCTTGCCATCTTCATACCACTGTCTGCCCATTTCCTGTCCGCCACGGATATTTGCAATAGCGAAAACGAAACCACGGTTTAAAAGGCTTAATCTGGGTGAAGAGAAAGTGGCATCGGTGCTTGATCCATAAGATCCATATGCGTACAACAGCAATGGCGCATGTCCATTCTTTTCGAAACCCTTTTTATAAACCAGAGCGATGGGAATCTTTGTTCCATCCTTTGCCGTTGCGAAAATACGTTCTGTTGCGTAATCATTAGGATCGTAGCCACCAACAACTTGCTGTTGCTTCATTAGTTTTTTATCCTTCTTATCAAGGTCATAATCGTAAACAGAACTTGGTGTGGTTAAAGAAGTGTAAGAATAACGGAGCGTTTTACTGTTATACTCTGGGTTTGCACCTACTCCGGCAGCATAAACAGGCTCATCAAATTTGATATAGTAATCGCCCCCATCATTTTTAAGTACGCGGAGCGCTGTCAAACCGTTTTTACGTTCTGATAATACCAAATGATCTTTAAATTCTTCCCCATATTCGAGTAAAACATCTTTGCGGTTTGGAATAACCTCTTTCCAGTTCTCCTTTTCTGTTTTATCCAAAGGACATTCCATCAGGCGGAAATTTTTGGCGTTCCAATTGGTTATAATATAAAATTTATCGTCTACAGGCAAAATATCGTATAAAACATCTTTCGATCGGCTAGAAAACACTTTAAAAGCATTTTCAGGATGATCAGCATCAATCATTCTATATTCAGCGCTTAGTGTTCCCTGCGAGCCGATGAAAATGTACCTCCCGTTTTTTGATTTCATTACGCCAATATAGTTGCTGTTGTCTTTCTCCTCATAAACTACCGCATCTGTTTTGGCATCTGTACCAAGTGTGTGTTTTTTAATTTTCTCACTTAAAAGCGTAACAGGGTTTTTTGAGGTGTAAAAAAATGTTTTATTATCATTTGCCCATGCTACTGCACTTTCGGTATTGGTAATGGCATCTTTAAGTATTTCTCCTGTTTCTAAATTTTTAATATTAATGGTGTATTGGCGGCGAGATACCTGATCTACACCAAAAGCTAAAAGTTTATTGTTTGGACTAACACTAAAACCTGTTGCACTATAATAAGTGTGCCCTTTTGCAAGGTCGTCAACATCTAGCAAAACTTCTTCAGCAGCTGATAAACTTCCCTTTTTCCGGCAATATTTAAAGTATTGTTGTCCATCTTCGGTTCTTGTATAATAAAAATAGCCGTTCTTTAAAACAGGTACAGATTCATCTTTCTCCTTTATCCTTCCCTTCATTTCTTTAAACAGATCAGCCTGAAATTGATCTGTACTTTTCATCATTGTGTTGAGGTAAGTATTTTCGGCTTTTAAATAATTGACAACTTTTGTACTATCCGGACCTTTTTTAAAGTAATCGATCATCCAATAGTAATTATCTACTACAGTATCGCCATGTACTACTCTTTGGTGAGGAATAATTTCTGCTACAGGAGCTTTGGCATCGGGCCACTTAATCGCTTTCATTTCTTTCTTTTGGGGGTTATTGCAAGCCATAACTGTACTAAGTACAATTAGGCTGGGTAAGATACGTTTCATAGCGGTTTGATTTAGGTTCAAATGCAATTTAGTCAAATAGTTCAATAGTTTATTAGCCATTAGCTCAGGAGTTCATTTGTTCCATGTTCAGTAGTAGTGGCAGGCAGGATAACTTGTTAATTGTTAAATCGATTAAGCATCACCAAACACCAAGTGCTCAACCCCAAACCAACAATTACCATTTTAGCAAAAATCCACAAAGCCTATAGATAATCATCCGAAATAGAAAAATTGATGTTAAATTGCCAAATCAAAATGCTTGAAAAGAAGGATGAAATTAGGCTACAAAAAAATAGTTGTTAAAGTTGGTTCAAATGTAATTACACAAGCGAATGGTTTGCCCGATGAAGCAAGGATTAAACACCTTGTAAACCAATTGGCAGATATTAAAAAACAAGGTATTGAAGTTATTCTTGTTTCTTCGGGGGCAGTAGCATCTGGTAGAAGCCTGATTAAGGTTTCTGAAAAGCAAGATGCGGTAACTACCCGACAGTTATTGGCTGCAATTGGCCAGGTGAAACTAATTAATACCTATGCTAATTTTTTTGCCACCCATAATATTCAGTGTGCGCAGGTTTTGGTTACCAAAGAAGATTTCCGCGACCGGGCGCATTATTTAAACATGAAAAACTGTTTGCAGATTTTGCTTCAAAATGAGGTAATTCCTGTAGTAAATGAAAACGATGTAGTATCTGTTACTGAGCTGATGTTTACTGATAATGATGAGCTTGCCGGATTAATTGCTTCGATGTTAAATGCTGATGCGCTGATTATCTTATCTAATGTGAATGGAATTTATAATGGCGACCCAAAAATTGAAGGATCGGCTGTTATTGAAGAAATTAATGGCTCGGTTGCTAATTTGGCATCTTTTATACAAACAGGTAAATCACAATTTGGGCGTGGGGGGATGATTACTAAATCTACCATGGCACAAAAAGTGGCGAAACTTGGCATAACGGTTCATATTGCAAATGGAACTAAAAACGATGTGCTTACGGAATTATTAAATAATGAATTGGTGCACACGCGTTTTGTACCCGAAAAAAGTAAATCAGGCAAGAAAAAATGGATTGCTCATTCGGAAAACAGCTGCAACTGGTGTTGTGATGTTAAACGACGGTGCAAAAACCGTACTCACCTCAGGAAAAGCCACCAGTTTATTGCCCGTGGGGATTATCGAAATACAAACAGATTTTTTAAAGGGCGATATTATTAAAATTGTGGATGAAAAAAATAACCTGATCGGATTGGGCATCGCAGAATATGGTTCGGATAAAGCCAGGGAACGCATTGGACAAAAGAAACAGAAAGCGCTGGTGCATTACGATTATTTTTATTCGGCTATTTAGCAGGCTCATTCGTCATTCTGAACTCGTTTCAGGATCTTATTAATAGATGCTGAAATAAATTCAGCATGACGAATCTCTAATTAAAACAAAACAATGGATTACAAACAATACTTCGAAAAAGCAAAACAAGCAAGTCGTACCTTGGTTAGCGTTGATAAAGAAACGACAAATGTTGTTCTAACAGATCTGGCTGAGGCTTTGGTAGCCAATACAGCATCAATTCTTTCTGAAAATGTAAAAGATTTAGCAAAAATGCCCATCGAAGATCCCAAATACGACAGGCTAAAATTAAATGAAGCGCGCATTGCTGATATTGCGAATGATCTTATAAATGTCGCAGGTTTAAACAGTCCTTTAGGTAAAATTCTTTCAGATAAAACGCTTGAAAATCACCTTCATATTCAGAAAGTTAGTGTGCCATTAGGTGTTGTAGGTGTAATTTACGAAGCCCGCCCAAATGTTACTGCCGATGTATTTTCACTTTGTTTTAAAACAGGAAACGTGGCTGTACTTAAAGGTGGAAGCGATGCAGAATTTTCAAATCTGGCGATTGCAAAAGTGATCCATGAAGTATTGGATAAACATAAAATTAATCGTGATGTATTAATACTATTGCCTGCAGAAAGGGCAGCTACTGAAGCTTTATTGAATGCAAGAGGTTTTGTTGATGTGCTGATCCCGAGAGGAAGTCAATCTTTAATTACTTATGTTCGCGAAAACAGCAAAATTCCTGTCATAGAAACCGGGGCCGGAATTGTTCATACTTATTTTGATGAATCTGGAGATTTGGAAAAAGGAAAAGCAATTTTTTTTAACGCAAAAACCAGGAGGGTAAGTGTTTGTAATTCTCTTGATTGTGTGCTGATCAACCAGAACAGGTTGAACGATTTATCTGTCCTTTTATCGCCTTTGGCTGATGGAAATGTTGAGCTTTATGCAGATGAAAGAAGTTATGATGCATTAAAAGCTACTTATCCTGCAGAATTGTTAAATCATGCTGCGCCAGAACATTTCGGCACTGAGTTTTTATCGTTAAAGCTTGCCGTAAAAATTGTTGAAGATTTAAATGATGCACTAAACCACATTGCAAAATACAGCTCGAAACACAGCGAAGCAATTATATCGGAAGATGCTGCTAATATTGCTCAATTTTTAAATGAAGTAGATGCCGCTGCGGTGTATGCCAATGCTTCTACCGGGTTTACAGATGGAGCACAGTTTGGCCTGGGGGCCGAAATTGGGATCAGTACGCAAAAACTTCATGCCCGTGGCCCAATGGGACTTGAAGAATTAACCAGCTACAAATGGGTGGTGAGGGGAAACGGCCAAGTAAGGGGGTAATCATTTTCATTACAAAAAAAGCACGATGGTTAATAGATTATGGTCGATAGCCGGGGAGCGATCAGCCAAAACGCTTTACAAACCAATCAGAAGATAATGGTTAATAGATCATGGTTAATGGCCATGCAGACCATCAGCTATGAGCCAAAAAACCATGAACTATCGTCCAGCCTAATCACAATGGTCAATGGCCGCGAAGCGATCAGCTACGGGCCGAAAACCATGGTAAACCAATGAAAAGCACAATGGTTAAATGGATTATTGTCAATTGCGAGTAAGTGATCAGCTATGGGCGGAAAACCATGGTAAACCAATTAAAAGACAAATGGTTACTAGATTATTGTCAATGGCCGCCAAACCATCAGCTATGAGCCAAAAAACCATGAACTATCGTCAGCCTGATCACAGTGGTTAATGGCCGCGCAGACCATCAACTATGAGCCAAAAAACCATGAACTATCGTCAGCCTGATCACATTGGTTAATGGCCCTGCAGATCATCAGCTATGAGCCAAAAAACCATGAACTCGTCCAGCCTAATCACAATGGTTAATGGCCGTGCAGACCATCAGCTATGAGCCAAAAACCATGGACTATTAACCAAAAACCATGAACGAGCACAAGCGTAATTCGCTACAATTCAAACACTTCTCCTCTTTCGGGAACTGCAACATTAAAACCATCTTCCTGTAATGCCAATGATAAGCTTTGCAGGCTCTTATCTTCACCATGAACCAAAAATACTTTTTTTGGTTGCCCCGTTTGTTTTATTGTTCTAATTAAATCGTTATGGTCGCCATGCCCGCTAAGCAAATCCGTTTGGCGTATTGTGGCATAAACCATCATTTCGCGGTCTTTAATCCGAACAATTGGTGCGCCGCTTAATAATTTATAGCCAAGTGTTCCTTTTGCGCAATAACCAATAAACAGAATGGTGCAGTAATAATTTTGAATGTTATAATACAGGTGATCCTGAATCCGGCCACCTTCTAACATACCCGCTGATGAAATGATGATGCATGGATCAAAATAATTGGAAACATCTTTACTCTCTTTCATGGTGTGAACATAAGCCAAATGCTCAAATTCAAATTCATCACCCATGGTTTGGTAAAAATCTTTAGCCTCCTGGTTTACCAGGTTATGGTGTTTACGGTAAACCTCTGTAGCTTGAATAGCCATAGGACTATCTACAAAGATTTGAACTGGCGGCAACAGTTTTTTGGTGAAAATTTGATTTAGTGCAAATACCAAAGATTGCGTTCTACCAATACTGAATGCAGGAATAATCAATCTGCCGGGGCTTTTTATACAAGCTTCGGTAATTTCCTGTACCAATCTTTCTTCCAAAGTTTGATCTTTAGTATGCATTCTTCCTCCGTAGGTTGCTTCACTTACCAGGTAATCAACTTCGGGCAATGGTTCGGGATTAACTAAAACCGGATAATTATCTCTTCCAATATCACCGGTAAAAGCAATTTTCTTTTCCTCACCATGGTCATTTATAGTTAAAACAGCGGCAGCTGCGCCTAGTAAATGCCCAACAGGAACAAAAGTTAAGCTAATATCGCCGTTTACTTTAAAAGGCTTATTAAAAGCAATAGTTACAAAACGATCAATCGTATCCATCACATGTTTGTGCAGATACAAAGGTTTTGGGCCGCTAAAATTACCTCGTTTGGTTCTGGGTTTTCGACCTGCCTTTCTTAAAAAAAGTTCCACAGAATCGAATAATAATATTGAAGTTAAATCGGCTGTTGGTGGTGTACAAAGTACTTGCCCATCAAAACCGAGCCGCACCAACGTAGGCAAATTGCCAGAGTGATCAATATGGGCGTGGGTTAAAATAACCAGGTTTATACTTGCCGGATCGAATGGAAACTGTTGGTTTTCTTCCTGGTAGGTTTCTTTTTCGTAATCTAACCCGCAATCTATCAGTATTTTATAATGGCCAACCTCCAGCAAGTGCATACTGCCTGTTACTTGTTGTGCTGCGCCCCAAAACGTTAACTTCATCTTCTTATCTGTACAGTAAATTCTTTAGCCGTAAAGTAGTATAAATGATGGGATTTTTAAACAATAGGACGTAATTTTTTAATTATCTGTGTCATTTTCTCTGAATTTTAGAATCCTTAAGATTTCAGTTTTGGCTTCTTCTGAAAAATCTTCTAAATCAGCTTGTGTGATTGTTTTGTCTAAAAGCATAGCAATGACCGTATCAAAAAACCAGGAATTTTTGAGACCGTCATATCTTCTGGCGATATGTTTGTCAAAATCCTTTACTGCAGTAAATACCTTATAGTAGTCATCCCTATTGTCTACAGGCTGTTGCGTTTTCCATTGATCCAAAACTTCAGCGAATTCGTGCATGCCTTTTATTAATTCTCTTTGTAAAGCTACCTCAAATAATTTTCGGGCAACCTTGTTATCTGCTTTTGAAAAATCCATCTTTATCAATTGATCCTATAAAGATAAGAATGTATGATATATCCGGTCAAGCTCAAAGTCAACGAAAAGATTTTTTATCTTTGTAAAAAAACATTCAGCATGCAAGAGCCTTTTGATATCGAAATCGGACCAATAAACTATTCAGTTTTCCCTGAAGGAAATGATTCTTACACCATTTTTAAAGATGGCAGAGAATATATTCAGATTCAAAAAGATACCTCTTCAATTTGGCTAAAAATGGATTATAAAACCGAATTGCCTATTTTTGAAGAAGATGAAGAAGTTAATGCCATCGGCCAGGCCATTGAAAAGTACGTGCCTGAAGAAGATGACGAGGATATAGAAGAGTTATAGTCACAAAAAAAAGGCCCGATTTTATTTAAAATCGGGCCTTTTGCTTTACAATGCTTTTACCTGTTGCAATTGGCTGTCCATGTTTGCCCATCTTTAGATACTAAAATATTAAGATTACTTGCATCAATACTAATACCAGTTAAACCTGAGCCTATGCTCACATAATTGTTATCGCTTTTCTTTTCAAACTTTACACCTGTAATATCAGGAATGTTGTTGCCAAAGTAAAAGTTATAAGTTTCGCCAACTTTACTCACAGTTACTTTGCCATCGCTGCTGTTAATTGTTGTTTGACCGTTTCTATAAGAAACTGTTCCTTTATAGGTACCCACAAAGAAATCTTTGTCGGCCGGATCGGTATCTTTTTTACATGATACCATTACTGTTAATGCTATTAATAGCATGCTGAAAATTTGGATTGTCTTTTTCATCTCTTTCACTTTTTTTATTTTTATATAGGTAATAAATGTAACTGCCTAAAGACAATCACTATGCCAAACCGTTTTGATAGAAGGGTAATTAAGGAGAGAAGAAATGATAGTAGAAAATTATTTTACTTGTAAGCATATGTAATACAAGGTGTTGAATAGTTGCTTAAAAAGCAAAAGACGAAAATCTTTTAAAGGTCTACCTGAAATGTATGGTTATAGCTTTTGGATAATAAAACTGTTCAGTTTAATTGAATAAAGTAGACAAAAATTATTTTTTGTTTAAAATCGCAGTTATTTTTTTATCGAGGTCTAGATTTTCTTTGTCATCAAAAGAATCGCCGATTTTGTATGGTTTATAATTTTTATCAAGGCGGTACAACTGATAATAATTGGTTCCTGTAAAACCGTAACTTATAATTACGCCATGCTTTTTATCATAGCTTGGGTTAACAATTTTATCAAAATTTTTAACTTTAGTTAAAGTATATTTTTTACAATTAATTAAATAAAGGTTATAAAAAGAGTTTCCTCCCCTTGCTCCGGTATCTTCAAAAATTAATAAATCCTTAACCCCATCATTGTTAAAATCCTCATATTTAAGGTTATCGGCTATGTGGCGCATTTCAATATTATCTTTCCAAAATATTTTGTCGGTTTTTACTCCGGTTCTACCAAAGTATAGTATTGTGTTGCACAATTCTGAAAGCGGTTCTTTTTCAGTAGTAAGGCATTGTAAAGCCAGCACATAATTTGTATTTTTAAAAGGATAAATGTATTGCCAGCTCCCTTTTGCATTTGGCTGATTGAATATTTTTTGGGCGAATGAATGGCTGGTGAGGAATATAAAGCATAAACAAAAGATCTTTCTCATGGTAGGTATGGGGAGCGTTAATAATAGAAATATTTGCCGTTGGCGGGGATTTTTAGTTCAATTTGGCCAGGGATAAAACCATCCATTTTGGGAAGTGCTTTAAATGGGTATTTGAAATTATAAAAACTATCTTTTGGGATCTTTATTCCGTCATCGCAATCGCCATAGGTATAGGCAACACTCACTTGTTTTGTAGAGAAATTAATGTCGTATTGGTAATCAAAATCACAGGTATCGTAATCATCATATGTAGAGCCGATCAGAAACCAATCGGCATTTTGATAGCGATAAAAATTTTTCCAAGTACTATAATGCCTGCTGTTGTGGTTAAAGCTTTGTTCGGTCATTAGTGTATTATTTTTGATTTTTACCGAGAGATTTACCCCCGCATCAATACAGAAGCCACAATCTTTACTGCTTTTTAAAATGCTGCTATTGCTTTTCCAAAGTTTGTTTTTACCATTTATTTGCTTGCAGATGTATAACATTCTTTTTAATCCATTCTTTCCGTCCGCTTTGTCAGTATCAAAAACAAATACCAATTCTTCAATGCCATCTTTATCTAAATCGCCTTTGGTTTGGGTAACCATTTTGTAGTTTTTGGGTGGAAAAAAATCCGGCAATGTTTGACTGTTGCTTTTTAGGGAAATGATGATTAAGCTTAAAAATATAAAAGGCAATTTTTTCATAGGGGATATTTGCACGCCAATAAACTTAATGTTTATCAAGATAACAAATAAATTAAACGCTTTCTTAACAACATATTATCCCGCCCAGCCATCTCTATCTAAACTCCGGTAATTAATTGATTCTGCAAGGTGTTCGAGTTCTACGTGCTCACTTCCAGCCAAGTCGGCAATGGTTCGCGCAACTTTTAAAATTCTGTCCTAGGCACGGGCCGATAAGCCCAGTCGTTCCATAGCGGTTTTTAATAAAGTAGTGCCCTCGTTACTAATTTGGCATACTTTGCGTACCATTTTAGGGCTCATTTGTGCGTTATAATGCAAATCCTCATGGTTAGCAAAGCGTAGGTCCTGAATTTCTCTCGCTTTAATTACGCGGTCGCGGATACAATCACTTTTTTCTGCACTTTGGGCGGAAGCCAGTTCGTTAAAATTAACTGGCGTAACCTCAACATGAAGATCGATCCGATCTAAAAGTGGCCCAGATATTTTACTCAGGTATTTTTGCACCACGCCGGGGGCACAAACACAATCCTTTTCCGGATGATTATAAAACCCGCACGGACAGGGGTTCATCGAGGCTACCAACATAAAGCTTGCCGGGTATTCTACTGAAAACCGTGCTCTGGCGATGGCAACTTTGCGGTCTTCCAACGGCTGCCTCATCACTTCTAAAACGCTTCGTTTAAATTCCGGAAGTTCATCTAAGAATAATACACCGTTATGTGCCAGTGATATTTCTCCAGGCTGTGGATTTATTCCTCCACCAACTAAAGCTACATCGCTAATGGTGTGATGAGGCGAGCGGTATGGGCGGATAGTCATTAAAGCATCAGCTGCCGAAAGTTTTCCGGCAACGGAGTGAATTTTTGTTGTTTCCAACGCTTCTGTTAAATTTAACGGGGGTAAAATTGTAGGTAAGCGTTTGGCTAACATGGTTTTACCGGCACCCGGCGGACCAATCAAAATCACATTATGGCCACCTGCAGCGGCAATTTCCAATGCTCGTTTTATATTTTCCTGCCCTTTAACATCAGCAAAATCGTGTTCGTAATTATTGATGTTTTTTAAAAACTCCTCTTTGGTATTAACCTTTACTTGTTCCAGCTGTTCTGTTTTATTAAAAAAACCTACTACCTGCGCAAGGTTTTCTACACCGTAAGCAATTAAATCGTTCACAATACCAGCTTCACGAACATTTTGTTTGGGCAGGATAAAACCATCGAATCCATCCTGTTGGGCTTGTATAGCAATTGGTAAGGCACCTTTTATGGGCTGAATGCTTCCATCTAATGATAGCTCTCCCATAATAAAATAATTCTCCAATTCATCAGCAGGAATTTGCCCTGACGCTGCTAAAATGCCAATAGCGATTGGCAGATCGTATGATGAACCTTCTTTTTTGATATCGGCCGGAGCTAAGTTGACTACAATTTTCTGTTTGGGCATGCGAAAGCCAGAAACGTTTATTGCGCTGGCCACCCTTTGCAAACTTTCTTTAACTGCATTATCGGGCAGGCCCACCATGTAGTATTTGGTACCCGCACTAATATTCACTTCGATTGTTATGGTTAGTGCATTTACACCATAAACAGCACTCCCGTATGTTTTTACAAGCATTAGATTCTAAATAAATAAATGGAGATGTAAACTATTCGGGATGAATATTGATCACAATATAGAGATTGTTTAGCTAGGGATCAAATTTTTTTAGGTTAAGTTCCAAATACAACGTTTTCTGCTCAAATTACCAAACTAAATCAGCTTTTTCATATAAAATACCGATGTTATACCAAACAAAAAAATCCCGACCATTACTGATCGGGATTATATCTTCACGAAGAATAAGACCTTAGGCCCTAAACCTCTCTTTCCTAATTTTAAACTATCTGCCAAATGGCATTTTAGGCATACCTTTCATCATTGCTGCTGCGGCTGCCGGGTTCGAAAACTGCTTCATCATTTTACGCATATCTTCAAACTGTTTAATCAGTTTGGTTACTTCTTCTACCTTGCTTCCAGATCCTTTTGCAATACGCAAGCGACGGCTTTGTTGAATGCTGTCTGGATTTTCTTTTTCAAACGGCGTCATTGAATTGATAATGGCTTCGATTGATTTAAAAGCATCGTCCTGTATATCTACATTCTTCATCATTTTACCCACACCAGGAATCATGCCCATCAAATCTTTCATGTTACCCATTTTCTTGATCTGTTGAATCTGGTTGTAGAAATCGTTGAAATCGAATTTATTCTTGCGGATTTTTTTCTGAAGTTCTGCAGCCTCTTTCTCATCGAACTGCATTTGTGCACGCTCAACAAGTGAAACCACATCACCCATACCCAAAATACGCGATGCCATACGATCTGGATAGAAAACATCAAGAGCTTCCATTTTCTCGCCGGTACCAATAAATTTAATCGGTTTATTTACTACCGATTTAATTGAAAGTGCTGCACCACCGCGGGTATCACCATCTAATTTGGTTAAAACAACACCTGTAAAATCTAATCTATCGTTAAATATCTTAGCTGTATTTACGGCATCCTGTCCTGTCATCGAATCCACTACAAACAAAATTTCGTGTGGATGGGTTTGGGCTTTAACTTCCGATATTTCGTTCATCAACGACTCGTCAATAGCCAAACGGCCGGCGGTATCGATAATGATTACATTATTTCCATTTTGTTTACCATGCTCAATACCTTCTAAGGCAATGGCAACAGGATCTTTTGATTCGCGGTTGGCATATACAGAAACCCCTACAGACGTTCCTAAAACCTCCAACTGATCTACAGCCGCAGGGCGGTACATATCGCCAGCAACCAATAAAGGTTTTTTACCTTTACCTTTTAAATGCAGCGCCAGTTTACCCGCGAAGGTGGTTTTACCCGCACCGTTTAAACCTGCAATTAATATAATGGTAGGGTTTGCTTTGGTTTCTAACTCTGTAACCTCGCCACCCATTAAGGCTGCAAGCTCATCGTTCATTATTTTGGTAAGCAATTGCCCCGGCGAAACTGATGTTAACACATTTTGCCCTAAAGCTTTTTGCCTCACATCGTCTGTAAATGCTTTTGCTGTTTTATAGTTTACGTCGGCATCCAATAACGCTTTGCGGATTTCCTTCATGGTTTCTGCCACGTTGATTTCCGTAATGCTGCCTTGCCCTTTTAATACTTTAAATGCTCTGTCTAGCTTGTCCTGTAAATTATCAAACATCTTTTTTTAAGCTAAAAGCTTAATGCCAATGGGCAAAAAGCTACTTGTTTTTAATAAAAGGCAAATGTATTAAATTTTGCTTGTAAATCTTAGCAACTCAAAGTCAAAACTTTAGCTTGTTTACTATATTATTTAATCAGGCCGTGCAACATTTTGTTCTTTATGCAGTCTTATACCCAACTAACCTAAACCCATGAAACGCTTTATTCTCCCAATTTTAATATTTGCTTGTACTTACTGTAAGGCACAGGATATTGCTAAACAAAAGCAGTTGGATGCCAAAAGAACAATCCAAATTCCTAAAATTGATGGTGTTTTAGATGATGAATGCTGGAATAATGTACCTATTGCTACAGATTTTATCGAAAATAAGCCCAACCCCGGAAAAATTGAAACTCAGGATAAACGTACCGAAATGAAGGTAATTTATGATGACGTTGCGATTTATGTTTATGCACGCATGTACGATAATCCTGATAGTGTTTCGCACGAACTAGTTTCGAGGGATAATATTGGTAACGCCGATTTTATTTCCATTATTGTTGATCCATTTTATGATAAAATGAACGGTAACGGTCTTTTTGTTACCGCTGCGGGCGTGCAGTTTGATGCTAAATACTCGCAGGTGGGTGATGAAGATGCAAACTGGAATGCTGTTTGGGAAAGTGCAGTTAAAATAGATGATAAAGGGTGGACCTGTGAAATGAAAATTCCTTATTCGGCCCTGCGTTTTTCTGGTAAAGATGTGCAAAACTGGGGATTAAATTTTAGCAGGCGGATTCAGCGGCAAAACCTTCAAACTTTTTGGAATTTTGTTGATCCGAAAGTTAACGGATTTATAAATCAGGAAGGGCTTTGGATGGGAATAAAAGATGTAAAACCGCCATTGAGGTTGTCATTTTCTCCATACGTTTCGGCCTATGTTAATCATTATCCTGTTAATTTACCGGGTGTAAAAAATACAACTTCGCGCTTTAACGGTGGTATGGATGTAAAGTATGGCATTAATAACAGTTTTACGCTGGATATGACTTTAGTGCCCGATTTTGGTCAGGTACAATCAGATAACAGGATTTTAAACCTTACCCCTTTTGAGGTAAAATTTAATGAAAACCGACAGTTTTTTACCGAAGGAACCGAACTTTTTAACAAAGGAGATCTTTTTTATTCCAAGCGGATCGGCTCCATCCCATCTTATTATAATTATAGCGAAGTAGGAGGAGATAAGGTAGTAAAAGATCAAACAGAAGCCAAAGTATTAAATGCCACAAAAATTTCAGGGCGTACGGCAAAAGGCCTGGGTATCGGGATTTTTAATGCCATTACCAATAGCATGCAAACGGAAGTTGAAGATGCGCAGGGAAATCTTCGTGAGGTAGAAACGCAACCCCTTACCAATTATAATATTTTGGTTTTTGATCAGTCGCTAAAAAATAATAGTTCGGCAACGTTTATCAATACCAACGTGTTAAGGCAGGGTTCGGCTTACGATGCCAATGTAACTGCTTTACTGTTTAACCTCAACAATAAAGGCAACAAATACTTTATAAATGGCGCAGGTAAAGTGAGTTATTTAAAAGGTAAAGAAGCGGTTACCGGATACAGTTATGGCCTAAAGTTTGGTAAACAAAGCGGAAACTTTACCTGGAGTTACTCTCAGCAATATGCCGATGATAAATTCGATCCATCTGACTTAGGCTTTTTTACCAATAACAATTTTTTAGATCAGGTGCTTGATTTCCATTACAATGTTTATAAGCCCAGTAGTTGGTACAATCAGTTATTGAGCTATTTTAATGTTTTATATTCGCGGAGGGCAATGCCAGGCAGCTATCAAACTTTTTCTGTAGAAGGCGGCCCATACGTTCAATTCAAAAACCTATGGTCGGCAGAAGTAAATGGTGTTTATACGGCAGCAAGGAATGATTTCTACGAATCGAGAAACGGACAGGTATATAAGGCACCCGAAAGCTATGGCTTTGCTTTATACATTAACCCCAACCGTGCCAAAGCCTATAATTTGGGCGGAAACATCCGTTATAAAGAACAAGAACTTTTTAAGGGTAAGGAATATAATTTTTATTTTTTCCAGAACCTGAGGCTAAATGATAAAATTGCCTTTGGTTTAGATCTTAGTTTTAATCCAAACTACAATTATGTAAACTGGGTAACAGCACAGGGCGATAAAGCCATTTTTTCTAAATACGACCGCAGAACGGTAGAAAACTCTTTTGATGCGAAATATACCTTTACCAATTTAATGGGTTTTACAGTTGTGTTGAGGCATTATTGGAGCGATAGGCGCAACAAAGAATTTTATTTACTTAAGCCAGATGGCAATTTAACAGATTATAAAGGACCAGCATTAACAGGTACCGATAGAAATTACAATGTATTTAACATTGATTTAATTTATACCTGGCAGTTTGCACCAGGGAGCACACTTTCAGTTTCTTATAAGGATGCCGCCGAAACTTATGATACTTACTATACCCAGCGGTACAATAAAAACCTGAGCGGGATTTTAAATGCTCCGCAGAATAATAGCCTTTCGGTTAAGGTTTTATATTATGTAGATTATCTTGATTTAAAGAAAAAAAGGAAAAAGGTTTAAGCCACAGCTTATGATAAACGGTCGGCTTACTAAATTTATTTCAACATCTTTCTTGCCCGTAAGGCACTGAAATAAATGCAAGTGACGGTTACGTTAAAGGATTTTCGATTTAATTAACGTGCTTTCCCTGGGCTTATACCAAATTTTTTACTAAAAGCATTACTAAAGTGTTGTACGGAAGAATAACCCAGTTCTTCAGCTATATGCTTAATGTTTTTACTGTTATCGGCCAAAAGTTCTTTTGCGCGCATTAATTTATAATCGCTTAAATAGCCAAAAACTGTATTATTGAAAATTTCTTTAAAACCATGTTTAAGTTTAAACTCATTTATTCCTGCGGTTTTAGCAAGCTCGGTTAACGATGGCGGATGGCTTGCGTTAGCCAATAAAAATTCTCTTGCATAATAAATGCGTTCCTTATCATAGGCCGATTTGATGGTTGGACTTTCTGTTTTTTTTGCCGCCAGTTCAAAAGCCTGCGCTTGCAGGGCCAAAAGCTCTAAACATTTAGATTGAAGGAACAAGAGCTTTAAGCCACCCGTAAAATGGCAGTTTATAATGTCGCTAATACAACTGTGCATCGCTAAACTGATCGGAAGGTTTTCTGCCGAAATCTCTACCGGACGGTTATTTGTAATATTTTCTGCAAAATTCTTTAATAAAGTACTGCTTTCACTGGTTAAATCGATAAAACGTGATCTTTCGAAATTTACCTCAAAAAATTTATGCGGTCCGCCTAATGAAAATTCCGCCGTTCCATCAAAGTCAGGACTGTAGATAATATTATGCTGATTGGATTTAATATCCATGCGTTTATTGGTAAGGAAGTTTTCCATAATACCGCCGCCCATTAATGAAAAATGGAGCTCTACCATATCTGGTTCATCAAAAGATTTAATCCGCAAACGGCTTTTTTTTACCACTACATCGCCATAAACAATGTAAATACCCGAAAAAGCGATTTCCACAATCTCAGCGTCACCAAACGGAAAACTGTATTTATCCCTCCTTTCAGTTACCAATGCCTGGTTTAGGGCTAAATTATCGAACTTGTTCCCAACAACATAACATCCTTCTTCGCCATCATAAATGTTTAGGCCCATAAAATCCTTTTGATATAAATTTTAATCCTTTTGGTATAAAAAGATCCTGTTATTAGACAACTACTTTTGGGCAAAGTTACTAAACAAAAGAACATGATGCCTAAAATACCATCCTGGCTGGCTAATACAATGGAAAAAGTGATCAGCAATAAAATATACCAGGTAGAAGTTGTCGGAATTAATATGTTAAACAGCAACTTAAAGTGCGTTACGTTTAAAGGCGATTTTTTTGATGCTAACTTTATGCCCGGCAATGAAGTATTATTCAGGGTAAATGCTAACGAATACAGGCATTATACGCTTTCGGGCTTTGATGAAGCAAATGAAACCTGCGAGGTGATTTTTTACCTGAACAAACAGGGGCCAGGGCATAGTTTAGCGGTTAACATTAAAAAAGGAGATCAGTTGAAACTTATTGCTGATGGAGCAAAGGTAAAATACAATGAAGAGGCGAACCAACATTTCTTTTTTGGTGATGAAACCAGCCTTGGTTTGTATGAATCGTTTGGTAAAAAAGTAATGGATGAGGATGTAGAATACTTTGGCGTTTTGGAGCTTATGGAAGAAAACCTCAGTGCTGTAAATCAGCTTAAGTTATTGATCGATACTGTGCCCGCTGATGTGAACTCCCCGGCAAAAAATGCCATCAACTGGATGGATAACATGCATCCCATCTGCTGGGAAATGTGGCGGAATGCTACATTTTATTTAACTGGCCGGGCTAAATCGGTACAAGCATTTAAAAAGTACCTCAAACAAAAAGGCGTAAGCTTTAGGCAGATTATTACCGCACCTTATTGGGAAATGGGTAAAGTTGGCGGGGGATAATATTTCTACCTCGGGAAAGTGAAACCAAAACCCAGGGCCAATGTTTGGTTGGCTTGAATTTTATTTGTACCAGTGTCATCATCAAATAATAATACGCCAGTTAGGCTCGTATTCATAAAACGGTTAATTTTTGCTGTTAAAGCAATATCCAGTCTATGATCTATTTTACTCGCTTTAAAATCTTTATAAGGAATAAACATGGCATACCTCGCTTTTAGATTGGTGTTGATGAAAATATCTTTATCAAAAGCACTTACAACCTGGAAAGCCAATTCATTTTTAAAGGTTTTTCCTTTTTCTACCGCATAAACTTCGTTTTTATTGTCGTAAACCGCTGTATCGAGTACGAAAGTTTGTCTGGCTGTACCTGTACCAATCCTGGTAGAGAAATATTTAACCGGTTTATACTCAAAACCTATCGATTCGGTTAAATAACCTGGTGCCATAAATTTAGAGATCAGCACCTGTTGCTCGTCTCCATTGCCATCTCTGTAATACCTGAAACCTTTATCAAACTGAGATTCAAAACTTACCGAGCCGAAAAAGAACCAGCTTTTAGACAATTGAAAAGAGGCTTTATTATCCCAAAAAATACGGTCGTTGGTTTTCTTTTGCAGTTGATCTTTGTTTTTTATTTTACCGTACTGTAAAACAAGTTCACTTACATAGCTATAGCTGTTTTTATTATATTCAGCTTTCCAGTTCACTAAACCACCAACGGCAACCGAGTTGGTACCCCCGCCCTTCCAGTTATTGCTAAACTGCGCCTGGTTAACATTAATGCCTATATTGGTTCTGGTTTTCCAGTAATTAATTTTGGCGTTTACAACCAAAGGCTTAATTTTTACAGGCTCAAAATTTAACGGCCCTTGCCTGCTTGGCAGCGGACTGCGTTTTAATTTAATGTTCAGGTCTTTTGTATTGATCGGGATGGTATCAATTTCCTGTGCATATAATTTTGTAGAGCAGAAACTTAGAGTCAGGATGATGGCAGCTAAACAGTTCTTCATTACCTACAAAGAAAAAGAAAAATTTTAGAGATAAAAAGCATTTAACAAAATGATTGTTGGATTGGCAATTGAATTGAGTGCGAAAACCGTTGTTTTAAAACTTTTTGATCCAGCCGTACCAGTTACCATTTTTAAGGTAACTTAGGTCTGCTTCATAATCGTATGCCTCCTTTTCAAAAACGATGTTCCGGTAGGCTAATTCGTGCTTTTTATACTGAAGGAGGTTAATTAAATAGTTAAGCAGGTAAGCAATGTAAAAAGGAAAAACAAGCAGTTCCAGTTGTTGGCGTAAATGGATTTTTTCGTGATTGATAATTTCAGGGTCACTTTTAAAACTTGCCGATTTTAATAAGATAAATGGAAATATGGCCATGCCTGCTGCAGGAAGCTTTTTAACAATGAGTATTGGTGCTCTCACAATTTCTCGATGGTTATTTTAGGCAGTGCAGGCAATTGCAATGCTTTCGGATTTAACCTGTAGCTTTTATAGGCATTTTTAATAAACTGATTAAATGAATAATCGGTTGCATCGAGTACAAATTGATAAGTTGGGCGGTACTGCTGCATAAAATCCGTTAGTTCATCATCTTTTATGCCTAAAACCTGCCGCACCAAATTGGCATTAAAACGGTAATCGATCAAATCTTCACGGTAATCTTTTTCGAGTACTTTTTGAAGGTGACGCGCATTTCTTCCCTGTTTGCTTAATAAGTTATAAATCGCATCTATACCCAGGCCTACCCCACCGTTGCCCAGGTTTAATAAATCTTTACTGCTGCCCTTCATGGTTTGATAGCGGTATTCCTGTACGTTTTTTTCGTAAAGCTGTTGGGGTGTTAACCTTTTCCGCTGAATCACTACATCCCGAAGTCGTATGCCAAGTGTTTTAAGTTGAAAATATATTGCCGGCTGGCCCTTAAAAACCATTGTATCAACCCCATAGCCAGATAAAGCTGCAACCAAAGTATCGCCTGGTATGGCAAAAGTGCTAAATTCACCTTTGGTGGTATTGTATAAACCATCACCCGTACGGATGTTGTAAATGTAAACCTTTGCCAGCCGTTGTTTGGTTTCTTTATCAATAACGATTCCCTGCACGGGTTTTGTTTGTGCATAAAGCAGCACAGAGCAGCTTAAGAGGGAAATAAGGGTGAAAAGAAATTTCATCAGATTACAAAACTACAAATATCCGGCAGGCAATGTTTGTACTTAACATTATTTAACCTTAAGTATCTGCCCCAGTTTAATAGCATCCGTACTCATTTCGTTCAACATTTTAAGTTGATCAACCGTTAGGTTAAACCGTTTTGCAATATTATATAAGGTATCGCCTTTTACAACGGTATAAGTACCATCAGCAAGAATTGGTTTTGCACCGGGAGGAGGTGTTTCAACAGGTGTAAATTTGGCTTTTTCCTGCGGAATATTTTGATTAATTTCTGTAAATACCCTATCCTCACGCGCAATTTTCTGCTTTTCGCTTTCTGATTGATCGTATTGATGAAGTTGATATTTCTCTATTGTATTGATCAAAAGATCAGGATATTTCGGATTGGTGGCATAACCTGCTGTTTTTAATCCCTGCGCCCAGCTTTTATAGTCGTTTTTATCCAACTGGAAAAGAAAGCTGTAGCGTTTGCGTTTTAAAAATTCAGAATGATCCCTAAAAGATTCGCGGGCATCTTTATAAACCCTAAAACAATCATTTTTCTGGTCGTCATCGCGGAAATAGTTTTTTCCTTTCCAATCCGATGTGCATTTAATACCAAAATGATTATTGGCATATTTGGCCAGATCGCTGTTTCCACTGCCCGATTCTAAAATTCCCTGTGCTAAGGTAATACTGGCGGGGATACCATTGGCATTCATTTCTTCTACCGCTACACCCTTAAATTCATCTATATAGCTTAAAGTATTATAGCTTTTGTACGAATTGTTATTGGCCTTATTGGCTGCTTTTTCGATCTGTTTGTTGTTTTTGGAAAATTTCCGCGAACCGCACGAGCTCAAAAAGATAAGGATTGCCGCTAAGAAAATGAAATGATTGGATGAACGCATTCTTGGTGTATATTTAATTGTTTAAATCGGTTAACTGGTTAATTGTGAGCTGTGGTACCGTAAATTGTTGGAATGATTAAATTTCTATTGACCTAGCGCACATTACTTAAAACTTCAACTTCTGCCCTGGCTTTAAGTTCGCTTTTTTTATGCCGTTTTTCTGCATTAATTTTTTAACTGTTGTACCTTTCTTTTTTGCTATGATACTTAAGTTATCGCCCGGTTTTACTGTATAAGTTGTAGTAGTTCTTCGGCTTCTTGTGCGGTGGCGAACCGGAGCTGCGTAAACCGGTTCTTCGTATCCTTCCGGTCTTTCGTCATATTTGTAAAGCTCGTATTTTTTAATCAGTCCGATAACCTGACCGGACCAGCTTCTGCTGCTTGCATAACCACAGCGGCGGATTCCATATGCCCAGCCTTTATAATCATACTGGTCATATTTTGCGAAAAGATTGTTAAAAGGCTCGCGTGTTTCCATAATTTCCACAAAATGACTGTAAGATTCATCCGCATTTAAGTAATCGCGATAAGAAGATCGGATTCCGGCATTGTTGTTCGGGCCTTTAACACCAAAATGATTATTCATTTGTTGGGCTATTTTGCTGTTACCTGCGCCAGATTCATGTATCGCAACAGCCAAAATAATACTTGCAGGTATTTTATGGTCGCGCATTAAACCCTGCGCATATTCTACATGTTCTGCAATATATTCTTCCGTGTCTTGCGCCTTTGCAACAATTCCTGATAAAAGGAAAAGACAAAAAGTAAAGATTTTCTTCATTTCATTTTTGGTTAATAGACCATGGTTTAATAGGTAATAGCCTTGACTTATACGGCCAGGAGCCATTAACTATAGGCCATCATCAGTTCTTTCTAATCACAAACAAACCATCCCGAACGGGCAAAATCAGTTTTTCAACCCGTTCATCTGCAGCTATTTTGTCATTAAAACTAGTAATATTCCTGGTGTCTTTATCTTGTTTCTCTTGAAGTACTTTTCCACTCCACAATACATTATCCACAATGATAATTCCTCCGGGGCGAACACGATCGAAAATTAAATCATAATAAGTGCCATTGTTTTTTTTGTCGGCATCAATAAAAACAATATCAAAACTTTCATCCAGGTCAGCAATGGTAGCAGTGGCATCGCCAAGGATGTATTTAATCTGATCATTGAAGGCAGACTTTTTAAAATTGCTCCGTACCATGTCTTCCAGCTCCTCGTTAATATCCAAAGTATAAAGCAAGCCATCGCTGGATAAGCCTTCTGCTAAACATAAAGTTGCATAACCGGTAAAAGTGCCAATTTCTAAAATGCGTTTGGGCGAAACCATTTTGCTGAGCATACTCAAAACCCTGCCCTGGTAGTGGCCGGATAACATGCGTGGCATTAAAACTTTAAGGTTGGTTTCGCGGTCTATCTGTTGAAGCAGTTCGCTTTCAGGCGCGCAGTAGGAAATTAATAAATCTTGTAAATCGTCGTTTATCAGGCTCATTTGTTGGTTATAAACGGTTACTTTCCATAAAATATTGTAAAATGATGGTTGCGGCAATGGTATCTACCCTGTCTTTATCCCTTCTATCCATTTTTTTTAAACCACTTTGCATAATTGCTTCATGTGCAAGTTTGGAGGTAAAACGTTCATCCACCCAGTGCCTTGGAATATCGGGAAATGATTTTTTTAACAAGGTAGCAAAGCCCTTTACATGTTGTGCCGAATCAGATGGTGAACCATCCATTTGCTTAGGATCGCCGAGTACAAAAGCCTCAACCTGTTCATTAACCATATATTTTTTAACATATTCGATTACATCTTTCGGATGTACGGTATCCAATCCGGTTGCAATTATCTGCAAGGGATCGGTTACTGCAATACCGATGCGTTTTGTGCCATAATCAAATGCGAGGATTCTTGCCATAAATGTTAAGCGTTAGGTGTTGGCGTAAAGCGTTAACCCATCTTTTAATTTTAAAAAGTTCAAAGGTAAGGTTTTTGAAATAATCGATAAACCTCGCAGGTTTTTAAACCTCCGGGGTTTGTTAATGCAATACCGGAGCTTACTTTTCTTAAACCAGATTAACTTGACTTTGGTCAAATCTCAAATCTAATATCTAACTTCTCATATCTATTTCTTATTTTGCACCAAATGCAGTTTAAAGAAATCATCGGACAGGAAAGAGTAAAGCAACAATTGGTGCAAACGGTTAAAGAAAACCGCATTAGCCATGCGCAACTGTTTTTATCGCCGGCTGGTTCGGGTGCTTTGCCTTTGGCTATTGCCTATGCGCAATACATCAACTGCCTTAACAAAGGTGAAAATGATAGCTGTGGCGAATGCTCGAGCTGCAGAAAGTACGAACGTTTAATTCACCCTGATCTTCATTTTTCCTATCCTTTTTTTGCTTCGGCAAGTGTAAAAATTGCTGTAGATGTACTTGAAGAATGGCGCAGCATGGTAATGCATGATCCTTATTTTGATATTGATATCTGGCGGTCTAAACTTGATGCAGCCAATAAACAGGCCAATATCAACATTGCAGAATGCCACGATATTATTAAAAAACTGAGCTACAAAGCTTTTGAGGCCGAAACAAAGGTTTTAATTATGTGGCTGCCCGAATATTTGGATAAAGCCGGTAATGCCCTGTTAAAATTAATTGAAGAACCACCTGCAAATACCCTGTTTATCTTAATTGCGCAAAGCCAAGACCAAATTTTAACTACTATTTTATCGCGTACGCAGATTGTTAAGATTCCGAAATTATCATCAGAAGAGGTAACCGGGTATTTATTAAACGCAAGCGGATTAACCGAGCACCAGGCCATTGATTATTCCTTTTTAGCTGATGGGAATTTAATTGAAGCAAAAGCACTGGCTGCAGATACACAAAGCGATAGCTCGGGTACATTTACAGCCTGGTTAAGAATGGGTTTTGGCAACAAAGTACCCGATTTAGTGGAGTTTACCGATGAGGCGGCAAAGTGGGGAAGAGAAAACCAAAAGAATTTTTTAAAATATGGCGTAAATTATTTGCGCGAATGCTGTTTGATTTTAAGTGGTGCAGAAGAATTGGTAAAACTGCCACCATTAACCTTTGAAACAGCAAAAAAGCTCAGTACGCACGTACTTACACTGCCCATGGCAGAAGCCATAATTGGCGAACTGGAAAAGGCACATTACCACATTGAAAGAAACGCAAACCCGAAAATTCTGTTTTTAGATGTATCTTTACAATTGGTAAAAATTATCAAGTTTAAAACGCTCCCTGCGGGGACTCAATATATATACAATTAATATGGGATGTGGAAGTTGTTCAACAGGTGGTGGTTGCACCCCTAATGGATGCAAAAGTAATGGCTCATGTGGCACCGGTGGTTGCCAAACAATGGAAGTTCACGATTGGCTATCCAATTTGGATATGCCATCTAATTATAAACCTTTTCAGGTTACAGAAATTAAATTTAAAGGTTCGCGTAAGGAGTTTTTTCTTAATAACGACAATATTTATCTCGAAATTGGAGAACTTGTTGCTGTTGAGGGGCCTACAGGTGGCTTTGATGTGGGGCACGTTTCGCTAACAGGCGAATTGGTGCGCATTCAGATGAAACGCCGCAAAACTGCGCTTGATCAGGTAACCAAAAAAATATACCGCAAGGCCACAGAGGCTGATGTGGAAAAGTGGAACGCCGCCAAAGGGATGGAGTGGGAAACCATGCACAAAGCCCGTAAACTGGCACTTGATCTTCGGTTACAGATGAAAATCAGTGATGTTGATTACCAGGCAGATAAAACCAAGGCCACATTCTTTTATACTGCTGATGGCCGTGTCGATTTTCGCGAGCTGATAAAAAAAATGGCCGAAAGTTTCCGCATCAGGATCGAAATGCGTCAGATTGGAATGCGACAGGAAGCAGGCCGTTTAGGCGGAATCGGATCTTGCGGCCGCGAATTATGCTGCTCTACATGGTTAACCAATTTTAAAACCGTTTCTACAGCTGCTGCACGTTATCAAAACCTTTCGTTAAACACTTTAAAGCTTGCTGGCCAGTGCGGCAAATTAAAATGCTGCCTAAACTACGAGTTGGATACCTATTTAGATGCTTTAAAGGATATTCCGGATAGAATCGAAAACTTAGATACCGAAGCAGGTTATGCCCGCCACCAGAAAACAGATATTTTTAAAAAAATAATGTGGTTCATTTACCAGGGTGACGAAAACTGGATTCCGGTTAAAGCTGCCCGTGTAAAAGAAATTATGGCCATGAACAAGGCGGGTAAAAAAGCACCAAATCTTAAAGAAGAAGCGGTTCAAATTGCTGCGCCGGTTGTGATCGAAAAATCTTTCGATTATGAGAATGTGGTTGGTCAGGATAGTTTAACCCGGTTGGATGAACGATCAAGGGGTAAAAACAACCAGAACAAAAACAACAGCCAGAAAAATAACCGCAATAATAACCAGAATAGAAGAGATAGAGTGCCTGCTGGCGATAAAAATGCCGGTCCAAATAACAGGTCTCAACAGCCTGCGCAAGGCGGGCAGAAACCTCAGCAAGGGAACAAACCACAGCCTAACGGGCCGAAACAGCCACAAAATTCTGGGCAAAAGCCTCAGCAACAGGTTGTGCCTAAGCCACAGCATGTTAACGGGCCTAAGCCGCAAAATACCAATAAGCAAAAACCACAGCAGCCCCAGGTACAAAAACCTGTAGTAAAAGCTGAGGGTGAGGCTGGAGCAGATGGTTTAAAACCTGAGCAAAGTAAAAATAAGAGCAGAAATAACCGTAGGAAGAACAATAACCGCCGAAATAATAACAATGGCTCAGAAAATAAACCTGCTACAGAGTAAAAAGCAATTGTTTTTGCTTGGTTTTTTATTGGTGGTTTCGTTGTTTGTTGGCTGCACCACCAGTGTAATTGATAGTAATGTAGAAATTACCGATCGAAGGTGGAGCTACCGCAGGCATATTCTTACCTCGTTTGAAATTAAAGACAATACCAAAGCCTATAATATATACTTTAAACTTAGGCATACCGCTGATTATAAATATGCAAATATTTTTATTCTTGCACATTTTAAGGATGGTAAAAACACGGTAACCAGGCGGTATCAATACAAATTGGCCAAAAACGATGGTGAGTGGCTGGGCAGTGGATCGGGCAATTTATTTACCTATACCCTACCAATGCTTACCAACTATCATTTTCCTAAAACTGGCAAGTTTGAAATAGAAATTGAACAAAATATGCGTGATAATCCACTGTTGGAAGTAAGTGATGCAGGTGTTTTGGTTGATTTGGCTAAATAAACCCTGATTTCAAGAAATTTGCGCCATTAATTAGGCTTTCTGATTCGATTGTTTGCCTATTTTTGTCTTTTACGGAATTTTATTCTGATTTAATTGCTTAAAGCGTAATTATTTGTAATTTAATTGTTATTATTGTTTATAAACCTATGAACTATGATAAGAAAATTACTAAAAAGCGCGTTAATCATTCTCCCCTTTTTAATCTGTACCCAATTGTTTGCTCAAGGCTTGAAGGGTAAAGTTACCGACTCAACCGGCATGGCTATCCCTGGCGCAACCGTTCAGGTGGTAGGCTCGAAAGTGGGCACATCTTCTGACGGAAATGGACTTTATGCCTTAAAATTTCCGGCAGCAGGGCCTTATAAAATCCGCATCTCATTTACGGGTTATCAAACTGCAGAAGTAGCTGTAGAAATTGATAATACTGTAAAAACGATGGATTTTGCCCTGCAGGATACAAAGGAACTATTAAGTGATGTGGTGGTTATCGGATCGAGATCCACACCGCGAACCAATATTGAAAGTGTGGTTCCTGTTGATCTTATTTCTGCAAAAGATGTTAAGGTTTTTGCGCAAACGGATTTAACGCAGATTTTAAACTTCGTAGCACCTTCTTTTAGCTCCAACAGGCAAACAGTATCAGATGGAACAGATCATATTGATCCTGCATCGTTACGTGGTTTGGGGCCTGATCAGGTTTTGGTATTGGTAAACGGCAAACGCAGGCATACTACAGCACTGGTAAATATCAACGGTACTTTCGGTCGCGGATCTGTTGGCACAGATTTAAACTCCATTCCTGTTTCGGCAATTGAACGTATTGAGGTTTTGCGTGATGGTGCTGCGGCACAATATGGATCAGATGCAATTGCAGGCGTAATTAATATTGTATTGAAAAAAGTAACACCCTATAGTTTCTCAACCTCATTTGGGCAGTCTTCATCTAGTGCCTTAGGTCGCGATTTTAGCGATGGAAGAACCTTTCAGGTTGATTTTAGCAAAGGATGGGCATTTAAAAATGATAAAGGTTTTATCAATTTCGCCGCCCAATATCTGCAAAGAGGGTACACCAACCGAGGTGGTTTAGATACCCGGCCATTATTGTATTCTGCAAGCCCTACTAAAGGTGCAACAGAAACAGAAGCTGCTTTTCAGGCCCGTTTTGCAGGTTTAAAAGCTGCTGATGATGCAAGGGCTGCAGCAAATGGTTTAGATAGAAATAATATGCGTGTAGGGAACTCCGATTCCAAAAATGGCGGAGGTTTTTTAAACGGGCAGTTTAATTTCGGGAAAACCACTCAATTGTATTATGCAGCTGGCTTTACCCACAAAACAGGAAGTGCAGCAGGCTTTTATCGCTTGCCAACCCAAACCACTCAGATTGATTTATCCATCTATCCGAACGGGTTTTTGCCTTTTATTGATACCAAAATCAACGATTATTCATTATCTGCTGGTTTAAGAGGTAAAATAGGCACATGGGATTACGATTTGAGTAATACCAGTGGAGAAAATACTATCGAATTTAATATCAACAATACGGTGAATGCTTCTCTTCCTACAGGAACAAGCCCTACATCGTTTTATGCTGGGGAACTGCTTTTCAGACAAAACACCAGCAATCTTGATTTAAGTAAAAAACACATTTTTGATGGTGGGTTTCTAACGTCATTAAATACTGCATTTGGAGCCGAGTTTAGGGTAGATAACTATCAGATTAAGGAAGGTGAATTGCTATCCTACTCAAATGGTGGCAGGTTGATTGGTACTTCGCCAACGGCTTCTGGTGCGCAGGTATTTCCGGGCTTTAAACCTAGTAATGCTTTGGATAAATCGAGGCACAATGTGGGTGCTTATGCCGATTTTGAAGCTGAATTTGGGCCACGGGTAACGTTAGGAGCCGCTGGTCGTTATGAAAATTATAGTGATTTCGGCTCAAATTTTTCCTACAAATTTACGGGTAAGGTTAAGCTTTTTGGCGATGTTTCTTTGCGTGGTGCTTATGCCACCGGCTTTAGGGCTCCATCTTTACATCAACAGTATTTTAATAATGAAAGTACACAGTTTGTTGGCACAAATGCAACCCAGGTATTAACGGTGAATAATGCAAATCCAATTGTTGCACAATTTGGTGTTGGAGCATTAAAACCAGAAATTTCAAAATCGGGCAGTTTGGGTTTAGCGGGTAAAATTGCCAAAACCTTTACGTTTACAATAGATGCATATAACATTGATATCAGCGACAGAATTGTTTTCTCGAGTCAATATGCGCGCGAACGTTCTGGAGGTGTTTTAGTACCCACCGGCGTAGTGAACCAGATTTTAAATACGATAGATCCTTCAGCACAGATTAACAGTGTACAGTTTTTTACCAATGCAATTACCACCAACACTGCGGGTATTGATGTGGTTTTAACCAATAGGTTTAATTTAGGTGCAAAGAGTAGTTTAATATTAAGTGTAGCAGGAAACGTAAACAAAACTGTAGTGAGAAGTATTAAAGGTTCTGATAAAATTGAAAGCGACCCAACATTAAAAGCTAAATTATTCGACCGCTTGGAGCGTTCGCGTTTTGAAAGTTCTGTGCCTAAAAACAAGTTGAATATCACAGCAACCTATAATGTGAATAAATTATCGTTTGTGGCCAGAACAGTTCGTTTTGGTGAGGTTACCTTTTTAAATGCAATCGACCCTAATATTCCTACTAATGGCTTACCAACACAATTGGATCAAACCTTTGCGCCAAAGTGGGTAACCGATTTTTCTGTAAGCTATGCGGCAAATAAAACGTGGTCGGTAACTGTGGGCGCAAATAATATTTTTGATGTTTATCCTGATAAGTTATACATTGATCCCCGCAATAACCAGAATAACCTAAGCGGTGTATCTACTAGCAATTATTCGGGAGGTTTGGACAACACCTCGAACGGGCGATTTCTATATCCGAGGGCTGTGAGTCAGTTTGGTTTTAGCGGCCGCTATGTGTATGGCAAAATTGCCTGTACGTTTTAAGGGAATGTCATCAATTTCAGTATTTTAACCACAGATGCACACAGATAAACACGGATTTTATCTGTGTGCATCCTTTTTATCTGTGGTTAATAAGGTTGCGCTGTATAAAGTTGACGTATTTGGTCTAAGAAATTAATTAACTATAAATATTGCAGCAAACTTTCCAGTTTCATTCCGCGTGATCCTTTTAATAGTACTAAATGATTTTGCACAGGATTTGCTTGCAGATGGTTTGCTGCTTCGGCTGGGCTTTCGAAAAAAATGCCTTTTACATCGTTTTTAAACGTATAAAAATCTTTTCCGATAAAAATAATCTGATTCAGATCACTTTCAGCTGCCTGTTTTGCAATTAATTCATGCTGCGCAAGAGATTCAGGCCCAAGTTCGAACATATCGCCCAAAATAGCCGTTTTTTTATCTGCCGATAATGCCGCAATATTTTTTAAAGCTGCCGACATGCTACTGGGATTTGCATTGTAAAAATCGCAAATAACCGTATTATTTTCTGTTTTAGTAAGTTGTGAGCGGTTGTTTTTAGGTTGATAATTCGATAAACCCTTATTTATTGCTTCAGGGCTCATATCAAAAAAATCACCTATGCATATTGCTGCAAGAATATTTTCGAAATTGTAACTACCCGTTAAATTGGTTTTTACGGTAGACGATACATCATGATTTGTCCACTCCACTTCAATAAAAGGATCGCTGCTTTTTAATGTCCCTTTAATGGTATTGCCATTTTCTGTACCATAATAAATTAACTTACTTAGGCCAGCAACATTACTCATTTCGAGTAAATAAGCATTATCCCTATTAATAAAGGTGTAACCATGCGTTTCTTTTAAATAGGCATAAAGCTCGGCCTTTCCTTTTTTTACCCCTTCAAATCCACCAAAACCATCTAAATGCGCCATGCCTACATTGGTAATAATGCCATGCGTTGGCTGGGCAATGGTACAAAGCAGTTCTATTTCCTTTTGGTGGTTTGCCCCCATTTCAATTACCGCAATCTGAACATCATCATTGATGGATAATATAGATAAGGGAACGCCTATGTGGTTATTTAGGTTGCCAAAAGTAGCAAAGGTTTTATATTGCTCTGCTAAAACAGCATTTACCAGCTCTTTACTGGTTGTTTTTCCATTACTCCCGGTTAAACCGATCACTGGAATATTCAACTGTTTGCGGTGGTGGCGTGCAAGATCCTGTAAAGCAGTCAAAACATCATTTACCAATAGAAAATGCTCGTTTACGGCATATTTTTCTTCATCTACAACGGCAAAAGCTGCGCCTTTTTCAATGGCCTGGGCAGCAAACTCATTGGCGTTAAAAAGATCTCCTTTTAGGGCAAAAAAGATACAACCCGGACTAATATTTCTTGTATCGGTAGAAATAACGCGGCTTTGCAGGTAGTATTGGTATAATTTTTCAGTTGTGATCATGCTTATCGTAAAAAATATGATGTAAAATTAAGCTTTAGCAACAACAAAAAACAAAATTAGTACATTAGGTAAAATTATTTTCCTATGAAGAGACTCTTAACGTTCTGCCTAAGCTTTCTTAGTTCTGTATTATTGGTACATGCCCAGCTAAAATCTCCAGATGATTTTTTAGGCTATGAGCTTGGTTCGCACTTTACTCCTCACCATAAAGTAGCCGATTACTTTAGGCAAACTGCTGCGGCTTCTCCAAAAAACATTAAACTTATTGAGTATGGTAAAACCAATGAAGGAAGGCCTTTAATGGTTGCCATTGTTTCATCAGCAGAAAATATAACTAAGCTAGAGCAGATCAGAAATAACAATATCGTACTGTCAACAGGCACGAATAATAATAATATCGATTTAGCAAATCAACCTGCCATTCTATGGTTAAGCTACAATGTGCATGGGAACGAGGCAAACTCTACCGAAACCGCTATGAAGATGCTTTATACGCTTGTTTCGGGCATTAATAAGCCTGCCAATGAATGGCTAAAAAATACAGTTGTAGTAATTGATCCTTGTTTAAACCCGGATGGAAGAGACCGTTATGTTAATTACTTTAATAGTGTGGTGGGTAAAACGCCTAATTCCGATCCGTCATCAAGGGAGCATATTGAACCTTGGCCAGGTGGCAGACCCAACCATTATTATTTCGATCTGAACCGTGATTGGGCCTGGCAAACACAAATAGAAAGCGTGCAAAGATTGGCCCTCTATAACCAATGGATGCCACAAGTGCATGTAGATTTTCATGAACAGAGCTATAATGAGCCTTATTATTTTGCACCTGCAGCAGAACCTGTACATCAGGATATTACGCCTTGGCAGAAGAGCTTTCAGGTTGTGGTAGGAAAAAATAATGCAAAGTATTTTGATGCCGAAGGGTGGCAATACTTCACTAAAGAGCGTTTTGATTTGCTTTATCCCTCTTATGGCGATACCTATCCTTTATATAACGGATCAATTGGGATGACGTATGAGCAGGGCGGAATAAGGGCTGGATTATCAGTAGTAACAAATGATGGCGATACGCTTACCTTAAAAGACCGTATTGCACACCACTTTACCACAGGAATGTCTACGCTTGAAGTAACTTCCTTAAACCATCAAAAATTATTAGAAGAATATAAAAAATATTTTCAGCAAGAATTAACTACTGCTCCAGGCATTTATAAAAGTTACATCATTAAGCCCACCAATTTATCACGGTTGAAAAAATTGGCTGAGCTATTAACAAAAAACAAAATCGAATTTGCTTATGGAGGAGATAAAACAGGAAAAGCTTACGATTATGATACGCAAAAGGAGGAATCTTTTACGATAGGCCGTAATGATCTCATTGTAAATGTTCAGCAACCGCGTGCCGTTTTGGCTAATGTTTTATTGGAACCGCAAACATTTGTAACCGATTCTAACACATACGACATTACCGCCTGGGCCTTGCCTTATGTATATGGATTAAAAGGTTATGCAAGTAAAGAGAGCATCAGAGGTAAATTCTCATCCTTGGAAGAACCAAAAATTGTTAATAATGAAGTAGATAAACCGTTGGCATGGCTGTTTAGCTGGGGAACCAACGAAGATGCACGTCTTTTAATTGCACTGCAAAAGGAAAATATAAAAGTGCGCCAGGCCGATCAGCCTTTTTCAGTTGGCGGTAAAGATTATCCTGCCGGAACATTGATTGTATTGCGGGCAGAAAATGAGAAATCAACTAAAGGCATAAAGGAAAAAGTGGCTTTAATTACTAAAATGCTCGATAAACCCATTCAGGCAGTAAGCAGCGGTTTTGTAGAAAAAGGAAAGGATTTTGGATCTAATGTTTATCCGCTCCTAAAACAACCAAAAATCGCGATAGTATCTGGCATGGAAGTGTCATCTCTGGCTTTTGGAGAAGCCTGGTTTTATCTGGAGCACGATTTAAACCTTTCACCAAGTATCATTAATGCAAAAGACATCAATAATTTAGATATCAATAAAGTTAATACCCTTATAATGCCCGATGGAAGTTATAGTCCTTTTATTGGGGATGGTTTAACTGCATGGCTGAATAAAGGCGGTAAGCTTATTTTAATGGAAGATGCAATTGAAAGTGTAATGGAGAAAAAAGGCTTTGATATTAAAAAGAAAGAAGCCCCAGTAAAAAAAGATGAAAAACCGGAAGCCAATAAACTGCTTTTTAAGGATAAAGACCGTGACGACTTCGAAACAACTATACCAGGGGCAATTTATAGGATTAACCTCGATGCGAGCCATCCTTTTTCTTATGGCCTTGGTAAAGCCTATTATAGTTTAAAAACCGACCGCAAAATTTACGAACCCTTTGTTAAAGGCTGGAATGTTGGGTTAATTAACGAAAAAAGTTTAATGGCAGGTGTGGTAGGAAAAAAAGCACGGGAAGAACTAAAAGCTGGACTGCTAATTGGCGTACAGGATTTTGGCCGGGGTGAGGTTGTTTACCTGGCTAATGATCCCCTGTTCAGAAATTTTTGGGAAGGTGGAAAAACGCTTTTTGGGAATATTCTGTTCTGTAGTTATTGATTTTCTGTTTGGATTGTCGTATTTAAATTGTTTTTTGTAGTTGTAGTTTTACGTTTAATCAGCTATAAGGAGTGTTTTTAGTGGTTTTTGTTAAAAAATGTTAAAATAAATTTGGTGAAGCATCTAAGTAACTCTATTTTAGATGCATTATTTTAATACATTACTAACTTAAATCTACTATGAAAAAACTTCTACCTAGTTTGTTCATCTGTATGTTTTTTGCTCTAACGGCATTGGCACAAGATCGAACACTCAATGGAACAGTTACGTCTTCAGAAGACAAACTACCAATCCCTGGAGTAAGCGTAAAAATTCAGGGTGCCACAGGGGGCACCTCAACCGATGCAAATGGAAAGTTCTCCATTAAAGTGCCTTCGGATGCCAAAACTCTAATATTTTCATCTATTGGCTTCGCATCTCAGTCTAAGCCAATCGGAAGTTCAGATGTAATTAATGCGGTTTTATCTAGCGATTCGAAAACTCTTGGTGAAGTTGTTGTTACCGCATTGGGTATTCAGCGAAAAAGAAATGAGGTTGCTTATGCAGCTCAATCTCTTGATGGTGCAGCGGTAAGCGAAAACAGATCTCCTAACATCGGAAGTAGTTTATCCGGGAAAGTATCTGGTTTGGAAATCCGTCAGAATAATACCATGGGCGGTTCTACAAATATTGTTGTACGTGGTGTAAAATCAATTACGGGAAACAATCAGGCCTTATTTGTAATTGATGGGGTGCCTGTTGCTAATACGAGTATGAATACTACAGGCCAAACAAGTGGCGTTGGTGGATACGATTACGGTAACCCAGCCTCTGATATTAATCCGGATGATGTAGAGAATATTACAGTGTTAAAAGGGGCAGCAGCTTCCGCGCTATATGGCTCAAGAGGTAGTAATGGCGTAATTTTGATCACTACTAAAAAAGGTAAATCTGGATTGAACATTACAGTTAATGCCGGACTTAACTATTCCATAATTGATAAATCAACTTTTCCAAAATATCAAAAAGCCTATGGCGGTGGTTATGGTCCCTATTATGGTCCAAATGAGGATTCTTATTTTAATTTAGCTGACATTAATGGTGATGGCACGCCGGATTTGGTAGCTCCTTTAACAGAGGATGCATCGTATGGTGGTAAGTTTGATCCTAGTCTATTGGTTTATCAATGGGATGCTTTTGATCCTTCTTCTCCAAATTATAAAAAAGCAACACCATGGGTTGCTGCAGCAAATGATCCAACAAGCTTTTTTGAAAGACCTGTTTCTAATAATCAGAGTATCTTGCTTACAAATAGTTATGATAAAGGGACTTATAAATTAGGTTTCAATAGGGATGATCAGAATGGGATTTTACCTAATTCAAGTATCAAAAAAAATGTATTTAACTTTGGTGCGACTTATAATATTACCAGTAAACTAACAGCAGGTGCCGAAGTTAATTATTTCAATGTTGAAGGTAAGGGCAGATATGGTACAGGTTATAACGGAAACGGTGTTTATAATCCGGCTACAAATTTTAGGCAGTGGTGGCAAACAAACGTAGATGTAAAAGAGCTTGAACAAGCATATTTACGAACAGGAAAAAATGTAACATGGAACTGGTCTGATCTTACAGGAACAAAACCTATTTATTGGGATAACCCATATTTTTCAAGGTATGAAAATTATGAAACGGATGCTCGTAATCGTTATTTGGGGAATGTTAATTTAAATTATAAGGTAACCGACTGGTTAAATTTATTAGGCCGTTATTCAATGGATACCTACAACCAGGTGCAGGAAGAGAGGCAGGCAATTGGAAGTTTGGATGTTCCATTCTATTCTAAATATTTAGAAGATTATAAAGAAAGTAATGTTGATTTCCTTGCAAATTTTGATAAAAATATTTCTACTGATTTGAATTTTAAAGGTCTACTAGGATTAAACATCAGAAAGCAACGGACACAATCTATTTTTGCAATTACAAATGGTGGTTTGGGTATACCGGGTATTTATTCATTAAGTAACTCTTCAAATCCAATAGAAGCGCCAGTAGAGCTTGATCAAAATAGAGAAGTTCATGGTTTATTCGCTGGGGCATCATTCACCTATAAAAATATGCTAACTATTGACGGAACAATCAGAAGAGATGTTTCTTCTACCCTTCCAAAAGGAAATAATGTTTATTATTATCCTTCCGTTTCTTTAGGTTATGTATTTTCAGAAATGCTTAAAGATTATAAATGGCTTTCTTATGGAAAATTAAGAGCGAATTATGCAGAGGTTGGTTCTGATGTTCCTGTATATAGCCTTTTAGATACTTATTCATTAATTACACCAATTGATGGACGTGCGCAAACAGCCGTTCCAACTACAAAAAATAATCCAAACTTAAAGCCTGAGAAAACAAAAAGTAAAGAAATCGGATTGGAAGCATCTTTCCTTAATAACCGTGTTGGAATAGATTTTACCTATTACAATACCAAAACTGTAAATCAGATTATTCCAGTAAGTTTATCAACATCAACCGGTTACAACTCCCAGTATTTAAATTCTGGTAGTGTTGTAAATAAGGGTATAGAACTATCTTTAAATGGTACGCCATTTAAAACCAGTGATTTCGAATGGAAAATTAATGTAAACTTTACTAAGAATAACAATAAAGTAACGGAGCTATTTAAAGATGCAACCGGCAACGAGGCGCAAAATTTATTAATTCAAAGCTTTCAGGGTGGTGTAAGTGTTAATGCTACGCTTGGCCAGCCTTATGGAACCATAAGAGGTAAGAACTTTGTATACCTAAATGGAGAAAAAGTTGTATTGGCAAATGGAAGATATGCACAATCAGAAACCTCAAATGAGGTAATCGGTAATATGAATCCTAAATGGATTGGTGGCATCAATAATAGCTTTAAATACAAAGATTTCAACTTGAGCTTTTTAATTGATATGAGGCATGGTGGAAGTGTTTTTTCTTTAGATCAATATTATGGTTTGGCGACTGGAGGCTATGTTGAAACAGCGGGTTTAAATGATTTAGGCAATCCATCACGTAATGAGATTGCTCAGGGTGGTGGTTTCATTAATCCTGGAGTTCATGCAGATGGAACCCCAAATACAACAAAGGTTACAAATTCAGAATTTGGATCTTACGGCTACAGACGTTTACCAGCCGCGGCATTCGTATATGATGCCAGTTTTATAAAATTGAGAGAAGTCGTTTTAGGATATTCATTACCTAAAACATTTGTAAGTAAACTGGGCCCTGTTAAAGGGGTTGATCTTTCTTTAATTGGAAGGAATTTATGGATTATCCATAAGAATTTGCCAAACGCTGATCCTGAAGATGGATTAAGTTTTGGCAATGTTCAGGGTTATCAGGTAGGTTCTTATCCGAGTGTTAGGAGTTTTGCCTTCAATTTAAAAGTTAGATTTTAATTACAAACAGTTATGAAAAAGATATTATTAACCCTAATCGCAGTGCTACTTGTTGGAGCGTGTAAAAAAGATGTAACCAGTGTTAACATCGATCCTAAGCGTCCTTTGAATGTATCCTCTGCCTCATTATTTACAAATGCTCAGCGAAGATTTGTAAACACAATCACTTCATCTAATGTTAATTTAAATATATTTAGGTTAATTGAGCAACAATGGCAGGAAACAACCTACATAGATGAAAGTCAATACGATCTGCAAACCAGAACAATACCTGATAATTTGTGGAATGCCTTTTACAGGGATGTATTAAAGAATTTTAAAGAATCAAAAAGCATTGCTGCTACAGAAGGGAAGTCAGCTGCAGATCTCAAAAATCAGCTGGCCATCACAGATGTTATGGAGGTATATACCTGGTATTATCTGTTAACTACTTATGGAGATGTACCGTATGCTGAAGCATTGAATATTGATAATGCATTCCCAAAATATGATGACGGATTAACTGCTTTTAAAGATCTGCTGAAACGATTGGATCTTGATATTGCAGCTTTCGATCCATCATCAACTTCATTAGGAGCTGCTGATGCAATTTATAGCGGAAACCCTCAAAACTGGAAAAAGCTTGCTAACTCACTAAAACTCAAAATTGCTTTAACCATTGCTGATGCAGATAATCTTACAGCAAAGGCAGCTGTCGAATCAGCAGTAACTTCTGGCGTTTTTGTATATAATGCAGGAAGCCCCAATGTAGATAATGCCAGATATCCATTTACGACGATTACTCCAAATACAAATCCTATATGGGTTGACCTTGTACAAAGTGGCCGGCTGGATTTTGTTGCCAATAATACCATTACTACCCAAATGAACACCCTTAATGATCCAAGAAGGCCATTTTTCTTTACGCTCGATGCCGATGGTCTTTATTCGGGTGGTAATCCAGGTGAAAGCAGTCCTTATGCAAATTTTTCTGCCCCAGCAGTTAATATTACCAAAGCTGATTTTCCTGGTTCTTTAATTGATATTGCCGAAGTTCAATTTTTGTTAGCAGAAGCGGCAGAAAGGGGATATGCGGTTGGTGGCACAGCAGGTTCATTTTATGCCAATGCGATTACAGCGTCAATATTAGATTGGGGCGGCACATTAACAAGTGCAGCAGCATATTTGGCGCAGCCCTCGGTTGCTTATGCTACTGCAGCAGGCACTTGGAAACAAAAAATTGGTACACAAAAATGGTTAGCCTTGTATAATAGAGGTATAGATGCCTGGATAGAGACTAGAAGATTAGATTATCCTCAATTACCTGAAGCAACTGATGCATTAACTGCTTTTCCTGTACGCTTTACGTACCCGGTTAAAGAACAGAATGTTAATAATGTAAACAGAACTGCAGCTTCGGCAAAAATTGGTGGGGATAAAGTAACCACAAAATTATTTTGGGATAAATTTTAATATATAAACAACACTTTGATATCTAATTTCTCAAAATATGAGTAATTACCATCTAAGAGAATTACTCATATTAATAATTTTGAAAAAAAAGAGGCCAATTGGTCTCTTTTTTTTGTTTATATAAGTTATCATTTACTTATTACCTGATGCTTTCGTCCCTTGCTACTGATAACTCTTAAGATTTCAATAGTATATAGTCCTATAATTTTATGCATTTCGCAAATATTCACTATACTCTATTTTAGCAAATTAGCTATAATGAGATCATTTGAATTTTATTAGGTTGAAAATAAGTGTAAATCAAAAAAATGTTTTTGTTGGTGTATTATGTGTTTTTTGGCATAGTTTTTTTTCTATGAACTCGGCGTTTTTGTGTCATTAATTGCGTAATTTGTAATAAATTTTGACTACAAGTGTGTAATTATTTCACAGTTTGTATATGTTTTTTCTCAAAAAGCCTTTTTAGTCAGACAGCAATATTGTCAAAATAAAGTCATTATGTATTTAGGTTTTGTTAAATTTTGTTAAAGTTTAGCTTATCTCTACTATATTTAGCGTTTCAAAAAATCATTAACTAACCTATTTTCAAATTATGAAAAAACTTCTACAAAGTTTGTTCATACTTATGTTCGTTGCAATTTCTGCATTGGCACAAGAAAGAACAATCACTGGTACAGTTACATCTTCGGACGATAAATTGCCGATTCCTGGTGTAAGTGTAAGAGTAAAAGGCACACAAACAGGTGCCGTAACTGATGCTAACGGAAAGTATTCGGTTAAAGTTCCTTCCGGTACATCTGTTCTGGAATTCTCATTTATTGGTTATACTGCACAAAGCAGAGCAATTGGTTCAGCTAGTTCTTTAAACGTTGCTTTAGAATCTGATTCTAAATCATTAAATGAAGTTGTAGTTTCGGCTGCTGGTTTAACTGCCCGTAAAAAAGAATTAGGTAGTGCTCAAACTACTTTAAAAAATGATCAGTTAACACAGGCAAGACCATCTAATATTGCCTCTGGATTAACTGGTAAAGTTGCCGGTTTAACTATTCAAGGTGTTGGTAGTGGCGTAAATCCTAACTACCGCGTTGTTTTGCGTGGTATGCGCTCATTAACTGGTAATAACCAGGCTTTAATTGTGGTGGATAATGTTATCGTTCCAAACTCTATTCTTGGAAACCTTAATCCAGATGACATTGAAGATTTGACAGTACTTAATGGATCTAGCTCAGCAGCACTTTATGGCTCTGCTGCATCTAACGGGGCCTTAATTATTACAACAAAAAGAGGAAAAAGAGGTGGAGGATTAGATATTAAAATCACCAACACTACAACATTAGAGCAAGTAGCGTTTTTACCTCAAATTCAAAAAGAATTTGGTTCAGGATCAGATAACGATCTTCAAATTTATCTTCCATATGAAAACCAACAATATGGCCCACGTTTTGATGGTGTTGTAAGACCTATTGGACGTAAATTAGCAGATGGTTCAATTCAGTCAGTTCCATATTCTTATACTACTGGTAAAGATGACTTCTGGGATACAGGTGTAACTAACATGACAGATTTCTCTGTTAACTCTGGAAACGAAAGAAGCTCACTTTATGCTGCTGGCCAATATTTGAAAGCTTCTGGTACTACTCCTGGTGATGAATATAACAGAGCAACAGTACGTATTGGTGGAAATCAAAAAGTTTCTGACAAAATAAATTTTAATTATTCTGCGTATTATGCGCAAAACCGTTATGATAGAACAACCCAAACAGGTTCTATTTTAAATAATATATTAAACGCACCAAGTCAGGCTTATCTTCCTGACTATGCTGACTGGAAAAATAATCCCTTCGCTAATCCAAACGGTTATTATAATGCATATTATACCAACCCTTATTTCTCTGCTGATAATTATAGAGAATTAGTAAGAAATGATTATTTCATTGGGACGGCAGAAATTAAGTATAAGCCACTAGAATGGTTAGACTTTACAGGTCGTATTGGTTTAACTACACAAAATAATTCGTCTAAATCATATTCTGATGTTTTCATTTATTCAGATTACACCAAAAGTATTGTAGGATCTAGTGAGTACAAGAATCAGGATATTTTAGGTAATGTAACTGATGGATCAGGGTATAATACTAGTATTGTAACTGATTTTATTGCACATGGCCAGAAAAAAATCGAAGATTTTAAATTTGATTTAACCGTATTGGCTCAACTGAAACAAAATCAGTCTAAATCAGTATCTGCGTCTGTTAATGGCTTGGTAACACCTGGACTTTTCAACTTATCAAACAGTACTAATCCTCCAACTGCTGGTGAAGCAAATTATTTAGCTCGTACAAATGGTTTGTCTGCCAAATTAGATATTGGATTTAAAGATTATTTGTTTTTAACAGCTACTGGAAGAAATGAATGGACTTCAATTTTATCAGCAAAAAACCGTTCATTCTTTTATCCAAGCGTGTCCCTATCATTCGTTGCTACTGATGCTATTGAAGCATTAAAAAACATTCAAGAGATCGATTTTATTAAATTGAGAGGTGGATGGTCTAAAGTTGGACAGGTTAACTTAGGTAATACAACTACTTTTGGCGCGTACTCTTTAGATCCGACATTCGGTCAAGGTGCAGGCTACCCATATAACAGTAAAGGTGGTTTAACTATAAGTAATACTTTAATTTCTCCAGACTTGAAACCGGAAATAACTCAGGGTTTTGAAACGGGTATTGAATTTAGTTTATTAAAATCTAGAATCTCTGGAACTTTCAACTATTACAATACCAAAACTAAAAACCAAACCGTTACAACTGGTATTTCTAATGCCACTGGATTCTCTGGATTTTTAGTTAACTCTGGTCAAACCAGCTCAAAAGGTATTGAGGCTGCTTTAACACTAGTTCCTGTAAGAACTGCAGATTGGGAAGTAACATTTAATGGAACTTATGCACATTACGACAATAAAGTTGATGCAATTGGTTCTGGCCTAACTCAATTAACTCTTGGTGCTTACGGCGGTTCTGTTGGTTCATATGCAGTTGAAGGACAACAATTCCCAGTTATTATGGGTAAAACTCACGTTCGTGATCCTCAGGGAAGAATTATTGTTGATCCAATTACCGGTTATCCTTCAGCAACTCAGGGATTGAGCGTTTTGGGTCAAGCATCTGCACCAGATCAATTGGGATTAAACCTGAATATTAAATATAAAGGAATTAGCCTTTACGGATCTGCTGAATACCGTACTGGTAACGTAATTTTTAATAATGGTGGCGGTACTTTTGATTTCAGTGGTGCTGGTATTAATACTGTAGCTTATAACCGAGATCGTTTTGTGATACCAAATTCATCATATTTATTAAATGGACAGTATGTTGCAAACACAAATATTACTGTCCGTGATGGTGGGCCAGGTTATTGGACGATAGCTGGACCAAGAACAGGTATTGATGAAAATTATGTTACTTCTGGAGCATTCTGGAAAATTAGAGAGTTATCATTGGCATATGATATCCCAGCTTCATTCCTGGCGAAATCGAAATTTGTTAAATCAGCAAGAATCAGCGTACAAGGAAGAAACTTGTGGATTTTCTTGCCAAAAACTAACGTTTATACCGATCCAGAATATAGTGATGGAGATGCTTCAAGCAGTGGTAACGCTATCGGTTTAACGAGTTTGAATCAATCGCCACCGTCAAGATATTACGGAGCTACTTTATCTATAACCCTATAATATTTTAGTCATGAAAAAAAGTTTTAAATATATATTTGGATTATTATTGGTTTCTTCAGTTATTTCGTGTAAGAAAGACTTGGATATTAATGTTAATCCCAATCAGCCATTAGAGGCAACAGTAAATACTGTATTGCCACAAGCAATCGTTGCTACGGCGAATAACATAGCTCAATTTAATTTCTACGGCGGTCAGGTTGCAGGTTACTTTGCAAATGGTGGTGGTGTTAGTGGATGGGGATCTATTGTTTCTTATAATTACCAAAACGATGAGTTTTCTGGGCTTTGGGCTAACACTTATGATATCTTAACTGATGTTAAGTATGTAGCAGATCAGTCAAATGGTGATGCTACTAAGTTAGAATTTAACGCTGCTGCGAAGGTTTTGAAAGCATATAATTTTGAATTATTAGTTGATACCTATAATGACGTTCCTTATTCTGAAGCTAACCTTGGCCTAGCTAATGTACAGCCAAAATATGATAAGGCGACCGATATATATAAAAATTTAGCTGATTTGTGCGATCAAGCAATTACGAGTTTTAAAACTGTTACAAAGGCTTCACCAGCTTTCGTTTCTTCGGATCCACTTTTTGGTGGTAGCGCAACCAAATGGGCTCAATTCGCTAATACAATCAAGTTAAAGTTGGTTTTAAAAGGACGTGGGAAAGTAACTTTTACTAATACAACCTTTGATACTGCGGTTGGTTTTATTGATGCAGATGCATCTGTGCAGCCAGGTTATACTAAAATTGACGGTAAACAAAACCCGGCGTGGAACAGATGGGCTTATGCAGCTTCTGGAACTGCAGTTGGTGCAGCTAGTCAGTATGCCGTTACACCTTGGATTATGAGTTTTTACAACGGTACTAAGCTAAAAGATGCTACACGTGCTAATTTAACTTTTAAATCCGGTGTTACCACTGCAACAAATCAATTGGGTTATCAGTTATCCGACGCTGGACGTGGTGCATCGCCTAGTTCTTGGTACAGAGGTACTGATGCTACAACTTATGAGCACGTTGGGATTTTAAAAGGTCCAGATGCTAGTCAGCCGATTATGTTAGCTGCTGAAAGTTATTTTTTGCAAGCGGAGGCAAACTTATCTGGTCTTGTACCTGGTACTGCAGCAACAAACTTCGATTCTGGAGTAAAAGCATCCTACAGATATTTAGCAACCAATAATGCTGGTACAGTTACTGTAACTGAGCAACAAATTACAGATTGGCTAGCTTCTTATAAAACTTCAAATATTAATGCTGTCACCAATGTAGGAAATCCTTTAGTTGATTTCAGTGTTGCTACAACAGATGAACAAAGACTTGCTGCTATCATCACTCAAAAGTATTTAGCATTTAATATGACTTTTGGGCATGAAGCCTGGAACGAATTTAGGAGAACTGGTTATCCAGCGATTGTAACATCTGGAGCAAATTCAAGCCAAACATTTGTTTCTATTACATCGCAGGCAACTGCTGCAAACAAATTGCCAACAAGAATTCTTTATCCAATAACGGAGTTTAAATATAATGCAGCTAATATTCCTGCTGCTGATAAATATACTTCTAAGATATTTTGGGCTAAATAGGTTGTTAACTATTAATTTATAGAAAATGAAAAAAATTATTAATCTGTTCTTATTAGGATGCTTAGCTACAGGATTGACTTCTTGTTTAAAAGATAAGTCCCTTACATTACCAGACGCAGATGGCGCAATTAAAAATATCATCGAATTTAAAAATGTTGATTATATTTCTTCGCCAGTAAGTAGTCCGTATCCTGTTTACATTAAATCATTTGATATTCTCCCTACAGGTTCGCTTACCATAGAAGTTAACTATGCAGGTGTGGATGCAGCTCCAGAAAATATCAATGTTAAAGTGGCTCTTGATCCAACAATTATAACAAAATACAATGCAAAAATAGTAGCTGACGCAAGAGCTGCCGCTGTTATTTTGGGTCAGGATCCAGATGATGCTGAAGATGATGTGTCTGGTGATTTATTTGAGCCACTAGATCCGGCCCTATATTCAATAGGATCTATGGACTTAACTATTCCGGCTGGTCAAAGATCTGCGTCTTTTACTATTGCACTTAAACCAAATTTGTTTGACTTTGCTAAAAACACAGCATTGGCATTTAAAATATTATCTGCATCTACCGGAACTATTAGTGGGAATTTTGGTAATATCATTGTTAAAATTGGTGCTAAGAACGCTGTTGATGGTCTTTATGATTATACAACTAGTGCTACAACCGCTTTGGTTCCAAACGCATCCTTTACAGATGTGCCATTAGTAACCGCAAGTGCTAATACTGTAACTACCAATTTGTTAAATACATATTCTAATATCATGACATATCGTATTGATTTTGCAACAAATAAAGTTACAGTAGTAAGTGGTTTAGGAACACCTATTACCAATCCTATTAGTAGTTGGGATCCTGCAAAAAAAGTACTTCATGCAGTGTGGACCGCTGGTACTCGTTCTTTTGATGAGACTTATACCTTTAAAAAATCAAGGTAGTTTAATTCAAATTATTTAATGCAGGCTAGCCATATTTATGGCTAGCCTTTTTTATTTAATTATCCCTATCAGGAACATTAATAACTTTTCTCGTTAACTATTTTATTAGTTAAAATAATATTTATAAAAGTAATTTTATTGTCATAATTTAAAATTATGTATGTATTATTTGTATCATTTTGAAGACATAAAGTTTTTTTCTGTAGATTAGTTTTAATTAATCAAACAAATAAACAACTAATTTAAATTCATGAAAAAACTTCTACAAAGTTTGTTCGTGTTGCTGTTTATTGCATTTTCTGCAATGGCACAAAACCGAACAATTACAGGGACAGTTACAAGTAAAGGTGATGGACAGCCCCTTCCTGGTGTTAGCGTAAAGGTGGTTGGCACTGAAGGTGCTACTATAACCGGAGCTAATGGTCAGTTTACCGTTAAGGTAGCAGCAGGTACAAAAACATTATTATTTTCTTCCATTGGATATGCTGCTAAAACAGTCTCCATCGGCGCGTCAAATACTTTAAATGTAGTATTGGACGATGACTCGAAGCTATTGGAAGAAGTTGTAGTAACAGGTTTCGGGTTAAGGCAGGCCAAAAAGGATGTTACAGGTTCTACGAGTACAATTTCTGGAAAGGATATTGAAAACATGCCGGTTCAAAGTGTTGATAGAGCAATGCAAGGAAAACTCGCCGGTGTTCAGGTAACATCAACAAGTGGTATTCCTGGTGCAGCAATCAATGTACGTATCCGGGGTATAGGGTCAATTAATGCAGGAAATAGCCCATTATACGTAGTTGATGGTGTTCAGGTAAACTCAGGTGATTTTACAAGTTCTACTACGAGTGCAAACGCACTTAGCGCACTAAACCCTGACGATATTGAATCTCTAACTGTATTAAAGGATGCTTCTGCAGCGGCAATTTATGGTGCATCTGGTGCAAACGGTGTAGTAATTATTACAACGAAAAGAGGTAAATCTGGTAAAACTCAAATCAATGTAAGTTCTTACGTAGGTTATAACGACTTTATTTCAAAACCTAAATTGCTCAATTCGCCACAGTGGATTCAGCTATCATTGGAGGCCTATGCTAATCGTTACGGAGCAACATCAACACAGTATACAAATTTTTATAATACTTATGTAACACCTTTTGGCTCAATTGATAATGTTCCCACTTATGATTGGCTGGATGCAGTATCTCAGAAAGGCCGTACCCAGAATTATGATGCAAGTGCGCGTGGCGGTAATGAGAAAACGCAATTCTATTTAGGAGGAAATTACAGTACACAAAAGGGCCAAGTAATAGGTACCGATTTCTCGAGAGGAAGTTTAAAGGTTAATCTAGATCATAAAGCTACAGATAGATTGGATTTCTCTACTTCTATGAACCTGAGTACCATTACTCAGAATACAACATCTGGCGGTGGAGCATTTGCAAACATTAGTAGAACAGCTCAGTTACAGTCTCCAAATAATCCAATTTATAATCCAGATGGGACTTACAATACAATTTTACCGGGTGCTTATGATGGATATAATGTGCTTCAAGTAGCCTCTATCAATTTGCAAAAAGCCACAACCAACCAGTTTACAGGAAGTGGTATTGCTAAATATAAAATTTTTAACGATTTAAACTTTAGATCAAGCTATGGTGTTGATTATTTAGAGATTGTTGAAAATACTTTTAATGATCCTCGTTTTGGCGATGGAAGATCTGTTAATGGTTCAGCATCTGCCGGAAATACAAGAAATACCAACTTTCAAACAGATCAAACTTTAAATTACACCAAAACGTTTGATGGCGTACATAATTTAAATGCTATTGTAGGTTTCAATTACCGTAGTGAAGTTCGCACCTACTCTTTGGCTGCATCACAAGGTTTTCCTTCTTATCAATTCACTCAGGTTTCTTCAGGAAGTACACCAACAACAACTTCTGGTACTTATACTACTTTTAGAACTGCAGGGTACTTCGCAAAGGTGGATTACAATTATAAAAGCAAATATTATTTGTCTGGAACGGTAAGGTATGATGGCTCATCCAGATTTGGTAATGAGCATACTTTTGGATGGTTCCCTGCGGGTGCAGTTTCTTATCGTATTTCTCAAGAGGATTTTATGAAGAATGTTAACTTCGTTTCTGATTTAAAATTAAGAGCCAGTTATGGTACTACGGGTAATCAAGCTATTGGAAATTTCGATTCACGCGCACTTTATGCAAAATCCGGAGATTATGTTACTTCAGGTACAGGTTCAACCCTAGGTTCTGGTTTAGCACCTTCTAATTTAGCAAATCCTTCATTGGCATGGGAGCGTGCTACAACATTAGATGTAGCGCTAGAATTTAACTTATTCAGAGATCGTGTTAGTGGTACAATTGGCTATTACAATAAGGTAAACTCTAATTTATTGTTAGATCAACCACTTCCATTAACATCTGGTTTTACTTCTATTCGACAAAATGTGGGTAAAATGCGTAATCGTGGTTTTGAATTCGAGTTGTCTACACTGAATATTAAAACCGACAACTTCTCTTGGAAAACAGATGCAAATATTGCATTAAACAGAAATAAAATAGTTTCATTACTTGATGGTCAGACTTTATTGGGTGGTAACTTTGGTATTGCAGTAGGGCGTCCGATTAACTCTATTTATACTTATACTTCTGCTGGTGTTAACCCTGCTGATGGTAGAGCAATGTGGTACGATGGAAATGGTAACATTACTTATACTCAAAACCCAGCAACTGACAGAAGTTATATTGGTGATCTAAATCCTAAATACACTGGTGGTTTAACGAATACAATTAATTATAAAGGTATTTCACTAAGTGCTTTCTTTCAATTTAGTTATGGAAATTTAGTGTTAAATCAAGATAAGTTCTTCTTTGAACGTGCAGGCTCAACAGTAGATAGAAATCAATACGCAACCAATTTAGACCGCTGGACAACCCCTGGTCAGTTTACTGGAATACCAAAACCTTACTTCGGAGGAACAGTATTGAACGTTGGTGGCATTAACCACTCATCTTCTTACGCAACATCAGATCGCTTTTATGAGGACGGATCTTATATCCGTTTAAAAACGATTAGTGTAGGATATGATTTACCTAAAGAGTGGCTATCCGCAGTAAAACTTCGTTCGGTTAAAGTTTATGCCCAAGGTCTTAACCTTTGGACAATAACAAAATACCAAGGTGTGGATCCAGAGTTTGTAAATACAAGTGGTGATTTTGGTCAATATCCTCAGTTTAAAAATTATACTGTTGGTATTAATATTGGATTATAATAATAAAATAATGAAAAATAAATATATCATGTTTATGACAGCTGTCACTTTATTTGCAGCGTCATCTTGCAAAAAGACACTTCAAACCGAACCTAAAAATTCTATTTCATCATCAGTAGCTTTAAAAGAGGCAGCTGGTGTTGAAGGATTGGTTAATAGTTTGTACGAATCGTTACAGGCAACTACTTATTATGGAAGGAACTATATTGTTATTCCAGAGCTGTTATCAGATAATATGCGTATTGTAAATACAAATTCGAATCGCTTCGTATCTGAATCTAATAATACAATCGCTGCTACTGTTGATTTATGGGCCGCGAGTTATAGTATTATTAACCGCGCAAATGGGGTTATTAAATATTCTGAATTGGTGACTGGTTTAACTCCATTAAGAAAAAAACAGCTTCAGGGAGAAGCCTATTTTGTTCGTGCTTTAGCTTATTTTGATTTGGTTAAAAGTTATGGATACAATCCGCAACAAATTGTGTCGAACAGGAATTTAGGAGTGCCAATTACACTTGATTTCGTTGAAAATTATCCTGCAGATATCAAATATCCGTCCAGAAATACAGTATCAGAGGTTTATGCACAAATTAAAACAGATCTTAACACAGCAATAGGATTATTAGATAATTCATTTGCTCCAAAAAGAGTAAGCTTAGCTGCAGCAAATGCTTTAAGGGCGCGTGTTGCTTTGTTTAATGGTGATTGGGCAGATGCAGCTACTTTTGCGAATACGGCTATCAATTCAGGCGTTGGTACTTTTGTAGATCCAGCAACTGCAATTACACCAGCTTTAAAATCCGCAGCATATGCAAGTATTTTTACTTCACCAAGTTCTCCTGAATCAATATTTGAATTGAATTTCGAAGTTACAGAAAGTGCAGGTTCAGATGGTTTAAGTTCAATTTATACTAGAAGTAGTGTTGGTTTGCCACCATCTCTTGCTGGGGCTGGTTATGGTGATGCTGCTCCTCAGGCAAACCTTGTTGCAGCTTATGAAACAGGCGATGTACGTAAGGATATGCTTTTTGCTATTACTAAGGGTTCGGAAGCAATTCTTTGGAATCAAAAATATCCATCAGCAAAAGGGCCTCAATATGATAACATTAAATTGATAAGAGTTAGTGAAATGTATTTAACTAGAGCTGAGGCTAATTTTAGAAATAGTTCCGCCATCGGCGCTACACCCCAAGCAGATTTAGATAAAATTCGCTTAAGGGCAGGCCTAATTTCTACACCAGTTACTTTAGATGCAATCCTTAAAGAAAGAAGAATTGAATTGGCTTATGAAGGTTTTAGATATTGGGATTTATTGAGAACAGGTTCATCGATTAATAAATCTACAACAACATTGCCAGCAAATTCAACTCCTAACTCTACTATTCCATATACAGATTTTAGATTATTGGCTAGAATACCATTAACGGAAGTTCAGAATAATCCTAATATTGCACAAAACTTCGGATACTAAAAAGATAATTATGAAAGCGAAAATATATTTATTACTACTAACTTTAATCAGTATATCTTCTGTTTCTTGTATGAAGAACAGAGATAATATTTATACTGGACCTGATGTTGTTGAGTTTGTGCCTTTAACCGCAAGTGTTAAAAAAGGCACAGCTGCAGCCCCCGGAACGGCAGTTGCAACTATACAGTTGGTTGGACACCAGCAAACGGCTGATACGGAAATCATGTATGAGGTAGCTAGCACAAGCACAGGTACAGTTGGCACTCATTTTAGCTTAAGTGGAACAGCTGGAAAAGTAATTATTCCTGCAAATAGTAGCTCTGCCACTATTACCATTACGGCTATTCCTGGAAATATTGCTACAGGAACAAAAACTGTGGTACTTAATTTAATTGGCAATGGTGCTATTGTAGCAAGTGCAAACTATAAAACTTATACCCTTACAATTACACAATAAAATAAAAGGGAGGAACTTTTTCCTCCCATTTATTTTAAAAATTAAACTAAATGACTAGTAAATTAAAGGCCTGCCTACTTTTTTCTCTTTGTTTCTTTTCTTTCTTAAATGCCAATGCGCAAATTCTTCAGGATATTGCAGGAAAACCACTTATCTCAAATAAATATGCTGAAGTTATTGGTAATATTTATTTCAATGAGGCTTGGTCTAAAGGGTATGTTATAACTGTTACCGGTAAAAAAAATGATGAATATCTTTTGAAGTATGATGAAGTTGAGGATATGCCCATATATTTTTTCAAAGAAGAGGCTTATTCATTTTCAGATCCGATAACTGAATTCTCTCTGATTAATGGTAAGGGAGCTCCTGTAGTTTTTAAAAATGGATTTAAACAAAGTTCTAGAACCACGGAAAAGTCCTTTTTTGAGGTAATTTACGATGGAGATATTAAATTCCTAAAAAAAGACCTTAAAAATATCATTGAATTTCGTGAATATAATTCTGCTACACTAACGAAAAAAATCACATCAAGTACACTTTACTTTTTGGTAGATCGGTTAAATAATATAACTCAAGTTAAAAGAGAAGCCAAGTCAATTATAATGGCATTAGATAAAAAGGAATCTGTTGGAAATTATATCAAAGAAAACAAACTTGATTTAATGAAGGATTCAGATTTGATAAAATTTTTAGCTTTTTATTCATCTTTGCCAAAGAAATAATACGTATTCCAAAAATGCTGTTATTGAGTGTTATCGCTGTAGTATTTATACAGGCTTCACAAAAACTTAGTATTTTCTTCCCTTTAATATAATGCAAATTAGTATTATGTATGTAAAATACTCGCTAATTTTGAATTATAATGCTCTGCTTGTCCTATAAGAGCAAAATTTTTGTATTGATTTTATATATAATACACATTTATAGTTGTTATTATTTTCTTTTTTGTTTATTTAGTTTATCTAATGGTAATTTCTTGAATTATTGAGTTCTTTTTGTTATCTATTTTGATTTTAGACAAAAATTTTTCTTAGTAATTTTGATAGTTAAGTTCGTTTCTCGTATATTGGGTTGTAAACCGAAACTAAAACTACTTATTATGAAAAAACTTCTGCTAAGTTTGTTCTTGGTGTTGCTTATTACCATTTTGGCGATACCACAACATAGGAACTTCCCGCGCAGTGTAATGGTAACAGAATGCCATACGCTCTCATCAGTAAATATCGAATACATAATTCATTTCATAAGAACAGGCAACTGCTGAATTTGAGCATAACTTCGAAAAGTCTGTCAGAAAATCTGCTTTTCTATATTATTTAATGTTTAATGAAAATTATGATAGCATATTTTTTGTAAAATTTGTATTACAATATAATAATCATATATTGGCCAATATTAACTAAATCTAAACTAAATTTTTTATGAAAAAACTTCTACAAAGTTTGTTCATATTGCTTTTTATTGCAACTTCAGCAATAGCGCAAGAAAGAACATTCACTGGAACAGTTACAGCGCAGGAGGACGGAAAGCCGCTCCCTGGTGTAAGTGTTAAAATTAAAGGTACATCTGGCGGAACCACCACGGGATCAGATGGAAAATTTTCCCTAAAGGCCAATTCAGGATCAACTCTAGAATTCTCTTTTATTGGCTATATTTCTCAATCAAAAGTATTAAGCAATGCTAGCAATGTTAATATTGTATTGGTGAGCGATTCGCGCTCTTTAACTGATGTTGTTGTTGTTGGATATGGATCTGTAAGTAGAAAGATGTAACAGGATCACAATCTAGTATATCTCCAGACGAATTTGCAAATAGATCTATCCCATCATTTGATAAAGCTCTTGCGGGTAAAGCTCCTGGTGTACAGGTAATTACAGCAAATGGTTTACTTGGGCAACCAGCACAAGTGCGCATACGTGGTACAAACACAATTACTTCTGGCCAAGGGCCGCTTTATGTGGTTGATGGTGTGCCAATATTTTCTAATGATGTTGGTGGTTTTACTTCATCGAACTCATTAGCAGATATTAATCCTTCTGATATTGAATCATTTGAGGTGCTTAAAGATGGTGCTTCAACAGCGATATATGGATCAAGAGCTGCCGGTGGTGTAATTTTAATTACGACTAAAAAAGGTAAAGCAGGCCAAACTAATTTTACGTACGATGGATACTATGCGGTTGGTAAAGTTTCTAAACGATATGATCAATTAGATGCGAATCAGTTTATTGAGATTGCCAATGAGCGTTTGGTTGCTGCAGGTAATGCGCCGCAGGCATTTCCTCTTTCGGATGGGAATGGTGGTTTTGTAGATACAGATTGGCAAGATTACCTTTTCCGTACGGCAACGCAACAGAATCATAATGTTTCAGCATCTGGCGGTACCGAAAAAGCAAAATATTATTTCTCTCTTGGATATAGCGATCAAGAAGGAGTAATTATTTCCAATTCATTAAAAAGATATTCTATTAAGGCCAATTTCGATCAAAAAGTAAATAAAGTATTTAGTTTTGGCTTAACCTCTGGCTTCACTTATCAGGATAATACAGGGCCACAAACTGGAAGTAATACACTTTCAGGAAATATATTTGGAGGGTTAAGGATGTTGCCTAACGTACCTGTTTACGATGCAACAAACGTAACGGGTTATAATATCGCTCCAAATAAAACCGCATTGGGAAGAGGTGCTAACTTGATTACAATATCGGATAACATCGGTAATCAACGTTTTGTATTGGATAATAATATCAGGAGATCTCAAACTTACCGTTTACTAGCAACAGCTTATGCCGAGGTTAATCTTTTTGATGGTTTGAAATTTAGAACACAAGTTGGTGTTGATAATCAAAATGTTGATGATTTCAGTTATACCGATCCACGTGCAGGTGATGGGGTAAGTAGTAATGGCAGTATGTCTCAGGCTTATAGTCCGAGCATCAGACTGGATCTTCAGAATGTATTGTCTTATAACAAATCAATTGCTGGCGATCATAATTTAAGTGTAACCTTGGTTCAGGAATTTCAAAACGACAGAGCATCTTTCTATCAGGCATCAGTTTCTAACTTAACAGATATTTATTGGAATCAGAATATTATAACAGGAACATTTGTTACACCAACTGCTTCCGGTAGTTTAGTAAGAACAGCTCTAGAATCTTACCTGGCACGTGTTAATTATAATTACAAAAACAGATATTACATTGGCGGATCAATTCGTTCAGATAAAAACTCTAATCTGCCTGAGGCTAACCGTATTGGTTATTTTCCAGGTATATCTGCTGCATATCGTATTTCTGAAGAACCCTTCTTTAAAAATTCAACAGGTTTAAGTTTTGTATCTGATCTCCGTTTACGTGGTTCATTTGCCGAGGTTGGTAATGTGAGTATCGGGAATTTTAAATACCTGGGTCAATATAGTGCGGCAGTTTATGGTGCTCAACCAGGTATCGGTTTCAGTAATATCGGTAACTATAATTTGCAATGGGAATCACAAAAGAAATTCGATTTTGGTTTAGAACTGGGTTTGTTTGCTGGTCGGATAAACGTTTCTGCTGATTATTTCAGACAAAATACAGATAAATTGGTTCAAAGCGCACCAACAGCACCATCTTTAGGTGTACCTACTAATACTATCACACAAAATATTGGAAATATTCTCAACTCCGGTTTTGAATTATCGATTGGTGGCGATGTGGTAAAAAATGCAGATTTTACTTATAATGTGAATTTAAGTTTAACGACTCTAAAAAAATATAATCGAATCTTTAAGAGAAGCACAGGATCAAATTACTACTTATAACATTAACCGTGTTGGCGAATCGTTAAATGCATTTTATGGCTATGAGTACGCAGGTGTTAATCCGACAAATGGTAATCCTTTATATGTAAAAGGTAATGGTCAGATAATTCAGGGAAATGTTACCAACCAAACCTATAACGTTTACGATCCGGCCAATCCATCAGCAACGGGTGCCAATGCAACATTATCGGCAACTACAGATAAAAAAGTTTTAGGCAGTTCATTGCCAAAATGGTTTGGTGGGTTTAACAATACTTTAACCTACAAAAACTTTGATCTAAATGTATTTTTTAGGTTTCAAGGCGGTAATAAAATCTTTAACAGAACACGTGTTGATCAGTTAAACCAAAACTTCGTTAATAATGGTACTGAAATTTTAGGAAGATGGCAAAGTGCTGCCAATCCGGGAGATGGTGTAACACCAAGACAGTGGTTTGGTAGATCTACATTTATTAATAGAGATGGTGATGTAACCACTCGTTTTCTTGAAGATGGTAAATTTTTGCGCTTGGATAACGTAGCGTTGGGTTATAAAGTTCCGGCAAATATTGTTAGTAAATTAAAGGTTAGCGGAATCAGATTGTATGCATCTGCACAAAATTTATTTGTACTTACAGGTTATAAAGGACTTGATCCAGAAACCAATACCCTTGGATCTGCAACAACTGGTTACGGTACCGATTTTAATGGTAACCCACAACAACGTACGTTTACATTTGGAGCTAACGTAAGATTTTAACTGAATAAAGATTTAAAGATGAAAAATAGATATTTTAACAATAAAAAAGCCTGGGTACTTCCCTTATTGGGCTTGATGTTATTCGCAGGATCCTGCAAAAAATATACAGATATTGTACCTGATAATACATTTGCAGAAGATGATGCCTATTCAAACCCTCAGCGTGCAGCTTTAGCCATCTCAGGAGTTTATAGTGCAGCTTCAATCCAGTCCATATACAGATGGTAACAATCGTGGCTATCCGTTTGGAGCAGCAAATACCATTCAAGGTGATATGCGAGGGGAAGACATGATGGCTATTCCGTCATTCTTTCTTGTTACTTATGAAAATAGTTATGATGCAACAACAGCAAACAATACTGCAATGTGGACTAGCTTATATGCTACAATCAATCGTGCAAATATTGTAATTACAAAGCTGAAAGAAGCTGCTGGTGCGGGTACAATAACTGCAGATGTGGCTACGGCTGGTGAGGCAGAATGCCGTTTTTTAAGGGCATTAAGCTATCATGAATTATTAATTCACTTTGCGCGTCCGTACAACCATACTGCAGGTGCAGCACATCAAGGTGTAGTGTTGAGAACAGTTGGTATTAATACTCCCGAATTAGTAGATCAGTATAAAAATGAGGGCAGAAGTACAGTTAAACAAGGTTACGATTTAATTTTATCGGATCTTGATTTTGCTGAGACCAATCTTCCTACGCAAACAAGTGCCTCTTTAAAAATTACCAGAGGTACAAAAGGTGCTGCTATTGCACTTAAAACCCGCGTAAAATTACATATGGGCGATTATGCAGGCGTAATTACTGAAGGTGCCAAATTAGGAACATCAGCTTTGGGTACCAGTTTTACGGCCCCGGCAGCCATTGGCGGATATGCTTTAACTGCAACACCTGATGGACCTTTTGCTAGTGTTGGTGCCAACTATGGAAATACTGAATCTATTTTTTCAATAGAAAATTCAACAATACGTAACGCTGGTACAAACGGATCGCTAAGTACGATGTATTCTAAAGCACCTGGTAGAGCACTTGCTGTAATTTCTCCAATTATCTGGAATGATCCGTCTTGGAAAGCGACTGATTTACGTAGATCTTTATTAACTACTACAGATGCAGCAACCGGAGTAGCAGCTAAATATTATTTTAGCGCAAAATATAAAGACCCGGCAACATGGACTGATGCCAACCCTATTATCAGGTATGCAGAGGTTTTATTAAATGTTTCTGAAGCATATGCAAGATCAGGCAATGCAGTTCAGGCGTTAGCCTTATTAAACGCAGTTAGAAACAGATCTGTTGCGTTGGCTGATAGATATACAGCTGCGAACTTTTTAACAGATGCAAGTTTGATACAGGCAATCATTAATGAACGTAGAATAGAATTTTTGGGTGAGGGTAAACGTTGGATGGATATTCATCGCCTTGCGAAAGAAAATTTATATGGTCCGAACGGAATTCCTGCAAAAACGAGTTCAACTGTTGCTTTCTCTGCATACAATGCAGCAGCTGGTTACACAGGAGCAAGATCCATTGCTGCAATTCCTTATGATGGCGCAGCAACAAGTTTCAGGTTTATATGGCCTATTCCAACTGTAGAAACACAAGCCAACCCAGTATTGGCAGGACAACAGAATCCTTCTTACTAAGATAAAAACTAAAAAGCCGGGCCAGGAAATTTTCCTGGCCCGGCTTTTTTTTCATGTTTGTTTACTTCTTATCCACACTATATTTTCCAGGGCCTATAAAGATCAATCCGAAAAATACAATAGCCAGTTCAATCGCATGGCTAGCACCCGCTAATCCATCGCCTTTTCCAAAATGTACCAATGATGCGATAATCATAGTAAAAATCAATAAGATTAAAGCCGGACGAAAGAACAAGCCTACGATTAAAAGAAAACCACCAAAGGTTTCAGTTGCCGCCGCCATAAAGCCCCAAAATATTGGCAAGAAGTTTATGCCGATTACTTTCATACTACCGCCAAGTCCGGTCCAGCCATCAGTGCCGCCAGCAAGTTTTGGGAAACCATGGATAATAAACATTACCCCTAAGCCAATACGTAATATTAACAATCCGGTATTACGGTATTTTCCTAAATTGTCTAAAATTGCCATCTTATAAATATTTAAATTGAACGTTATTTGTTTCTACTTTTAAGTTTACCTCTGCACCTAATGTCATGCAAAGATTGTTGTTAATATGTCCTGTGGGGAAATTAAAGCAAACAGGATAATCGTATTCCTTTACAATTTCCCAAATTACCTCATCAGCGGTTTGACCAAAAGAAATTTTTTCTTCTTCAATTTCATTAAATGCGCCCACAATCAGTCCTTTTAAACGGCTGAGTTTACCTGCCCGCTTTAACATGCGTAACATGCGGTCGATACTATATTCGTGCTCTCCAACATCCTCAATAAATAAAATTTTATCTTTAAAGTCCATTTCTGAAACCGAACCTTGTAACATGGCCAGTAAAGTTAAATTGCCTCCAATTAAAATTCCGTTTACCTCTCCTGCCCTGTTTTTAAATGTACTTTCAAATTCATAAGTCTGTTTCTGCCCAAATAAAGCTTTCTGTAAAGAAATTAATGCTTCATCGGTTGATTCATCAAATGTATAAGGCATTTGAGCTGTGCAGGCATTGTGTATTGCATTGTGCAATAAGATGCGAAAGGATAACTGTTATATCACTAAAGCCTACAAACCATTTTGGGTGTTTGTCGAATTCGGTAAAATTTAATCCGTCAATTATGCGGATGGCCCCATAACCTCCCCGACCGGAAATTATCGCTTTTATAGATGGATCATCCAGAAATCTTTGAATATCCCTGGTTCTTAAATCATCATTTCCGGCAAACTGGTGGTGGCTGGCGTATACACTATCGCCAATAACGACCTCAAGTTCCCAGCTTTTTAATATTTCAATAGCATGGTTTATAGGTTTGGGTAATTTCTTTGCCGGACAAACCAGGGCAATCTTATCTCCTTTTTTTAAATATGGGGGCTGCTTAATCATCTTCAAAACACTTATCTTTGCCAAATTAATAAAAATTGTTTTGGATAATAGTAAAATAAAAAGATATACCGTAACTGCAGCACTTCCGTATACCAACGGGACCGGTTCATATTGGACACCTTGCCGGTGTTTACATTCCTGCAGATATTTATGCGCGTTACCTGAGGTCGAATAAACGTGATGTGAAATTCATCTGTGGATCTGACGAGAACGGTGTGCCCATTACTTTAAAGGCCAAAAGAGAAGGAATTACGCCTCAGGAGGTGGTAGATAAATACCATAAAATTATTGGTGATTCTTTTAAAGAGTTTGGTGTTTCTTTTGATATTTATCACCGTACATCTTCACAAACGCACCATCAAACAGCTGCTGATTTTTTCGAAACTTTGTACGATAAAGGTGTTTTTACCGAAGAAATTACTGAGCAGTATTATGATGCTACAGCAAAGCAATTTTTAGCCGATCGTTATATTACCGGTACCTGCCCAAAATGTGGCAATGAAAATGCTTATGGCGATCAGTGCGAAAATTGCGGTTCAACTTTAAATGCTACTGATTTAATCAATCCTAAATCTACATTATCTGGCGATAAGCCAATTTTAAAAGAAACTAAAAACTGGTTCTTACCGCTTGATAAATATGAAGATAGGTTAAGAACTTATATCGAAAGTCATAAAGAATGGCGGCCGAATGTTTATGGGCAATGTCAGAGCTGGTTAAATGCAGGTTTGCAGCCAAGGGCGATGACGCGTGATTTAGATTGGGGCGTACGTGTTCCATTGCGCGATGCAGAAGGAAAAGTACTTTATGTATGGTTTGATGCCCCTATTGGCTATATTTCTGCTACAAAAGAGCTTTGTAATTACGCCAAGCTAGATGTATGGAACCCGAAGGCTGAGGAATACTACATCAGCAGCTATGAGAGTGATAAATGCGGTTGGGAAGAGTACTGGAAAAGCGACGAAACCAAATTGGTACATTTTATCGGTAAAGATAATATTGTTTTCCACTGTATTATTTTCCCGGCGATGTTAATGGCTCATGGCGAATATACTTTAGCGGATAATGTACCTGCAAATGAGTTTTTAAACCTAGAGGGACAAAAAATCTCGACGTCTAAAAACTGGGCAGTTTGGCTGAATGAATATTTGAGAGAATTTGAAGGAAAACAGGATGTACTGCGTTATGTATTAACTGCAACCGCCCCTGAAACGAAGGATAATGATTTTACATGGAAAGATTTTCAAGCAAGAAATAACAATGAGCTTGTTGCAATATTGGGAAATTTTGTAAACCGTGTAGTGGTGCTTACGCATAAATATTTTGGAGGGACGGTACCAACCTGTATGCAGATAACCGATGTAGACCAGGTAGTTATTGATGAATTGGCTGGCTATCCTGCAAAAATTTCAGCATCGATTGAAAATTACCGTTTCAGAGAAGCTTTATCCGAAGTGATGAATGTTGCCCGTTTGGGAAATAAGTACCTGGCAGAAACTGAGCCTTGGAAATTGATTAAAACTGACGAAGACCGGGTTAGAACGATTTTGCATCTTGCGCTACAAATTGCAGCCAATATTCAGATTCTAATTGAACCTTTTCTGCCTTTCACAGCTGAAAAATTAATGAAAATGTTGATAAACGGTGGCCATGACTGGGAAAATGCAGGTGGTGTTAACTTGTTAAAACGTGGTCATCAAATTGGTGAAGCTGTGCTCCTGTTCGATAAAATTGAAGATGCAGAGATCGACTATCAAATTGAAAAACTTAATCAAAGCAAGGCAAGTAATGCAGCCAGTAATGTAGTTGCTGTTCCGGCAAAAGAGAACATACAGTTTGACGATTTTTCTGCGATGGATATCCGTGTAGCCACAATAATTGCAGCTGAAAAAGTTGAAAAAACCAAGAAACTATTAAAACTTACGGTAAATACGGGTATTGATGAAAGAACAGTAGTTTCTGGCATTGCTGAATACTATAAACCTGAAGATATTATAGGTAAACAGGTAAGCATGATTGTAAACCTGGCACCAAGAGAAATCAAGGGGATTTTATCTCAAGGAATGATCTTAATGGCTGAAAATTCGGAAGGAAAACTGACTTTTGTTGCGCCTGCAGAAAAATTCCAGGAAGGTAGTGTAATCAGGTAGTACTTAGTTTAACAAAAAAGCCATTTGATGCAAATCAGATGGCTTTTTTTTGTTAAAATTACGACTCCATTTTAATTAAGGGTTCATACGGTTGAAATAATCAGCAATTACCTCATTGTTTGCTTTTGCACGATCGCCGCTTGTTCCAAATGTTAATTCTGTTTTACCTTCCTTCATCTGTTCAAAAACTGATTCTACAAAATCACTAACAGCAGGATGTACATTATGGATGCCTTTACCACCTAAATCGGTATCCAAAGCTGGCGGGATCATTTCGATAACTTCAATTTTTGAATTTTTGAGGCTATGCCGTAAAGAGAGTGTAAATGAGCGCAAAAATGCTTTTGTGCCACAATAAACGGGAACTGCCGATAGCGGTACAAAAGCCAGTCCAGAAGTTACATTAATAATTGTATCCAATGAATCCAAACCTGTAAAAAGTTTTGTTAAATGGAGCGGAGCTAAAATATTAGTGGTAATTTCATCTTCAGCTTTTTGATAAAAATCATTATCGTTAATATCCATCCAGTTCTGAATGCCAGCATTATTTACCAATACATTTAAGTCGTTATGATTTTCGGCAATCCAGTTATAAAGTTCATTTCGGTTGGCTTCAGTGCTTAAATCACAAACCTTAGTAATTACTGAGGGTAATTTTTTGGCAGCTTCTTCCAATGCCGACTCACGCCTTCCGCAAATAATTACTGTATTATTTTCCTGTATAAATCTTTCCGCTAGTCCGAAGCCTATACCACTGGCGCCTCCGGTTATAAGTATTTTATTGTTTGCTAATTTCATATTCTAAATCATTTTGTTAAAACAAAGATCAAGCTATTTTGAAGATTATTATGGTGAGTAGTACAGTTTTTTAACCATAACTTAAAGTATATTGTTTATTGCTGAATATGGCTTTTGATAAGGCTTTTTATTGATTTTCTTTCTGTAGAGTTGTTTAAAATGAATTCTCTTGCGACAAAACTTTTGCTATATTTGCCGGAGTAAAAATAAAACGGTCCCGTAGTTCAACGGATAGAATAGAAGTTTCCTAAACTTTAGATATGAGTTCGATTCTCGTCGGGACCACTTGGAGAGGTAAATCTCCGCACTAAACGGCTTTTCTGCAACAGGAAGGCCGTTTTTGTTTTTACTGATCTTCTTATATAGTGTGTTTCCGACAACCAAAACGACAACCGATTTTCCGTTGTCATGGTTGCTTAACTCATTGATATGGCAGAGATTAAATTAAACTTACGAGAGCCTAACGCAGCAAAAGAAACACCAATTAATGTGGTCATTAGATACAATGGTCAAAAGCTAGTTTACTCAAGTGGCAAACGAATTCATCCCAGTATGTGGGACAACCTCTCGCAGAAAGCAAAAAGGTCGAAGGACTCTACAAGTTCAGAACTTTTGAATGGAAATCTGCGTTTCATCACTCAAGGTGTATATGAAGAAATAGAACGCTATCAGAAAAACAATCAGCAACGGTTTCCAGAACCAAAAGAACTAAAGGCAATACTTGATTTACGGTTTTCAAGGGCAATTGATGCAAAAAAGCAAAACTTCTTCGAGTTCATTGAATGGTTCAGTATGATATACGCTCCAAAGAAGCAGCTAATTAAGAATAACGAAACAAGTGCCACTAGTCCAAATACACTAAAGACCTATGTCACTACTCTTAGGCTATTAAAGGTATTTGCGAAAGCCAAAGGTAGTTTTGACTTTAAAGACATCAATTTGGAATGGTACCAAAGCTTTACGGAATGGTGTAACTCAACTAAGAATTATAACCCGAGTACGATTGGAAAGCATATTAAAGTAATTAAAACTTGGCTAAGAAAAGCCGAGGATGATGGTTTGCATACGTCTACCTTTTATAAACATCAAGATTTTAGGAAGCCATCCTATTTATCAGAAACCATTTACTTAAATAGGGATGAATTAGCATTAATACAGAAGCTAGACCTTTCTAATCACGTCGAACTAGATCGCGTTCGCGATTTGTTTTTAGTTGGCGCATGGACAGGCTTAAGATTCAGTGACTTTAATCGTTTAAGCGCAGATAATATCTCTGATGGTTTTATAAGGATGAAGACAAGTAAAACCAGCTCTCAGGCTGTTATTCCGATTAATTCAATCGTTAGCGATATACTATTAAAATATGATAACAACATACCAAATGGTTACGCTAACCAGTATATGAATAGACAACTAAAGGTTATCTGCAACATGGCTAAAATACAGTCCTCAGAAATAAAAGTCGATTTTGTAAATGGCAAGAAAAGAGTAAGCAAAGTTCAAAAGTGGCAACTGGTTAGCACACATACAGCTAGAAGGTCATTTGCTACAAATCTCTATGGGCTAGTCCCAAATAACACTATCATGGCTATTACTACGCATAAAACAGAGGCTGCTTTTCTGCGCTATTTACGAAAGAGCAATGATGAACATGCTCAGATCCTAAAACAGGTGTTGGATAGAATGTAAAAATTCATGTACTACCTTGGAACTTATCCATAGTTCAATAACTTAGCGGAGTTAAATCTGGCTCCGCTAATATAATCATGTTTACGACTACCCTGTTACCCAACTTCAGAAAACTTAGTGACTACTTCGTAAATTTAACAGAGGAGCAAATAACTACCGTTGAATCTGATGGTGGAGTTGTGGTAAATCTTGAATATCTTGACAATACTAGCTTTGAACGACTTCAGCTTCATTTAGCTTCGATATCAGAACGTTACGGTCTTAAAGACCACTACAAAGAACTCTTATACCTGATCTTACGCAAGAACGAAGAAATCGGAGAAAGGCATACTACATTCTGGCACCAATACAACGAAGAAAAGAAACTTAAAGAGGTAGCAATATTTTTGCTTGGCTTTAAAAATCTTAAGCAACATGAAAAAGTACAACTTGCGATAAAACCATCATTAAGCCCGACACTAAATATAAATAACAGTGAAATTGCAGAGTGGATGATTCAAAGCATAGTAGATAAGCTAGAAAAGCAGGAATTTCCATTGAGCTTGTTTGGATCGCAAATCTACAAGCTGTTTGATGGCTTTGAAGACGACCAACATATTTCATTGGATAAACTCACGGCTGCAAGCAAGTTAAAGTTACAGAACCCTAAATTTAAACTCCGCCCACTATATGTTGAATTGTGCTTGTATTTACAAGGCTACCTTGTAAACCAGACACATTTAACATTACCAACCAACGCAAAACTTTCTGACAAGCAAGCAAACTTCTTCTTTGATATACTTCAAATGCTTGACTATATCACCATTGATGATTTTGATTCAGAACCTAAAGACTACATCTACGCACTTTTTCAGAACAACAAGCAAGTATCTGTTTATCAAGGCAATAAAACAGATTGATTTCAGTATAATAGTATTGCCTTTTGCCTAGGCTAGTAGCCGCACCTTTGTATTGTAATTCAATAACAACATTGAATTTAACACAAGCAAAGATGAATAATAGACAATTTCAAATCAGACAGAAACAGCATCAGTACGACTTATTGAAGCCTGTTAACATGTCCAACCTTGCACCACGACAAGGTTTCTATCTAATAATGAATATTTCCGTGCAAGTTATCGCTGGCGTAAACTGCAAGATTGCAAGATGTCTTTGGAAACACAACGAATCGGAAGATTTCGACTTAGATTTTCATGTGACCATCCAACTCAAATCTCTTGAAGGCATCCATGCAATAGGCCCGAAACATAAGCTAACAGGTTACCTTCTGAAAAGCGTTATCCACATTATGAAAGCAAATGTAGTGGCTATCAAAGAAGAAAGAGTTTTTTATGTTGAATGGGATTTGCTCAATAATGCAATGTCATTTCCTACAGGTAGTTTCAATGATGATAATGAGCATGATAACGAACTGTCAGCAGCAATTGCGAACAGTACTGATGAAGACATAGAATTGATTAATGCTATTCATGCACAACTCGATATGAATGATGAAGTTATGCAAGCAATACTTCGGCAAGAGGACAATGAATTGGAAGAGTATGATGCCACAAACCAATGGATCTTTACGCTTCAGGCACAGAATCTAGAACACAACAAATAACCATAGCAACCATTTAATACATACTATAGATGATACATCCATTCCAAGATTACCAAGAATACATCAATACAGGCGCTAAAACCTTTTCAGACGAGCCTAGGTTAAATCCAATACCATCAAATGTAATAATCAACAAAGTGATTACCGGTTGGGGGGCTACATGGGCAGAAATAAAATGTAAACGACATAGCATTATCCTCCTACCCCATAAAAGCCAGATAGCAAGCAAACATCTAAAACATTTAAAGGAAGACTACACTCAGGATGTTACAGAGGCGATTAGCGTAGAAAAGTTAAAAAAGTACATCGATGCACGAGGCATTAAGCATCTAAAGTTTCTTTCAACCCCTGAGGGACTTGGTAAGATTATAACAGCTTTAAAACAATCCGGCATTGACCCTTACCAAGAAATCTTTCTCTTATGCGATGAGTCTCACAAAATAACTACAGATGTAAAATACAGGGTAAATATTTCAAGCTTCACAGACCATTTCTTTCAGTTCAAGAACAAAGCCATGATATCTGCTACACCTTTTAAACCATCACATCCAAAGCTAGCTGAGCAAGGCTTCAAAATGATTAAAGTGAATCATGAGAGGGATGTTAAAAAGGATATCACCTTACTCTGCATCAACAACTTGGGAGCTGCATTCAAAGATTATGTAGATCAGTACGATGGTGAAATGTTATTTGTGTTCTTCAATTCCTTGAATGGTATCGAAACACTCATCACCAAGAATGAACTAAAATCGAAAGCCCATATCTATTGCTCAGAAGACGGAGTCAAAGACTTCAGCTTGAAAGATGGATTCAATTCCTTCTCAAAGATTGATAGCGCTCATCTTGCGAAATTTAACTTCCTTACAAGCAGCTTTTACAATGGTCTTGACATCGATGGGTTCGAGCAAATGCCCGATATAGTAATCTTATCAGATCCATTATATGCCGAATGGAGCATTGTGGATCCTAACACTGATGTTTATCAAATTCTTGGCAGGTTCAGACAGCCCTATGGCACTATCGAGGTGAAAGATCGATACCGAACAGCCACGCATATAGTTAACAACCATCATAAATCCGTAGTTAGACTTGGGGAGAATGCACAATCAGATATAGGCTATTCTTACATGGGCTACAAAGCTTTGAATGATCTTCAAGAGACTGTGGTCAGCGAATCTGTAGCCAGGATTTACGAAGAATCAAAGCAAAGGCTTCGTCCATACGCCAACCTTATAAACACAAGACAGGAACTAGATCCCTTCAAAGTTGACAACTATTTTTATGGCTGGAAACTGAATGAGTGTTATGGCCACCCCATTGCATTACCACTAGCATATGAGTTCTCAGAGCTTTTTAATGTAATTGAAGAGCAAAAGGTTTATCTGTCTGAAGATTTTGTGGCGATGTCCAAAACTATGAGCCGTTATAGCAGTGCCAACATTAAGTGGTGCTGTGCTGAAATAATCCAAAACCAATTTGTAAGTGATGAGCAACAAAGAGCAAACATTAGGAATGATCTGAAAAGTAGGTTTCCCTTAATTATTAGAGCTGAAGAGATCTTAGGTATGGCAAAAATACAAGAACTACGACATAAAAAGTCTGCAATCGAAAGGGCACTACTAATGTATGATATAGAGAACGGGCTCAACCATCACGGATTGATAGATGCTATTATCAAATTGTTTAAAGTAGGCATCAGCTACCCAATATCAGAAGTTAAACTTAAGATCCAAAAGGTCTATGATGATTTCAACATAAAGAAAACTGCCAAGGCTACTGACATCGAAACCTACTTTTGTATCCACCTATTCACAGGCCACGTAGCTCTAAAAAAGAAAGAGCTTAAACAACTCGAGGAAGATTCTCTCTCTACAGAGGTATTTGTCGATACAAAGGGAGTCAAGAAGACATCAGTCAGAATGTATAAGATATTGGAACGAAAGCTTAATCCATTGAGTTTGAACTCGACACGTGAAAAACCATCGTTGACGTCAACTGAATAGTTTAACATGGCTTGCACATTTAATTTGAATACTGGTTTTATTAACCCCGATGTTAAGAAAATGTGCAAGCCTCTTTAGCTTACTCTCAACAATAAACCGAGGCCATTCGTTAGATTAAGCTTGCTTCGATCCCAAATCCAGTTAACTTGGCTGCTCAACTCATACTTGTAACTGAAGCGCAGATTTCTGCGTGGCACTTTTAACTTGACTATGTAACCGAGTTCGATCAGTGATCTGAACCTTTGCTGAACGACTTTAGTGGACAGTTTCAATTCTTTGGCAATTCTAGCTAGGGTATATAATGGTCTGATCTTGACATCATAAAAAAACTGGCGCAAGCTCAAAAGCATTGCTTTATCGTGCAACGTAAGTGTAGCTTCGAATATGTCATAAGGGATGGGATCAAATAGATCGAAGTGTTTAAACCTATATTCGTTAACAGGTAAGCGATCTCTTACAATACGCTTTCTAGTTCTTTTGACCATAATCAGTCCTGATCTTTCAAGACGTTTTACTGAGGCCACGATGAAATCTCTTGAACAGTTTGCTCTAGCTGAAATGGATTCATAAGAGGGAAAACAGCCTTCATCACCATCAAATGATCTCAATGCTGTATAAGTAAGTATATCTGTGTATTTAAGTTTTAGGGTGTTAAGGTTGGTTATCCTTGGTAAGGCCACAAACTGGCCTGATACATAATTCATTGTTCATTATCATTTGACTATACTGATCTTGCACCTAGATAAAGGGCATTGATGGAGGTTCATCTTATACTTGATTGAATTGCCAATCGACACATAAAGATACGAAAATCGAGGCACTTAAAGAAGTAAAAAGTTACCTGACACGTACTGGAACTAAGGGGAATGAATATACTGTTATAGTTACAGTATGCCTGAGGTAACCTGCTCAAAACAAAAGCTACCTGTGACGTACTATTACTAAACTATTTGATAAAAACAAAAATATAAATTTAAGCCAAGGCAAGTAAATGATGCCCCCTACATCATCCATATGTAATCTCATTCGCACAACAAGGCTATTCTCAGACACTAAACACTTGCCTTTTTTAAAAGGTAAGGAGTTCTTGTTAACGCCTATTTTAATAGCACTTTATATTCTTAATAGAAGTTTGCCTGTCGATTATATTGTCAGGCATCCTGCCTTTTATAAGCTATATCAAATCAGAGGATAACAATCAATTCTAGAACACTAAAAAATCATTACAAAACCCTGTTTATCAGGTTCTTAAAATAGGTTTTGGCATCTGAAATATTCTTGAAAGTGCATGCTTTTTCGTATCTTTGTATCAACAAGTCGGTAGGAGGTTTTCATATTTCGATTCCTCATTTTTCTCCTACCGACTTTCTAGATCCACCTACATGCGGTATTAGATTCCGCAATCAAAATTTTATCACAACATTAAATAGGTGGACGTTTCTTTTTAAAAAACTTGAGTGTAATCGTCACCTACTTAATGGTAATACGAATAACACATGAATAATGATTATGAAACCCTAGTAAATGAACTCTTAGAAGTTCAAAATCAGTTAGTAGCTACTATTGAAAAATGTTCAATTATTGAACCCAAGTTGTCTGAACTGAAGAATGAATTGAATCATATTTCTGAGCTACTTAAATTGGATTTATCTGATGAAGATATACAAGCCTTGAAACTTAGAAGTGATGAGATAGATCAAACCCAAAGGCACTTGGAGTCAGAAGTTTCTCAATTACAAAAGGATGCTCTAGCCAATTTTGAAACAGTGGCTGAAATTAGATATCAGCTTGCAAAATTTGAACTATAGCAACGCGCCTAAAATACCATTTGCCCCACCAGATTAATACCTTGTGGGGCATTTTATTGTGTTACCTTTTCAGAGTGACTACTGTCTTCAGCTTTAAAATGCTTGGGTTTATAAGGTAGGATTTTTCAAATAATACCTATAGGAATAGTGCTTTGAAAATTGATTTTCGATCTGTGGTATGAGAGCCAAGGTAGTTCCAATACAAGCCCCCCTCATGGTTCCGACGAGAGATCAAAAGATTTAAGCCTAGCTATAGCTACATACAGGCTTTGATTTCATACACAGATGAACCACGATTTTCAACCTGACATACAAGAATATGAAGCTATTTGAAGCAGCTGACTCAAAAAACGAACAGCAAAATGAACCACAACTGCCAGCATTAAAGAATCACAAACTGGCGCGACGAGCATTCCCACGAGAAAAATCCATTAACGAGGGAGTAGAATATATGTACCATGACCTACTTAAACGCTTTAAAAAGATGTACTCAACTTTACCAAATGCAAGTGATAGAACAGTGGCAGAAATCAATGGCAAGATTGATCCATATGATCCAGAGGGTTTACACACCTTTATCACACCTTATTTTTACTACCATGTGCGATGTAGCTACCTCGAAAAGTACGAGGTATTTTACCAGTTCCACAACTGCCCATTTGAGGCTGAAATACGTGAATGGTTTAAAAGGGTGCATAGCCCAATGTGGGCATTTGAAATAAAGAGGCATCAAGACTTTCCGAAGTTTTACCAAGGTGTACTTGCTTACCAACCAAAAGAAAGGATTCACATCCTTGAATATGTTCCGGTGTAACTGCCTAAACAAACGCAGTACCTTTTAAAACAGACACTTCAAACTAAGCTATTCTAACAATCTACAGACACTCTTGACAGGGTGCCTTTTCCATTTAATCACTTTTAATTCTTAAAACAATGAAAACACAAACCAAAGCGAAAGCACAATCTAAGACACAGTACGTTGCCATTACAACTGATGTGCAACAAGTAAACCAGCAAGTAGAAAAAGCATACACCTTAATGGTTGATGCAGCTAAAGAGCTTCTGAAGCGATTTGATGTTGCCAAGTTCAGAACGTATGCTTTAATGGATCATACCAAGAATGAGCAGAACACCAATCTGGTAAAAGAATTTATCTGTTACCACTGGAACATTACATTATCTATGAGCCCGAAGGATGGCCGTTGCTACATATTTGTAGATCTTGGAGAAGAAGCATTACAGAAATTTGGAAGTGCATTAACCAACAATCTACTTAGAGAGTGCTATCAATTAACCCAATCGAACGACAATACTGGCGGCATTGAATATTCGCTTAGAGTAAACTATACACCTGCTGAGCAACTTCATAATTTTTATTATCGCAGAGTTGTAGAGGGTGAAACTGGTTACGTCTCCATTGCCACGGTAGAGAAAGAAGCAGCATAAATAAAAAATATGGGTGCAGGAATGCACCTACATTCATTTCTCCTTATTATCTTTACGGTTGAACTAAAAACGGAGGATGAACCAACGATTTAAAGGAATACAGTAGAATTAACATATTAAAATATTAGCGTAAGCTATCAGTTCTTGTCTAAGGAATCGGCAAAATAACAAAGACAACAAGAGCAGATAAGTTCACGCCTATGCTGAAAAAGCGTAGGCTGACTTGTTTGTTGTTGTCAGGTTTTTGCCGAACCTCTTAGACGCAGACATAGCTCAGTCCTGCGCTTTTTGCATTAACCACCAGCTCGGACTACTGGATAAAAACAATCTAGATGTCTGCAATCTCCAACTATGCTCAGCAGAGCAAAAAAACCAAACGCTTCATTTGGCTTGGTTACCTTTTATCACAAGTCTATATTTGGCTACTTCATGGATTTGATGATCTAATAGAGAACATAACGCCTACTGATAATCCATTCGTACTACTGGCTGTAGCATTCGGTCTGTACTGGTTAATTGTGTTTTTGATTTTATGGGCAACTGATAACTAAAACATCATGAAAACAACTATCTTAACATTATTCGCCTCCTTATTAGTGGGCTTTTCATATGGTCAATGCAGATATGAATTTAAAATCAATGGAACAAGCTATCAGGCAAGTGAACAGCTCCTAAATGACACGTTCGGTAAAGCCTTTGAGCAAATGAAATCAGAGCGTTCAGTAAAAGACAAAGACTTTGAGCTTTGGTTAGGAACTTATAGTATATTTAAAGCTATGTCCTGCTCAAATGCCTTCACTTGGGATTTATACTATAATAAGCTAGTTAATATGAAGTATGAGGGACAAGCATCGAATAGAGATTTGGGATTAGCTGACAATGGCTCTAAAGCAACAGGAAATCCCAGTAAGAAAGAAAATTTAGGTAGACGTATGGCTATGCTCAACTACATAATGACAAAATATCTTACAAACCACTTCTTAAATACAACATTGTAACAATTTAAAGAGCAATATTAATGGACTATAACCGAAGAATAATAACTCTATGGGAGCGTTTAACTGTTTATATGCTCCAACTTGATAATAAGATTAATAGTGGTATGCTCAAAAGAGAGAAAGCTATCAAGTTACTAAACGAGCTTAGGCAGATTCGGGGCTTGATATTAAGTAATCAGAATCATGATTCATTTGATTTGTCACTACGACTTAAACTTGAAGATGGAAAGCAAGCTTCGGTTGAAGAGGCAGTCGCTATTGCCAAATCTAAGATAGATAAATTAGCTGAAAATATAAAAACCCTAAATAGTAGAGAAAGCGCATGGCAGAAATTCATTAAAAGATGGACATAGTAATCATTAAGAATGTATATCATGTCCCCCCCATCTTATGAAAGGGTCATAGCAACTATGGCTCTTTTTTTATTATACTTGAAATTCAAACAATGCAAATGCGCTCCAGAAACAATACTGACTTAATAATACTTGTCATTGTGGCATGCGTCGGATTTTTAATACTCAATTGGCAGCCATATATAGCGTTGTTAGATACGAATACTCCACCTTTTTACGGTGAAGCAAACAATGCATCTGAAACCTATTTAAAGTATGATAAGAAATATTATGATGCATACCTGAAACCCGGAGATTTTGGCGGTGAGCCACACAAATTAGATCAAATTGTAGAGGAATCAATGTTGGCCGATAAGATTGATTACACAGTATATATGCTTGGAGTTTGTTTCGTACTCTTCATAATTCACAGATTGAACAAACTTTCAACTTCTCAGGCTTTACAATATCCCGACTCGTTTATAAACCGGAAATTAAAAAGATACCTAGAGCTAAATAGAATTATTTCATATGTAATGATTGCTGGCTATGGGTTTTGGTGGCTCTTATGTTTGAACAACATATACCCCCTAAATTCACTGTCATTCCTATTTATTTTATTTGGTTATTGGGCAGGCACTTCTATACTATTTTGGATTTATGATGAGCTTATCACATCTATGTCTCGACGTTCCTAAACTTAGCCTTTCCTCAAAAGGAGTGGCTTAAGCGAGGAAAGGCTCAGTCTAGTCATTGATTCTGTGGAAGATGACATTTGTAGTGCTTGCTTTATAAGGTACTGCGTTCACTTTCGAGTCTGTAATGCTTCGGTTGGGACACTGCTTTAAGGTAGGTAGATAGGCATTCGGTGAGGTTAATGCCACTTAAAACACACGCCAGTCACTTCGTTTGTGTCATGGTTTTAATTTTGGCAAAGCAGTCACCTCATGAATGCTTTCTCTGTACTTATCTAGGATTTGCTTCGCTTTATCCTGGATAAGTCCACACGCATTCCACTTTTCAGCTCACCTGCGTAATCGAAAATGCTGCGTTCACGCTTGTGTTAAAACATAGATCGAACCTCGCTGCTTTGCAGCTACCAGTTCTCACACATTTTCTCAGTTCGCAGGCGGTGAGCGAGGTTAATTGTATTATGTGAAGGATTATTGCTATTTTCAGCGGTTAAATATACAAAGGTGCCTTTTAAATGCTCTTCAGGTTAAAATATGGCTAATAGTAATCTCACAAATGCGAAAAATGCGAAGAACGACGAATTTTATACACAATACCATGATATAGAGAAAGAGATTAACGCTTATTTAGATTATAGCCCTGATGTGTTCCGTGGAAAGTCAGTGCTGCTACCCTGTGATGACCCTGAGTGGAGTAACTTTACCAAATTCTTTGCGCAGAATTTCGAGAGGCTTGGTCTGAAGCGATTGGTAAGTACAAGTTATGCCCAAGACAGCAAAAAGTACAAAAGCAAATATCAACCTACACTTTTTGAACTCAACGATCCTCAATTTGACGAGGACAAGACTATTAAGAACGGCAAGATCTTCACATTGGAACGCGATAAATCTGGCGATGGGAAGATTGATGTAAATGATTTGGAGTGGCAATATTTGGAGGGCAATGGGGATTTCAAAAGTGATGAGATTAAAAAGCTTAGGGACCAAGCCGACTTCGTTATTACAAATCCACCATTCTCTTTGTTCCGAGAATTTTTAGCTTGGCTTAAAGAGGCAGACAAGCAATTTGTAATCATTGGTAGTATGAATGCAATTACATACAAAGAAGTTTTTACACTTATTAAAGAAAACAAGGTGTGGTTGGGAGCAACAGGTAATGGAAGTGATATGGTTTTCGCTGTTCCAAAAGATACTGAAGTTGGAGAAAAGGATAGGCAGAAAGCTGCCAAGCTTGGATATGTAGGCGATTATACTAGACTTGGTAATTCATGTTGGTTTACGAATATTGATCACGGTCGTCGACATCAGCCACTCCAACTTATGAATGAGCAGGACATCATAAAGTTTGGATCTAAAAAGCCGTTTGAGCAATACGATAATTACGATGCAATTGAGGTTCCTACAGTTAAGTTTATCCCTCAGGATTACGAGGGTGTAATGGGTGTTCCGATAAGCTTTCTTGATAAATACAGCCCAGAGCAATTTGAGATTGTAGGCTTAACATCAGGAAGAGACGAATTTGAATGTCGACCATCTAAGAAATACAAAAACCCAAAACAAAATAATCCAAATGGAACAATTGGCAATGGAAGCAAGGCCAATACCCGAGCTACATTGCGCCTAAAGCAAACCCCATCTGATATTTATTACACTGCGGACAATGCTGATGGACCCCTTGCAATTGTCTACGCAAGAATTTTAATACAGCATAAGAAATCTAAGTAATGGAAACAACACTCATCACCAAACTTACTATTGAGGACGTATGTAAAGGCTTCGTCTATAATGAGCTAGAGGGTAAAGGCCTATTTGGTCTTTCTGGTAAACTCACAATCCAACCAGAGTATCAAAGAAACTATATATATGCTGATGGCAAAAGGGACGTTGCAGTTATAGAGTCACTATTAAAAGGATATCCTATAGGGTTAATTTACTTAAATAAGGTTGGAGCTGACAAGCTTGAAGTTTTAGATGGCCAACAAAGGATTACCAGTTTCGGACGTTTCGTAACAAATAAATTCGCCATCAAAGATGAGAATGGAATGGAACAGTATTTCAGTGGCATAGCAAGTGATAAGCAGTCTAAAATACTGAATAGCAAACTTCTGATATATGAATGCGAAGGCGAAGAGAGTGAAATCAAAGAATGGTTCAAGACTATTAATATAGCAGGTGTCCCTCTGAACGATCAAGAATTACTCAATGCCGTGTATTCAGGCCCTTTTGTAACAATTGCGAAAGCTGAATTTAGCAATTCTCAAAATGCTAATATACAGAAATGGAGCGCATACGTATCTGGAAGCGCTTTGCGTCAAGACTTCTTACAGTGTGCTTTGAATTGGGTTAGTAAAGGGACTGTAGGAGAATATATGAGCCGGCATCGTTACGACTCAAATATATCAGAACTTAAAACCTATTTCAATAGTGTGATAGATTGGGTCTCTGGGGTTTTTAACAGTGTTGAGAACGAGATGAAAGGTCTGGAATGGGGCAGATTATATGAAACATATCATGACCAGCCATACGACCCAAACGCTGTCTCCAATAAAGTGCAAGAGCTATATTCTGATTACTATATAAAAAACCGTCGAGGCGTATATGAATATATCCTTGGTGGTTGTACCGATACCAAACTACTTGATGTCAGAGTTTTTGATGAAGCTACTAAGCGGGACGTTTATAGCAAGCAGACTAAGGAAGCAGAAACGAATCGAACTTCGAACTGCCCATACTGCGCTATTGGGCATGATGTAAACAAAACCAAAATCTGGAAGTTGAATGAGATGGATGCAGATCATGTTGCTGCATGGAGTAAAGGCGGTGGTACTGCGATAAATAATTGCCAAATGCTTTGTAAGTCACATAATAGAGCTAAAGGTAATCGCTAGTTGCCATTGAACAGTGACAATGACGTCTAACAGTAGGCTGCACATTTTCCTATCATATCTAGTTTATTAACCCCTTCAAAATAAAAATGTGCAACGACCAGTTATGTTTGTAATTGTCATTCTAAAAGCCAAACAGGCAGTTGATATGCGCTTGGCCTTATTGAAACAAGTAGTCGACCACATGACTATGAGGTAGTGCACTGGGAATATTTTTTAGGCAACCGCAAATGCCGATTAAGCCATATAGAAATATGTGGCTTTTTTATACCATGCGGTGCATCATAAATGATATCTTATCCCTTTGATTAATAACCATTATCATCTCTTATCTCCTTTTAACATCAGATATTGGTTCCCCAGTATGTTGTAAATACACCACATACGCACAATTTCTTTTTTATTCCCCGTGTTTAAGCCAAGTTGTGCAGAGTATAAGATGAACATTAACAATGTTGTTAACTCGGTTTCCAATTTGAAGAAATAAATTACTACTGTAAGTTTTTACTGCCGCTAAATACTGATGAATAGGTATTGTAGGTCTATCGAAAACTTATTACATTTGATAAGCTTCTCAAGCTAAGCGATATGTTAATACTTACTTGAGGTTATAGTATGCTCTCAATCTATGCCTATACCAAATTTCGATCATAACTATGTTTTACCTCCGCATTTAGGTAATCCCACAGAACAAAATGACCTATCTCCATACTCTTGTACTACTTTAGAGCTTTGTCAGCATTTTGCAACATCACCTGAAAGAGTTACCATTCTGAAAGGACTTATCTCTTTTAGAATAAGGATGAATGATTATGGCATTGTTCATGGATTTCAGTGGATAGACGGAAGCTTTACTGAGAATGTAGAGACAAGTCAAGGAAGACCGCCAAATGATTTGGATCTTGTGACATTTGTTGGTAACTTAACAGATGATCAAACTAATGACATACTAGTTAACTTTAGAGAGTTTGTCTCTTCAATTTCTTCTAAGGCAAATTACAAGTTAGATCATTATCCTGTTGTTTACAGTACCCACCCTTTAGTGCTAATTGAGCAAACAAGGTACTGGCTACAATTGTTCAGTCATAACCGATTAGGTGTATGGAAAGGGATGCTTAGAGTTGAGCTGAATACACCTTTGGAAGATCAACAAGCACTTGACTATTTAAACTCAATCTGATATGAGCCTATATAGAAAAATACAAAACGTAAAGGCACAGATAGTTGAGACTGAAAAACTGTTAGGAATTGTTGCGGGACACCCTTTAATGTCTGTAGGACTTGAAGAAAGACTAAATAACTTAAGAAGCGAGTTAGAGCAAATACCTGAGAATAAATCAGAATCACGAATACAACTGCTTTTCAGTGGTCGAGCGGTCGTTGGCTCTCTTGGAATCAAATCGACGTTTATATCTAAAACGATTTCACCATTCCAAGAGATGGTTAAAACGCAATTTGCATTTCTAAGGTTTGGAAATGTCGGTAAAAGAGGACAAGCAAAAAGTAAACAAAGCACTGAACTCTACCTGACGGCACTACCAACCGGTTCTTTTGGAGTGGAACTAAGTCAACTCGAAGGAACCGATCTTTTTGCAGAAACCGATGTGGCGAACGCAATAAAAGATGTCATTAGCTTGGTATCTAGTGCATCATCTACTGATGACATATTCGAAAAAACAATTTCAAATGTGCCAGTTCGAAACTTAGTAAATCTTAAAAAATTCTTACATGAAATCGCATCAGAGGACTCTATGCTAAAAATGGAAAGTGGCGATGTAGGCATAGAGATAACAAGCGGACAAGTTAAAGAGGCATACGAGCGAGTAGCTTCTGCTGAGATTCAGGAAAATGAAGCTTTTCTCCAAGGAACACTACGCGGTCTATTACTGGATTCAGGTAGATTCGAGTTTCAGGATGAGCTAGGTATTAAATATTCAGGTGGCATTAGTTCTGAAGTTAGTGAAGAGCAGCTCATTGCATATAAGTCCCTAATCAATGAATCATGTAAGGTGCACTTATTGATTAATAAAACCATATTTAAAACTCATAATGAGAAGATAGATTACGAGTTATTAGAAATCTTATCTATTTAATATAGCTTTGGAATGCGTATGATAAGCAAATTAACCTACGTGTTTCCGTTAGCTATTAACGTTGTACTTTCTTGAAGATTAATTACTACAATTCACTTTTGTGTGCCTTGCTTATTCTTCTACCTTTGTTATTCTAAATTATCAGTTTAAACTCTCTATGAATCGATTAATTCTTTTATTCTTTGCAGACGCACTCATAACAAGTGATAGAATCCCATTTTTTTTACTAAATACCAATGATCATGGCCATTAGAAAAACATGGTCGGTAAAAGAAGAACTACTGGTGAAGTCTAGAGAAGCAATGTTAAGTGCTGTCCAAATTTTCAACAATCCTAATATTCATTTCAAATCGGAAACTTATATCGTTTTGTCAACCATCGCGTGGACCTATCTCCTTCACGCTTACTACAGATCAAAACATATCGAGTACCGATACCATACTATAAAGAATGGTAGGAAGTGGTATGATCGAACTAAGCGTAAAGCTTACAAGTTTTTCGAGCTTGAGCGTTGTCTAGACTGTGCAGAATCACCAATTGAGTCAATTGTAGCTTCTAATTTAAAATTCCTTATTGGACTAAGGCACGAGATCGAGCATCAGATGACCAATAAGATTGATGAATACCTGAGTGCCAGATTCCAAGCTTGCTGTCTAAATTACAATGATTGTATAAAAGCACTGTTTGATCCAAAATATGGTATAGATAAACATCTTTCATTTTCCCTACAATTCTCATCTATCAAAGATGAACATGCCGCTCAACTTAGACAATTCACTGATCTACCTCAAAATATTTCTGCTTACATCAATGCCTTTGATGAAGCTTTGACTGAGCAAGAATTTAATGATAGTAGATTTGCATATAGAGTTCTCTATGTACCTAAGATAGTGAATAAAAAGGGACAGGCAGATAAAGTGATTGAGTTTCTTAAAGCGGACTCCCCAGAGGCACAACATATTAACAAAGAATATGTTGTTATCAAAGACCGTGAAATGAAAAAACATTTGCCAACTCAAATATGGAAAGCGATGCAAGCAAAGGGTTATATTAAGTTCGGTGTACACCAACATACCCAACTTTGGAAATCGTTAAATGCTAAGGCCGAAGGAAAGGGTTATGGAGTACAAGTAGAAAATGCTTGGTATTGGTATGACAAATGGATTGCCATTGTAGAGAATCATTGCAAAGAGCATAAAGAACTATATAGATAAAAATAGTAACTGAATGGGGTTAGAAGATAGAATAATGTCTCTTATAGAGGAAGGAAATCAAGTCACCTTTCTTAAAAATTCATTTGTTGGCGATTATGGTAGATATGGTTCACTATCTGTTAGCTCTGATCGTAAAATGTATCAAGTTAAGTTTGACAAGTGTAAGTATTATTCCATTTGGAGAACTGATAATGGCGATATAGAACTTTCAATTGAGCATAATAGTGTAACGAGTTGCATTGTTAAGTTAACATACTTAGATAAAATCAATGGTAATATCATAAGAGCCAAAGCAAATGACGACTTATAGAGTAGAAGGGAGATGAATCGTAGGTTATAGCACTAGGTAAACCCATATCCAACTTATCCACCATCTGCAAGCTAAGAGATCAACAACTAAATCTACTTGTTCGTAAGTGGGAACTGTGCAATGTAAAAGGTTATACTCGTAAAGATGGAAACATACGTTAGCCACACACTAGATCAGCACCAAGAAGACACTGATCATATCAATGAGAAACAGTATAATCATTAACTATTACTTATTAATCCAAACAAACGATGCCGAGAGCAATATTACTTAAAGACAATGAAAATGAAAGAATCTACCAAATAGCTGACGGTAGACACATAACAATTAGAATAGACGATTACGAAGCCATAACCTATTGGGAAGATGGTGAACAAATAGGAGATGATGAGGATTTTGTTTTCATTCAGAATGATCAAGAAGAAGACTATATATCTAACAGGTATCTACTAGCCCGTATGTATGTTCCTGTTTCTTTGAAAGGCCAGGGATTAGCTGAGAGCAACTATTGAAATGTTTAAAGAGTACTTCGATGCAACTATATGGGTTCGCCCAGTTGATGGAATCACTTATGAAGATGGTAGCTATCTTACAGAGGATGGTCCATCGTTTGCTTCAGTACATGATGAGCATAGGCTTAATAGAGAATAATCTTTTAGATCCAAATGATGATTATCTTAACTCTGAAGATGAATAACGAATATGAGCAATAGATATTCAATCCCACCACTTATATGACAGAAATAACAAATATTGAAAACAGCCTTGAAGCATCAACAGCTAAAGATAACCTTGTTGATATTATAGGTGGGGCTGCTGATTATTCAATCGAAAAGTTCCTTGATATGGGAGATGGTATACCAATAGTATCTTACTTCACTAAAGGAGTCAAAGCAACGCTAGCAATTCGGGATTTTCTGTTTATGGAGAAGGTAATCGAGTTTTTAAGAGAAGTCGGTAAGGAACCAAGTGCAAGCAGACAGAAGATGATAGATAAAATTCAAGACGATTCGGAGTATAGTCAAAAGTTTGGTAAGGTATCTTTAGTTGCTATCGAACGCTTTGATGATATTGAGAAAGCAAGACTTTTGGGACAAGCGGCGAGGTACTTAGCTAGAGAAAACATAGCATTCTCATTATACAAGCGATTGGCATTTGTCATTGATAGAATGTATATAACTGATATAGCTCGTTTGGCCACTACTTCAGTAAATGATTTACCTGAATATCTTAAGGCTGAACTTTCATCCTTGGGATTATTGAAGAGTTCAACTGTGGTTAAAAATACTTCTAGTGATACGCATTCCAGAGGCAATTCAGAATTAATTAAATTGAATACGAGGTGGAGTCTCACAGAAATAGGTCAGGCATTCAAGGATATCGTAAGAGAAAAACCTCTTGCATATCTTGAATACGCCAGAGATGGTGAACCTTTAGAGTTTGCCGAGATTAGTAGGTATAGCAGGCAGTAATTAGATGGATATTTGACAAAGGGAGTATCTATACAATAACACACAAATTTAAGCTTCTCCCCTCAACACATTTCAAGAAATTCCGGCATAAACGCTCATGCAGCCACTACACAGGCTATTTATATCCGTTGCTTCTTGATTTAGTTGAGTTGAAAGCTTGGTACAAGTGCCATATTTAAATAGATAAAACTATGGTACAAGAACAATTTAAAGTAGCTGAAGTTCAGGTAAGCTACAAGCCAGATTACAACATCAGTGAACGCCCAAAGATAAGCTCGTCTCAACAAACGTATTGCCTTTTAAAACAACGATGGGATATGGGCAGGATTGCATTCCTTGAAGAGTTTAAAGTAATACTCCTTAACCGAAGTAACCATGTGTTGGGGATTGTTGATATATCAATGGGTGGTGTCAGTGGTACTTATGTTGATCCAAAGGTAGTGTTTGCTGTCGCTTTAAAAGGTAATGCGTCTGGAATAATACTCACACATAACCATCCTAGTGGATCAGTTAAACCAAGTGAGGCAGACATCAAATTAACGAAACGATTGGTAGAATGTGGCAAATTGCTTGATATTAATGTCTGGGATCACATCATTTTAAGCGAAAACAGCTACTATAGCTTTGCTGATGATGGTATGATGTAGCTTAGAAAATTTTAACTTAGTAACAATTAACCGATTTATTAATAGGTTACACATTATATAACTCGTAGGCTGTTGAAGACAACGAAACCGACAACCAAGCTTTTAGAGTAAAGATAGAGCAGCTAAAAAAGTGCCTTGAGACACGGATAGAATAGAAACTACCTAAACTTTAGATATGAGTTCGATTCTCGTCGGGACCACCCCTTTTGCCAGTAGTTACGTATAACTGCTGGCTTTTTTGTTCAATGGGGCTAAGAAAGGGGCGAGTTGTTCTGAATAAGTTGGGTTAAAAAAGCATTCTTTTGAGTTATTATTAATTCTTTATCATCTTAGAAGTAAATTTCAGAACGAATATAGATGGTTCAAATCTTGTTTCGGCAAATGGTTTTTTAATTAATGCTTTACGAACTATTCCCCAAAAGCAAAGTAGATCAAAACTTAGCAAGATATTGAGATATATTACATAACCTCCTCACATATATCATAGTATTCCATCAATCAAAAATATTGTATCTTCACAATATGCTTTTATCAGAATCAATGACGCTTGCAATTCATCAACCAAGTGCTAAAATAATACATATAGATAATGCTTTAAATGGATTAGCTTGTAATTGTGTTTGTCAAGAGTGTGGTGGAATTCTTGAAGCAATTCAAGGTAAAAAAAGGCAAAAACATTTTAGGCACCACTCAACTGACACCAACTGCAAAGGTGGAGTTGAATCAGCACTACACAAGCTTGCAAAGCAAATTCTGATTGAAAACAAGTCTATTGTATTACCTCGATATGGTAAGATCATATATCATAGTGCGATTGCAGAGCAACTATTTCAAAATATAATTCCAGACATTTCGGCTGTACTTCCAGATAATCAGCAAATCTTCATTGAGATATTTCACACTCATAAGTCGACTGATTCTAAAAATAATTTCTTTATAGATGGTCAATACAAGTCCGTGGAAATCGATATGAAACATTGTCCCATTGAAACTATTTCTGAGATTGAGGATTATGTCTTGAACAAGACACACAATAAGACTATTATCTTTTGGGAACTGCAGAAAACGATAATAACATCAAAGCCTAATGAAGAATACTCTTTTTTTCAAAAGATTGTACTAGGGATTTTATCATTAATACTTTTGAGATTTGCATTTCCCGATACGTTTAAAAAAGTTTGGAGAGGAATTCGAATGTTGACAAGCTAAGATATTCAGCAGCAAATCGGAAAGGGTTAGTCCCTGCCGAATAGATTAATTCGAAATTTGCCATTTTTTATTGCTTTAGAAGGAATAACCGCTCTAAAGTCAGGTAAATAGATAGACAAAATTAAATCACTTAAATTTCGAGGGATTAATTGTTTAAAGGGCGTCCGCCAATAGTTTCAATATCAACTAGATTATCAAAGTCACATTTTGTACAATGTTCAATAAGCTTGTTATCATTTTTTCTAGAATAAATTTCAAGAGTCCTGCTTCCACAATTTGGGCATCGTGGTTCAAGATCAAAGCCAAGATATTTCATGAATAGATTCTCAAAGATAGATACTGTTGAAGCGGCTAATATAATACAGATTTTAACATCAGGGAAATTTTTATAAGAGGAATGCACAATTTCAGAGGCATAGCTCCAAGCCATGTCACTCATTTTTCTAGCGTGACTACGTAGAGTTGCATTGTTTGCACCAGGCGCATATTCATCGATGAATAATTTAGCGATACCTTTGAAGTCTCCTTTCTTTAACTGTTCGTCTTCAACGATTTTGGTGTTTCGTTTTGTGAGTTCTTGAGCCAAAGCCAAAAGACTCTCTCGACAAATTAAACCGATGGCTTGCATTTCTTCGGATTCCATGCCAATATGTAAGCGGTCAGATGCAAGTGTCAGTTTTCTTCTAATTGAATGAACCTCCTCAAGGTCTAAGGGTAATTGCGATAGTACGTCATCATCATTTTTTTGCTCAATCTCCATACGTTGAATAATGCCAACATGAAACGAATAAGCTTCGTCCGCAGTGAAATAAAATGCATCCTGCGGATAAAGATTCATTGGAACTCTTAAGCCCTCTACTACCCACCAAGCCCCTTTGTTCGTCTTGACGTTTCCAAACGTTGGCTGTTATTCCACCATCATCAAAAATTCCTTCGAGTCGTAAATCTAATACCTTAGAAATTTTATTTTCCTTTAAATACTTGATTATTCTTTTTTCAGTGTCTTTTGCTTCTTGAGAGGTCATGGTTGAGATCAATAATTTAGGTTTGATTAATTTTTAAATATAGATATTCTAAAAAATATTTACTCTAAGTAGTTAATCACTTTTGATTTATCAGGTTATCAATGACTTATAAGTATAACCAAGCTTACCCAAGCTAAAATAGTTGAATAGAAATGTTTGAAATTTCGAAAAACATCATGCCAATTCATTTAACGGAATCTTGACATAAGCATTATTCAGATTAATTTGATGAATTGAAATTGATAATGTAATTTCAGAAAAATTTCAATTTATCTAATAGCTGCCACTAGTTTTTGCTAGCCTGCTAAAATGTATCGAATTATAACGCTAATGAATATACAACCAAATAATCAAACAGTAGAAAAATGTTTGAAGCAAAGACCATATTATATCGATTTTTATCAGCGTGAGTATGTGTGGGATAAAGAAACGATCACAATTTTACTTGATGATATCTTTATTCTTTTGAACTAGCCTACGAGGACATCAAGGGAAAGATATAACCCCAGAAGTAATTGCCAAATATAATTGGTATTACCTTAATATCTATATTACAAATACAATTAATGGGAAGGAATACATTGTAGATGGTCAACAACGGCTGACGACTCTTGGTCTCATAGCTACAAAGCTTTACCACTTAGCAAATGACAATAAAGACAAGTTTGAGAATCTTTTGGACACATTAAAGGATTGTATCCTTGGAAAGGACAAATATAAAGGTAATATTTTTTGGATTGACAATGATAAAAGAGGTAAGGTAATGCAGCATATAATTGCATCGCCAAAATCAGATTATAAAGGTTTATTTGAGTACACTACCGAGGAAAATATTTTGGAAAGATTTCGGGATGTGGATAAGTATTTGGATAGTAAAAAGCTATCTCTTGATAAACTTCAAGCTTTTATTATGTATTTTTTAGAACGACTTGTTTTGGTTGAACTAAAAATTGAAAAGGATGATACTCCAATGGTCTTCGAAGTAATAAATGATAGAGGGGTAGCGCTAAATCCTTTTGAAATTTTGAAAGGAAAACTAATCGGAGCATTGGATAAAGATGATACAGAAAAGTATAGTGAGTTATGGGAGCAATCACTAAATCAATTAAAAGGTATTGAAGATGCATTTTTTATCGACTATCTCAAAGGGAAATTTATTTTTAAAAAAAATGCTGACATAGAAAAGTCTATTAACAATGAATATCATCGATATATATTTGCGGATAACGATATTGCTGATAGTCTAGGTTTCAGGAAAAAGGATAACAATCATTTAAGAAATATTAAAGATTTTATTGAGAAGGATCTTGTCTACTATTCAGCCCTATATGCAAAGATAAAAAGGAATGAATTTATATATTTAAGCTATAACTATGATATAAATGACCTCTCAGGGCAATATCAAAATATTATGGCGGCCTGTTTGGTCGATGATAAGTCTGAACAACAAAAAATTGAGACAATCTCAATGGAAAATAGATCGTCTTTATATTTTGTTGAGGCTAAATGGAATTTATAGTAGTAGTGATTATACAGAACATCAGTATAACCTTAACAAGCTTTTGCAAAATGAAGATCCTAATAATTTTAGAAGTATATTTAATAATCTGTTAACCTGAAGTTATCAAGTACTCAAGAAATGTAAGCGAGGTGAATTCTGTTTTAGAATACGACAAATTTGCCTTACGTGGATATGAAGATATTGACCGAAGACCATTAAGGTACTTTTTTGCCAGAATCGAAAAATATATATGTGATAATCTAGGCAAGGAAATGGAAAATACTGTCCACTATATTTCAACCAAAACAGGGCACAAAACAGGATACCACATTGAACACATTATTTCAAGAAACGAACAAAATAAAAAATACTTCAATAGTGAGGAAGAATTCGAAATTAAGAAGGAACAAATTAGGCGCGGCTTTTACTTTTGTTTAATATGGATAATATTATATCTAATAATGAACAATATTTCAATGGGAAGAGAAAAACCTATAATAATGGGCTTGTATAGTGTAGAACTTTGATCGATAACTTTTATCATAAGACGAATTCACGTTTTACAAATTTCAATAATCATTTTAAAGAAAGGACGGGCTTAGAATTCAAGCCGATTGACCAATTTGACAATGATTCACTCGACTATCGAAGCAAATTGCTTTATAGTATTGTAAAAGACATATGGGAAGTTGATAACGAATTTAAAGATGTCTGAAGAAAGAGAAGAATAATTTTTGATTTATATTCAGAAAATCTGTTAAGACTAAGAGAAGCAGGTCTACTAGATAACATTAAGACTACTAATGATCGTCCATATTTATGCCCAATATGTCTTGTAGAATTTACTGAGGAACATTTAAATGTCGAACTGGACTTGCACTTGACACTAGAAGATGCCCCACCAAAATCATTGGGAGGGAAAGCTCATATTTTAACGTGTAAAAAGTGTAATAATACTTATAAACATAGAAATTGATGCACACTTAGCAAATCGAATTAAAGAGCTTGACCAGACTAAATTTTTTCGTAATTCGAAAGCGAAAATCAAGGCTAGAAAAGGAGCGTTACAGGTTAATGGGACTTTAACAGTTGATAGCGATGGGGAAATGATTGTCCGTCATGAAGAGAAAAATAATAACCCAAAGATACTTGCTGAATACATCGCAAATGTACACAAGGATGATATTATTGATCTCGATTTTATGCCCTCTCAGGTTGATGATAGAAGGTTACAGATCGCATTATTAAAAACTGGCTACCTTTTGCTTTTTGAGCAGTTTGGATACCTTTTTTTTATTTGATGAGGCATATGATAGGATTAGAAACACAGTTGCTCTACCCTAGCGAAGAAATTTACCCGTTGAATTTTTGGTTTTTAGGCAATTTTGATCCAGAATTAACTAAGACAATTCCATTTGTCAAAGAAGAAGGAATTAGGTGTATTTTTCCATTCTTTCAATTAAAAACAAAGTATCTAAGCCATATTTTTGGAGTAATTTTACCAGTTAATAATGATGAAATTGAACAAATAATTTCAGGTTTCATTAAAAAGTTTGATGCTGCTTCAGGGTTTAGTGCTTTAATGGAGAAATTTGATCCTAAAGATAATTTCTTGTTAGATATGGATAGGGCAAATGAAGTTCTGAAATTTTCAAAAACATTAACCAATGATATTTAAGTATAAGGCTTATTCAGATCTTCTAATTGAACTTGGGCGTAATGACTATATTGTAGAGATTACGACTATTGCTATGAGAGATTTTTTTTCGCAAATGGAACAAGTGATTGACCCAAAATTATTTATAAAGGAAAAATGCTATAAATATGGAATAATGGTGTCTTATGACGACAAAAACAATAATCAGCTCATATTGAGCCAGATAGCTACAGTATATCACCTTGCTGAGACATTTTTCTATAACATGCAAATCGAACATAATGATTTTCCAGATACAAATAAATTTACATTCGCTTCTGGAAAAACCAAATTAGAGCAGGTGATTACCTTTATAAAAGATAAGAACAGAATAAATAACGCAGATACGATTAACCCTCACTTAATAGATACATTTGAATATTATCATGAACTTAGAGTTTACTTTGCACATAGAAAAACTGTCAATATAGGAGATCTTAAAAAAAAGTGGGAAAAAGCTGTAGAACACTTTACTCCTGAAGTCTTAGCTAAATACAAAGTAAAAAATGGTCCAAAGATTCTAACTGAACTCGATTTTGAAGATTATTTTTTATTCACACAGATAACAAAAGAGTTAGCTTTAAGGTTGAGCAGTCTATTCTACCCTGAACCACAAAATATAGTTAGAGACCCCAGGTTTGTTGCTTTGAGGAAGCATAAAGATAACATCGCTAGGGTTTTAAAAGGTGTTGAAAACATTCTTAGTACAGATTACGGATGGATAAAGGAAAATGATTCTGATACTTATTCAGAAGATATTTGTAAGTTTGTATAAATTGGGTGTTAGGTCTATTGGTTAAGACGTCCATAGCCATCTTGTTAAGCAGGATGATTGTGGGAAATGGAAGTTCGAATCTTCTGACATCCACTACAAGTTAATACCCATCGTTTAATCTTCAAGAAACTGGGGTAGATTTTAGGGTAGGTTTGTTAGAGCAAATATGATTGGATTGCGTTTGATTTGGGTTCAAAAAGATACTTTCTTAGACAATAATTGAATTCTAAATTCTGCTCGGGGCTACAAAAAAGTCATCAGTCCAATGTGATTGATGGCTTTTTTTGTTTTTGGGGCTAAAAACAGGGCGAACTAATACAAGCTGTTATAACAGTTTCTAATTATATACCGGATGATTATAATTGTATCGCAAATAACCCGGCAATAAAGATGATTTAGGATATATATAAATATATTTGTGACAAGAGATAGATGCTGTAAGTAGGTAAAATTTATATTCCATATAGTTAACAATGATCATGTAGGGAGTTAAATAAAATAAGGTGAAAGTCTTCTGAATCGACTCCAAAACAAGTCAGTGGTTATAGGAGGCTTGCTAAAAAAACAAATGTTTAATGTGGATGAGATTTTTAAAGATTAAAAGAGGCCAATGCCAAATAAAATTGAAGAAAAAGCAATAGTGATTAAGAATATTCCGATTTTATCATATTTTTCAGGTGGTGGTTTCTTAGACCTCGGCTTTGAACAAGAAGGATTTAGTTCGGTTTGGTCTAATGAAATTTCTAATGAAATTTCTAAAATGTACAGTTCAGGAATGACTTCTGCTTTGTCTAAGGAGATGAAAATATCCTCTAACGATTCTATTAGCGAATTAGATATTTCATCGTTAAAGCGGAATGTAGTAGATAAGATGCAGAACGATGTATGGGGAATTATAGGTGGCCCTCCTTGTCCAGATTTTTCTGTTGGTGGAAAAAACAAAGGTAAAGATGGAGAAAGAGGAAAACTTTCTAAGACTTACATAGATCATATTTGCCAGTTAAAACCTTCCTTTTTCATATTCGAGAATGTAAAAGGATTGATTAGGACTCAAAAACATAGAGAGTTTTTTCTTGAGTTAATTCAACAACTGGAAATGAACGGCTACGCTGTTGACGAGAAATTGTTAAATGCTTTAAATTTTGGTATACCACAAGATAGAGAGCGAATAATTTTATTAGGTATAAGGAAAGGACTATACAGAAAAATATTTAATAAGAGTTACGCTAAGAATAGAAACTGGTACCCGTGGCCATTAGAAAAATATCCTATGGCAAAAAAGGCCTTTGAGTGGAACCGAATTAATGAATTAAAATGTGCTCTTACCGCTATTTTTTCTAATGATAAATTCTCTATTCGGAAAATTTAATGATTCCCTTAGAAACTCTGTCAAGGCTGGTGTCAGGCCTTCTCTACTGATTTTAACATCATTAGAAAGGCTGATTGTCAATTTTGTAGGGGACGCATTTTCATTAGCCGCTTCATTGAAAAGCGATGTGTATATATCATTTAAATATTGTATGTCGATACGCTCTATCTTTTTTAGAAAGCCCCATTGGTCATCATATTTTTGTAGGGTATCGGGATCTATGAAACAATTATTTCCTTGGCTACTAATTGTTTGATTAAGTGGTAGGGCGATGAGATTACCAATCCCTTTTCCAGAAAGGTCGTCCTGATTTGGAAACATCCTGTCGAAACTCGCATTTTTATCGAAAATTGACACTACATTACTGCTTTCAAGAAGTTTTAACAGAATCTTCCGGGCTTTGTAAGCAGGGAAAGGCTTGTTAAAAAAAATCCATACATGCCCGCCATTGCCAGACCTTGATCTCTCAAGGTAACAAGGGATTTTATTTTTTTTGCATTCAATTATAAATAAGCGACAATCGTTTATCCAATTTTTTTCATCAAAATCTGCAGCTATAAACCACGATGTGTTGTTTTGTAAAAGAGGATAAATTCCAACAAATTGTTTTCCATTTAGATGATTCGCGATCTGGATATTGTCTAGCGCTTGATGTGTTTTTTCTGTATAGTTCTGAAAACCTCCACCTTTCATTTTGTGAATTTTATACAGATATGGGTCATACGAATAAGCTGGTGAGTATCCGATTTTCTTTTCTTTTTCCCATCGCAATGCGAAAACATCTTCTCTTCCCTTAAATAGGGACTTATACAAATTAATTTGTTCTTGAGTCAAATTTTCCATTTACGTAGGATTCGATTATAATCTTTCTGTACTACTTTTCGAATATACAGCTATGATCCTAAGATTTGATAATAAATGCTATGGACTAATTTATTTTAATTCTTTTGAGAAAATTCGTGTAAACTGCTAATCTAGATTTGTGTTTTGAACCAGGTTAGGTAATTCTCGATTTGAGATACCAGGTAATAAGGGAGATTCAATAGTTTGTATTTCTTTCCGCCGGGGGTAACGGCATCAGTAATGTGCAGCGAGCCTGCATAAAATCGGATGGCCATATTATGTGGGCACAGATCCATAAACATATGCAAAGATTTTAATTTACCTTCAGCTCCTGATTTCACTTCTACCGGAATTAGTTGCCCTTCAAAAGGTACAACGTAGTCCACCTCTGCACTTGAAGTATTCTTCTCCCGTACCCAAAAATGGAGTGCACTTAAGGATTTAAACTGTGTGGCTAACAACTCCTGACCAACCAAGTGCTCAATTAAGGTTCCTTGATAAACTTTATTTAAATCATCAGTTCCTAAAATCTCTGTCTGTATACCAGCAAAATAATTAAGCATTCCAGTATCCAGCACCTGAAGCCTTGGAGATTTCCGATAGTCTGGCAGCAAAGGCAGTTTTACATCACTTGACGGGTAAATGAGCTCAATTAACAGGGCCTTTTCCAACGTTCTTGAATGCTTCTCCCATATCCCTAGACCGGTAGGGCGAATTTCCGAAACCTTCAAACTTAATACGCTGACCGGCCTGTCCAAATGATGCCCTTATAGCATGACCTATATGTAATGCCTGTGCATTTGTGCTGGCATATTTCTCAACATCGTCCATATATGCCGTAATCAACGAATCGAAGATTGCTGACAATTCCAGTAGATCTTTGTTTATACTATACGCTGCAATAACTTCTGGCATTCCCCCTATAAGTGCATAAGTATGAAATAGCTGCATAAGTTTATCATGTGTAAAGGTTGGTGCGGGTACCTGTTGTAAATAATTTATAGCTTCCCGCTCATCCATAGCACTCAAAAATTCTGGAAAAGAAGCAGGTCTTAAAACCATATATTCCACTCTTCCGACCGGAAAGCTAATGTTTTTATCAAATAAAGTTTCGAGCATACTGCCCGCAGCTATTACCGCAATCCCTGGTTGGTCTTCATAAAAATAACGTAGAATGTTTAAGGCCTCAGGCACTTCCTGTATTTCATCGATAAACAAAAGTGTATTGTTTCTTCGGGTAAGTGATTGATTTTTAATAAAAAACAAAGATTGCACAAGTAGTTCGATCGTTGTGAATTCTTCAAAAGGCTTTCTGTCAGCAGCAAGCTCCAGATTTAGATAGATATACTGCTTAAATTTTTTTGAAAATTGCCCAACAACGGTCGTCTTACCTACCTGTCTAGCACCTCGTATAACTAATGGCTTACGATTTGATTTGGTAAGCCATTTTTCTAACTCTGTAAATATTATCCTATCGAACATTTGACAAACTTTAAATCAAAACTGCTTGTTGTTACAAAATTAGGGTTAATTAATTGATATTTCGTCACAGAATTAGGGTTAATTAATTAATTTTCTGTCACAGAATTAGGGTAAATATAATTAATATTGTAATAGAATTAGGGTAAATGTATGTGTTGTTATTGAAATGTTTGCGAAAATCATTATTGATTTTCTTGATATTTTATAGCCGGTTGTATTTAGATGTTTTTTTTGTGTTACCTCGAGAGAATGCTTTGGCACAATAGAATAATTATTCCTGCTTAGTAATGTTAAGAGCTATTTAGTTATTAATTTACAGGCGTCATTTTTCACTAAAAGTTTTATATTTTCTGAATTCAATCTTGCACCCATCAGAAAGGGGCTTTTTAAATAATACATCTATCAGGCTTGGGCTGAGCCCATCGAAATCAGCTATCCCACAATCTTTTATTTCCGTTTGATTTTCAAATAACAGGCATTTTTTAACAAGTATTCACTGTCATAACTCTACTCAATATTGGCATTACAGTTCAATCCAGGCCTATGAATTGATTATTGAAGTTTAAGCGTTCTTTGCATTCTAATTTCGCTTATTGGTAACATAAATATCGATTTTATGCAAAGGATTACCATTTCCGTTATCATCAAACTTATAGTGGTTGGCAAGGATAATAGACATATAAATTTGAGTTCCGTCTTTGGTTGTCCAAAAATCAGATCTCCACTCAAGCCTTTGTTAGTGTCAATTTTTGCCAAATCTGTCAGATCGTTCTTAGCTTCAGATACACCGAACCGAGCGGTAAGTTCCTTTAGCACAAGGTTATATTTTTTAATCAGTGCTTTATCAAATTCGATGGATTGGGCGGCCGGCTTTCCTTCTTCAAAATTCCTGGCATCCCAGCTGTATTGGATTTCGTGAATAACAGAGTCTTTTTTTGTAAAAATATAATTTATAGTGAGATCGGGAATGCCTTTTTGTGCTCTCCTATATAGGATCGGCATCTCCATCCCGCCAGGAATAATAATATCGCCACCTTTTTGATAAACCTTGCCTTTAAGTTTAGCTTCCAGTAAGATAAAGTCGCTCATTTTTTTGCCTGTAATTTCAGTACTGATCTCCTGTGAAAAGGCAGTTGTAATTTGAGATAGCAACAGGATAAGTGCTGCGAAGAGTAGTTTTTTCATGATGGGACAAGATATTGAAAATTCTTCTTATTTATGAGTAAGGCAATAAATGTTTATACAAATGCTTTTTATAGCTGCCTAATATCCTGCTTCTGTTCTCTGCTGACTGGTAACTGAAAAGCTTCTGATCTCATAAAAAAAACTGCTCGATTAAGCGTATGTCGTGCGTTACAATTTCGACATTCCCTTTATTTTTATCTAAAAAATGTTTCCGATTAAGAACTTTTCAGTTTATTAAGAAACAGAGGCATCTGGAGTTGCGCCACTTCTGGCCGAGAAAAGGCGAGCACAAGAAAGAAAAGATAATAATGTCTTACTACTAAACTGCATAGAGGCAATTCAGTTGCCCTGAACAATCAATTTTTGAAAAAAAATATTGAATGATGCTCCAATCCATATTCAACTGTGGATTCGCGTTGCTTCGAATATAATTGGTTCACATGAAGTCAACATTACAGTTGTAATCTTTTCTGTTGAGTAGAACACGAAGATTTTGAAACAATTATCCGGAATGTGGATGTAGAGAAAATATTAATTACTTTAAACAAAAAACCCTGAAGCAAGTTCAGGGTTCTTTTTATTTTACTTCCTCGTAATCTACGAAGTCGCCGAGTTTATCTGTTTTACTTTGATCGGGTTTTGGAGGCATATAATCTATAGAAATAGAACCTTCAGGTTTCGATCGCCTTTGTTGCTGCTGCCCGGTAGCCTGACTCTGCATTTTGCCCGCCAGGTTATTAAACAGCATTGGAAGAATCAGCCTAATCAACATTCTGATTAGCCAGAGTACCAATATCGTTATAAATATGAATTTTACTAATACCATTCTTTAAATTACTGTTGTTACAAATATAGACGTCAGGAAATTTATTTTGTTACTTTTTTCGCCTTTAATTGCATTTCCATTACAATATAATACGCAAATTGGCTTGTAAAAGTTTTAATATCTGCTAATCTTCGATAATTTCAGTAACGCGGCCCACCTGTCCATCTTCGAGTCTTACCTTTATTCCTCTCGAATGAAATGCCGATGATGTAAGCAGATCTTTTACCACGCCATAAGTAACATTTCCAGATCGCTGATCTTTCTTCAATATAATTCCGACCTCTAAACCCGGATAAATGTCTTTTCTATTTTGCCCGTCCATTTGTTATAATAAATAATTAAAGCCGCAAAAATCCATAATTATTTCGAATGTTAAGGTAATGTGCTGAATTCTATTTCAGGTTTTTTACCTGTAGCGTTTCTATTGAGAATTTTTCTTGGGGAGGTATAATTATTAAAGAATCCTCCATTTTTTAAGTAAAATGAACCTTGGTCTATTCCTCCCTGGTAATCCATTCTATATCCTTTTGCACCAGTATTATCGGTGGTAAAACGTGCAGAATTTAATTCAGTCCACTTGCCTTTATCATCGCAGATCCATTGATTGTTGAATAAAACTTTTCTTGATAAATCTCCCTGAACGGGTGAGAAATTTTCTAAAAAGGAATGGAAGCGTTTTAGATAAGTTTTAGTCTGTGGCCTGGTAAAACTGGCAATTAACTGCCATTTATTCATTTCTGGAGCGAAGAAATAAGCAGTATATGTAGTGATGCTATCGTTTCCGGGCACACCATGTAGCAAAAATTTATAGGTATTTCCTGCTTTCCACATGTAGTTTAAGTAACTCTGACCGCCAGCACCTTCATTGCCAAATTCACCTGTATGTACACTTTCTCCTTTTTTAAGCATTTTAATTTTGTGCGATTCTGGAATACTTTTCGGATCATCGGTATTAAAAGGACTCCATACTGAAAACAAGATGTGCCTTTCTGTCGGGCTGTTTACCTGCATACCAAAATATCCTTCCCCAAAGCCACAGGCCATAAAGTATGAACCATGAATATCTTCTCCTTTTGGCACAGTTACCTCGTTGTAATACCATTCCGCATTTACATTTTCAGGCTGTAAATAGTTTAGGTGAACAGATGGACCGCGTCTGCCCCAGTGGAAGAAATTTCCTTCATTATTTTTTACATAAGCAGTTTTGCCTTCTGTTGCCGTTCCGCTGAGAATTAAACTTGGGATGGAAGGAAATTTAGCACCACTTTTATTTATCCCTTTTATGGCAATGGCAACATATCCGGTATCTTTAATCGTCCATTCCCCAATTTTACCATCGAAAGATCTGGATTCATCGAAGTTAACTTTTTTGGGTTGATTGTTAATGGAGAATTCCAAAGTTCCCCGCCCTTCAATAACTGGCTTTTCGCTAAGGGAAATGACCAATTTACCTGGCTTTCCAACCCTGAAGTAAGCCGTAAAATATTCGTTCGGATTGCTCCAGTTTACGATTCCCTGATTGGATAAAGTTCTTTCAGCATCCTGGTGTAAGGAGCTATAGGCATTACCACCAAGCGGCAGGGAGATTGCCGCAACATTTTGGGCCTGACTTTTCAGACCCATAGCACCGAGTACGATCAGTGCTGATAGTTTAAAAGATTTCATTAAATGATTTTTAGATAACTTATTGAAAGCAATTGTAGGCTAAATTATCTAAAAATCATGCTATAAAACCAAATCGTTACGTGCCAAACTTTTCGTTAAACATTTTCTCTAAAGCAAACATTTCATCACGCAGTTTTGCCGCTTGTAAAAAGTCCATATCTTTTGCTGCTTTCTGCATATCCTTTCGGGTGGTATCGATGGCGCGTTGCATTTCTGCTTTTCCCATATATTGCACTATTGGATCTGCAGCAATGCTGATTTCGGCATTTTCTACATAAGCTCTTGCTTTGTTATCGCTTGCTTTTTGAGAGAAATCAAGTACAGAGGTCTGCTCTAAAATGGCTTCCCTTGATTTTCCAACGGTTTTTGGTGTAATGCCGTGCTCAAGGTTATATGCGATCTGTATATCCCTCCGTCTGTTCGTTTCTGAAATGGTTTTTTCCATACTTTCGGTAATTCCGTCAGCATACATAATCACACGCCCCCTATCATTACGGGCAGCACGGCCAATAGTCTGTATTAAAGATTTCTCCGAGCGCAGGAAGCCCTCTTTATCGGCATCTAAAATAGCAACCAAAGTTACTTCCGGTAAATCCAAACCTTCACGTAAAAGGTTAATCCCTACTAAAACATCAAATTCTCCAAGGCGTAAACCACGCAGGATTTCTACACGTTCCAGGGTTTTAATTTCGGAGTGGATATACCTCGTTTTAATATTTAAACGGTCTAGATATTTGGTTAACTCCTCGGCCATCCGTTTAGTCAAAGTAGTTACCAGAATACGTCCGCCATCTTTTATGGTGAGGTCAATTTCATCCAGTAAATCATCAACCTGATTAATTGCAGGTCTGATTTCAATCACAGGATCAAGTAAACCTGTAGGTCTGATTACCTGCTCTACCACTACACCTTCCGATTTTTCAAGTTCATATTCCGCAGGCGTTGCACTCACATAAATGGTTTGCGGAGCAAGAGCTTCAAATTCGTTAAAGTTTAAAGGCCGGTTATCAAGTGCTGCTGGTAAACGGAAACCGTATTCAACCAATGATAATTTACGCGATCTATCCCCGCCGTACATCGCCCTGATCTGTGGAACGGTAACATGGCTTTCGTCAATTACCATTAAATAATCTTCCGGGAAATAATCCAGCAAACAGAAAGGACGCATACCAGGCTGTCTACCATCAAAAAAACGCGAATAATTTTCGATACCCGAACAATAACCAAGTTCTTTCATCATCTCGATGTCGAAATTCGTCCGTTCTTCCAATCTTTTTGCTTCCAGCAAATGTCGGTCGGCAATGAGCTGGTTTTTACGGATTTCCAGTTCTTCCTGAATTCCCCAGATGGAAGAGTTGAACCTATCTTTTGGCGTAACAAAAAGATTTGCAGGATAAATGGCCATATCTTCAAGTTTTTCCAACGTTTTGCCCGAAACTGGATCAATTGCTGAAAGTTCTTCAATATCATCGCCGAAAAAGGAAATGCGGTAGGCATGATCAAGATAGGCAGGAAAAATATCTACAGTATCACCCTTAACCCTAAAAGTTCCGCGTTTGAACTCGGTTGTGGTACGTGAATATAGAATTTCTACTAAACTATGTAAAAAAGCATTTCTTGAAATCCGTAAGCCTACGCCAAAACGGAAAACCATTCTGGAGAAATCTTCAGGATTACCCATACCGTAAATACAGGAAATAGAAGATACCACAATAATATCGCGCCTTCCGCTCATTAGCGAAGATGTAGTGCGTAACCGAAGCTTTTCAATTTCTTCGTTTATGCTGAGGTCTTTTTCAATATAGGTATTGCTAGAGGCGATAAACGCTTCGGGCTGATAATAATCGTAATAAGAAACAAAATAATTTACCGAGTTTTCGGGAAAGAAATTTTTAAACTCGCCGTAGAGCTGCGCCGCCAGGGTTTTATTGTGACTTAAAATCAAAGTAGGCTTTTGCGTCTGTTCAATCACGTTGGCCACAGTAAATGTTTTTCCCGATCCTGTAACCCCCAATAACGTTTGATAATGTTCGTTTGCATTTACACCATCAACCAATTGTTTTATTGCGCTGGGCTGGTCTCCGGTGGGCTGATATTCTGAGGTGATTTTAAATTTCATGAGTATATCAAATATACGGTTTAGGCTGTAAAGAGTAAAACAGGCGAAAGTCAGGAAAGTTGGAAAATAAAATCCCCGTTGATTTTTTTCAACGGGGATTAGATGCAATATTAATACACTTCGCTAGTAGCTGGCAATAATTAAATTTCTCCGCTACGGTCCAAATTACGATCGCTTAGAATAAGCGCGGGTATCTTTTATTTACCCGTAGCCGCCTGCATTGGGTTTTTGCCAACAGATTGGCCTCTTACTGCCCCACCTGTTTTTACTTTATAAACTTTAAACTTGCTTTCTTTGGCTTTACCTCCCCAACTATTGTTTGTGGTATCAATATCAGCGGTTTCGCGTAATGGATCAACTAATATAGAAGCCACTTCTTTATCTTTTACATAAAATTTAGAAGTTTTCAATTCATTATGTCTCCAAATCTGTGCCGGTATACGGTCTATTTCTTTTGTTCCATCTTTATAAGTAAATTCTACAATAACCGGCATAACCAAGCCACCTTTGTTGCTAAAACTTAACTCATACAAGAATTTATTGTTGTATTTACTTTGATCTGCATCTGCAACAACTTCTACAGGTGGAGTTATATCCATCTTTGATGAAATTGTAGTATCAACAGTAACCAGGCCTCTATCATACTTGTAATAAAAATCTTGGGCTGCGGTATTTTTATCGGTATAGAAGTTGATTTTTTTATCTTCACGGTTTCTGATTTTCGAAATATCCTCAAAAGCATTCACTGCAGGCTTATCTATTTTTACCATTCTTGATCTTGCCGCAGGTACTTCTTTAGGGAAATCTGCCTTTGCAAATTTTACGCTATCCAAAGAAATGTCACATGGATCGGTTCCATAAAACCAACCTCTCCAAAACCAATCTAAATCTTCTCCACTGGCATCTTCCATCGTACGGAAAAGGTCGGCAGGTTCAGGGTGTTTAAATGCCCATCTTCTTGAATATTCTTTAAAGGCATAATCGAAAAGGTCTCGGCCCATAATTGTTTCGCGTAGGATGTTTAAACCCGTTGCAGGTTTTGAATAGGCATTCGGACCAAAACGTGCAATGTTTTCAGAATTGCTCATAATCGAGCTCCAATTCATCCTTAGGCAGTTTCATGTAATCAACAATGGTATATGCCGGCCCTTTTTTGCTCGGAAATTTATTGTCCCAAAGTTCCTCTGTTAAATATTCTACAAAAGAATTCAGCCCTTCATCCATCCAGGTCCACTGGCGCTCATCACTGTTAACAATCATCGGGAAAAAGTTGTGTCCAACTTCGTGAATTACCACGCCCAACATGCCGTTTTTAGTGCTTTCACTATATGTTCCGTCAGCATCAGTACGGCCGTAGTTGAAACAGATCATCGGATATTCCATTCCGTTGGCCGCCTCAATGCTTTGGGCAACAGGATATGGGTAAGGAATGGTGAAATCTGAATAAGTTTTAATGGTGTGGGCAACTGCGCGGGTAGAAAATTTACTGTATAAACTATAGGCTTCTTTACCATAAAAACTCATACACATTACGGTGTTGTTGTTGGCCTGGATTTTTTGAGGCATTGCATCCCAGATAAATTTCCGTGAAGAAGTCCAGGCGAAATCGCGCACATTATTGGCATTAAAAACCCATGTTTTTTTAGCGGTCGATTTTTTGGTTTCTGCAATTTTTGCTTCTGCAAGCGTTTGAATTTCTACAGGTGCAGCTGCGGTTTTAGCAGAATTGTATCTGGCCAATTGCGTTGGATTTAGAACAGCGCTGTAATTGATACATTCGCCTGTTGAACCTACCAAGTGATCTGCCGGAACAGTCATCTGTACTTTAAAATCACCAAAAGTTAAGGCAAATTCTCCTCTGCCTGTAAATTGATGGTTCTGCCATCCCTGGAAATCGCTATATACACATAAACGTGGGTACCACTGAGTCATGGTGAACAGGTAATTCCCATCATTTGGAAAAAATTCATATCCGCCACGGCCTCCAACGCTCATTCTGTCGGTAATTTTGTAGTTCCAGTCAATGTTAAAGATTAATTTTTGGCCGGTTCTTAAAGCTACAGGCAAATCAACCCTCATCATGGTTTTATTAACAGTATACTTTAGGTTTTTGCCTGTTGCATCTGTTAATTTGGTAATGTTAATCCCAAAACCATTATTATCCTTTGCACTAAGTTGATCTAAATTTTTGGTGGTACCGATAGCTGGCATTTTGGTTGCATCCTGATAGTTTGCACTTTTATCGGTGCTATGCTCGTTTTCGTCAAGCTGCAACCAGATATAGGTTAACGGATCGGGCGAATTATTGGTGTAGGTTACGGTTTCAGACCCTGTTAACAATAGGTTTTTTTCATCCAGCTCACACTTGATGTTGTAATCGGCCCGTTGCTGCCAATATTTAACGCCTGGTGCACCACTGGCTGTGCGCTGTTCATTTGGGGTAGGTAAAATAGTGCCCAATTGCTCAAACTTGTTTCCGTGGTTGCTGCCCGGATTGTTCAAAATGTTTTGGGCCATGGCCAAACTACCCGAAAAGAGTAAAAGGCCGGTTAATGTATACAGTTTATTCATAATATGTTGTTAAAGAGGAATTCTTTCCAAAGCCATTTTTAAAGCCAGGCTAAATACGGCTGCAGATACAAATAACACCCAACTGGTGCGTTTTATACGTGTATAGTTAAAAATAAAAAATGTAACCAATAAAATAATAATCACCATAAAAACCTGGCCGGCCTCTAAGCCAACATTAAAACCAAATAATCCCCACCCAATATTCTGGTCTTTTGCCAGCATAATCCTAATGGAATTTGCAAAACCCATTCCGTGGATCAATCCAAAACCCAATGCCAGAAAGTAATTGATTTTGACTGATTTTAATGAAAAATTCTTCCTGAATAAATTACTTATCGCGGTAATTACTATGGTGCAGGGAATTAAAAATTCTACCCATTTGCTTTCGAATCTGATGATGTCCAATACACTCAAAAGTAAGGTTAGCGAATGGCCGATGGTAAAAGCAGTAACGAGTATCAATACCTGTTTCAGATTATTGTAGCTGTAAATGGCCACCAATGCTAAAACAAAAAGTTGATGATCTAAAGCATCAGTGCTTATAATATGTTCCCAACCCAGTTTGAAATAAAAGATAAAATCTTGTAACGGCATGAAATAATAAGCTAACTATTGGAGGCAAAATAGATTATAAAGATTAAAAATATATTTTTAATTGCAAAAAGACCAAATATCCATTAAACAAAAGCCTAAATACCAAATTTGTTACCAATATTTTGTGTTTTACAGCAATTATTAACCAATTACAGGGTTTACAGGTGTAAACTAGATTGTTGTTTAAGCTGCACAAACAATAAGTTATATTGGTACCTGTAAATACTGGTTTTATTCATCGATATGCTTTGGCTTAAATATTATTTTCAAAAACCCGAAAAAGGTTTCGATCCTGTTCCTAAAGCTTTTGCGGAAAAGTATGCCGCAAATGAATATCAAAAATTAAATAATGAGGTGATAGAGGCCATAAAAGAACGGATTCCTAATTTTGAAAATAAAACAATACTCGATCTCGGTGCCGGACCAGGGCAATATAGCATCGCTTTTGCTAAAAAAGGGGCAAAAGTTACCTGGCACGATATCAGCCGGAACTATCTTGATATCGCCAAAACCAAAGCTGCAAACGAAAGCCTAGCACTAAACTTTTCACTTGGTTACCTGGAAGAAGCCCATGGGAAATTCGATGTAATTTTTAACCGCATCTGCTGGTATTATTGCATTAACGACATCCGTTTTGCCAAGTGCATTTACAATCTGGTAAAAGAAAACGGATATGGTTTTATTATAGTTAACAATGAAAAATACCTAAAGGAAGAACTTGAAAAAGAATCAGGATTAAAAAAAATGGCAATGAAAATGAGTTATTGGCTTAACGAAAATTTTAATATCAAATTTACCCACGTCCATCCCTCTCACAAAAAACTAACTAAAATATTTGCCAGGTTAAATTTTAAACATTTACAGCTTGAGCAACGCGGGCATAACACCTTAATTACATTTAATAAGTAGCCGATTTATCTCTTAACTTTGTTTGCTGAAAACAAAAATATTGATGCATAAATTAAAATATATTCTGCTGCTTTTGTGCGGTGCCTTTTTCTCTGTTGAGGCTGGCATAAAACACCCGCTTCATGTAAGTACAACCGAAGTAAACTTTAATGCTAAAGATAAAACGCTGGAGATAGCGCTGTAAAATTTTTTCGGATGATTTTGAGGCCATTTTGGCTAAGGTGTATAAGCAGAAAACCGATTTAAGCAATCCAAACATGAAGAATGCGATGGATGAACTGGTGAAAAAATACCTGCTTTCACATTTACAGGTAAAAGCCAATGGAAAACCCGTCTTAATGAATTACATCGGGTTTGAGATCGATCATGAAGCCACAAACATCTACCTCGAAGTTGAAAAAATTCCGGCAATAAAATCTGTTGAAGTGAACGATACTATTTTATACGATATGTTTGATGATCAGATGAGTATAGTGCATATTGTGAAGGGGAATAACCGCAAAAGTACCAAGATTCTTTACCCTGATAAAAAGTTCAGCGCAAACTTTTAATTGTAATTTTTGTATTAGATAACGGTTCAGTGTTAAATTACCGTTAATTTTATTAGGCGGTATTGTTTTGTTAATATTGGCTGAGAAATATTTCTTGTAATCTTTGTTTTAAAATTCCGGTTTGTTAAAATAGGTTATGCATCTAATCATCTTCTCCAATATATTAACGCCCAGGATAAAATATATCTTCAATTTTATTTTTAAGGATATACTTAAGGCCGAAGTCAGAATTTACCGGCAATAGCCAATATTTTCTGCAAAGCGACCAGGTTAAGATCAGCTATGGCGAGCAGCCATTAGGCGCTGAACTTTTTTTTTAAAAGTACCCCGTTGCTTTTCTCCAATAAACTGGAAGAACTAAAACCTAAAAGCATTTCTTTTGGCGAGTACCAGGTTCCTTTTCCTGTTGAGGATTCTACTTTACCCTTTGATATTTTTGCTGCCTCGTTTTTTATTGTTACCCGTTACGAAGAATATCTTCATCAGCAAGTAACAGACGAAGCTTTTAAACCATCAAAAAGTTATCAGCACAAATGGCGGATTTTAGAGCGGCCGATTATTGATGAGTGGGCGCTGATGATTAAAAGTATCATCAGGAAAAAACATCCCGAGTTTAAATTTCACGAAAAGAAATTTCAACAGCAGCCCACCATACACTTTAGTTTATCGCCCAATATACCCGATGGCTTTTTAAACCGTACTAAATTTGTTTTTAGTGCACTTTTTAAAAAAGAGAACAATTACCTCAGCTCCAAATTTGATCTGCTTACCGGTATTGGTATCAATAATGAGAAGGTTTTGGAAGAAACGAACAGTATTTTTGCCAAAAAGAAAAATAAGCCGCTTTATTTTGTCGATTTTCCTGAGGTACCGGTAGAATACCTTCGGATAAACAGCATTTCACAGCTTTTAGTTAACCAATCATTAGGTTTATTAAGGCCTTGTGCTAGCGATGTGCAAAAAAAGGTAGAAATTAAAGAAGGCTTATCGAAACTTAAAAAGATACATCCAAATATTGTTCCTTCAACCAGTCAGCAACTGGAAGTTTTAAAGTTTCCCATTTGTTACCTTAATATTCTCAACTCAGGTATTACTGCCGATTATTCGATGGGTTACAGTAATGTACCTGGTTTTAGGGCCGGTACCTGCACAGCATTTAATTGGTACGATCTGCAACTCGAAAAAGTAACGCCCCTGATTGTTAATTCTTATTGTTTAACCGATTACATTCTTCAGTTCTTACCACATCAGGACGCTACAAAAATTTTGCGGCGGTATATTGATTCGGTTAAGGTGGTAAATGGCACTTTTTATAGCAGCTGGCATTTAAAGAGTTTAGCTAACCACCCTAAATACAAAAAGTTAAAACTACTTTTTGCAGAAATGATGAGTTACACAGGTAATTGATTTAGTTTAACATATTTTGGCTTAAAATTCTTAAATTTAAACCATTACAGGGTAATTCCCTGGGTACCGAAAAACATGATTATGATTTTTGATCTGAGCAAAACAAAATCTATTGCCAATACCTTTATTGCCGAACTCCGGGATGAGAATATCCAGAAAGATTCGATGCGTTTCCGTAAAAACCTGGAGCGGCTTGGTGAGTTTTTCGCTTACGAAATCAGTAAATCACTTCAATACACAACCAAAGATATTACTACACCCCTAGGTGTTTCGCCTTGCAATGTTTTGGCAGAACAGCCGGTTATGGCTACCATACTAGGGCCGGTTTGCCCTTACAGCAAGGTTTGCTTAATATTTTCGATAAAGCAGAATGTTGTTTTATTTCGGCATACAGGAAAGTAAAAAAGAGCGGTGATTTTGTAATTCAGATGGATTACATTTCTACCCCTGATCTTGATGGAAAAGTTTTAATTATGGCCGATCCTATGTTGGCCACCGGCCAAAGCATGGTAATGTGCTGTAAAAGAGCTTATAAACCGCTATAAAATAGCAGAACTTCATATAGTTGCCGCAATAGCAAGTACCGAGGGGGTAGCACATGTACGTGCCAACCTGCCAAAGGCGAAACTCTGGCTGGGTGCCATTGATGAGGAAATGACCAGCAAATCTTACATTGTTCCAGGGCTTGGTGATGCTGGCGACCTGGCTTACGGAGAGAAAGTGTAAATTGGTCTGCAATCTATATTTTTACCCCAACGTTATTAATCATTAGTAAATAAAACTTGAATATTCTCTTTGTATGCAGTAGAAACAAATGGCGAAGTGCTACTGCCGAAACCATTTATAAAAACCATGCTGTTCACCAGGTACGATCTGCCGGAACCGAACCATCGGCCAGGATTAAAATCAATGCAAAACTGATTTTGTGGGCCGATTTGATTTTTGTAATGGAGAAAAAACACAAGCAAAGAATTACGCAGCGTTTCGCTGAAGAAACCTATCAAAAGGAAATTATTGTACTTGATATTCCTGACGATTACCAATACATGGATGAAATGCTTATTGAAGAGTTAAAAGCGAAAGTTGATGATTATTTATAATTCAAAAATCATTAGGCTACCTTTGTAAAAACTTATTTCATGAAAAAACATATTTTCTTCGACCTTGACCACACCATTTGGGATTTTGACCGCAATGCCGAAGAAACGTTGAATGAGCTTTACTTAACGTATAAATTGGATACGCTTGGCCTAAAATCCTGCTCTGATTTTATCTCCACTTATACCGAAAATAATCACCAGTTGTGGGCCGATTATCACCTGGGGAAAATCACGAAAGATTTTTTAAGGTCGGAACGCTTTAGCAAAACCTTTATTCAATTGGGTATTCATCCAGATGCAGTACCTCATCAGTTTGAAGATGACTATGTGAGTATTTCACCTACCAAAACCAATCTTTTCGAAGGAGCTGAAAATGTTCTGGCTTATTTAAAACAAAAATATACCCTGCATATAATTTCCAATGGATTTAAGGAAACCACTTTAACCAAAATGAATCTTTCTAACCTTAATCCTTATTTCGAAAATGTAATTATCTCCGAAGATGTAGGCGTAAACAAACCAAATCCACTAATTTTCGAATATGCATTGGATAAAGCCAGGGCTTCTAAAGCAGAAAGCATTATGATTGGCGATAGTTTGGAGGCTGATATTTATGGTGCTTTAAACTTTGGGATGGAGGCTATATTTTTCAATCCCATGCGCAAAGAAAAACCTGATGATGTACACAAAGAAATTCTTCACCTCGAAGAATTATTAAGACTTTTTTAGCCTTACTCCTTTTTTGTTTGATTTTGGCATTTGTTTGGCATTAGGTTAATACACACACAAATGAAACCTTAATTAAAATGAAAAAAACCATCTTTTTAGGATTGGCAATGCTATTTGCTACCCTAACTTTCGCTCAACACAATGGCAATTCTGCCGAAGTATTCTTACAAATTGTTAATCCAGGCAAGTATAGCGTGTATTTAGACGATGAACTCGTTGGATCTGCCAATGGGAGGTTCCGCTTTTACGATGTATACAGCACCGCACCAACACTATCTATTATTCAGGGCAATACCGTATTATTAAAACAGCGGCTTAGGGTTACTCCGCAAGAGCGGCTTGTATTAAGTTTTGAAAATAAGCGGTTAATCACTTTAAAACAGCTCACCATCTTCCGCAATACACAATATGCGCTAAATGATTTTGATGGTTATACCGGAGATTACAATACTGGGATTGTGCCGCCAAGGCCACCGCAACCAGAATTAAATTATAGATTACTGTCTGAGGAGGCTTTCCAGGCGTTTTTAAACCAGTACAGAAAGGAAAATTTTGATGATGGCAGACTAAGAATGATTAATGTAGTGAGTAAAAACTCCTCACTGTTAAGCGCTCAGGCAAGAATTTTGTTAAAATCTTTCAGCTTTGATGATGAGCGATTGAAAGTGGCCAGGAATCTTTATAAAAACGTTGCAGATCCTCAGAATTATTTCACGGTATCTGATGTTTTCATTTTCCCGTCTTCTAAAGACGACTTCTTAAAATATTTGGAGAAGCAGTAATTCATCCTATCTTTATTAAATGACAGCGGCAAAAATAAAGGCATCGATACATAAAATTATCGATGCCTATAAAACAAAATTATTTAATTATCCCGACGATATCTTTCAAAGTACACCCCCAATTGCCGGTTGGAGTTACAGCGAAGTATACTCACATATTTTTGATGCGAGCCTCTTATCTATAATTGCGATGGAGCATGCAGCTAACGGCAAGGGCGAAAACAAACCGACACACTTCATTGTAAAAATGATTTTACTTTTGGGTGCTCTTCCGCCTGCAAAAAAATACAAGGTGCCCAAACGCCTGGCAGATCGTGTAAAAAAGATCAGTAAAACGGAAGCTCTGGATTTTATTTTAGAGTTCGAAAAGGCGCTGGAAGATAATTATCCTTTAATTGCCAATGCGAAGCCCGATTGTAAAACCAAACACCCCAGGTTAGGCTATTTAAATGCTAAACAATGGTTAAGGTTTATTGAAATTCATTTAAAACACCATTTAAAACAGTTAGAAAGAATAGAAAAGAGTTTTCAGGCGTAAATTAATTTCACCATATTTGGGTAGTCCCAAATTCAGTCTCATGAAATACGCTTTTTACCTCCTCATTATTACTGTGCTTTGTGCCTGCAATAGCGAAAAAAAAGAAACTGCTCAAACGGTTATTTCAACACCTACGGGGATGCAGGGTTTGCAAAAAAGCAACACCGTTCAGCCAGTAAGCCAAAGTTCAAAAACTAACCTTATTTTTAATCCACCGCATGGCGCAGCTGGCCATACCTGTGCTTTAGCGGTAGGTGCACCACTAAATCAAGCGGCAGCTGCACAACCACAGCAAAAACTAAATCAGCAGGCAAATAATACTCCCGCAACACCACAAGCAAATACCTCAGGGAAGAAATTAAATCCCAAACATGGAGAGCCAGGTCATCGGTGTGATATTGCTATCGGCGCACCTCTTGACAGTAAACCCACTCAGGTTGTTACCACTCAACCTGCGGTAAAACAATCGATAGGTATTAAAACAGCCAAAGGTTTAAACCCACCGCATGGCCAGCCAAACCATAGGTGCGACCTTGCAGTTGGTGCTCCTTTAAACAGCAAGCCAATTCCATCGGTAAATACTATCCCTGCGCAAACGCCTGAAGTTAAAACAACAGAAACAAAAGTGTTGGAAAGTAAGAGTGAGGGCAAATAACCTTTATATGTACTTTCGGGATTAAATATTTAGCATTTACATCGCCTTACTTAACGCACATTTTTTACATCTTTGCGTTAATGAAATTACCCGCCATAAAAGGTTTTGACCAGGAAGCACTAATAAAGTATTTTAAAAATACAGGAATGCTTTTGATGGGGAAGGTTGGCAGTTTAGGAATTAAAATGCTAACCAATATTGCGGTTGCGAACTATTTGCTGTCTTATGGCAATGGTATTCTGACTACCTCAATCGCCTATGTTTTTTTATTTGCTGCATTGGCAGGCCTCGGTTTGGATCAGTTTCTTGTAAAAGAACTTCACCAGTTCCCACAGAAAAGAGATCAGATTTTAGGGACGGCATTTGGACTGAAAATTTTTGCTGGATTTATCTGTATTCCTTTAGTTTCACTCGCATGGCTTATTTATCCTCTACAGGATATCCAATATCAGTTCATTTTGTTACTTTCATTTATTGGTGTATTTCAATCATTTACCGTTATCGATTCTTATTTCCAGTCTGAAGTAAAATCCAAATACATTATGCAGGTACAGATTATCGGGAATTTGATATCTGCCGGAGTAAAAATAATTCTAATCTCTATTCATTCACCAATTAGTTACTTCTTCTTTGCTTTTCTTTTTGATACGATTTTACTTTCTATAGGCTATATTGTTACCTACAATAGAAAAGATAGAAATATCTTGAAGTGGAAATTTGAGAAAGCATTGGCAAAAAAACTCTTTTCGCTTTCTTGGCCGCTAATTATTTCAGGCATAATGGTATCCGTTTATATGAAAATAGATCAGATCATGCTAAAACAGATTTTAGGGGAAAGAGGAACCGCCGAGGCAGGTGCATATGCAACAGTAGTAAACTTTAGTGAGGCCTTAAACTTTGTTCCTGTTGCGATCGTTTCATCGCTATTTCCAGCAATTTTAAATGCAAGAAGAGATGATAAGGACCGCTACCAGAAAAGGCTTCAGAATTTATATGATTTAATGGTTTGGTTAAGTTTAAGTTTTGCCATTTTTATAACTTTTGCCTCGCCATTTATTTATAGTTATTTTAAACCAGAATTTGCAGACGCAGCACCTGTTTTATCAATTCATGTTTGGGGTTCTGTATTTATATTTCTTGGCGTTGCAAGCGGACAATATTTAATTGCAGAAAATTTTGGCCGCTTAACTTTTATTCGAACAGGGATTGGGGCAGTTGTAAATATCATTTTAAACATTATCCTGATCCCAAAAATGGGAATGATGGGTACAGCAATAGCAACTGTAATTGCATACTTTATTTCGGCTTTTTTTATACTTTTTATTCCTAAACTTCGTCAACAAGGTATAATGATGTTAAAATCATTATTTTTGGTCACAGCATTTCAAAAAATATTTAAACGTTGAGTACTCTTAAAGCATTAACCACATTAGTTGCAAAGCCAAGCAGGCTTAAAGCATTATTATCTTACGGTCATAAAGGCTACCTGAACAGCATTGGCTGGTTCACCGCTTTTGATAAGAAACAGGCTGTAGATGGCAAAGGAAAAGCTTTGCCCTGGGTAACCTATTCGTTTATCGATTTTATAAAGGAGCGGATCAACAAAACACAGCATATTTTTGAATACGGTTCGGGCAGTTCTACCATTTTTTATGCAGAAGAAGAGCAGGTTCGGTTACTTCGGTAGAACATGATAAAGGCTGGTTTGATAATGTTAAAAATACAAGTCCGGCCAATGCCGAGATGATTTTCTGTCACTTGGAAAAAGATGGCGAATATGCTAAAAAAGCAACTTTACTGGGTAAAAAGTTCGATATTATTATCGTAGATGGCCGCGACCGCGTAAATTGCTGTAAATATAGCGTTGATGCGTTATCATCAAATGGTGTATTGGTTTTGGATGACAGCGAACGCGAAGTTTATAATCCTGCACGTGTGCTTTTAAAAACACAAGGTTTTAAAGAAATTAGTTTTAGTGGAATTTCACCAGGGCTTTTCTACGAAAAAGCAACATCAGTTTTCTACAAGCAAGACAATTGTTTAGGTATTTAAATTAATTAGCACATGTTAAGCGAAGAAGTAAAAACCGCATACGATAATTTTTATACCAATAGCGATGTGGCCTGGCGAATGCTTGGTGCAAAATATAAAGCGCAAAACATTGTTGAGGTTTGTAAAGGGCTAAAACCTAAAAAAGTATTAGAGGTTGGTGCAGGTGATGGCAGTATTTTACACTTTTTAAATGAATGGCATTTTGCACCTGAACTTTATGCGCTGGAAATTGCGCAAAGTGGTGTCGACATTATAATAGACCGTAAGCTTGCCAGTTTAAAAGAGGCACAAACCTTTGATGGATATAAAATTCCTTATCAGGATGATGCTTTCGACCTGATCATCTTAGCGCATGTTTTAGAACACGTGGAACACGAAAGAATTTTGCTCCGTGAGTTAAAAAGGGTTGCAAAATATGTAGTGGTAGAAGTGCCAAAAGATTATCGTTTCGGTGTAGACCAAAGAATGAAACATTTTTTGGATTATGGGCACATCAACATGTATACGCCAACTTCTTTGCGGTTTTTATTGCAAAGTGAAGGTTTGGAAATTCTGGAAGATAAAGTTTCGATGACTGCCCCTGAAACGGTTAAATTTAATGAGTTTATCAATAGAAAAGCACCAAAAACGTTTTCTAAAAATCTAAAAATAGAACTCGAATACCGCATTAAAAAAGTGTTGGGCAATCTTTTTGGAAAGAAAAAGCAGGAGCAATTTGCAAACGCATACACGGTTTTAACTAAAAAATCAGATCATAACCTGCATATATTTTAAATTAGAAATACCGTCATTTCGAAACGAAGCCGAGAAGTCTTTTCACTTCATGCTAGGTTTGATGATTTTTCTCCAGTCCACGATGCTTTATCCGGTAGCTATCGGATCAAAATGACGATGAGTAACAGCAACTGGCCAATTTATTGATAGGGTAATTTATAAAACAAAAATGCAAAACTTTGCTCCAATAGCACTTTTCGTATATAACCGTCCACAACATACCGAGCGGACAATCAAATTTCTCCAGCAGAACGAACTGGCTGAACAAAGCCACTTATACATCTTTTCTGACGGGGCAAAAACGGATCAGGATAAAGAAAAAGTTGCTGCGGTACGGAAAATCATAAAAAAAATCGACGGATTTAAATCTGTCAAGGTTATTGAAAGTAAAAATAATGCCGGATTGGCCAATTCGGTAATCGCAGGGGTAAGCCAATTAGTAGAGGAATACGATCAAGTGATTGTTTTTGAAGATGATCTGGTTACTTCACCTCATACGCTGGCATATTTTAATGATGCCCTAAACCGTTACCGCGAAGAAGAAAAGGTAATGCATATTGGTGCTTATATGTATCCTTTAAAGACGGAAACATTGCCGCAATCTTTTTTTTACAGGGCTGCAACAAGTTGGGGATGGGCAACATGGGGAAGAGCCTGGAAAAATTTTGAACCTAATATAGACTTGCTCTTAAAACAATTTGATAAAAAGAAGCGTGCAGCGTTTTCTATCGACAACAAAATGAATTTCTGGAAACAAATGCAGGAGTTTAAAAAAGGAAAAAACAATAGCTGGGCCATAAGGTGGTATGCTTCCATCTTTTTAAAAGGAGGTATAACGCTTAATCCATCACAATCGCTTGTGAACAACATTGGGCACGATGGAACAGGAGTGCACTCCGGTATAAATGACATCTATAACGTTATTATCAATCCAAAACCAATTACCGAATTTCCGACAGTAATTGCTGAAGATCCTATTGCATATGCAGACATAAAAAACTTTCTGATCAAACGGAAGGGCAATATGGTTATGCGGGTGAGAAGATTCGTAAAAGAAAAACTTACACAGTATTTTTCTAAAGAATAAGCGGTTCATCTTTAGCGATCTGTTGTAAACAATCAAAAATATGACAAACCTTTTTTTGATTGTAGGTGTTGCTTTTATACATCAAAACTATAAAAATAACAACATGAAAACGACAACAGCAACAGCAGAAATATTAAACGACCTTGTTCAAATCAATAACGACCGTATTGAGGGTTATGAAAAAGCCCGTCAGGAATTAAAAGATGGCGACGCTGATCTAAAAACACTATTTTTAAATATGATTGCCGAGAGCCAAAAATATAAAATGGCTTTAGCTACAGAAGTAGCTGCATTGGGCGAAGATATTGAAACAGGAACAACCAACTCTGGTAAAATTTATAGAGCTTGGATGGATGTTAAAGCAATTTTTACCGGACACGACCGTAAAACAGTTTTAAACAATTGTGAATTTGGTGAAGATGCCGCTCAAAATGGATATAAAATGGCTTTAGAAGAAGAAGATCTTCCATCGAATATTAGAGAACTGATTTCTGATCAAAAAGCATCATTAAGAACATCACACGACGAGATTAAAAGATTGCGTGATGCACAAGCATAAATAAAAAGAATATTCAATAAAAAACCCCTCTTTCGTTTTCGAAAGAGGGGTTTTTTATGGATTTCCATCATACAAAGCTTAACAATTCTGCTATTTAAAATCCTAAAATGAATTCAAGATAAAGATGGGTAGCATAATAAAATTGAAAATTATGACTCCAGTTCACGGTCTAAATGTTCAGTAACACGCTGAATTGTATTGTCGATCGTATTACTTAAAATCGTTAAATAAGAACCTTTTTGAGCAGTTTCAATTGCAATCTGCAAACATTCGGTACTTTTATTATTGATAATGATTTCTTTATTGGGATCTACCTCTTTAATTCCTTGCACCAATAAATCAACCAGTTGCTGCTGATCTCTTCCCCTTAAATACTTTTCCTGACAGATGTAGATCTTATCGAACATTTGAGCTGAAATACGGGCAGTTTCGATAATATCTTCGTCTCTTCTGTCGCCGGTTCCAGATATTATGCCTACATGTTCTGTTGCTTCAACACTTTGTAAAAAAGATTTAACACCATTAAATCCATCCGGATTGTGCGCAAAATCAACTAATACTTTAAAATCCTTAAATCTGAAAACATTCATTCTGCCGGGAGTATGTGCTGCAGATGGAATAAAAGTTTCCAATGACAAACGGATATCTTCCGGTTTATAACCCCACAAATAGGTAGCAAGCGTTGCGGCAAGAACATTTTGGATCATAAAGTTTACCGAGCCACCAAAAGTTAAAGGAATATGAGTTGCTTTATCTACGCGAAGTTTCCAGTCGCCTGTTTTAATGGTGATAAATCCGTTTTCGTAAATGGCGGCAATGCCACCTTTTCTGCAATGCTCCTTAATTACCGGATTGTTTTCATCCATACTGAAATAAGCAACATTACAGCGTGCATCTTTAGCAATGCGTACACAATAACCGTTATCAGCATTTAATACAGCCCAGCCTTTACGGCGCACAGCACCAATTACAACCGCTTTAACGCGAGTTAAATCGTCAAGGTTATGGATATCTGAAATGCCTAAATGATCTTCCTGAATATTGGTTACCACACCGATATCACAGGCATTAAAACCTAATCCTGCCCTTAAAATTCCGCCACGGGCCGTTTCCAAAACAGCAAATTCTACGGTTGGGTCTTTTAAAATAAACTCCGCACTTACAGGCCCCGTGGTATCGCCTTTCATCAGCATGGTATTGTGCACATATACGCCATCACTGGTAGTAAAGCCCACACGCTTACCATTGCTACGGATAATGTGTGCAATTAATCGGGTTGTGGTGGTTTTGCCGTTCGTTCCGGTAACGGCAATAATTGGAATCTGTGATAATTTACCCTGAGGATACAGCATATCAATTACCGATGCGGCAACGTTTCTAGGTAAGCCTTCGCTCGGGGCCAGGTGCATCCTAAATCCCGGTGCCGCATTAACCTCTAAAACAACACCGCCATTTTCGGTTAAGGGCTGAGTAAGATTTTGGGCCATAATATCGATACCACAAATATCCAAACCGATTACCCTCGAAATTCTTTCACAAATAAAGATATTTTGAGGATGAACAATATCAGTTACATCAATCGATGTTCCGCCGGTACTTAAATTAGCGGTTGATTTTAAATAAACAACCTCTCCTTTTTCGGGGATGGTTTCTAAAGTATATTCTTTTTTGGCAAGCAGATCTAACGTATCCCGGTCTACAGCAATCTCGGTTAACACGTTTTCGTGTCCGTAACCACGGCGTGGATCTTCGTTTTCCTTATCAATAAGCTCCTGAATGGTATGGATTCCGTTACCTCTTACATGCGCAGGATCGCGTTGAGCCGCTGCAATTACTTTATGGTCAATTACCAATACACGAAAATCATATCCGGTAATGAATTTTTCAATAATAACCCTTCTCGAGTAAGTTTTTGCATATTCAAAAGCAGCTATAGAATCTTCCATCGTTTTAACATTGATGGTTGCCCCCTTGCCATGATTTCCATCAAGTGGTTTGAAAACCAATGGGAAGCCAACTTTTTTAACCGAAGCTTCAAGGTCATCAATATTGGAAATGGTAACGCCAGATGCGACCGGAATAGCCGCCTCAGTGAGCAAACGTTTCGTTTCCTCCTTATTGCTTGCAATATCTACCGCAATACTACTGGTTTTTTCAGTCATGGTGGCCCTAAAACGAACCTGGTTTTTGCCGTATCCCAATTGCACCAGAGAGCTTTTGTTCAGTCTGATCCATGGAATGCTTCTGCGTCACTGCCTCTTCCACTATTGAGCCCGTACTTGGACCCAAAGCTTCCAGCTCACGAATTTCTTTCATCCTACGGATGTCGTGCTCCAGATCGTATTCTTCATTATTAATTAAAGCTTCGGCAATTTTTACGGCAGCTTCCGCAGCATAAACACCTACTTTTTCTTCCAGATAGCTGAATACCACATTATAAATGCCTTCAGTTTTGGTTTGGCGTGTTCTACCGAATCCGGTTTCCATGCCTGCAAGAGTCTGAATCTCTAAAGCTATGTGCTCAATTACATGGCCCATCCATGTTCCTTCTTTCACGCGGGTAAAAACTGCCTTCTACCCCTTTAGAACAGCGGTGGGTAAACATACTTGGCAATAGTTTCTCTATCCGTTCGCTAAATCCTTCTATTACATTGGTTGGTTTTTGTTCTAAATCTTCTAAATCCAGACGCATCTGAATCAGTTTCTTCCGGCTAATCGACCAAATATTTGGCCCTCTCAATACTTGTATGTTTGATATCTTCATGTAATATTTTGTTCGTTTTTTAGGTAAATCAGGCATTTGAAACAGCCTGTTTTATTCAATTTAAAGAAAGAAATTGATGACTGTAAATTATGCATTTATTTTGAAAATAGGTGCCTCATTTAGCTAAATCAATTTTAAGGTGTATTTGTTTTATTTTCAAGTACAATAACGTTAAATTTAGGTTAGATTATTTTAAGGTTTGTTAATAATTTGAATATTATTGACAAAAAAAGTCGTGTTTTTTTATCTTAAGCCTATATATTTGGGTTTTTTGATACAATATAATACACAAAGAATGGTTCCGAAAGGTAAACTCATCATTATTGGCGGCGCAATAAACACAGGTAGCTTCGCAGAAACGCAATTTGGCCTCCCTGAAAACATGAATTTTTTTGAGCGTGGAATTCTTAAACGGATTACTACAGAATCGTTAAGAGACACACAATCCCGCTTCGAAATCATTACTACGGCTTCATTAATGCCCGAAAAAGTTGGCGAAGAGTACATAAAGGCTTACGCACAACTGGATGTTCATAATGTTGGTGTATTAAATATCACCAATCGTGAAGAAGCCAATTCTGACGAAAATTACGAACGGATCAAAGCAGCTGAGGTAATTATTTTTACGGGTGGCGATCAACTCCGTCTTTCTTCGATCTTCGGCGGAACAAAAATTCACCAGATTTTACTCGAAAAATATAGAAATGAACCTGTGGTAATTGCAGGTACTTCTGCAGGTGCAGCGGCGAGTTCTAAAAACATGATTTACCAGGGTAGCAGTAAAGATGCTTTGTTAAAAGGGGAAGTGAAAATTACAGGTGGCCTTGGCTTTATTGATGATGTTATTGTAGATACACACTTTGTTCAGCGCGGCAGAATTGGCCGTTTACTATATGCTGCGGCCAGTAACCCGGGTATTTTAGGCATCGGCCTTGGCGAAGATACAGGTCTTTTTATCTCCGACGGGCATATTATGGAAGCGATCGGCTCGGGGATGGTGATTTTGGTAGATGGACGCAATATGGCCGATACCAATTTAACCGATGTAGAAATGGGCCAACCGGTTTCGATTAAAAATATGGTGGTACATGTAATGTGTGATGGTGACGTTTATGATTTAACAGACCATAGTTTGGTTATTCATCATCCAAAAGTTATTCCAATATCTTAAAAGAAGATTATGGTGTAGGATTTAAAGCCAAAAGCTCATAATAATTGTTTTAATACACAAATTTAACAGATGAAACTCATCATACACGGAGGCTTTTTCTAGTGAATCGTCTACCAATCAGGAAACAAAAAAGGCGAAACAAGATGCTTTGGCTTCAATTGTTACGCTTGGGCATGAATATTTAAAAACGCATACGGCTTTAGAAACCGTTGTGTATACTGTTGCACTGCTGGAGGATAATGAGTTATTTAATGCAGGTATTGGCTCACAGATCCAAAGTGATGGTAAGGTGAGGTTAAGTGCTGCTTTAATGGATGGCAAAACAGAAAAATTTAGTGGAGTGATCAATATTGAGGATGTTAAAAACCCGATTGAAATTGCACAGAACTTATTAACTTATGACGACCGTGTTTTAAGCGGAGCTGGTGCACAGCAGTTTGCCAGGGATAATGGGTTCGACTATTTTAATCCCATTACCGCGCAACGTCAATCAGAGTATGAAGCTAAATTAAATTCAAAAAACAATAAAGGCACTGTAGGTTGTGTTGCGCTCGATGCAGATGGAAATTTGGCTGCTGCAACATCAACCGGTGGCAAAGGGTTCGAAATTCCTTGCCGGGTGAGTGATTCTGCAACTGTTGCGGGCAACTATGCAAATCAATATGCAGGTATTTCCTGTACAGGTGTTGGCGAAGATATAGTGAGCGGGGCACTGGCTGCTAAAATCGTTACCCGTGTTACTGATGGCTTTTCTTTGAAAGATGCATCTGATAAATCTTTTGATGAACTTAAGGCTTTTGATGGCTTTGCAGGAGTTGTTGGCATAACCGCTACAGGCGAGGTATACCATTGCGATTCACACCCATACATGGTTTGGGCATCTTTTGATGTTAATTTACAGGTATTTAGCTGAAATTAGATTTAAAGTATTATTTTTGTTGCATGACCAAGATTGTATTGGCTTTGATTGGCCTTTTCGCATCATTACAATTACAAGCTCAAAAACATAGATAAAACTGAAATCCAGGAACCAAATGGAGGTAGCGCTATTAATATTGCGGTATCTAAATTTGATTTGGAAGACGGAAATTCTTTTTTTGAGGAAGCAGAAGATTTAGAGCGAAAAGGAGATTTTAACGAAGCCCTTACCTTATTCGGAAAAGCCGCTTTCGAATATAATGCCGTAAAAAACTTCAACAGGTACGGTCAGGCCATTATCAAAATGAGCAGCATGCATTATCAGTTGGGCCGTTTTAGTGATGCAGAACAGATTCTTTTAAACGTTGCGCTAAAAAACTATTCTAAAACAGGCAATAGAGCGGGTGTAATGAATACTTATAGCCTATTGGGTAAAGTTTATCTGGCAGATACCAAATACACGCAGTCGATGTGGTTTTATACTCAACAGGGTATCCTTGCAAAACAATCCAAAAATAATAACGCATACATCGAATCTATTTTAGGGATTGTTCAGGTAAAAATCAAAAAGAAGGATTTCACACTTGCCCTCCGCGATCTTAAATCAGCAGAATGGATTGCCAATTCAATTAAAACTTCTCAATATAAATCACAGATTAAAGATGCAAGAGAAGTAATTGCAAGTAAAACAACAAGCAAAAAAGTAAATCCAAGCTAGTTTAAGCATTTAAACCCTCTCTTCTTCCTCATAGCTGATCTTTTTGCGTCTTTAATTAGTCAAAATCAGTTCCCTTTTAAAACAAAAAATAAGGCTCAACGTTCTCCTATAGAAATTGTTAAATAAAAAGCTTTTAGTTAGATTTGATAAAGTTTTAACAAGAGACGGTAATAATGCTGTCTCTTTTTTGTTTTTTTGCTAAAATGGTATCATATTGGCTATATAGAATTGGAAATGGATTTTAAATCATTTAAAGAGATGTTAAAGAGAATATTTTTTGTAATTTTTACTGCGGCAGTACTTGCTTGTCATGCTGCACCTAAAACTCAGCCCATGGTTGAGGGTGTTACCAATGTAAAACCTGATGAGGCAACAACAATTGGTTATTAAGGAGGTTGTAAACCTGATTGAAAGCTATAATTACAAAAAAATTCAGATTAATGATTCCATATCTTCTATTATTTTAGATAAGTACATTAAATCTCTAGACCAGGGCAAGAATTATTTCTTAGCATCGGATATCAAGGAATTCGAAAAATACAGGTATACACTTGATGATGATTTTAAAAATGGCGATTTAAGTGGCCCGTTTTTCATCTATAATGTTTATGCCAAAAGGTTAAACGAATACTTTAGCTACTCTTTAGCGCAGATCAAAACCAAATTCGATTTCAATCAAACCGATACCTATGTTTACGACAGGGAGAAAATGCCTTGGGCAGTTTCTTCAACAGCTTTAAATGATACCTGGAAAAAACGTGTTAAATATGAACTGATCAATTTAAACCTAGCAGGAACAGCTGAAGCCAAGAATGTAGAAACATTAACAAAACGTTATCAAAACCTGCAATCTCAAACTTCAAAAACAAACAATCAGGATGTTTTCCAGATTTTGATGGATGCATTTACCGAATCAATCGATCCGCATACCAACTATTTTAACCCTAGCAATGCGGTTGCCTTTAACGAGGATATGTCGCGCTCATTTGAAGGTATTGGTGCCCGTTTACAATTGGAAAATGAAGTGGTTAAAATTTCGGAAATTATAGCCGGCGGACCTGCTTTTAAAGGCAAACAATTAAGTGCCGGCGACAGGATTATTGCTGTAGCGCAAGGCGATGGTGAATTTGTTGATGTTGTGGGCTGGAGATTAGACAATACCGTAACTAAAATTAAAGGTCCTAAAGGCACAAAAGTCCGCTTAAAAGTTATCCCGGTAGGTAAAGAAATGTCATCAAAACCAGTCATAATTGAATTGGTTCGCGATAAAATTATTTTGGAAGAAACCTCTGCCAAGAAAAAAGTTAAAACGATCAACAGCAACGGTAAAGACATTAAGATCGGAATAATTACGCTGCCTGCATTCTACGCTGATTTTAAAGCAGCAAATGCTGGTGATAAAAATTATAAAAGTACCACACGTGATGTAAGAAAACTGATCGATTCGTTAAAAACATATGATAAAGTAAATGCAATTGTATTGGATTTACGCGGTAATGGAGGTGGTTCTTTAGTAGAAGCCATTTCATTAACAGGTTTGTTTATTGATAAAGGCCCGGTTGTTCAGGTAAAAGATTTACGTGGCAAAATTGAAGTAGATGAAGACGAAAATAGTGGTGTAGCATGGGATGGTCCTTTTGGTGTAATGGTAGACCGCCTAAGTGCATCAGCATCAGAGATTTTTGCAGGGGCAATACAAGATTACGGACGTGGTATTATTATGGGAAGCCAAACCTATGGTAAAGGTACTGTTCAATCTTCTATCGATTTAAATAAATTGGTAAACCCAAGCATGTTACAAAGAGTTGCCGGGTTGGTTTCTAAAGATAAAACGGTAGGTACTTCGCCAAACGGCACGAGCCCTGCTGATATTAATTTAGGTCAGATTAACTTAACCATGGCTAAATTTTACCGTGTGGCCGGAAGCAGTACCCAACACAAAGGTGTAACGCCTGATGTTGTTTTCCCTTCTATTTATCCGATGGATAAAATTGGTGAAGATACTGAGCCATCTGCATTGCCTTGGGATGTTATTCCAAGTTCTAACTTTAAAGCAGTTGCAAACTTAACAACCGTTAAGGCACAGTTGATGAAAAACAGTGAGCAACGTGTTGCAAATTCATTGGATTTTAAATACCTGAAACAAGATATCGCCGATCTTAAAAAACGCGATGCTGAGGTTTCTGTAACGTTAAATGAAGCCAAGCTTAAAGCTGAACGTGAAGCTCAGGAAGCGAAAACACTTACCAGACAAAATGAATTAAGAGCATTGCGCGGATTGCCTGCAATTAAAAAAGGAGATAAAATTACCAAACAGGATGCTTACGATTTTATCGAAGATGAATCGTTAAAAGTTATGGGCGATTTTATGCAACAATCAGGTAATTATGTAATGAACTTAGGTTTAATGCCTAAGAATAATTAATCAGAAATATTTTTAACCAAAAAGGCCGCTTTAGTTTTTTGCTGAAGCGGCCTTTTATATATTACAAACACTTCGGAGGTTTCATCGGCACCTGGCCTATCAAATCTAAGAGGTCTAAATTATTGTGATTTCGGATATTCTTATCCGATATAGCAATTTAATCTGGTTAACTGTCTAATGCTAACATCCTACTGCACTTCAAAATAGGCTAGGCTTTCTTTGAAGAGGGTTCAGTTTGTTTATTCAATTGCATCGCCATCATTTCTTTCATGGTTTTATTCATTCCATCGGCACTTCCATCTAAAAAGATTACATTACCATCCCCATTTTCTGCAAAGTGTTTGATCGATTCAGTCCACATGGTAAATAAAATTACCGAAATATCCAGGTTAGCCTGTTCCATTTCCTGTGCAGCTTTGCTCATACCATGGGCAACCTCAGCTCTGAATAAAGCAATACCTTGGCCGCGCAATTGCGCAGCCTCACGCTCTGCTGTTGCTGCAATTTTAATGGCATTACCATCAGCTTCTGCAGCTTTAGTTTTGGTAATCAACAAAGCCTGACCTTCATTTTCTGCGGCAGCTTTAAGGTTGTTTGAAGCCACCACACGGCTCATTGAGCGCATAATTTCTTCATCAAAGGTAATATCATTCAACTGAAGATCCTGAAGGTGATAACCCCAGCCATCCAGTACCTGGTCTATCTGTTCCTTAACATGCAGTACAATTTCATTACGCTGAGCCAATACGTTGGCTTGTTTTTGTGTAGCTACATATGCCCTGATTGAGCCTTCAATCGTTCTGATCAACGCTTGCATAAGGTTAGTGGCATCTACGAATTTAAAGGCTACATTTTTAATGGTTTCTTCATCCTGGTTTACTACAGAATATAAAAGCATGGCTTTAAAATATACATTGGCCTGATCTTGCGTTACCGCCTGGAATGAAAGTTCTACCGAACGGTTTTGAATCGAAATACGCGAATAAATCTGTTCTATCAACGGAATTTTAAAGTTTAACCCCGGCCTTAACTGACGGCGGTATTTACCGAAAACCGTTACCACGGCAATGGTTCCTTGTTTAACAGTAACAAACGAGCTGAGTAGAATAATAAAAGCTACTATAACTACAATGTAAATGGTGTATTGCATAATTAGATTTTTTTATGAAGTTATAAAAAATTCATGCAAACTACATCAGGCATTTAGTAGCTTTAAGTTTTTCTAACTAATTCATAAACAATGAAAACTAAATTAATTCTTCCGGCGGCCAGCATTTTGTTGTTTGCTGCTTGTCAGAATAAGAAACATCAGGAAACCGAAACGATAACTGCGCGTACCGAATTTTTTGATAAAACAGGTATGGATACCACAGTTAAGCCAGGTGATAATTTTTTCCTGTATGCAAATGGCAAATGGATTAAAAACACCGAGATTCCAAAAACAGAAACCGGATGGGGCTCTTTTTATGTTTTGTATAATGATAACCTCAAAAACTTGGATAAGATTCTTGAAAGCGCGTCAAATTCAGATGGTGCTAGGGGAAGTGCCGAGCAAAAAGTTGGCGATTTTTATGCGAGTGGAATGGATACACTTACCATCGAAAAATTAGGTATCGAACCTATAAAACCTTTACTTTCGAAAATTGACGGGATAAAAAATGATAAAGATTTAATCAACTTTGTGGCTGATGGTTATAAAAATGGCGAAGGTGGTTTGCTAAGTTTTAGTGTAGAGCCCGATGATAAACTGAGTACCATAAATGCGCTGGCATTTTCACAGGCAGGCCTTACCTTACCCGATCGGAGCTATTACCTGGATCAGGATGATAAAGCAAAAAAAATAAGAGCAGAGTATATTAACTACATCACAAAGATTTTTAGTCTTGCAGGCGATTCAATAAATGCAGCAAAGTATGCAGATAACATTTTAAAGTTAGAAACTGCCATTGCACAATCGCATTCAACACCTGTTCAGCTCCGCGATCCACAAAAAAACTATAACAAAATGACAGTGGCCGATTTCCAGAAACAAACACCGAATATTGAGTGGAAATCTGTGTTGAATAAATTAGGCGCAACTACTGATACGATTATTGTTAGACAGCCGAAATATTATCAAACTTTATCAGGCCTGTTAAAAAGCCAACCTATTGAGGTTTGGAAAGAAAAGCTAAAATTTGATGCCTTAAACCGATCGGCCAATGCTTTTACCAAAAAATTCAGAGCGGCTAAATTCAATTTCTTCTCCAAAACGCTATATGGTCAGCAGGCACTAACAGAAAGGTGGAAATCCATTGTAAACGCTACAGACAATAGTTTAGGAGAACTTTTAGGTCAATTGTATGCCGAAAAGTACTTTAAACCGGAAGCGAAAGAACGCATGTTGACTTTGGTAAATAACTTACAAAAGGTATATGCAGAACGGATTCAGAAAGTGGATTGGATGACCCCGGAAACTAAAAAGAAAGCTTTGGAGAAATTAAATGCATTTATTAAAAAAATCGGCTATCCGGATAAATGGAAAAAATATGATGATGTAGAGGTTTCCAAAAATACGTATTATGCAAACCTCCAATCAGCAAATAAGCACGGCTATAAAGAAATGATGGATAAGCTGGGCAAAAAAGTTGATAAAACGGAGTGGGGAATAACTCCGCCTACAGTGAATGCCTACTATAATCCTTCATTTAACGAAATTGTATTCCCTGCGGGAATTTTGCAGTTTCCTTTCTTTGATTTCGCGGCTGATGATGCAATAAACTATGGTGCTATAGGTGCGGTAATCGGACATGAAATGACACATGGTTTTGATGATCAGGGCCGCCAGTATGATGCTGTAGGCAATTTAAAAGAATGGTGGACCAAAGCTGATGCAGATAAATTTAAAGCTAAAGTGGGTAAGGTTGAAACATTTTACAACAACTTCACTTTGCTGGATAATCAGCACGTTAACGGTTCATTAACTTTAGGCGAAAACCTTGCCGATATTGGTGGATTGAACATCGCTTATGATGCATTTAAATTAACTGAGCAGGGAAAAGGCGATAAAAAGATTGATGGTTTTACGCCAGATCAACGTTTCTTTTTAAGTTTTGCCCAGGTATGGAGAATGAAAACCCGTGATGAAAGTATGCGTGTAAGGATAAAAACGGATCCGCATAGCCCAGAAATGTTCCGGGTAAATGGCCCGGTTTACAATATGGAGGCGTTTTACAAAGCTTTCAATATACCTGTTACGGCAAAAATGTATGTTGCACCTGCAAACCGCTTGGGTGTTTGGTAAGCAATTGATTAAAATTAAATTATAGAATCGTCATTTCGAGCGGAGTTTAACGCAGTCGGGATATCTGAATATATAGGTCTCCCCATTTCGTTACGCTCCAGTCGAGATGACGGTTTTTTTTGTAATATTTTGTCTGATAGGTATTTACTGTTTTTATAAAATTTCTGGAAGAGATAATTTACAGGCAAATTGCATTTACAACACAAGCACTTTTTTGATCGATTTAAAACAAAAGCAAAGTTATTTTGTATTAGTCATATTAAAAAATAACCTCATGAATGTAAAACGCACTTTTGGAACCGTATTAACTATATTAGGAATAATAGGCCTAATATACGCAGGGTATGGTTTTGTAAACCACAATCAAAACTCAAGAGGTTTGATGGTTTATGGAATCATCGGATTGATATTCTTCGTATCAGGCATTGGCTTGGTAAAAAACACTAAAGACGAAAGCTAAGCTATTGTTTTTGTCTTATTTTTTGGGATAGCTGGAGGAGTATCGAAGGTGCTCTGAGGTTATCCCAAATTGTTTTTATTCTTAATCGGCATTTTGTTCGCTAAATTAACTGAATCACTTCTGTTTCTTTTTTTGCTTAATAATCTGGTATTGACTAAAAGCAACAAGGCACGCCGCTAAAATAATAATACCTGCCGATAATAAGTTCTTAGGATTCTGATTGATGTAATAAGCTGCTGCCAACACCAAAAGTGCCGCTGCAATACCTATGATATAATGAATGATTAATCCGGTTTTCATGGCGCAAATATTCTTAAATAAATTGAGATTGATGTCTTAGAAGATTAATCTTTTAAGCTAATCCTGTTATCAGCAAATTTCAGCTGATGGCCAATGAAATCAATATCCGTTAATTCTTTAATCCTTTTAAAGGCACCATAATTATCATCCAATGTCAAACGGTTGATTTTATCCTGTTTAACGGAAACGATATCCGCAAAAAGAAAATCTCCTTTAGCGTTTATTTTAAGCTGTAGCAAAGGAGCAATGCCATTATTTCCTTTTAGGCTGAACATGCCATAAGTGCAAAAATTACCCAGACTGTAAGCAATAAATTTATTTTTATATACTTCAACCGCACGGGTTACATGTGGGCCATGGCCTAGTACTACATCTGCACCGGCATCTATAACGGCATGTGCAAACGCATATACATTGCCTCTGTTTTCATTGTAAAAAATCTCATTTTTGCGCGGCACATGCTCAAACCTGGCACCTTCGCCCCCGCCGTGAAAAGAAACGATTACAATATCGGCCATCTTTTTTAAACGGGTTACTAAAGCTTTGGCACTATCTATCTTATTAATAGAAACGGTATTTTCATTTGGTGCAAAAGCACAGAAAGCATATTTTACACTATCCTTTTCAAAAATTTCGAATGGTTTGTTTACTTGACCCGCATAATGAATCTGTAACGAATCCAAAATTCTTGCGGTGTTTTTACGTCCTTTCGCATCAAAGTCGCCAACATGGTTGTTTGCTATGCTTAAAACATTAAAGCCTGCACTTTTGTAAATTCCTGCATACCGTTCAGGCATTCTAAATGCGTAACAGTTGTTAGGGTTGATGCCATTACATTTATTAGAGTTGCCAGAATTAAGGAAACAACCTTCAAGGTTCCCGAAAACGATATCACCTTTTAACAGGCTATCTACCGCATCAAAACTATTTAAAGCGTCATCGGGTGGCAAATTTGTTTTTGAAGGAAATGCTGAGCCAAGCATAATATCGCCTACAGCAGTAATGGATATCGTATCTTTTATTTTTCTGATTACGGTATCCTTTTTGGCAACTGTAGTGGTAATCTGGGCATTATTACTGGTGCAACTAATCAAAATAATCAGTGCAATAGCGGATATCATTAGTGTATTGAAGAACTTCATTATTGATTTAAGCGGTATAAAAAAATCCTCCAAAATTTCTTTAGGAGGATTATGTATGTTTTAAACTGTTAACTGAAAACCGTTAACTATATATTCGTTTATTCTACTTCAAATTCTTTCTTGAACGATTCTAAAACACGACCGCCTTTGTAAAAGTAACGGCTGTAATAAGGTTCGTTCAGGTTACTGATTACCACACCGCGAGAACTTGATGCGTGAGCAAATCTATTGTCGCCTAGGTAAATTCCTACATGAGAAATACTTCTGCTTTTTATTTTGAAGAAAACCAAATCACCTTCTTTCAAATCTTCTTTAGACAATGGATCTACCATGCTGAAAATATCGCGGGAATTTCTTCTGATCGTTGTGTTGAAAACTTTGTCGTAAATCGCTTTGGTAAAAGCCGAGCAATCAATGCCTCTTTTACTGTTTCCACCATAACTATATGGCGTTCCGATCCATTCGTATATAAACTTATATAGTTTTAAATTCGAAGTTGCATCTACTGCAACACCCATCACCTGTGAGAAATATTGCGAAGCAAGATTGTCGGGATCGTTCAGGTCTTTACCAGATTCTTTTGTTTTTGTTTGCGCAAATGCGGTTGAGAGCGTGCAGATAGCGATTAAGGTTGAAAACAAAAATTTTTTAATCATGTTATACAGTTATGTTTGGGTATTCACTTACACATTAACGTACACCACATGGGCTTATTGTTGGTTGTCAAAAGTATTGATTATACAAATGTTATCCAAATGTAATCTTATAAAAAGTGAAAGTTATTAACATTTTTATTTTTTATCCACGTTTTTTTAAAAAATATTTAAGCACAGAAAGGACTTTTTTCCCCGTGCCGTTCTCACATTAAATTTCGGTTCGGGATAAAATTATTGTTTTTTAAATTATGTAAATCCCGACTTAAACAAAATTATATTTTATCGTAATTTGATTCCGTATTATGATAAAGGGTGTTGATTTAATTATAGGAAATCGTACTAAAACCGCCGAAAAATTGAAAAGTCCGGTTAGTTGTTGCATTTAATTGTAAAACAACTGTTAAATCTGATTTTAACCCTAATACTATGATGTTTTTACACTAGAAAGTGCCAAAAATTACAATAAAAAAATTAGATTTGCTGTCGCAAAAAACAAATATCCTAAAATGAGTGCAGTAGAAATAAATAAAGATACCTGGTTAAAGTGGTTTGAGTCGATGTTGCTTATGCGCAAGTTCGAAGAAAAAACTGGCCAGTTATACGGACAACAAAAAATACGTGGCTTTTGTCATTTATACATTGGACAAGAAGCTGTAGTTGCAGGTGCAATATCTGCAATGCAAAAAGGTGATTCAATGATTACAACTTACCGTGATCATGCCCATGCCTTAGCTTTAGGAGTTAGTGCCGATAGTATTATGGCAGAAATGTACGGTAAAGCTACAGGTTGCTCTAAAGGTAAAGGTGGTTCGATGCACATGTTCAGTAAAGAACATAACTTTTATGGTGGTCATGCAATTGTTGGCGGTCAGATTCCATTAGGTGCTGGGGTTGCTTTTGCAGAAAAATATAAAGGAACCGACAATGTTAATATTTGTTACATGGGCGATGGCGCGGTGCGTCAAGGTGCATTAAACGAAACATTTAACATGGCCATGCTTTGGAAATTGCCTGTTGTTTTTGTTTGCGAAAACAATGGTTATGCAATGGGTACCTCAGTACAACGTACCACCAACATGACCGATATTTATAAAATAGGTTTAGGTTTTGATATGCCATGTGCACCGGTTGATGGTATGGATCCTGTTGCGGTTCATAACGCAATGGATGAAGCAATTCAACGTGCACGTAAAGGTGAAGGACCTACTTTCTTAGAAATGAGAACTTACCGTTACCGTGGTCACTCAATGTCTGATCCGGCAAAATACCGTACCAAAGAAGAATTAGAAGATTATAAAGCAAAAGATCCGGTTGAGCATGCAAGAGAAACTATTCTTAAAGAAAAGTATGCAGATCAGGCCTGGATTGAAGAAGTAGAAGCTAAAGTGAAAGCAACTGTAGATCAGGCAGTGAAATTTGCTGAAGAATCTCCTTGGCCTGATGCATCTGAATTATACAAAGATGTATATATGCAACAGGACTACCCTTACGTAATGGACTAACAATATTTAGATTTCAATTAATTAGATATAATGGCTGATGTAATTAAAATGCCCAAGATGAGCGACACCATGACCGAAGGGGTTTTGGCGAAGTGGCACAAAAAAGTGGGCGATAAAGTGAAAAGCGGCGATGTTTTAGCAGAAGTAGAAACTGATAAAGCAACAATGGACATGGAATCATATTGGGATGGCACGCTTTTATACATAGGTGTAGAAGAAGGATCATCTGTACCTGTTGATGCCATTATGGCCGTTATCGGTAAAGAAGGCGAAGATTATAAAGCTGCTTTGGAAGCTGAAAAAGGTGCTGAAGCACCAAAGGCCGAAAGTACTGATGCTCCAAAAGCTGAAGAGAAAAAAGAAGAAGCTGCGCCTGCACAAGGTGGTGGTTTAACTGAAGAAGAATTGGCTGCTAAAGGTGTAACGGTAATCCGTATGCCTTTATTAAGCGATACCATGACCGAAGGCGTAATTGCCGAATGGCATAAAAAAGTTGGCGATAAAGTAAAAGATGATGATGTTCTTGCTGATGTAGAAACCGATAAGGCAACTATGGAAGTAATGGGCTACGCAACCGGAACTTTATTGCACATTGGTGTAGAAAAAGGTGCTGCTGCGAAAGTAAACGGAATTATCGCTATTGTTGGTCCGGAAGGGACTGACGTAAGCGGAATTTTGGCTGGTGGTTCTGCCCCGGCTCCTAAAGCTGAAAGTGCCGAAGCACCTAAAGAAGAAAAACAAGCTACAGCTGCAGATGCAAATACATCTGCTCCTGTTGCAGAAAGTTCATCTGATAGTCGTGTTAAAGCATCTCCTTTGGCAAAGAAAATTGCTAAAGATAAAGGAATCGATTTAGCACAGGTTGCAGGTAGTGCAGAAGGTGGTCGTATCATTAAAAAAGATATCGAAAACTTTAAACCATCTGCTGCTCCGGCTAAAGCAGAATCTGCTTCGGCTCCGGCTGCTGAGAAAGCTGCTGCTCCTGCACCGGTTATTCCTCAATATGTTGGTGAAGTTAAATTTACTGAAGCTCCGGTTTCGCAAATGCGTAAAGTAATTGCAAAACGTTTGGCAGAAAGTTTATTTACTGCTCCACATTTCTATTTAACCATCAGTATTGATATGGACAACGCAATGGCTGCCCGTACGGCTATTAATGCAGTTGCTCCTGTTAAAGTTTCTTTCAACGATATCGTAATTAAAGCGGTTGCTGTTGCATTGAAAAAACATCCTGCGGTTAATTCATCATGGGGTGGCGATAAAATCAGATTTAACGAACATACCAACATTGGTGTGGCTATGGCTGTTGAAGATGGTTTATTGGTTCCGGTGGTGCGTTTTGCCGATGGCAAATCTTTATCTCACATCTCTGCAGAAGTAAAAGATTTTGGTGGTAAAGCAAAAGCAAAAAAATTACAGCCAGCAGATTGGGAAGGTTCTACTTTCACAGTTTCCAACCTGGGTATGTTTGGTATTGATGAGTTTACTTCAATTATCAACTCACCTGATGGTGCAATTTTATCAGTTGGTGCTATCCAGCAAGTTCCTGTGGTTAAAAATGGAGCTGTTGTTCCTGGTAATGTAATGAAATTGACTTTAGGTTGCGATCACCGTGTGGTTGATGGCGCAACAGGTGCACAATTCTTACAAACTTTAAAAGGTTTATTGGAAGAACCAATCAGGTTATTAGCATAATCACTTAGCGATTTACAATTTCAGCTCAAGCTGACAATATATTTAAAGCCATCCTTTCAGGATGGCTTTTTTGCGTTTAAAGCTTTTAGTAAATGGCCACATATTTTACTATTTTTGAATAGAACCATAAACCAAACTAAATGAAAAAGATATTTCTATTTGCGGCCTGCATTATGGCACTTGTTGCCTGTAAACAAAAAAGCAGCCTGGATAGCAGTGCTGAAAATAAAGCTTTTGCCGGCATGTGCGAACAGTACTATCAGGACGGATTAAAATTGAATCCCATTAATGCAACTTACATTGGTGATGAAAGGTATAACGACCTTTTGGCCAATGATGGATCGCAAGCCTATTTAAAGGCATATAGATCTTACAACGAACGTTACCTTGATAGTTTGGGTAAATATGATAGAGAAAGCCTGAATGCAAATGATAAATTATCTTTCGATTACTTGAAAGATCAGTTGGATATCAATCTTGAGGGTTTGAAGTATCATTTCGAATACCTGCCCTTTAACCAGATGTTTGCTTTGCCGCTAACCATTGGTCAGTTTGGGTCGGGTACGGGGATACAGCCGTTTAAAACCGTAAAAAATTACGAAGACTGGTTAAAGCGTGTAGATGCTTTTTCGGTATGGGCAGATACTGCAATTGGGAATTTTAAAAAAGGTGCAGCTGCCGGTATTGTATTGCCTAAGGCATTGGTGGTAAAAATGATTCCTCAAATGCAAAGCATGGTGGTGGCAAAGCCCGAAGAAAGTTTATTTTATGGTCCGATTAAATTAATGCCTGGTAGCTTTTCTGCGGCTGATAAACAAAAACTAACCACAGCTTATCGCAACTCCATCACCAATGTGATTATCCCCACCTATAAAAAACTGGGTGATTATCTCCAAAATGAATATTTACCAAAAACCCGAGCAACATCTGGTTATTCTGCCATGCCAGGTGGTTTGGCCTGGTATACTTACCTGGTTAAACAACAAACAACTACCAACAAAACACCCGAGGAAATTTATCAAACAGGTTTAAAAGAAGTTGCCCGGATTAAAGGGCAAATGGACAGCATCAAAAATTTGGTTGGCTTTAAAGGCGATTTAAAGACTTTTTTCGAGTACATGAAAACGGATAAAAAATTTATGCCTTATAAAACACCTGAAGAAATTTTGGCTGCTTTTGAGAATATCCACCAAAGGATGAAGCCGAATTTGAAAAAAATGTTTGATGTGGAGCCTAAAACCCCTTTCGAAATACGCCAAACGGAAGCTTTCAGAGCAGCATCGGCCAGTGCAGAGTACAATCAGGGTTCGGCAGACGGAACACGCCCCGGGATATTTTATGTACCTATATTAGATGCCAAAACTTTTAATACCACTTCAGGAATGGAATCGCTTTTCCTTCATGAAGCAATCCCAGGTCACCATTATCAGATTTCTTTAACGCAGGAAAACAAATCGCTGCCTAACTTCCGCCGTTTTGGTGGGCATAATGCTTACGTAGAAGGTTGGGCATTGTACTGCGAATCGTTGGGTAAAGAACTGGGCTTGTATCAGGATCCTTATCAGCACATGGGCGCATTGGGTGATGAGATGCATAGGGCAATCCGCTTGGTGGTTGATGTGGCCATTCACACTAAAAATATGACCAGAGAGGAAGCCATAAAGTATATGACGGATAATGAGGCCATCAGTGATGAAGGTGCAACGGCAGAAATCGAACGTTATATGGGTATTCCTGCGCAGGCTTTGGGTTACAAAACCGGTGCAATGAAAATAAGGGAATTAAGAACAAAGTATGAAAAAGAATTAGGTCAGAAGTTTAAATTGGCAGCTTTTCATACAGCAGTTTTAAAAGATGGATCTTTGCCATTATCTGTTTTTGAAGCAAAGATGGATGCCTGGGCTGAAAGCCAGAAATAGGATAGTTTTTTGTTGTAAATAATTGTTCAAAAAGTCGTCATTTGAAGCGAAGTGCAATCTAGCCGGGAATCTGTCTGAATGAATCCCGTTAATCGATGCCTCATACAAATGACGGCTATTGTAGAAATGTGCATGAAGCAATCAAATCTTTAAACCCTTTGCCAATAACTTTGTTAACTATAAAAACATCCCTAAAACATGGACAAAGAAAAATTGATACAAGAAGCTTACCTAGTTGCGCATAAAATTGAAGAGAACGGCAATTTCCCGAATAACCCAACTTTGCCATTAATGATTTACAAAGGCACCTTTAGGCTTCATCCTGACGACAGCGAAGAGGTAATTAAACGTGTTTTTGCGCAGAATGGTTATACCAATGCCTGGGTTGATGGTATTTTCGATTATCACCATTACCATAGCAATACACATGAGGTAATGGGCGTTTTCTGCGGCAAGGCCGATGTGCAGTTTGGTGGCGATCATGGGGTTTGTATTGAACTGGATAAAGGTGATGTAATCATTATCCCCGCAGGTGTTGCACATAAAAAGCTGAACTCAAGTGAAGATTTTACTGTTGTTGGCGCGTACCCGAATGGTGCCGAATACAACATGAAATATGGCAAAGCCGAAGAGCGGCCGGAAGCAGATGATGAGATTGCAAAAGTTAAAAATCCGGATAACGACCCGGTTTATGGAAGTAAAGGTCATTTATTGGAGTGCTGGTATAACCAAAATTGCGAAAATGTGTAAAACTCTTTCGTTTTAACCGTCTAAAATTCTTTAATTTTCGGGTTTTAAATACACTATCCTTAATATAAATGAATTTTCGATACATCTGTTCAGCATTAGCCCTCTCTGTAACTTTACTAACTGCATGTTCAAGCAAAAAATCCGAGGAGAAAAAGGCGGCTGAAAAAGAAAATCCGTACCAAAGATGACGACAAAGCCGATAGCCTTTTATTGGTTTACAATCCCCAAAAGGGAGATAAATGGATTGCTGATTTTGTAGATAATCTACACCGGAAATTCGGTTTCAACGGAAATATGCTTGTGGCCAAAGATGGTAAGATCCTTTACGAAAAAGCCATAGGCTGGGCTGATTACCTGCACCGCGATAGTTTAAACATCAACTCAGAATTTGAGCTGGCATCGATTACTAAAACGTTTACAGGCACTGCAATAATGCAACTGGTAGAAGCAGGGAAGCTTTCGCTAAACGATAACGTAAAAAAGTTTTATCCTAATTTTCCATACGAAGGGATAACCGTGAAACTATTGCTCTCTCACCGAAGCGGTATGATGAACTACGTTTATTTTATCGATGATATCTGGCGGAAAGAAAAACGCAATATGAAAAAAGGCGTTACCAACCAAGAGGTTATGGATGTAATTGCCGAACGTAAACCAAATCCGTATACCAAACCCGACAACCGTTTTCATTATAACAACTCAAATTTTATGGTTTTGGGGGCCATTATTGAAAAAGTAACCGGACAGCGTTATTCTCAATATATGATGGAACATGTATTTAAGCCTGCCGGGCTAAAGCACACCCATGTATACAGCACCACTGAATATGAAAAAATACCTGTTGATGTGGTTGGCCATGACCGCAATAGCTTTAGGTATTCTGTTGCACAGAATTTTTTAGATGGGCCGGTGGGCGATAAGGGTATTTACAGTACAGTGCACGATCTGGTATTATTTGATAAATATTTGAAAAACGGAAGATTATTAAGTAAAAAAAGTTTAGATTCTGCATATACCGGACATAATAAACCTATAAATGGCCACTTTAACTATGGTTATGGATGGAGAATGTTTTGATGGAGAGAAAATGGACAAAGTGGTTTATCATACTGGCTGGTGGCATGGTTTCCGCCATATTTATGTTAGAGATTTAAACAAAAACATTGTTATTGTGTTTTTAGGCAACCTAACTAACGGAAGTTTAATGCATCTCGATGATTTATACAAACACTTTGATATGCCGATTATCCGTAAAGGTGCTTACCATGGCAACGGAAGTTTGCCAGGCTCAGACGAAGATTAATTTTTATGGCAAAAACTAAGTGGATTATTGAACCAAGTACATTAACCATCTATCCTAAAAGAAACTTGAGGATAATTGGTATTATCTTTTTCGTACTTATTGCGGCTTTTATTTTCTATCTGTCAAGGTCGGTTCAAGGTTATTCATACGGCTTAACTTTTGGGTATTATATCTTTATGCTGCTCATCCCACTATTGTTAGTTTTTGTAGCCGAAACTAAAATTATCTTTGATGGCAACAGCAGGAGATTATATAAAAAGATTGGTTTTTTGCCTACCGGATCTATTGCCTTTGATGATATTGCTTCGGTTCAGGCCTATGAAATACTGGGAAGTGGTTTTAATTACAGGCTGTTTAAAAAGAGTAACAGGCACGGAAAAGGCTTAATCGTTTCTTCTGGTTACAGCAAGGCCACCAATGCCAACCTCATTCAATTTCAACAGGAAGTACTGCCAAAAATTGATGAACTTGTTTTTGCCAATGCCCCGGTTATCCCTAAACAGGCCATTTACGATTTTAAATTTTTTAAAGAAGAGGGTGGGGTTTACCTGCTGCGCGACAATAAAATAGGCAGTTTAATTATCGGATTATTCCTGATCGGTATTACTGTTGCCATCCTACTTACCCCAAATGCTTTAAGTAGTGAAGGATCTATCAAAAGGTTATTGATAACCTATTTCCCGGCGGTTATCGGTTTGGCATTACTTTTTGCAGCAACTTCCAATATTCGTTTTGATAAAACTCAGCGTAAAATAATCCGTTCTACATTTGCTGGTCGTGTGGTAAAAGAATATCCTTTCGATGATCTGATCCGCTTCCAGATTATCCGTAAAACAACAAACCTTATTTATTCGGGTACCGAAGTTAGGGCGGAGATAGAAATTCCGGCCAAAAACAAGGCAATTACCTTAATCCTTAAAAATTTTATTGGTACAAAAAAAATCGATCGCTTTATTGATGAGGCGAATACGATTTTAGGCAGAATTTAGTTTAATATAAAACACATCCATTATGTTCGATAAATTATTTGCGGCACAACAAAAAGCCGAAGAAATTAAAAAACGCCTCGATACTGTATCAGTATATGGCGAGGTAGAAAACGGTGCAATAAAGATTACAGCAACAGCAAATAAAGCTATTACTGCTGTTTCTATTGATGAAGAATTTTTAAAAAGTGCTGATAAAGAGGAGTTGGAAGAGTTGTTACTAACCGCAATTAACAAAGCTTTGGCAAGTGCCGAGGCAGGTAAGTGCAGCAGAAATGCAAGCTTCCGCACAGGATATGCTTGGCGGGTTGGGCGGCATGTTCGGGCAATAATATCATGAGCTTTTATTTGCTTCCAATATTAATTATACTCAAATTTTGATAAAATAATCATGAAATACACCTATTATGGCCAATCTTGTTTCTTATTAGAAGCAGCTGGAAAAAAACTATTGTTCGATCCGTTTATCTCACACAATCCACTTGCTAAAAAGATAGATATTACTGCTATTGAGGCAGATTATATCTTGGTGAGCCATGGCCATGCCGACCATGTAGCCGATTTGGTTCAATTGGCCAAACAAACGCAAGCTACGGTAATTGCCATGCCGGAGGTTATCGAATGGGCTGCAAAGCAAGGCATAGAAAAAGTACATGGTATGAACTTTGGTAAATTTACCTTCGATTGGGGAACCGTACGAATGGTGCCTGCAACACATTCATCTGGTTTACCTGATGGAAGTTATGGTGGTAACCCTGCTGGCTTTGTTTTAGAGGTAGATGGTAAACAGATTTATTTTGCAGGTGATACTGGATTAACCATCGAAATGAAAGTGCTTGCCGACATTTATAACCTGGATTATGCCATTCTACCAATCGGTGGAAATTACACCATGGATGTTGATGATGCCTTAATTGCTACTAAATATTTTGATTGCGATCAGGTAATTGGCGTGCATTACAATACTTTCCCTGTAATTGAAATTGATACTAAAGTAGCTTTGGATAAGTTTGCACGTGAAAATAAAACCTTATTACTGCCAGAAATTGGCGAAACGATAAGTTTATAGTTTTAGCGGATGTTCCGCTGCCTTCAGTCGGGATGACGAGCTTAAGAAACAAAAAAGGGCCTCTGATTTTAATCGGAGACCCTTCAAATTATAAACCTGAACCTAATTCTTTTTAGCAGCTTCTTTGTTTGCTTTATAGCGCATATCTGCTGTACCATCTTTTTTAGTTGGACCAGCAACCTTAGTTACCGCTTTTGTTTTATTTTCTTTAAAACGCATATCTGGCGTACCATCTGCTTTTACTTTAGCAGCTGTAGTAGTCGTTTTTGTTTCTACTTTTTTAGCCTCTTGTTTTGCACCTGCTTTAACCGGTGCTGTGGTAGTTTTTACTTCTTTTTTGGCAACCATCTTAGTTTTAGCTGGTGCTGTTGCCGGTGTTTGAGCAAATGCTGTTGTTAAACCAAATGCTGCGATTGCGATTAAACTCAATAACTTTTTCATAATTCTTTGATTTTTTTTTAGTTGTTATGAAGCTTCTTCGTTTTACTCCGAGGTTTCATAATCTTTAATTTTTGTTTTACTCGTTTATTTGTTGATATAAAATTGATTAATTGGTATGAAGTTTTAATGAAGATAATAAAATTTGAGTTGATTGTGATATTTATTATTGGGCTTGATCTAACTAAACTTTGGTTTTTCTCAAAATAAGTTTATAACCATTATTGTGATCATTAGCAAAAATATTGGATAATGTTTGTCCGCCACCATCAAATTTCGCACTTGGTTTTTTAGCGCTAAATTCGGTTTGATAAGTTTTGTTTATCGAAATAGACTTATCTTTTGGATTAATTAACGTAAAAAATATGTTTTTGCTACACGAGCTTTTATCTTGGGCATATATCGAAATTGATTTGACAATTATGCCGTTTGTTTCTACAATAATAGAATCAACAGTAGTCAGAAAGTCCGATTGCCTGTTTTGGATCAGGTTTTTTACAGCAATCTCTTTATTTATTGAGGCTTTGAGCAAATTTGCAGTCTGGATGTCTGCGCTTAATATTTCCTGAATTTTGTCGAAAGATTTATCCGTTTGTGCAACCGAAATATGCGCCACAAATAAAATAATTGCAACAGTGAGTAAAACTTTCATTTTTGAGCGTTACCTAGATTAATTAATTACAAAGTTGATTATGATTTTGGTTTGCATAGCAGTAGGCTTGCCGAACAATGTACCAGGAAACCACGGCGGTGATAATTTGAGCACCCTAATGGCTTCCTGACTTAGCATATCGTGGGGTGATGAAAATATTTCGATATTGGATAATCGGCCATCAGTATTTACCGTTGCCGAACAAATTACTTTACCAGTAAGGTTTGGGGCAGGAAGGCGAAGCGTTTTGCTCAGAAATTTATAAAATTTAACATTACCTCCTTTAAAAATGGGTTCGGTTAAAATATTTTTCTTAGCAGCCGGCTGATTGTTTTGATCTAAATAAATACTGTCTGTTAAATCGCCTGTGGCATTGTAAAGCTCTTTTTGCCGCCAGTTGTTCGTTGGGATAAAAGATTTTCCATTCGCCGGTTTTTAAACCCTGATTAAAGGAGCCCTGATGTTGAATGTGGTCCTTATCGTAATATGACTTGAATGGACCGTCAATTTTGTTGTTCTGGAAATGAATTTCCTGCGCTGTATTGCCCAATGAATCGTAAACTATCCATTTACCTGTTTTAGCATTTTTGCTGTAATGACCGTGAATAAAAAGCTTGCCATTTAAAAATTCCTGATAACTCCCATGATGGTTTTTCAGTTGTTCGTCAGCAAAAGTCTCTTTTTTGAGCAGAACAAAGTTTTTATCAGCCGTAGTTTTAACCCATGCTAACGTGTCTCTCCTATTAATTTTGTATACGTTAACATTTTCCTTTTTTGCTTCTGCACCGCCAAAATTATAGGTTACAAGCGTATCGCTTTTCTGTGCCATGCATGTAATAAATGTTAAGCAGCAAATCAGAAATGGTAAAAACGTTTTCATGTTAATGTGCGGCCAACCAATTATCACCCTCACCAATTTCGACTACAATAGGCACAGTTAATTTAATTGCATTGCTCATTTTATCCTGGATGATTGCTTTCATCGCATCTTTTTCTGATCTCAATACGTCAAACACCAACTCATCATGCACTTGCATGGTCATGGTTGATTGCATATGCTGGACTTTCATTTCTTTATGGATATTAATCATGGCTATCTTGATCATATCTGCCGCAGAGCCTTGTATCGGTGCGTTAATGGCATTTCGTTCGGCAAAACCCCGCACAGTTTGGTTGGCAGAGTTAATATCTCTTAAATAGCGTCTTCTGCCCATTATCGTTTCCACAAATCCATTTTCTCGGGCAAAATTCATGGTATCACTCATGTAGCGTTTAATACCTGGGTATTGTGCAAAATATTGTTCGATAATTTCTGCAGCTTCTTTGCGCGGAATACCTAAATTTTGAGATAAACCAAAAGCAGATTGGCCATAAATAATTCCAAAGTTTACCGCTTTTGCATTTCTGCGCTGTGTGCCGTCCACCTCTTCAATGCTAATGCCATATACTTTTGCAGCTGTTGCGGTGTGGATATCGATGCCTTTGCTAAAGGCATCGAGCATGTTTTCTTCTTTACTGATTTCTGCAATAATGCGCAGTTCGATCTGCGAATAATCTGCTGATAACAAAATGTGGTTTTCGTCTCTTGCAATAAATGCTTTACGTACTTCCCTGCCACGTTCTGTACGGATTGGAATATTCTGTAAGTTTGGGTTGTTAGAACTTAACCTCCCTGTAGCGGCAACAGCCTGATTATATGAGGTATGTACCCTTCCTGTTTTTGGATTAACCATTAATGGCAGTGCATCAACATAGGTTGATTTGAGTTTCTGCAACTGTCGGAAATCTAAAATATCCTGTACAATATCGCTTTTGCTTGCCAAAGCGCTTAAAACATCTTCTCCAGTCTGATACTGGCCAGTTTTGGTCTTTTTAGCTTTTGGATCAAGCTGAAGTTTATCAAACAATACTTCTCCGAGTTGTTTTGGAGAGGCCAGGTTAAATTTGATTCCGGCTTTATCATACACATTCTGCTCAAACTTGATAATTTCGGTTTCAAGCTCTTTAGAATAGGCCTGTAAGGTTTCAATGTCAATCCGAACACCTTCTTTTTCTATATCTGCCAAAACATACACCAAAGGATTTTCTATTTCTTCGGCCAGTTTTGCGGCATTCAATTCTTTCAACTTAGGTTCAAAAATGTGTGCAAGCTGTAGGGTTACGTCTGCATCTTCAGCGGCATAATCCACTACATCTACCACTGCAACATCACGCATGGTGCCTTGGTTTTTGCCTTTTGCACCAATTAATTTAGTAATGGATATGGGCGAATAACCAAGGTAATTCTCAGAAAGAACATCCATTCCATGCCGGGTGTCGGGATCAATCAGGTAATGGGCCAGCATGGTATCAAAAAGTTTGCCTTTAACCTGAACACCGTACCATTTCAACACCAGGATGTCGTATTTGGTATTTTGACCTATTTTTTCGATCGCTTCATTTTCCAGTACAACCCTAAATTCGTCTACAATAGCTTGAGCTTCTGCTCTTTCGGCCGGAACTGGTATATAATAGCCGGTGCCTGGTTTTATAGAGAAAGATAAGCCCACCAAATCGGCCATGTTTGCATCTGTACCGGTGGTTTCGGTATCAAAAGAGATCCGCGTTTCAGCTAGCAAAATTTTAATTAAATCGGCTCGTTGTTCTGCAGTTTCTACCAGTTTGTAATCGTGTTCTGTATTTTCGATGGTTTTAGGTGGAAGTTTTTCTGCAGGTTCTTCTTCAATCGTGTTGGTGTATTGAATTGCTTCACCCGTTTGGTTGCCAAATAAATCCGTTTGTGTTCCTTCCTGAAAACGGGCTGTTGTAACCGAAAATTCATCACCAAATACCCTTCGCCCTAATGTTCTAAATTCCAATTCGGTAAATAACGGCTCTAATAAATCGCGGCTTGGATCACAAAGTTCTAAACTTGCTTCATCCAGTTCAACAGGAACATCGAGTAGGATGGTGGCGAGCTTTTTGGAAATTAAACCCTGCTCTGCAAAATTTTCTACGTTTTCGCGTTGTTTTCCTTTTAATTCGTGAGCATTTGCAATAATGTTTTCCATAGAACCGTATTGCTTAATCAAAGCTTTAGCGGTTTTTTCTCCTATGCCGGGTATACCTGGTATGTTATCAACCGCATCGCCCCATAAGCCTAAAATATCTATTACCTGTAGCACATTTTCGATTTCCCATTTGGCCAATACTTCTTTTACGCCCAAAATTTCCATATCATTACCCATACGAGCAGGCTTATAAATGAAAATATTTTCTGAAACCAATTGAGCAAAATCCTTATCAGGCGTCATACAATATACCTGATAACCTTTTTGTTCTGCTTTTTTGGCCAGTGTACCAATAATATCATCTGCCTCGTAACCATCAGATGTTATTACAGGGATATTAAAACCCGTAATTAATTTAATCACATATGGCATTGCTGCCGCAAGATCTTCGGGCATGGCCTGGCGGTGTGCTTTATATGCTTCGAAAGATGTATGTCTTTCTGTGGGTGCTTCGGTATCAAAAACAACTGCAATATGGGTTGGTTTTTCTTTCTTCAAAACATCCAGCAAGGTATTGGTAAAGCCCATTACTGCTGATGTATTGATGCCTGTTGAGGTAAAACGCGGGTTTTTACTTAATGCAAAATGCGCCCTATACATTAGCGCCATACCATCGAGGAGAAAGAGTTTTTTATTCATGTGATTACACTGATTTAAAGATTACACCGGCAAACGGATTTACCGGATGATAAAAGTAACCAAAGTTAAAGGTTTAGAAAAGATATACCTCCAATTTAACTGAAAAAGAACGTTAATAATACTAGGATAAAATTAAATGCCCCATGTAATAACATTGAATAGCCTAAACCATATTTTATACGAACAAATCCGAGAGATATGCCTGTAAAAACCTGCGAGATGACAAATAGTATAAAAGCTGGATCGCTTAACGTTAAACCTTTAATATTATTTATGTGTATTAAGCCAAATATAATTGCGGTATAGTAAAAAAGATATCCAAAATACCTCTGCTGGATAGCTAAGCGTTTACGAACATCGAAATGTTTAAAATATGCTCGGGCTATTAATGCGATGAATAGCGAAAAGATATAGATAGGCCATGTTAAGAAGCTACTTTTTATAAAATAGTTGAATATAAGACCTAATGTAAAGCACACAAAATAAATTGATTGATATTTTTTTTTCAGGTGCCATCTGAATAAAAATTCTTCTATTATCGGTGCTATTACACAGGCTAAAATTATAGTTACGGTAAGACCAAACCTCCGGATAATGTCAATTTTTTGCTCATATGCTTTAATAATATCAAAATGAACTAAAACACTATAGATTGTTAGTACTAAACCAGCAAATATCAAGTCTAAAATGAGTAGCCAAAGCAGATCTCTCCAAAGAGATTTATTATCTTTACTGAGTTTTAAAAGTTTTGGCTTTTTCAAGAAATGCCAAAATGCAAATAGCGTTTGTATCATTAAAATATTGAATATTATTTTTGAGTAATTAGCGTTTATATCCCGAGATGACTAACATATGAAGATTTTTAGCTTTTTTGTTCTATTTTTTATAATAGTTACTGCTGCTCAAGCGCAGGATTTTATCGTTAAAAATAATGATGATGTAATCCGTGGAACAATCAAGGGAACTGATTACTTTTCTGTTTTTATTAGTGCTAACGACGAAGCAGATGTGATTTTACCTGCAAAAGAGGTTAAAAACTTCTTCTGGAACGGCAATAGTTTTGTAAGTAAGGGCTTTGCTAACGGCCGCAATTTCGAATACCGTTTTGTTAAGGTAATTGAAATGGGAAATGTTAACCTATATTCTTTTGGTGGTGGCACTTTAGTGCCCCAAGTAAAGAGAAAAAGGTAAAATTCGGCCATCAATCGGTATTGGCGACAGGAACCGGCGGATATGGCGGTATGGGCATGGGTGGAGGCATTAGTATCGGTGGTGGCCGTAATGCTGCTCCAGAAAGACCAGCAGGAGCACCGGTAGTGCGTTATTTTATCGAAAAACCAGGTTCAGGGCCTTTGCAGGAAGTGCCTATGAAAGCAATAACTGAGGATGCCAAAAAAATTGAAGTAAAAAATATTCTTTTACAGAAAATTGGCGATTTGCCTGCATTAAAAGCCAAAGTTGAGACGGGAACCGATTTTAACAGCAAAGATGTTGTTGAGTGGGTGAAAGAATATAACGCGACTAAAAAGTAAACAGGATTAATGATCGATTATAGGATTGCAGGATCGTTTTTATCATTAAACCACAACTTTTCATAGATTTCCAAACTGATGAGTTTACCATTTTTAATTTCACAATTTTTAATCGTTTTATGGTAGTTGAATCCCATCTTTTTTAGCACCTTTTTGCAGTCTCCGTTTTCTGTTTCAACTAGAGCTTCAATTTTTTAAGTTTAAATTTTCAAATGCATAACTGCATACAAACCTGGCAGATTCGTTAATAATTCCCAATCCCCAATATTCTGGTAACAGCCAGAAGCCAATTTCTGCTTTTTCTTCGAAAGTGTTCAGGTCATTAATTCCTATTGCTCCAAAGAATGTTAAACTTTTCTTGTCGCAGATTGCCCACCAAATGCCTGTCTCATTTTTTTGAAGTTCATTAAACCAGGTTAATTGTGCATTGGTTTCCTCGAGGTTATCATAACTTACACCATAATAGCGAATCACATCCGGGTGTGATAAGCCTTTAAAAACATCTGTTAAGTCATCATTGCTAAACTGTCGCAACAAAAACCTGGCGGTATAAAGCGAATTTGAAGCGAACATTATCTTGCACAGCAATTTAATAAATGGTCATTAACCATTCCTGTGGCCTGCATATGTGCGTAACAGATGGTGGTACCGAAAAACTTAAAGCCGCGCTTTTTCATATCTTTACTGATGCGGTCGGATAGTTCTGTGCGTGGTGGAACATCACCCATTTTTTCGATAGGGTTTAAAATGGGTTTACCTTCGGGCACAAAGCTCCACATGTATTTAGAAAAACTGCCAAATTCTTTCTGGATTTCGATAAATAATATGGCATTGGTAATGGCTCCGTTAACTTTTAATCGGTTACGGATTATGCCTTCATCATTCATCAGGCGTTCCACATCTTTTTTCTGTAAAAGCCGCAACCTTTTCCACCTCAAAATCTGCAAAAGCCTTTCGGTAATTCTCCCTTCTTCGAAGGATGGTAATCCAGCTTAAACCGGCCTTAGCACCTTCCAGTATCAGAAACTCAAATAAAATTTTATCATCATAAACGGGTTTCCCCCATTCTTCATCATGGTATTTGATGTAAAGCGGATCAGAGCCGGCCCAGGTGCAGCGGATTTTTGAGTCAAGCATAGCGTTTTACTTTTAGAAATTTCAAATTAAACATTCTTTACAAACTCTGTTAAATTGGCGGTCTTTAATACTCTCGTCACCCTGAATTTATTTCAGGGCCTTTGTTTTAGCATGATTTCTAGCAAGAAAAAAGATGCTGAAATAAATTCAGCATGACGAATGATTAATCGTATGTCGCTAAACTCCCGCCTCCAAACTCAATTCGTCCCAATACTCAACAGCTCTTCTATAATGCGGAATAACAATGCTGCCCCCAACTAGATTAGCAATCATGAAGATTTCATTCATTTCGTCGCTGTTTACACCTGCATCAAAGCATTTGCCAAGGTGGTATTTAATGCAATCATCACAACGCAGAACCATAGAGGCTACCAAGCCCAACATTTCTTTTGTTTTAACATCCAGCGCACCATCGGCATAGGAAGTGGTATCAAGTGCAAAAAAACGTTTAATGTTTGTGTTTGCCGTTTCCATAATCCTATCGTTCATTTTTTCACGATAGCCATTAAATTCTTCTACTAATTTTCCCATATTTTAAAATTCAAAATCTTTTTCAACTGTTATTTGTTAGCAATATAAATATTTGATTATGAAAATGATATCTCCAAAATTTCACGCTGTTTTAGACTATATTTTGATTATGCTTTTACTGGCCTCTACAGATATTTTTGGCCTATCCAAAACAGCATCTACATTGGCCTATGCACTTGGTATTATCCATTTTTTGTTAACGGTATGTACCGATTTCAGCGGAGGCATATTCAAAATAATAAGCCTTAAATTACACGGAATAATTGAATTTTTTGTAAGTATTTTATTAGTTGTTTTAGCTTTTACCCTTTTTAAGGGCAATTTAACCGACGAAATATTTTACGCTTGCCTGGGCCTGTTGATTCTGATTATTTTTACCCTTACCGATTATAAACGGAGCTTACCTGTTATATTATAATTTCGTTCTGGGGGTTCCAAAATACCTTTTTAAAGTTAACTACTTTATCGTTCTTTACCTCAACGCCTTCTTTGTTCAGCAGTGCTTCCATCAAATCCGGCGTTTTAAAATGAAACTTTCCGGTAAGCAAACCACTACTGTTAACCACCCGGTGAGCAGGTACACTTGGGTAGGCTGTTTTGGCATAAAGCATGGCATGCCCCACCATTCTCGACGATTTTGCGGCCCCTAAACTTTTGGCGATGGCTCCATAAGAGGTAACCCGCCCTGTCGGGATAAGGCGTACAATCTCATAAACCTGCTCGTAAAAATTGGTATTCATCAGTCGAATGAAAACTGAATATAATTAATATTTTTATCGTGGAGCAGGTATTTTTTTTCGTAATAGGTTTTGATTGATAAAACTTCGTTTACCAGGTTTGATGTATATAAATGATCGGTATTTTTATGTACAGGTAAGCCCAGTTCTTCTACTTTTTCACAGGTATAAGCATACAATTGGTCGTTATCTGTTTTCAGGTTAACATTGCCACCTGGTTTTAAAACAAGTTTATACCGGTTTAAGAATGCAGGGAAAGTTAAACGTTTTTTCTCGCGGCTATCCTGAGGCTGCGGATCAGGAAAAGTTATCCAAATTTCATCAATTTCACCTTCATTAAAATAATCCAGCAAATTTTCTATCTGGATCCTTAAGAAAGCAACATTATCGATCCCATCTTCAATAGCTGTTTTAGCACCGCGCCAAATGCGGTTGCCTTTATAGTCTATCCCAATAAAGTTTTTTTCAGGAAAAAGCCTGGCTAAATTAACTGAATATTCGCCCTTGCCACATGCCAGTTCGAGTACAATAGGATTCGAATTTTTGAAATGTTCTGCAGCCCAGGTTCCTTGTAATGCCTTTCCTTCTTCTAATTGATATACGTTCGCAAATGTTTCTATTTCTGCAAAACGCCTAAGTTTATCTTTACCCAAAAGTCTTTTTTTTGCAAAAATACAATTAAATCAATAATGCGGGTTTGTTTTGACTGAAAGTTTAATACCATTCTTATTTAGGAATTGTATTTTTGTGGTTTATAAAAAACAACGTGGAAAAAAACGCTAAGATATATGTTGCAGGTCATCGTGGTATGGTGGGTTCGGCCATTCACCGTAAACTGCAAAAAGAAGGCTATGCAAATATCATTACCAGAACTTCGGGTGAACTTGATTTACGCAGCCAACAGGCTGTTACCGATTTCTTTGCTGAAGAAAAACCTGATTATGTATTTCTTGCTGCTGCCAAAGTTGGCGGCATTGTAGCAAACAATACCTACAGGGCCGATTTTCTTTTCGAGAATTTAGCCATACAAAACAATGTAATCCACAATGCTTATGTTACGGGCGTAAAAAAACTAATGTTTTTAGGCTCGAGTTGCATTTATCCAAAAATGGCTCCTCAACCTTTAAAAGAAGAGTACCTTTTAACAGGAACCTTGGAGCATACAAACGAACCTTATGCTATTGCTAAAATTGCGGGCATTAAGATGTGCGATGCTTACCGGGATCAATACGGCTGTAATTTTATATCGGTGATGCCAACCAATTTATATGGTTATAATGATAACTATCATCCTCAAAATTCACATGTTTTACCTGCTTTAATACGTAAGGTGCACGAAGCAAAAGCGAATAACGAAAAAGAAATTGTGGTTTGGGGTTCAGGCTCGCCAATGCGCGAATTTTTGTTCGCAGATGACTTGGCAGATGCCTGTTATTTTCTGATGCAAAATTATAACGAACCGCATTTGATTAATGTAGGTACCGGACACGATTTAACCATCAAAGATTTAGCGCTATTAATTAAAGATGTATTGGGTTTTGAAGGTGAATTGGTATTTGATGCCAGCAAACCTGACGGTACACCTAGAAAATTGATGGATGTTAGCAAACTTCATGATTTGGGGTGGAAACATAAAATCGAATTACCAGAAGGTATTGCATTGGCCTATCAGGATTTTGAAAGCAGGTATTAGAATAATAATCGGGTAGTATTTTTATTAACCTGATATTCTCTTATTCAAATTTAATCATTCAGTAATTTATTATAGTTAGAATTTATATCTTTGATTATATAAATAAATTTTAACTATATGACTTTAGTTCAGCTTGAATACATTGTTGCAGTAGATACTTACAGAAGTTTCGTAACTGCTGCAGATAAGTGTTTTGTAACCCAGCCAACATTGAGTATGCAGGTGCAAAAACTTGAAGAGCTGATCAGTGTTAAAATTTTCGACAGAAGTAAACAGCCTGTAAGTCCAACTGAAATTGGCGCACAGATTATTGCACAGGCCAGGATTATTTTACAGGAAAGCGGAAAAATAAAAGAACTCATTAGCAGTCAGCAACAAGATGTTTTGGGCGAATTGAGAATTGGCGTTATTCCAACTGTTGCGCCCTATTTGCTGCCCGAAGTAATTTCAGCAATGCTGGAAAAATATCCAGAATTAAAGCTCCTAATCTGGGAGTATACCACAGAAGATATTATTCATCATTTAAAAACAGGCGTATTGGATTGTGGTATTCTGGCCACCCCACTAACTGATCCGAATATTACAGAAACTCCTTTATACTATGAAAACTTTGTAAGTTACATCAGTAAAAACAGCAAACTTTATAAAAAGAAAGCTGTAGATGCTGAAGACTTAAATGATGAGAACATCTGGCTTTTAAACGAAGGACACTGTATGCGTAACCAGGTATTGAACATTTGCCGTTCAACCAAAAACAACAGGTTGCAAGGGCTGGAATATAACACGGGTAGTGTAGAAACCCTTGTCCGTATGGTCGATTTAAACGGTGGTGCAACTTTGCTTCCTGAGTTGGCTATTGCAGCGTTAAATGTGAAGCAAACCAGTAAAGTCCGCCATTTCAAATCTCCGGAGCCTGTACGCGAAATCAGCCTGGTTACCCATAAAAACTTTATAAAAAAGCGGATGCTTAATGCTTTAAAAGATGAGATTTTGGAGATTATCCCTAAGGCAATGGAAGCAAAAAAAGAAAAAAGATATTGTTGGAATTTAGACCGCGTTTTTGAAATTAATGAGGATTGGCCAAAGCAAACATTTGGTAACTTTACCCACGCGATCGTCCTGCTGAATTTATTTCAGCATCTTTATTGCTACATAAACCCTGAAATAAATACAGGGGTAAAGGGTATTCATGAAAAGTATTATAGTAACCTTTACATGGTCAACAAGAAAGATTTATAAAACCTCAGAAACTAATTCCCTATCCTTATCCACGTGATCTGCCAATTGATAACTTTGTGCTGCGGGATTCTTATCTTCTAAAAAGATGAGGATAATTAGTGAAATGATGGGGATTAAAAAGGAAATGAAAAACCAGAACCAGAAATTCCGACCTGTTCTTTTTGCCAAAAAACCTGCAAGCAGTTGTGGTGATAACAGCAAGCCGAGTACGAGAGATCCTAAGATTATTTCTGGCATGGCTATTTTGCATTAAAATCTTGCCCAGCGGTATCAGGAATGATTACTGGTTTTGCTTTTCTATTGGGGGTGCAGATAACAGTCCTTTAATATCGCTCTCCACTTCTTCTTCCTCGCCTTTTTTCTTTTTCTTGTTTTTTGCTTTTAATCCTTTGCCGCTTAAGCGTTCTTCTATCACTTTATCATACTCTGTTTGCTGCTCAGGCCTTAAAACATTGCGGATGTTTTTTGATGTCTCATTCTGTAACTTATAGAATTTGTCTACATCCTCTTTCGCGCGAATTGCCTGCCTGTTGCCTTTTAATTAAATCTGCCTGTTCTTTAGCCTGGTTAAATGTAAAGCTATAGATCACGCTTTTTTGCGTGCCATTTAATTTTAATCTTTTATCGAGATCATCTACATTCTTTTGTGCAATTTCTGAAGGAGTAGGTACTTTATTTTGCTGGGCACTTACCAATCCATTTACACCAATTACAATTAAGAATAAAATTACAAGCCTTTTCATTTCGAACATTTTATATCTGCAAAGTTACTTAATTATCTTAAAACAAGGAAGTCCCGATTTTCATCGAGACTTCCTTATATTTTAAACTATATTCGGTTTACAAAGCTTTTTTGTAAAGTTCAGCAACTGCATCCCAGTTTACTGCATTCCAAATTGCCGCTAAATAATCAGGGCGTTTGTTTTGGTATTTTAAATAATATGCGTGTTCCCAAACATCGATACCGAAAATTGGTGTGCCTTTTACTTCAGCAATATCCATTAATGGATTATCCTGGTTTGGAGTAGATGAAACCTGAAGTTTTTTATCAGCACCTACAGATAACCAAGCCCAGCCCGAACCGAAACGGGTAGCGCCAGCTTCTTGTAATTTAGTTTTAAGATCAGCAAATGATCCGAAAGTTTCGTTAATTGCTTTAGCTAAATCGCCAGTTGGCTCACCACCTTTATTGGGGCCTAAAACGTTCCAGAATAATGAGTGGTTATAATGACCGCCACCATTGTTTCTAACAGCAGCAGGGTATTTTGAAATATTTTTTACAATTTCCTCGATGCTCGAACTTGCTTCAGGTTTACCTTCTAACGCTTTGTTTAAGTTGGTAACGTAAGCTTGATGGTGTTTATCATGGTGAATTTCCATGGTAGTTTTATCAATATGCGGTTCTAATGCATCGGTTGCGTAGTGTAACGCAGGTAATTCAAAAGCCATAATGTTTTATGTTTAAAGATTTAAAAATGTTTCTTGTAGCAAATATAACATTAGAACGTTAAGATTTGTTCATGTTATTATCATCAAATCGTTTTCTGCGCTGCTATTGTAAATTTGAACGGGTTAAAAGTTGTAATGTTCAGTGCGATAGCCAATTCCTTTTTAATAAAAAAATTGATTTTTAATCAATAGTTGATGATCAATAGTTTATAGCTAATTTTTCTATTAACTATACGCTATTAACCCGTCTCCGCTACCGCTTCTTCGCAAAAAAATCCCGCATCAGTATTGCGCATTCTTCTGCCATTACACCACCTTTTAATACTGTTTTGGGATGAAGCAGGTTTGCGTTTTTTGATATAAAACCTCTTTTTTCTTCTCGGGCACCATAAACAATTCGGCCAATTTGTGTCCAGTAACTTGCGCCTGCACACATTACACAAGGCTCAATGGTTACATATAAGGTGCAATCTCTCAGATATTTTCCACCAATGGTTTGTGCAGCAGAAGTAAAAGCCTGCATTTCCGCATGCGCAGTTACATCATTAAAGCGTTCAGTTAAATTATAACCACGACCAATAATCCTGTTTTTACCAACTACTATTGCGCCAATCGGGATCTCATCTTCATTTAGCGCTTTTTTTGCTTCCTCCAAAGCCAACTTCATGTAATGAATGTCTTCCTCTTCGGGATCGGTATTTTCGAAATTGTAAAAGCTCATGTGGCAAATATAGGGTATAATGGCCAAAAAGAATTCCGATGTTTTGGTGGCCATGCGCGTGGTAAACTTCTGAAGTCTGGGTTGAAAATTGGTTAGGTTTTGGAGCGCAGTGTCGCTGATAATCGGTTACCCCAGTCCTGCTTTTCGTTACAAGTCCTCATTCGTACCTCACTCCGGTCTTTTCACTTCAATCAGGGCTATTAGACAAAGGTCTGTGCTATTGGGGAACAAATAACGCGCAGACTTCCGAAGTTTCCAGGGGCCGAAGACTAGCAAAACTTCGGAAGTTTACAAGCGTTACACAAGTTTACTTCCATTAGGCACTTTGCCCTGCACAGAAGTTAACACAATATCGCCGTTTTCATCGGCAAAACCGGTAACCAAAAATTCAGACATAAACTTTCCAATTTGTTTTTTTGGAAAATTGACCACACCAACAATCTGTTTTCCTGGCAATTCTTCCAATGTATAGTGTTTGGTTATCTGCGCACTGCTCATTTTTATGCCAAATTCACCAAAATCTACTTTTACTTTATAGGCTGGTCTGCGGGCTTCAGGAAATTCAAAAGCCTCTAAAATTGTTCCCACCCTTAATTCTACCTTTTCGAAATCATCCCAGGTTATCTGTTCCATAACTTAATTAAATATGAGCGCAAAAATAAAAATTATTAATCTCAATTGTGATCGCATTAAGCTAAAGGTGGATAACAGCTTTAAGATTAACAGATTTAATAAAAAATTTGCGATTTATTTTTTTTAAACTATCTTTATGCAACCGTTTGCATAACCAGATATTAATTAAATTAAAATATGTATTTATTAGGGATTGATTTAGGTACTTCATCCATAAAAGTGGCTATAGTTGATGTGGCAACACAGCAAAATATTGCCACTGCACAATATCCTGAAGAGGAAACGGCAATCAAATCTTTACAATCAGGCTGGGCAGAGCAATCGCCAAATGATTGGTGGCACAATGTACAGCAGGCCATTCTAAAGTTAAATGAAACAGGTTTATTCGATCCCAAACAGATTAAAGCCATTGGCATTGCTTATCAAATGCATGGATTGGTTGTTGTAGATCAAAATCAACAAGTATTGCGTGATAGCATCATCTGGTGCGACAGTAGGGCTGTGGATTTGGGAAATGGAGCATTTGATGCTATAGGAGAAGAAAAATCTTTAAAACACCTGTTAAATTCTCCCGGAAACTTTACAGCTTCAAAATTGGCTTGGGTTAAACAAAATGAGCCAGAAATTTACAGCCGTATCGATAAAATGATGTTACCAGGCGATTTCATTGCCATGAAATTATCCGGAGAAATTACCACAAGCATTTCAGCATTATCAGAAGGGATTTTCTGGGATTTCGAACAGCATGAAATATCTGAAGACGTTACCAAATATTATGGTATTGATAGCAGCCTGATACCAACTGTAAAACCTTTATTTTCTGAACATGGGCATTTGAAAGCTGATGTTGCAGATTTGCTTGGTTTGACCAAAGGTATTCCTGTCGCATATAAATCCGGCGATCAGCCTAATAATGCACTTTCACTAAATGTGTTAAAACCTGGAGAAGTTGCGGCCACAGCCGGTACATCTGGTGTAATTTATGGTGTAAGCGATGATCTTACTTATGATAAACAATCAAGGGTAAATACCTTTGCTCATGTAACCTATTCCGAAGATAAAAAACACACAGGCGTATTACTTTGCATTAACGGCACAGGCAGCATGTACCGTTGGGCAAAACATAATTTTGCGCCTCAGGCAACATATAATGAGCTGAATAAGCTGGCTGCAAAAGCGCCTATTGGCAGTAATGGATTAAAAGTACTTCCATTTGGTAATGGCGCAGAACGGATGTTAAACAATAAATATACAGGCGCTCAACTTTTAGGTATTGATTTAAACACCCATAACCAGTTGGATATTTTCAGGGCTGTACAAGAAGGAATTGCATTTTCTTTCCGCTATGGGCTCGATATAATGCGCGAAAACGGGATGACTCCAAAAGTAATCCGTGCAGGCAAGGCAAACTTATTTTTAAGTGATGTTTTTGCTCAAACCTTCGTCGATGTAACAGGTATTCCGGTTGAGCTTTACGAAAATGACGGCAGTGTGGGTGCAGCACTCGGAGCAGGAATAGGTGCAGGGATTTTTAAAAATGCTGAAGAAGCATTCACCAAACATGAAGCAATAAAAACTTTGACACCGCAATATTCCGAAGCCTATGAACCAATTTATCAGGACTGGAAGAAAATATTAGAGAAACAGTTAGCAATTGGTTAGTGATTAACCGCCCTTTGGAAGATCAACTAAAATAATCGACTAACGAACCATCACCAAAAACAAAAAACATGACAAAAGTAGTAACAGGAGCAAAAGAATTTTTTAAAGGCATTGAGCAAATTAAATTAGAGGGCTTAGAAAGCGATAATCCACTTGCCTTTAGGTGGTACGATGCCAATAAGATTGTGGCAGGAAAAACCATGAACGAACATTTTAAATTTGCCTGTGCGTATTGGCATTCCTTTAATGGCAATGGTGCCGATCCATTTGGTGGCCCAACCCATGTTTTCCCTTGGGATGAAAAGGCCGATGCAATAGAAAGGGCAAAAGATAAAATGGATGCCGCTTTTGAATTCATTACCAAAATGCAAATCCCATATTATTGTTTTCATGATGTTGATGTGGTAGATTATGGAAATGATGTTGCTGAAAATGAACGCCGTTTGCAAACCCTTGTTGAGTATGCTAAGCAAAAACAAGCTGATAGTGGTGTAAAACTGCTTTGGGGAACTGCCAATCTATTCAGCCATAAACGCTACATGAACGGTGCATCAACCAATCCCGATTTCCATGTACTTGCCCACGGCGCAGCGCAGGTTAAAGCAGCCCTGGATGCAACCATTGCGCTTGGTGGTGAGAATTATGTTTTCTGGGGAGGAAGGGAAGGCTACATGACGCTATTGAATACAAATATGAAACGTGAGCAGGAACATTTGGCCAAATTTTTACATACAGCCAAAGATTATGCCCGCAAACAAGGTTTTAAAGGAACATTTTTTATCGAACCAAAACCATGCGAACCTTCTAAACACCAATACGATTACGATGCAGCTACAGTAAAAGGCTTTTTACAGGAATACGATCTTTTGGGTGATTTTAAATTAAATTTAGAAGTGAACCATGCTACATTGGCCGGACATACCTTTCAGCATGAATTGCAGGTAGCGGTAGATAATGGTTTATTGGGCTCTATTGATGCCAATCGTGGTGATTATCAAAATGGCTGGGATACCGATCAGTTTCCGAACGATATTAATGAGTTAACAGAAACCATGCTGATTATTTTAGAAGGTGGAGGCTTGCAAGGTGGAGGTGTAAATTTTGATGCTAAAATCCGCCGTAACTCTACCGACCCTAAAGATCTTTTTTATGCCCATATTGGTGGTATGGATATTTTTGCAAGGGCGCTGATTACCGCTGATGCCATTCTTCAAAAATCTGATTATAGGAAAATAAGAACGGATCGCTATGCTTCATTTGACAGTGGTAAAGGAGCAGAATTTGAGCAAGGTAAATTAACTTTGGAAGATTTGCGAAACTATGCTGCAGAAAACGGTGAGCCAGAGGTACGCAGTGGGAAGCAAGAGTATTTGGAGAATTTGATTAACAGGTATATTTAATCTATTTATTTACATATTTATAAAATGTGATACCATGGTCTGCCTCATCACAAACCACTGGAATTCGATTAACAGGTATATTTAATCTTTCTATTTACCTTATCTATAAAATGTGATACCGTAGTCTGTGTCCTCACAGACCATTGGAATTTGATTAACAGAGATATTTAATCTATTTATATACATTATTTTAAAACGTGATACCGTAGTCTGTGCCATCACAAACCATTGGAATTTGATTAACAGATATATTTAATCGATTTATATACATTATTTTCAAAATGTGATACCGTGGTCTGTGTCCTCACAGACCACTACTTATTTATTTTATTCATTCTGCGAGGATACAGACCGTGGGGATAAATTATGTATGCAAATCGTTGTCAACCTGGGCATATTGAAAACGAACTCAATTTAACTATTACCGATTCAATCGGCTAATCAATTAAATTAATAAACGTTACATTAACATTTTTTAATTTAAAAAAAAGCAGTGATTAATTTATGATTTTACTACATTTAGGTTTCTAAACCAAATAACCACTATTATATTAATGAAACACAACTTATTGGACACGAAAGATTACATTGTATTTGCAATCTACTTCGTTATTGTGGCTGCGTACGGTCTGTACATCTACAATAAGAAAAAATCCGCATCAACCGGCTCAAAAGATTATTTCCTTGCAGAAGGTTCACTTACATGGTGGGCAATCGGTGCCTCATTAATTGCATCCAACATTTCGGCAGAGCAGTTTATAGGCATGAGTGGATCAGGCTTTAAGATGGGTCTTGCAATTGCAACTTATGAATGGATGGCTGCCCTGACCCTGGTTATTGTTGCCGTTTTCTTTATTCCGGTATACCTAAAGAATAAAATTGCTACAATGCCCCAGTTCCTACACCAGCGTTACAACGGAACCGTGGCTATGATTATGGCCGTGTTTTGGTTATTGCTATATGTAGTGGTAAACTTAACTTCGATACTTTATTTAGGTGCTCTAGCAGTAAGCAGCATTTCTGGTTTCGATCTAACATTCTGTATGTATGCCATTGCCGCATTTGCCATTGTAATTACACTTGGGGGAATGAAAGTAATCGGTTATACTGACGTGATCCAGGTGTTTTTCTTAATTCTGGGTGGTTTGGCTACAACTTATTTAGCTTTAAACCTGGTTTCTACACACTACGGTACATCAGGTATTTTTGAGGGTTATAGCTTAATGACTTCAAAAGCATCAGAGCATTTTCACATGATTTTAAAACCTGAAAATGAGAATTACATTGATTTGCCAGGCTTAAGCGTACTTGTGGGTGGTATGTGGATTGTAAATTTAAATTATTGGGGCTGTAATCAGTACATCACACAACGCGCTTTAGGTGCTGATTTAAAAACGGCACGCGGTGGTATTCTATTCGCCGCTTTCTTAAAACTATTAATGCCAATCATCGTAGTATTACCGGGTATAGCGGCCTACGTATTGTATAAAGATGGCGCTTTCCAATCGGAGATGTTACAGGATGGATCTGTTAATCCTGACCGTGCTTATCCGGTGTTGTTAAACTTATTGCCAGCGGGCTTAAAAGGGTTATCGTTTGCAGCTTTAACAGCAGCTGTGGTGGCTTCATTAGCGGGTAAGGCAAATAGTATTGCAACTATTTTTACATTGGATATTTATAAAAAAGTATTAAAAACCGATGCTTCTGAAAAAAACCTGGTTTTTACAGGTAAAATTGCTGTTGTTGTAGCTATGGTACTGGGTGTTTTAATTGCACCTCACCTTGGTATCGATAAAAAAGGTGGTTTCCAATACATACAAGAATATACAGGTTTTGTATCGCCAGGTATATTTGCCATGTTCATCCTTGGTTTCTTCTGGAAAAGGGCAACTTCAAATGCTGCACTTTTTGCAACCATTGGCGGTTTCGGATTGTCGCTAGTATTAAAATTCCTTCCGGGCTGGACAGATTTATCATGGTTATCAGGAATGGGTTTCTCAGTTAAAAATGCAGCAGGCATTTACGAAATTCCTTTCTTGGATAGAATGGGTTTTGTGTTCGTATTCTGTATTGTTGGTATGGTGATTATCAGTTTATTCGAAAATATAAATGGCGTAAATCCTAAAGGACTGGAAATCGATTCAAAAATGTTTAAAACCACTACAAGTTTTGCTGTTGGTGCATTGATCATAATCGGTTTACTGGTAGCGCTTTACGGTATTTACTGGTAAATAAAAAATTAAAAGTTTTAAAGCTTTCTGAGAAATCAGGAAGCTTTTTTGTTTAAGGGTATTTTAGAGATTAAACACGAGCCATGCTTTAATTAATAGCTATTTGCTTAATAAAAATTAATTTGATTCGCGAAGGCTTAAAGAATATCAGGTATCTTTTTTTTTGGAAATCAGGTTCAGTAGATATTGGGTAAAGATAGTCCTGCTTTACGTTCTTTCTGATGAAGGATCAGAACCACTTTGATCAGGTTTAGTTGGCAGGGATAGTACTTTTATTTGTGGTTGCGCGGTTCGTTAGGCATGAGCCCAGGGATGTGGGATTTTAATTTATAAATGAGCCATGCTTTTATCAAATTGAATGAAAGATATTTGCTCATATAAGTTAGTATGGTTTGTAAAGACACCGAACCAAGGAAAGTCGAATTTTAGGCATCCTGCTATGCAAGACTGCCCTAACCGATTCCCACAGAACCTGCGCTCCAAAAAAGGTCAGAATATTTGAAACGAGTGAGGCATTAATCTATAGAAGAAAAAAATATTTTATTTCTAAAATTGGTGTGGTTCGTGTAGACACGCACCAAGGTGTGGATATAATCAATTACTGCGCGCAAGGCCCGTCTGGAATTTCTTTGCTGATTTTAATTACTTTGGTAACCACTAAAGTCGAATCGAAGTCTGCAGCTACTGTAGCCGTGTCAGATTTGGCAAAAAAGCCTTCCAATTCGACGTATACTGGCTCGTATGGCTTTTCGAAGCCAAGGTTGCTATAAGAAAGTTCCAAGGTTTTTACACTATCCGTAACCCAATATTCGCGGCCGTCTTCGCAGAGGGTAAAAGATTTCATTTCCGGACCGAAAGTATACAGGCCCTTAACTGTTTTAATATTACTTTTTTCTCCCTCGGCCTTATCGTTTCTACAAGCGGTAAGGGCTACGCCAAGGAGCACAACAAATACGAATGCTTGTTTAAATAACTTCATTTTTATATGGATTGATTTATTTGATCTATCTTTTTAACACTCAAATTGGATGACAAAGCAGATGCCAAAAATGAGAAGATGCCTACTGTAACAAAAACTAAAACAAAATCTTTCCATTTTAGCCCTATTGGGTAGGAGGTGACAAGTGTTTTATTTTCTTCTCCCATTTTGATGAAACCGTATGTATGCTGAAAATAATAGAAAATAAGGCCGATAATTAGGCCAAGCACACAGCCCGACATGGTAATCATCATCCCCTCAAATAAAAATATACGCTTAATTAATTTTTTTCCAGCACCCAAACTGCTCAAAATGGCCACATCCTTTACCTTATCGATTACCAACATGGTTAACGACCCTATGATATTAAATATAGCAATAATCAGAATAAAAGTAAGAATAATATATACGGCCCATTTTTCGGTATTTAAAATATGGTACAGCGATTTATTCTGTTCAGCCTGGTTGCGTACCTCATATGCTTTCCCCGCTTTTTCGATCACCTCTTTTTGGAAGTTGTCTACATCAACCCCTGGTTGCAAATTGATCTCAATTGCAGACACATTTTTCTCTTCGCCCAACAATTCGCGCGCAAAGCCAAGCGGAATGATAATACCGTTATCAAAGTCCTGTTGCACTTCAAAAACGCCGCTAACGCGAATGCTTTTTGCTACAAAATCATCAGCCGGATTTAAGCTGCTTGCCGAAATGTCTTTTTTTGGCGAATAAATTTCAAGTTCTGTAAAGGGATCTACCGTATTTACGGCCAAATAACTTTGTAAAGCAGAGCCAATTACTGCATTGTCGCCATTCCTGTTGTGTAAAATAAAGTGTCCTTCTTTAATGGTACTATCAAGTTTGGCGTTTTTTAAATAATCTAAACTCACACCTTTCACCATACCTACAGCCTGTTTATTGTTGTATTTCAACAAAGCATTTTCTTGCAATACCTCTGTAAATGCAGCAACATCCTTATTTTTTTTAAGCTGGTTAAAATAGGTGGTATTCGGATCGAAGGTTTTGCCCTTGGCCGGGGTTATGGCAATTTGGGGGTAATGGTATCGAACATGTTTAACACCACCGTTTCCAAACCGTTAAATACCGAAAGAATAATGATCAATGCTGCACTGCCCACCATTACACCCACCATCGAAATACCCGATATCAGGTTGATGGCATTGGTTGATTTTTTGGCAAAAAGATACCTTTTTGCAATATAAAATGATGTATTCACGTCGGTAAAGATAGTTAAAAGGTTGAGGGTTTAAATGTATAATGCTAGCAGCCCCCACGCTTAAAAGAACTTTTAAACAATATTTAGTATCAAAAAAAAGGATTGTTTTGTTTTTCGAAACCTATGCTTGTCGCTGGTCCGTGGCCAGGATAAACTACGGTTTCATCTGGTAATACAAACAGTTTATCGGAAATGTTTTGAATTAATTGCTGATGATTGCCACCAGGTAGATCGGAACGGCCAATGCTGCCATAAAAAAGTACATCGCCACCCATCAAAATATGATCTGCTTCGCTATAAAAGCAAAGGTGTGCCGGTGAGTGGCCGGGGGCAAATATTAAGCTTAATGTACTGTTGCCAAAAGAAACTGTTCCTGTTTCAGGCAAAAAAGTATCCGGAAGTGGTGAAATCTGATAGTTGTTAAAGCCCATTGAAGGGGCATAACCCGGTACGGCAGTTAAAACAGGCAATTCGCCTTCGTGAAACTGCGGCTTTAACCCATAGGTTTCAAAAACGAATTTATTGCCGAAAACATGATCAAGGTGGCAATGCGTATTAAGCAATAAAACTGGTTTAAGGTTTTGCTGTTTTATGAATGCTGACAATTCGTTTTGCTCAAAACCCTCGTACATCCCAGGATCAATGATGATACATTCTTTACTTTCATCGTAAAGTACGTAGGTATTTTCGCTGTATGCATTAAAAGTGAAGGTTTTTACGGTAATCATAAGTCTTATAAATGTTCCTGATTAAAATTGTATCAGGCTGTTGAATATTAAATTAATTTTTCCACCTAAAGGATGAAATCAGTGTATCAATGTCTTTTTTAATGAAATTGATCACAGGAGCAGATTGAATCGTATTGTGGCCGTTCATTAAAATATAAGGCACCTCTAAAATAATGTTTTGCACTATCGGTTAGGAAAAACTGAACAGAAGATGCTGTATTTCCTTCAATGGCATAATAAATACCATACACTTTCCGATCGGGATAATTAATAAGCTTTTGATCTATCGCACTTGCTTTAATGGTATGTTTAAAGGCGAGTTTCCGGGCATCTTCTACCATTTCATTGTATTCGCCTTTGCCTGATACATCATAATAGGTTAAATGTAAAAAGCCATTGAATTGTTTGAAATGAATGTTAAACCAGTCTTTTTGTGCATCACGGCTTTTATCCTGCTCTACCACGGCATAAGTTGGATACTTAAAGCTGAACGGAACGGGCTGAATAAATGTTTTATAATTTTTTTCAGGGAATTCAATTCTGAAATAAGCTCTTGGTTTTGGGCTATAATCATTGTTCTGACAAGCTGTTAAGAATAAAAGCAGCATGACGGAAATACAGATCAGTTGTTTTAATTTCATAGCATTTTATCAAAGATTGCTTTGTCGTTCCTCCTCGAAATGACGATAAGTTAGCTTATTTATTCCAGATTGCCCAGGCTTTTTCGGCTTGTTTGTATAACATTTCCAAACCATTTTTAATGGTGGCACCGCGTTCTGCTGCTTTTGCCAAAAATGTAGTTTCTAATGGATTGTATACCAAATCATAAGCCAGGTGTTGGGGGCCGAGCTGGCTGTAATCAATTTCTGGAAAGGTATCAACATTTGGCGACATCCCCAGCGGTGTGGTATTGATCAATACTTGATGTGAAGCTAAAATTGCCGGTGTTATTTCTGAATACAATATTGCCCCCGGAACAGGTTTGCGTACCACTACCTGGTAGGGGATGTTCAATTTTGCTAAAACGTATTTAACCGCTTTTGCCGCTCCACCATCACCAAAAACCAACGCTTTTGCATGCTGCGGGCCTAATAAGGGTTTTAATGATTCTTCAAAGCCATAAGCATCGGTATTGTAGCCTTTTAAATAATTTTTGTCTTCAAAACTTTTGATGGAAATGCAATTTACGGCCCCGATTTTATCGGCTGCTTCATCTACTTCATTTAAATAGCAAAGTACATTCACTTTATGCGGTATGGTTACATTTAAACCACAAAGTGATGGGTTTTCGCTTAATAAATCGGGTAATGATTTGATATCTTCAATAGGGAAAAGTTCGTATTGGTGATCAGCAATGCCCTCATTCAAAAATTTTTCGGTAAAATACTTTTTAGAAAAGGAATGAGATAGTGGATACCCGATTAAGCCGTATGTTTTCATATGCGTATTTACGCCATTGCGAGGCACGAAGCAATCTTAACGCGATAGAAATAAACTATCAGAGATTGCTTCGTGCCTCGCAATGACGGATTTATCTTTTATTTTACTTGGTTCAGGAAATAATCGAAAGTATCTCCGCGTAAACCTAAACGAATCGTTTCCAATGGAATTACCTCAGCTGGGGCAATATTACCAAGGTTTACATTGCTGCCGATTAATTTAATAAACCAAACCTGTTGTTCTTTTTGTGGTGCTTCCCATATAATGGTTTCTTCAGGAATCTGTGTTAATATTTCATCAACCAAACCTTCCCGCACTTCTCCGCTTCCGCGGTAAATACCAACATTACCACCTTCGCGTGCTTCGGCAATTACTTTCCACGAGCCTGCTTCAATTTCTGCCTGCATTAACTTAATCCATTTGTATGGGGCAAATATTTTGGCAGCATCTTTACTTCCCACTTCAGAAATAACGGTTACCTGTTTGGAAAGTTCGCGGATGAATTCACATTTTTTGTCATGCTCAATTTCAATAGAACCATCAGAAACCTCCGCGTACTCCATGCCATATTGATCTAAAATGCGTTGGTAATCTGCAAATTGATTACGGATAATAAAGGCTTCAAACAGTGTTTCCTCCAAAATAGGTAGGAATACCGGCACTTTTATATAAAGCTAATTTTTCTTTAAGATTTGGGGTTACATGAGATGTTGCCCAACCTAATTTTACGATATCTGTATGTACGCCAGCAACTTCAATAAAATCTTCAACCTGGCGTAGGCTCAATCCCTTATCCATAACCATTGTTAAGCCTTTTTGGCGTGGTTTAGCTGGACGTTCGGGAACGTTTAATAATGGATAATTCATATGCCTACAAAAGTGAAAAAAATTTTGAGATTTATTTGTTAAATTTTTCTCACAAGCTCGTTACCGAATATATCTGTTTATAACGCTCAAAATGGCACTATTATCCTGTAATTGCGGTAAATATTCAAATAAAATATAGTGTTTATCGGGGTCAGTTGTTAAAGCCGTTTCCAAATATCCCAGCGCATCACTGTAATTGCCAAGTGCAAAAAGATAGGCTACCATACGGTAATACAGCTCGGCAGCTTCGGGATTATTTTTAATCGCCTCAGCCATTGTTTCTGATGCTTCCAAAAGTTTTCCCTGCTCGTAAAGCACGGTACTAAAATCTAGCCAGGCTTCAATATCCAATGGATTAAATTCCAAAACTTTTTCATAGGCCTCTATCGATTCCTCAATCTGACCTAATTTATAATAAGCATCGGCCATGGCAAACCAAAAATCGGGGTTTTCGGCTTCTAAATCGATCGCTTTTTTATAAAAATGCAATGATTCGAAGTAACGTTCCTCAAAATTCAGCGTAACACCGATCCCAAACCAGGCATCTGCCATTTTAGGATCCATTTTTACTGATTTTTTGTAATAAGAACGCGCTTCATCCATTTTTTCAAGCTTCTCGTAACATTCACCTATTGCGCAATAGGTATCGGCATTGGGCTGTTCGTACTCGAAAGTCTGTTTATAAACTTCAATGGCTTCATCGTATTTATCCAGCTGTACCAGTGCATTGCCTTTGTTGAAGTAAGCGGAGCTGAAATCTTCTTTGATTAAAATTGCATAATCGTAGGCATCGATGGCTTTTTCAAAAAGATTTAGTTTATGGAAACTGTTTCCCAAATTATACCATGCTGCATATGAATAAGGATCGGTATCGATGTACTGCTGATAGAACTTAATGCTTTCTTCCTGTTTATCCAGCACATCATAACAAAAAGCCAGCTCATACAAACCGTCCTGATTTTCCATATTTTGCTCTAAACTGAGTTTAATATAGGTAATGGCACTTTCATAATCGCTCATGCTTTGGTAAACGTAAGCCATCTGCAACAAAATTTCATCGGTACTTTCGGCAAGTCCTAAAGCTTTTTCATAGTTTTCGAGTGCTTCATCGTAGCGTTCGGTATTTTGGAAAATATTACCGCGCAAAAGATAAATATCCGGTTCGGATGGCTCTAATAGTTCAGCTTTTTGCAATGCAATAAAAGCTTTTTCGTTGTTATTGGTTAAAATGTAAAGATGAGCCTGCTTGATTAAAAAGACAGTTGCATAGGGGTGTTGACTGATTGCAAAATCAACCACCTGCAAAGCTTTGACCGGATCATTTTTCTCGATATAAAAATCTACTATGTATTCGAATGCGCCTGCATCGAAAAAATACTGATCCTGGTTGCGGAGCATTTCTTCGTAACGTTCTACCGAGCGTTGTGCGTCTTCGTTGGATTCAAAAAAGAATTCTTCTTCCATATATTATACTATTAAAGAACCGTGCCAATTAGCATAAAAACACATTATAAGTTTACCGATTATAATTTTCCGTTTTTAAAATAATTATTAACATCAATTGGCTTAATCAGCGTAAATCGCTGAATATAAAGTGTGTTAACTCTGGTAAAGATGTGTGGATAATCGATTGATTTTTTGCAACATCGCGGTTCCTTTTCCCTTCTTTTACAAAAATACTATAAATTTATGGTATATACGTAATTGAGAAGTCATGAAAGGATCAGTCATTTTTGCCCTGTTTTTACTATGTTTTGTTACTCAAAGCTTTGCACAGCTTAACGAGGAAGCCGCCATTAAAAAAGCGGTAAATAATCTTTTCGAAGGGATGAAGACCGGAGACAGTACTTTAACAAGGGCTGCGTTTGCCAATAGTGCTATTATGCAAACAATTGTTGAAAAGGATGGAAAAGTGGTTGTCCGTACCGAATCGGTAAATGATTTTGTAAAATTTATCGGAGCACCGCACCAGGAAAAATATGATGAACAGATAATTTTCACCAAAATATTGGTTGATGGTGCGCTGGCTTCGGTTTGGACAGACTATAAGTTTTACCTTGGCGAAAAATTTAGCCATTGCGGTGTAAATTCCTTTCAGTTGGTAAAAGGAGATCGAGGCTGGCAGATTGTTTACCTTATTGATACAAGAAGAAAAACGGGCTGTAAATAAGATATAGCCGCTATTGTTTTATCGTAACGTATTGTAATATTTAAACACTTTAATCAGGTCATCGTCCTGTTTTAAATCCAGTTGTTCGTTTTTGATGAAAGTAGCTACTTGTTCCTTTTTATCGGCCAAAACCGTAGTAATGTTTTTTGTTGAAGGCGTAAATTTTTGAATTGTTCCAGCTTTACTGGTTAAATATGCGGTACGCTGTACGAGTTTGTTGGTTTTTTCTTGGTAAACCAATCTTCTACTATTTCTTTTTTAATCGAGTATTGTTTTAGCAGGCTAACGTTGCCCTCAGCAACTGCTTCGTAAAAACCTTCTGCCTGACCGGTTTTTAATTTAATGAACTGGTGAGAATTGCCAACAGAATCAAGCAAAGTGAAAGATTGCACGGAATCCTGAATGGCGTAAACGTTTTCATTTTCTGTGTATTCCAATTGTTGCGTTTCCAGGTTATACCTTACATTTTTAATGTCAAACGCTTTTTGACTTACGGTTTTAATGCTCCCATTGGCGTATTTGGTGTTGAAATAAGGGCTTCCTTCAACAGGATTTTTAATTACTGATTTTAAAAGGGGTTTCGCACTTGGGCCAACTGTAACATTCTGTGCAAAATTGTAAGTTGCGAGGCTGATTAAAATAAGGAGTAAGAAAATTTTTTTCATGGTTGCGTTTTATAAAGATAAAATTTTGTGTGTTTCGATTGGTTCTTTTTGTTGGCGATAAATTTTAAATAAAAATTAAAACAAATGGAAAAACAAGCTAAAAATAAGAGGATTTTCTTACGGATATTGCTTATAATTCCATATTACTAAAACATTTTAGTGATTATTTAAACGCAATTTATAACATTTTTAAGATAATCATTATTTTTTTTGATTTATTGATAATAAAAACTGTAATTCGCGGAATATTAACTTAAACAAACTTTAAAAACTATGAAAAAACTCGTACTGTGTTTATTCATATTTTTATTTTGCGGTATCATACAAGCAGATGCTCAGAGTAAAAATATTACTGGGAAAGTGGTTGCATCTAATGATGGATTGCCGCTTCCAGGGGTTAGTGTCCGTGTAAAGGATACAAAAAAAGCAACATCCACCGGGTCGGATGGAAGATTTACCATTAGCGTTAATGCAAATGAGGTGTTACAATTCTCTTATATCGGTTTCGTAGCGAAAGAAATCGCAGTGGGTACGCAATCAAATTTGAATGTTAACCTTGAGCCAGACTCAAAAAGTTTAAGCGAGGTTACGATTTCTACTGCATTGGGTATTAAACGTAAGCCAAAGGAAATCGGTTATGCAACGCAACAGGTAACCGGTAAGGCACTAACCTCGAGGCAGGCCAACCAACCTTGCAACGGGTTTATCTGGTAAAGTGGCAGGTTTGCAGATTAACCAGGCCAATAACCAGATTGATGCCGGCGACCAGGTAAGGGTGGTATTGCGTGGTAACAGGTCGTTTACCGGTAACAACCAGGCGCTTTTGGTTTTGGATGGTATTATTGTTCCATTGAGCCAGTTGAACTCAATTAACCCGAACGATATTGACAATGTGAATATTTTGAAGGGTGCAAACGCAGCAGCACTTTATGGATCGGATGCATCGAACGGAGTAATTATTGTGAGTACCAAGAGGGGATCTTCTGACGGCGGTAGCATAACCTATACTAATTCCACTTTACTAAATCGTTTAAGTTACTTCCCTAAGCTCCAAACAGAGTTTGGTGGTGGTACTACTCAGGATGACTTTGGATTTGGTTTGTACACTCCTTTTGAGAACCAGACCTTTGGCGAGCGTTTTGATGGAAGCATCAGACCGTTGGGCCGTATTTTAGAAGATGGAACTTACCAGATGGTTCCTTACACTTACAAAGATGGCGAAAAAGAGAGTTTCTTCGAAACTGGTATTGATGAACAGAATGATGTTACCTACTCTGGAGGAAACGAGAATGGAACAACCTATATCAACCTTCAGCGTGTAAACAGTAAAGGTTATGTTCCGGGAGATAAATCCAACAGAACTGCAATCCGTATTAATGGAACACGTAAACTGAACAAATTTTTAGCGGATTATTCATTTAACTATACTCAGAGAAATTACGATAAGAGTAACAATCAGGTGTATAACAATGTAATCAATACGCCAGGAAACGTACCATTGACTGAGTACAGTGATTTAAATTCGAAATATGGTAATCCTAACGATTACTACAATGATTATTATAACAGCCCATATTTTGGGTTACAGCAAAACCGCAACAACGAAAGAAGAGACGATTTGCTGGGCAATGTTTCATTTACCTATAAACCAGTTGATTGGTTGAGTTTGATGGCGAGAGGTGGTTTGAGCACTAAAAACACGCTGGGTAAAAATAAGAACTATGCCTATACCTATTCGGATTTTGCACACAATTCGGGTAAAGGGATAGCAGCCAATCAATACACAAAATCATCAGTAACCGATTACAGTGAATTTGAAAGCAGGTATACAGGGGATTTTCTTGCAACTGCAACTAAAACGTTTAAGCAATTTAAATTTACGCTGATTGGTGGTGCGCAGGTGATTCAGAAAAACTATAAGTACATGACTCAATCTGGCAACGATTTAGTGGTTGATAATCTTTTTAACCTTAATAACCGTTCTGGTGAGATCGTGGGATCTGAAAACGAACGTAACTCCCGCCAGCTGGGTTTATTTGGAGATTTAACGGCTACCTACCACGATTACTTAACGATCCATATCTCTGGTAGAAATGACTGGGATTCGAGATTAGCCAAAAGTAACCGCTCTTTCTTTTATCCGGCAATTGATGCAGCTTTAACACTTACAGATGCAATACCTGCATTAAAAGAAAGCAAAATCATCAGTAACTTAAAAATCCGCGGAGGTATTTCAAAAGTATACGCAGTACAGGTTGATCCATATAACATCATTTCTACAATCAGTCCGGCAGGAAACTTTCCTTATGGTAGTACAGCGGGATATTCAATTGATAACAAATTGTTTGATCCAAACCTTAAGCCTGAAAATACAGTTTCGAAGGAAATTGGTGTTGATATTGGCTTCTTAAATAACCGGATTACCTTAGAAACCTCAGCTTATCTTCAGAATACCAGAAATCAGGAAATTATCAACGGTATAGATTTATCAGGTACAACTGGTTATACCAGTGCGGTAATCAACACAGGAGAAGGTGAAAATAAAGGTATCGAGTTTAGTTTAAATGCAGCACCAGTTATCGGTTTCTCAAATGGATTTAGATGGAATGTAGGTGTCAACTACTCTTACAATACCAATAAGGTAATCGCTTTATATCAGGGTCAAAATCAATTGGGTATTGGCGACAACAACTATATCGTAGTTGGTCAGAGTTTTCCTTCGTTACAGGTGAGCAGTTACCAAACAGATCCGCTAGGCCGTGTGATTGTGGATGCCAATACAGGTTTGCCACTTTCAAACCCAATTAATAAAGATTTCGGACAAACCAATCCAAGTACTGTAGTTGGTTTTAACACCAGCTTTACCTTTAAAAACTTTACGCTATCAGGTGTTGCAGAATACCGCAGTGGTAACGTTTTCTATAATAGTTTTGCAAGCACATTGGATTTTGCGGGTATTAGTTATACATCTGCCCAGGCTGGTCGTGAACGTTTTATTTATCCAAATTCAGTAATCCAAACTTCACCAGGAGTATTTGTTCCTAATACCAACACCACTACTATACAGGGCAATGGATCTTTTTGGGCTGATGGCATCCGTAACAATACGGCCTCTAACTACGTAATGAGTGCTGCATTCTGGAAGATCAGAGAACTTTCTTTGGCCTACCAGGTACCAACACAATGGTTACAGAGCAAAGCCAAATTTATCAAGAATGCAAGTATTGCCTTGATTGGAAGAAACTTATTTATGTTCAGACCTAGTGATAACATTTATACTGACCCGGAGATTAACGTGGGCACAGGGAATGCACAAGGTGTTAATAACTTAAATCAAACGCCTCCTACACGTATTTATGGTTTTACCGCAACAATTGGCTTTTAACAATTAATAAAAGAAACATGAAAAAGAAATTTATATATGTGTTTACAGTATCGGCAGTTTTAATGCTTGGTGCCTGTAAAAAGGGTTTTTTAGATATTAATGATAATCCCAACAACGCTACAAATGTTAAACCTTCTTTAATATTAACGGGTGCGTTAAACAATACTGCTGCATATACTACGGGCGGCTCTATTTTTTACAGCTTTGCAGCTTTGTGGATGAACTATTGGATGACCCCAGGAGGTGTTTCGGGTTGGTACGAAGAGCGTTCATACAATTTTACCACCAACTGGAGCGGTTCTACTACACTTTGGGGCAGTTTGTACGATAACCTTAACGATTACGCCTCTTTAGAAAAACAGGGCAAAGCAACAGGGCAAAATTTTTTCGTTGCGGTGGCCAAAACAATGAAAGCCTGGGACTACCAATACCTGGTAGATTTTTACGGTAATGTGCCTTACACGCAGGCGTCTAAATCGGTTCTTTTCCTTAATCCGAAATACGATAAAGGGCAGGCGATTTACGAAGATCTTGCGAAGCAATTAGATACAGCAGCAAATTTATTTAAGACAGCAACAGTAAGCCCGTCAGATGTTACAGCTGATATTTATGCCAAAGGAGATGTGAAAAAATGGGGTAAATTTGCCAATACATTAAAACTTAGGATTCTTTTACGTCAATCGGAAATTCCTGGTAGAGAACAGTACATCAAAGATGAAATTGCAAAAATTACTGCAAATGGATTTGGATACATCGGAGTTGGTGAGGGAATGTTTAATAATCCCGGTTATTTAAATACATCTGGTAAACAAAATCCATTCTGGGGCGTATATGGTTATGCTGCCAATGGCGACAAAACTGCATCGCACACCTATATGCTGGCCAGCACTTACGGCATGGATTTCCTAAAAAATAACAATGATCCGCGATTAGGTAAGTTTTATAGCACAGTTAATGATGGTGCAGGAAGTACTTATGTAAGCTTAATTTGGGGCCAGGATGTAAATTTCGATCAAACACTTACTACCGTTTCAGGTATTGGTAAAGGGGTATTAAAGTCATTCGATCAATCGCAGCCTATTATGACAGATTTTGAGAGTTTGTTCTTACAGGCAGAAGCTGCACAAAGAGGTTACCTGGGCGGTAATGCACAAGCGAATTATGAAGCCGCTGTAACGGCCAACTTTGTTTACCTGGGATTAAAGGATACAGACGCAGTAACTTATCTTGCTGATCAGGATGTGGCAAATTGGAGTGCTAACGCAGACAAAATTGCCTTGATCATTAAACAAAAATGGGCTGCCATGAACGGTACAAATGATATTGAACCCTGGACAGATTACAGACGTTTAGAGCTTCCTGCAGATATGCCGATATCTATTTCTTCTACGGTAACTACCAAAAAAATCCCGGTAAGAATGTTATATCCACAAAGGGAATATAACACCAACTCGGCAAATGTAATTGCAGAAGGTACAATTAACCAGTTTACGTCTAAAATTTTCTGGGATGTTAAATAAACCATTAAAAACGATGAAAAATAAAAATATATTTAAAGGACTTATTGCAGCATTATGCATAATAAGTTTGTCTTCTTGTTTGAAGAACAAAAATGAGCAACCTGATTTCTCATCAACAACACCAGTTGTAGAAATTCCTGTTGGCTCACCAGTGGGCGATGGCAGCATCAACTCTTTAAGCACTTCACTTATTCAAAAAGATGTTCCAACCGACTATTACTTTTATATTAACTATGCGGCATCAAGCACAAAGCCAACTGATATTAAGGTCACTTTAGCTATTGATCCGGCTACGCTTTTAACATATAATAAGGCGCACCCTACTGATACTCCATTAAAGATTGTACCAACGAATGCTTTTACAATGCCGACAACGATTACGATTCCTGCGAATGAGCGTAGGGTACAGGTTCCGGTGAAGTTTGTGAGTACAGCACTTGATCCTGCTATTGGGTACGGTTTACCTGTAATTATCAAAGATGCTTCTGGAGAAGTAATTAGCAATAAATTTGGTGCTGTGGTTATTAATGTAGGCGTTAGAAATCGTTACGATGGAAAATACTCAAGCAAAGGTTATGTTTTTAGAGAGGGTGATACTGGCGGCTTAACTGGCTTTTTTAAAGGCTTGAGTAAAGATTTGTCGAGTAATGGTGCTAATGCGGTTAATTTTTCTCAGAACTGGGCAGACGGTGGTGAAGCTTCGGTGGTATTGATGGATTAACCATTAATGTAGATCCTGCAACCAACAAGGTAACGATGAAAAGCAAGGGTAATGCAACTTTGGCCAATGATCCGGCTTACGATAACCGTTACGACCCAGCAACGAAAACTTTTTATATCTCCTTTAAATGGGGTGCTAGTCCAACAAGCCGATCGGCTACCGATACGCTTAACTATGTTTCCATCAGATAAGTTAATATAAACAGCATAAAATAAAGAAGCCCGTTTGAATCAATCAAACGGGCTTCATTTTTTAATAATATAGTTAAAGCTAATGCTAAATACTATTCCTTCCCTAAATCTGCTGCACCTTTTTTAAAGAGTTCGGCCTGTTTGGTAAAATTTGCTTTAGCATCGCCACTTACGGCTGCTGCCTGTTGCGTTTTTGCCTGCGCAGTTGCAGTGTATGCACCTGCCAGTTGTTTGTTTAAATAGGATTGCAATTTTAACCTTTCTATAGCACTGCTGATGTTGTTTATACCTTTTTCGGTAACCGAAGGATTGGTATTCGCCCTCAAGTACTGGAAATACTGGCCAACTACTGAAAAGATTTCATTCCGGTCACCAGTAAGCATAATCTTTTCATAAAATGCCTGATGTTCATCTTTAGGATCGCTAATGTATAACGAAGCAATAGAAGGTGCAATGTGGTCTTTTGTGTCCGCATCTAGTGAAGATAAAGCCGAAATGCTTTCTTGCGGAGCCAGTTTGGCTAAACCACCAATACCCGCTGCAATTACTTTGTACGATCTATCCTTTTAAGCTTTCGCTCATTAAAGTTTTATATGTTATATCTCCTGTTTCAGCTAATTTCACAATTGCAGCAGCCCTTACTTCGGTATCTTTATCGGTTTTGGCAATTTGAAGTAGGATTGGTAAAGCAATCGCTTTGATTTTTGCATCTTCCAGGTTAATGCCATCAATACTTAGCGCACGTAAATCGGGTGATTTGTCTTTTAATCCGTCCAAAAGTACTTGTTGGCCGCTATTGGCTTTGCTTTGCATTATGAACTGAAGTGCCTCTATCCTATTGGCATAGCTTGGCGCATTTTTATATTGGAAATAATAGTTTTCTGCGGTTTTATTGTCGTTAGTTTCACCAACTAAAATTTTATCTGTGTCAAAATCAATTAAATCGGGTTTACTGTTAACATCGAAACTAAAATTCTGTTCGCGGCTGTTGATCAGAATTTCTTTCCTGATTTTCTGGCCACCTGCATAAATGTCAATTTTAATTGGTAAAATAAAGGTTTGAACACTCGAATCCTGGGTCTGTTTTACTTTAATTGTGGCTTTTCCATTCTGGTAACCATAATCTATACTTAAAATGGGGTGTCCGCCATTGTAATACCACTGGTTAAAATAAGGGTTCCAATCTTTACCGGTAACCTCTTCCATAGCCAATCGCAATTGGTGCGTTTCGCCATTTTTGAAAGCATTTGTGGTTAAATAACGGTTAAGCGATTTGTAAAAAGCGGCATCGCCCATCTGGTTTTTTAATGCATACAGAATAATCGATCCCTTTGCATAACTGATATTATCGAACATATCTTCCTTGTCACCATAATAGAAACGCGCTAAAACAGGGCTTTCCCCTTTTTTGGTCGAACCGATGTAAGATTGCAACTTATCATAGCGTGACTTATCTTCTGCATCCTGACCGGCATCGTGGCCATGCCAGATTACTTCTCCAAAGGTGGCGAAAGATTCGTTCATGGTTAGGTTAGACCACGATTCTGCTGTTACATAATCGCCAAACCATTGGTGAAAAAGTTCATGTGCAATTGTTCCTTCCTCATTGCCATCCAGCAGCTCGCGATCGGTTTTTTGTACCTGTTCGCCATGCAAAGTTGCCGAAGTATTCTCCATAGCTCCCGAAACATAATCTCTGGCCACCACCTGCGAATATTTGTTCCATGGATAATCTACACCAAGCAAATTGCTGTAAAACTGGATCATATCTGGCGTTTTTCCAAAAATCTGTTTCGCATAGGGTGCAAACTTTGGTTCTAAGTAATAACTTACTTCTTTGCCTTTATAAGTATCTTTTGTTACTTTAAATTCGCCTACAGCCATCATAAACAGATATGGTGAATGTGGAAGATCCATTTTCCAGGTATCTGTTCTGGTTCCATCAGCATTGGCTTTCTGGCTCACCAGTTTTCCGTTAGAAAGTGTAGTGTATTTCGATTTTACGGTCATCGAAATTTCATCAGTAGTTTTCTGATCGGGTTTATCAATGGTAGGGAACCATGCCGAAGAGGATTCCGTTTCGCCTTGTGTCCATATTTGCGTTGGTTTATTCTTATCAGTTCCGTCCGGATTGATAAAATAAAGTCCTTTTGCATCGGTTATGGCTGCGCTGCCTTTAACTTTTAGCTCGTCGGGTTTTGCGGTATAAGCAATGTATACCGTGTACTTTTCAGTATTGGTGTATTTTTTATTTAAAGTGATATGCAGTTTATTGTCATTGTAAACATATTTAAGCGGTGTATTTCCTTTGGCGCCAACCAATGCAACCATTTTAATGTCCATGCCCTGTGCATCGAGGGTTAGCGAATCTGTGGCATAAAAATGTGGTTTAAGGGTAACCCATTCTTTTCCGTAGAGGTACCGCTTAGCATAATCAAAAGCTACATCAAGTTTGGTATGCACAAGATCATTAACCTTGGTTGCCGTTGCCCGGTAAACAGCAAGATTGGTTGATTTTTCTACTGGTTGTTCCTGTGCAAAAAGTAGGTTGGCCGTAAAAGCAGAAAACAATATTATGCCACAGGCAATAAATTTTTTATTCATTTTTAAAGATTTGATAAGTCAGTTGACTTTAAACCACGATATTAAGAATTGTGGTAAAGTAAACACTCAAATGTAGTCCCCTTTCTGTTAATTTTTTGTTTTTTTGTGTAAATCGTTAGATATATGACTACAGCTATTCAATCCATTTTAAATAAATTGGGCATTCAGGCGAGTAATCCTGCCTTTAGTACAGGCAACAATTGGGGTGGAGAATCGAATCCGGATACTTTAGAAAGTTTTTCTCCTGTTGATGGTGAATTGATTGCTTCGGCAAAAGTTGTTGCCAGTTCAGATTACGAGGCGGTTGTGTTAAAAGCGCAATCGGCATTTAAAGAGTGGCGTACCATTCCTGCGCCAAAGCGGGGAGAAATTGTGCGTCAGTTTGGCGATGCTTTACGTGAAAATAAAGATGCATTGGGTACACTCGTATCATACGAAATGGGAAAAAGCCTGCAGGAAGGCTTTGGCGAGGTGCAAGAGATGATTGATATCTGCGATTTTGCTGTGGGCTTATCACGTCAGCTATATGGTCTTACTATGCATAGCGAACGTCCGAACCACCGCATGTATGAGCAATGGCATCCACTGGGGATTGTCGGGATTATTTCTGCATTTAATTTCCCTGTGGCCGTTTGGAGTTGGAACACGGCTTTAGCACTGGTATGTGGTAATGTTTGCATCTGGAAACCCTCAGAAAAAACGCCTTTAACAGCCATCGCCTGTCAACATATTATAGCTAAGGTTTTTAAAGATAATAATATAGCCGAGGGGGTTTGCAGCCTCGTTTTAGGAGATAGAAGCGTAGGTGAAATGATGACGAATGACGGTCGCATTGCATTAATTTCTGCAACAGGATCTACTCGCATGGGAAAAGCTGTTGGAGCTGCGGTGGGTGCCCGTTTGGGTAAAAGTTTGCTCGAACTTGGAGGCAATAATGCCATCATTATCTCAGAACATGCCGATTTGGACATGAGCTTAATCGGAGCTGTTTTTGGTGCAGTTGGTACCGCAGGGCAGCGTTGCACTTCTACCCGCAGGCTGATTATTCATGAAAGTGTATATGATGCTTTTACAGCGAAGTTGGTTAAAGCCTACAGTCAACTCCGTATCGGTGATCCTTTAGATCAAAATAACCATGTTGGGCCGCTAATTGATACTGATGCGGTGACTGCCTATTTAGATTCGATAGAAAAATGCAAGGCAGAGGGTGGCAATTTTGTAGTAGAAGGTGGCGTTTTATCTGGCGATGCCTATACAAGTGGTTGTTATGTAAAACCTTGTATTGCCGAAGTTCAGAATGATTTTAAAATTGTGCAGCATGAAACTTTTGCGCCAATTTTATACCTGATAAAATATAAAACTTTAGATGAGGCAATTGCCTTGCAAAACGGTGTGCCACAAGGGTTATCATCAGCCATTATGACTTTAAATTTGAGGGAAGCAGAACAGTTTTTATCTGCTAAAGGATCAGATTGCGGTATTGCCAATGTAAACATTGGTACCTCTGGTGCTGAAATAGGTGGTGCTTTTGGAGGGGAGAAAGAAACTGGAGGAGGTAGGGAAAGTGGATCTGATGCATGGAGAGCATATATGCGCAGACAAACCAATACCATTAATTATTCGAATACTTTACCCCTTGCACAGGGTATAAAATTCGATTTGTAGCAGAATCCTTAATGCAATAGTAATAACCCATAGGTGCAGGATTTTTCCCCGAAAATTCGGCACAGGCTCTCGGCTGAAAAAGCCTTCTGGCAGTAAGGACAAAAAATAAAAAAGGCGCTGAAATTAAACTCAGCGCCTTTTTGGTAAATATATGATGGAGTTAGAATAGTTTTTCTAATAAGTTTACCTGAAGATCATCATAACGGGATTTGTTGTTTTTTGCCAAAGCAGATTTTGCAACCAGTTTAGTATAGGTATCCTGGGCTATAAATTTTCCAGTTTCTATTTTAGAAGTGATACCGCTTGTCGATTGGTATGCTTGTGTTGAACCTTCGAGCTTTAAAGCGGCTGAATCATTTACATCAGTAGTTAAATTAACTGTATTAACGTTTAGATCTGCTGATGCATCATCACCTAAAACAACGCTTAAATTTAATAAATTAAATTTCCCGGCAGTGCTAACCGTTGCGGTATTTAATGCTTCGATACTATTTAAATTATTAACGTGCGCAATAACCGTTAAAGTATTTTTTTCGAATGAGCTGATTCTCAAGGTTGCACCCTGTTGCTGTATCAATGCGTTTTTGGTATAATATTGGTCGTAAACTTCAATACTTTCTTTTACATCCTGTATCAATATCAATTTTACATTTCCAGATACTACAATTTTATTGATGTTTTTCACCATCGTTATTGCGGTGTAGTTTGCATTGTTTTCTGTAGCATTTGCTACTACTGTTGCGCTGCTTAGCGTAACCATTACTAATGTTGCTGTGAACAAATTTTTAATAGAAGTTTTCATGACCTTAATATTTTATGTTTGTAAATCTTATTTTAAGTTCCTAATAATTAGGTGGTTTTGTAATTAAGACGGTGTTCTGGTGAAAACGTTTCAGCCAATCATGGGCTATTATACCATGGGCTTTTATTTATAGACGAACGCCAAAATAACCTATACGAAAAGTATTTGGTTGTTGCCGAAAAGAATGAGATTTACTGAGTATTAAGTAATAATGTTAAAAAAAGTTAAAGGATAGCAAATAACTAATCGATTAGTTTTATCTTCGGAAAACAAAACCAAATCCTTCTATGAAACGTTTATTACTCTCGTTGTGCTTTCTTGTGTTTATCTCCTCCTATTCGAAAGCGCAGAATCTCCATACTATTAAAGGAAGAACGATTGATACGGCCTCTACAACCCTGTTATCAGGAACTACAGTTGCAGTGTTAAATGCCAAAGATTCTACACTGGTAAAATTTACCAGAACTGCAGAAAACGGCTCGTTCGAAATTAATGGTATCAAAAACGGAAAATTTATTCTCCTGGTCTCTTATCCGAAATATGCCGATTTTGTAGATCATTTTACGCTTGACTCTACCACACAGGTTAAGGATTATGGAAAAGTAAACCTGACCGGAATGGCAAAAATTTTGGCTGATGTAATTATAAAGGGGAACAGGGCTGCGATGAAAATCAAAGGTGATACCACCGAATTTGATCCAAAAGCTTTCAACATTGAACCAAACTCTAAAGTTGAGGATTTAATTAAACAATTTCCAGGTATACAGGTAGATAAAGACGGAAAAATTACTGCCCAGGGTAAAGCTGTTCAAAAAGTTTTAGTAGATGGTGAAGAGTTTTTTGGTGATGACCCTACACTTGTAACAAAAAATCTCCGTGCAGATATGGTAGAATCGGTTCAGCTTTATGATAAAGCCAGTGATCAGGCCAGCTTTACCGGAATTGATGATGGGGAAAAAACGAAAACACTAAACGTTAAATTAAAAGAAGATAAAAAAAATGGTTACTTCGGTAAGGTGCAGGGTGGTTATGGAACCGATGATTATTACACCGGGCAATTGATGTTTAATAAATTTTGGGGCAAGAAAAAATTCTCTGCCTATGGCATTTTTGGCAATAATGGTACAGTTGGTTTGGGTTGGGATGACCGGGATAAATATGGCGGTAATACAATGACTATGACCGATGAGGGCTATATGTATTTTAGCTCGGGCGGTGATGACTTTGATAGTTATGATGGGCAGTACAATGGCCAAGGGTTACCTGTAGCCAGAACCGGAGGGCTGCACTTTGATAGTAAATGGAATAAAGACAAAGAATCATTAAATACCAATTACAAAATTGGTTCCATCCGCGTTAGTGGAGATCGAAATACAATAAGCCAAAACAACTTAAGTTCTGGTATTATTAATAATGTTTCAGATCAGTTTAATGATAATGATATGTTTAGGCAAAAACTGGATGCTACCTATGAAATTAAACTGGATACGACACTGACTTTAAAAGTAAGTGTAGACGGTGCTTTAAAAGAAAGCAATACGTTTAATTCTTACAATACTTCCAGCAAAAATGGTAATGATGAACTGCTAAATAAAAGCGATAGAACTCTTAGTAACAAAGTTAACGAGCAACAGTTTAATATGAGTGCTTTATTTACCAAGAAATTGAAAAAGAAGGGCCGTACACTTTCCCTTAGTTTAAGCGAGGCCATAAGCAAAAGCAATAGTGATGGTTATTTAAATTCAAAAAACACGTTTTACACCACTACAGGAGTTCGCGATAGTGTAATCAATCAATATAAAGTTAATGATATTTCAAATAATGCGTTCAGATCTAATTTAGCATATACAGAACCACTTAGTAAAACCATAAGTGTAATTGTAAATTATGGATTAAGCTTGATGAGTGGTCAATCTGACCGAAAGTCGTTCAACAAGTCAGCAAGTGGAAATTACGATATTCTGGATACCCAATTCAGTAACGATTATAAATTGGATCAGATCATTAATCAGGGAGGGGCAGTATTCAATTACAAGAGTGGAAAATCATCAGCTACTATTGGCTCAAAATTTAGTGGCGTTAACTTCAAACAGATAGATCTTTACAACAATAAAACCTATAACCGTAACTTCATTAATTATATGCCTCAGGCATCATATCAATACAGATTTTCACAGCAAAAATCTTTGAGAATAAATTATAGTGGAAATACAAATCAGCCCTCTCTGGAGCAAATTCAACCCATTAGCGTAAATACCGATCCATTGAATATTTCCTTAGGTAATCCCGATTTACGGCCATCTTTTAGAAGTAGTATCAGTGCGAATTTCAATTCGTATAAGGTATTAACAGATCAATCGATCTGGCTAAGTGGCTATTATAGTTTTACAGCAAACCCCATTATTAGCGATGTTGTTACAGATAGCGCAGCTAAAAGTACTTACAGATCTGTTAACCTCTCGAATGAAATGCCATCAAATTTTTCAATTAATGCACAAACTAGCCGAAAAATAAAAGGTATAGATTTAAGTGTCGGTATTAATGGTAATGCATATGGAAACACTTCGTATAATTTTATTAACGGGGTTTTAAATAAAACAAAAAATTATACCTACGGAGCTGGATTAAATTTTTCGAAGTATGTTGATAAGAAGTATAATTTCTATGCCCGTTTCGGACCAACTTATAATATTGCCAGAGCGAGTGTTAATACCTCGGGCAACAGCGATGGTTGGGGCTGGGATGGTTATGCATCAGGCTCGGTAAAATTACCAGCCAAATTTGAGTTATCTACTGATGGCCAGTATGAATTTAAAGGGAAGACACAAACATTTGATGAAAACTTTCAACGTTTCCTTTGGAATGCCTCATTAACAAAAAAGTTCTTCAAATCAGAGAATCTTAAATTCGCGCTAACCGTAAACGATATTTTAAACCAAAATGTCGGCTTTGATAGATCCGCATATAACGGAAACATTACCCAAAGCAGTTATACAACTATTCAGCGGTATTTTTTATTCTCATTAATATGGGATTTCAATAAAATGGGTGGTGGCGTTAAAACACAAAAATAATGATCATGAAAAATCTGCTTATATACTTTATCTTTTTTACTGCCATTTTTATCAGTAAAAATGCATCTGCACAGAATGCGCACTTTGTTCAAAACGGTATAATCGAATTTGAAAAAAAATCGAATATGTATGCCATAATAAAGAAGAAAATTAACAAGGATAACGAAAGTTACTATGGCCCTGCTTTTGATCAATACAAAAAGAACAATCCTCAAACCAAGATCGGAAAAAGTGTATTAAACTTCACAAAAGACAAAAGTTTATATAAGGTAACTTCAGCTGAAGAACCCTTAACAAATAACTGGGTAACAAGAGATATGTTGGCCGACTTAAGGAATACCGTGGCAACAAATTTTGGTACTGAAACAAGCATAGCGCAAAAAAATGTTTACGAAGAAACCTATCTGGTGAAAGATAGTGTTCGTAAAATCAATTGGAAAATTACCGACGAAACAAGGGAGATTGCGGGTTACGAATGCAGAAGAGCTAATGCGGTAATCATGGATTCGGTTTATGTAGTGGCTTACTATACTAACCAAATTGCAGTATCGGGCGGGCCGGAATCTTTTACGGGGTTGCCAGGAATGATTTTAGGTTTAGCATTGCCTCATGAAAATGTAAATTGGTTTGCGACTAAGATTACCGAGGTTGCCATACCCGAAAAAGACTTATTGCCCCCAACTAAAGGAAAACCAATAACCAATAAAGGATTAATAGCGATTGTAACCTCAGCACTCAAAAATTACGGGCCTGAAGCATTATCGGATTTGAAAATTTTCGGGCTTTAAGGAACAGTAGATTATTACAATTATGCCTATTTTAGCAAGCCAAATAGCATAATAATGTTTACTGCGCTTTATAATCACATTAACAGATTTATAAATTTGAGTAGTGATGAACAGGAAATCCTTGAACCACTACTCAAATCGTTTTCAGTTAAAAAGAAAGCATTTTTATTGGAGGAAGGGCAAACCTGCAGGGCCAATTATTTTGTTGTAAAAGGTTGCCTCAGGCTTTATTTTGTCGACATTAAAGGTGTGGAGCAAACCACCCAGTTTGCCATAGAAAATTGGTGGATAACTGATCTCAGTAGCTTTCTGTTCCAGGAGCAATCAGAATTTTATATTCAGGCTGCCGAAGCTACAGAGGTGATTGCCATTGAGCACCACCATTATGAAGAAATGTTCCATAAATTACCGAAACTGGAAAGGTATTTCAGGTTGATCCTGCAAAAAAACCATCAGGCCTCACAACGGAGGATCAAATTTTTATACAGTCAAACGGCCGAAGAGCGATATCGCCATTTTAATAGTTTATTTCCCGAATTTGTGCAGCGTGTGCCACAGTATATGCTGGCTTCATATCTGGGTTTTACGCCGGAGTTTCTAAGTAAGATCAGGGCTAAGAAGATATAAGCCTCGGAGCCCACAGCCTTAGTTTTGCTTAACATGAGCCACTGAAACACAGAAGGGACGGATAAATACGGTACGGGTATTGAAAAAGAAAACATTGGTATATGAGGACACCAATGCTACCAAGTAAGCCCTAGTTATAGGCAAACATAATTTAACCACAGATAAAATGGATGCACACAGGTATAAAGATCTGTGTTATCGGTGCCCATTTGAGGTTAAAAACTTATTAAATAAATGACATTAATGAGAACACAGGCCTTGAAACCACTCCGTGTTAATCCGTGCTTCCGGGGCTAAAAAATAAACATAGCGCTAACTTTTTAGAAAAAAGTGTGCCCTTTGTGTTAGGCAATCATTTCTTAAACTACATTAAGTTTTTTGATCATTTCGATGCAGAACTTTACATCATAATCAAAAAAACAAATAATATGGAAAGTAGAATTGATATCCCAAAAGTAGAACCAGCAGCTTATCAAGCCATGTACGGTTTAGAAAAATACTTATCAACCAGCAAATTAGATCCTATCCTTTTAGAGCTGATTAAAATGCGTGCTTCACAGATTAATGGTTGTGCTTTTTGCTTAAATATGCACTCAACCGATGCCCGTAAAATCGGCGAAACCGAGCAGCGTTTATATCTGTTGAACGCCTGGAGAGAAACAACACTTTTTACCGAACAAGAGCAAGCGGTTTTGGCCTTAACAGAGCAGGTAACTTTAATTGGTAACCACGTTTCGGATGCTGTTTATCAAAAAGCGGCAAGCTTCTTCAGCGAACAGGAACTTGCACAGATTATTATGGCTATTGTAACCATTAATGCATGGAACAGGCTCGCAATTACTGCAAAAGTAATGGTAGGGTAGTTAATTTCAGACCTCTCAGGTTTTTAAAACCTGAGAGGTCTATTGCTACAAGATTGAATCAAAAATCTTGCTCAGGTGACTCAGGTGATCGGTATTTTTTTTTAAAAACAATGGTTTTGTATAATTTGGCCACTGTAATCCTGTTGTCCCCTCAAGTCCTCGCTCATTGCTTCGATTGGGGCTTTACGTTCTATCAGATGTATTTAACAAAAGTATGTAATTGTAAATTACCCACCATCCAGACCCCACAGGTTTCCGAAGCCTCCGAGGTCTAATTTTGCGCTCCGTTAATCTTCTTCAATTCCTCATATACCAACCTGGCAACTTCTTTTGCTCCTTCCGGCTGAAAGTGCGTATTGTCTTTTTGTCCTTTAGGATAAGCTTCATATTTTGCTGAGTCTAAATTCATAAAATAATTTTTACTTACAAATTCATTTCCTTTTGTACTAAAAAATGCTGCTGAAAGTGATGTTAAATCTATAAGTTGTACATCTAATTCCTGAGCTACATCTTTTACCGCTTGTGGATACTCGCCATGTGCACTCCCAAGTTTTCCATCTTTCCAGGGATAGTTTCTGGTTACCGGTGTAATAAGAATCGGTAAGGCACCTTTGGCCCTGGTTTCTTTCACATACATTCTTAAAAAATCTTTATAACCAGGAATATCTACATAACGGTCTGGCTTATTCTTTGCTGCGTCATTATGGCCAAACTGGATTAAAACCAAATCGTTCTTTTCCAGGGTTGATAATACTTCTTTCCATCTTCCCTCTTCAAAAAAGGTTCTGGTGCTTCTGCCGCCTTTGGCTTTATCAACCACAAGGGCACTATCACTTTTAATCAGCTTGTTTAATTTTTTTAAACTGTCTTTTTTTAAAAACTGTTGAAAAACCTGTCCCCAACCCGTTATCGGGTATTTTTTCTGAATATAACCTTCCTCCAGGGTATAATCTGCAACAGTAGAATCGCCTATTAAATAAATTTTAATGGGCTTTGGTTTTACAATGAACGACATCAGTAAAACTGCCAACAGGGCAACGGTAAGATACTTTTTCATTATTTTATTTTAAAAGTTGTATACGGAACCAATCATATTCCGCAATTCCCGAATCATTAATTTGGGCATCCCTAATGGCAAAAATTCCCACTTTTGCACCTATCCACTGTCCGGCTGTTGCTTGAAATTCATCTCCGGCATTGGTAAAACTCAGCCCATCTTCGCTGTAACTAAACTGGCATTTTGCACCAGCAGTAACCTTAACCCTAAAATATACAGTTGCTGATTTAAGCCTGGTAATTTCCTTTTCATTCTCCTTTTTTCCTTTATCTGCATTTTGGCAAACGCCGTACATCAGGGACAAACCGTCTTTTTTACTTTTAATACTTATCTGTGCATAACTCCGCCCCATTACCACCAGGCCTGTTTCTTCATTTTCCAATTTTGGATTGGGCTTAAAAACAAGTTTTGTTGTGGCCATAAATTCATCGGCAGGAAATTTCTGCATCAACAGGTTTGGAACATCCCACAGGTTTTTAGCATCATCAGGAGTTTTGGCGGTGTATAATTTCAACAAACCTTTTGCCGCATCGGTAAATAACCAGGTTGGCTGCGGGTTGGCCTGCCATTGCCATTGCAACCCCAATTGCGAAGTTCCAAATTCATCACTTTCTACTGGCGTTTCAATTGGATAAACCTTGCCCACATTTGGTTTTTTATACGTTATAACTGGCTCACCCTTGCCATCGCCATCATTATCCACGCCAATAACAGGCCAGTTATTTGCCCATTTCATTGGCTGCAAATGCACCACACGCCCGTAGGCATCTTTATCCTGAAAATGCAAAAACCAATCTTCACCAGTTTGAGTATTTACCCAGGCACCTTGATGGGGGCCATTTACAGAGGATTTTCCCTGATCCATGGCTACCTTTCGTTCATATGGACCATAAATGTTTTTACTTCTTAAAATGAGTTGCCAACCTGTAGATACGCCGCCTGCTGGGGCAAAAAGATAGTAATAACCATTTCGTTTGTAAAATTTTGGCCCTTCAATCGTTGGATCCAATTCATGACCATCGTACACAATACGACCGGTTTCTGTCGCTTTAGCGCCATCACTGGTTAAGGGCATAATGGCCAATACACTTTTTATCCCGGCCCGGCTGCCCGCATAAGCATAAGCAAGGTAAGCTTTGCCATCTTCATCCCAAAAAGGGCAAGGATCGATTAATCCCTTACCTGCTGCCACTAATTTTGGTGCCGACCAATCGCCTGTAATCGTTTTTGCTTTTGTTAAATAAATGCCAAAATCGGGATCTGGATAATAAATATAAAATTCGCCATTGTGGTAACGAAGCGAAGGTGCCCAAACACCATTGCCATGCTGCGTTTTCTCGAAATGCTCAAAGGGAGGCTGGCGTTTTAAAGCATGACCTATTATTTTCCAGTTGACCAGATCTTTGGAATGGAGAATTGGCAAACCGGGAATTGCATCAAAACTTGAGGCGATCATGTAAAAATCATCTCCCACCCGGATAGCATCCGGATCAGAATAATCGGCGTTTATAACCGGGTTTTTAAAGGTTCCATTGCCTAAATCAGCTACCCAAACTTTGGAAACATACCGGTTATCAGGCGATTGCTGGGCAAAGGCATTTAAACAAAAACTTAAAAAAAGGATTGAACTGTATAGGTATTTCATTAACAAAACTGTTTTTAATATTTGGTCAGTTATTTATCTAGCATTATGTCATTCACGCGCAGGCGGAAATCTTAATGTGGCTTATGATTGGCATTAGATTCCCAATCATGTTGGGAATGACGATGCGTGTATTTTATCAAATTAGCCTATCAACAAGATTAAGTTTTTTTTTATTTTCAGGCAAGTTGTTATTGTGCAATCGTTCCCGACATCGTTTGCGAAGTTTAATCTGTCAAATGTTTCTTTAGCATAGATTTTAATGTTTAAAATTGTTCATCATATATTTTAAAACACGGCTGCGTTACAAAGTTTTATACTTTTACGTGGCCGATTTTAATTTAAGCCTAACCAAATACACATGAAAGCAAGCATTTTATTCTTTCTTTTAGCCCTTTCACTGGCTGCAAGTGCCCTTGAAGTTAAACCCGATTTTGTGGTGGCGGCCGATGGCAGCGGAAATTTTAAAACAGTACAGGAAGCAATACATGCTGTACCCGATTTCAGGAACAAAACAACGGTAATTTTTATTAAAAAGGGTATTTATAAGGAGAAATTAGTTTTAGCAGCCTCTAAAAAGAACGTAAAGTTTATTGGAGAGCGCTTAAACGAAACCATTTTAACTTATGATGATTATGCACAGAAGAAAAATGCTTTTGGCGAAGAAAAAGGCACTTCAGGCTCCTCAAGCTTTTATATTTACGGGGAAGGTTTTTCTGCTGAGAATATTACTTTCGAAAACTCATCCGGCCCGGTGGGACAGGCAGTGGCCGTTTGGGCAGGTGGTGATAAAATCATTTTTAAAAACTGCAGGTTTTTGGGTTTTCAGGATACACTTTATACCTATGGTGGCAACAACCGCCAATATTATAAAAATTGCTATATTGAGGGAACGGTAGATTTTATTTTCGGTGCTTCTACCGCTTGGTTCGAAAGCTGCACCATTTTTTGTAAAAAGGCGGGTTACATCACCGCTGCTTCCACTGCTGATACCACAAAGTTTGGTTATGTATTAAACAAGTGTAAAATCAAGGGAGATGCACCAGCCAATACTTTTTATTTGGGCCGCCCATGGAGGCCTTATGCAAAGGTTGCTTATTTAAACTGTGAGTTGCCAGATTTAATTCGCCCTGAAGGCTGGAACAACTGGGGCAAAGAAAGCAATGAGAAAACTGCCTACTACGCCGAATATAAAAGTACCGGTAAAGGAGCTGATCCAAAAAACAGGGCAAAATGGTCGCACCAGTTAACAGATGACGAGTATAAGGCCTACATTTTGGAAAACGTTTTCCGTGGATGGAATCCTGAGGCAAAATAGTCTGCTTAAAACGTTGATATTCAATATTAAAACACCTAAATTCAGGTGTTTTTTTACTTTGTTCTCCGGCAACGATTGCATAGATTTCTCTTCGATTTTAACCGCAAACAACGTACACTTGTTATTACAATAACCAAGTATAATTTAACTGCACAAATAATGAAACATATTTCTGGTGGTTTATGCCGTATTAAAGTAGCTCTGGCATGCTTAATTTTAACTTCTGCAACTGCTATAGCACAACAAAAGCAAAGCTTACCCGTAATTCAACAGGTTAAATTTAAAAAAGATACCACAAGCATTGTAAGTTTTGGGGCAAAAGGCGATGGCATTACCCTAAATACACAAAGTATTAATAAAACCATTGCAAGCGTTAGCCAAAAAGGTGGCGGTGTGGTGTTAATTCCTTCCGGCCTGTGGTTAACCGGCCCTATCGAATTAAAAAGTAATGTAAACCTCCATTTAAAACGTGATGCCATTCTTCAGTTCACCGCTGATTTTAATCAATATAATTTAGTTCAGGGAAATTGGGAAGGCCAGCCAGCGTGGAGAAACCAAAGTCCGATTTCTGGTATCAATTTAGAAAATATAGCCATTACCGGAACAGGAATTATAGACGGCAATGGTGGCGCGTGGCGCATGGTTAAAAAAGATAAACTTACAGAAACCCAGTGGAAAACTTTGGTTGCGTCTGGCGGGGTAGTAAGGGCTGATGGTAAAATGTGGTATCCATCCGAGAAAACCGTTAAAGGCTCAAACACTAAAAATGCAGGCGTAATTGAGCCTGGAAAAACAGCGGCCGATTATGATGATATTAAAGATTTTCTCCGTCCAAACTTATTGGTATTAACAGGTTGCAAAAAAATCCTTTTAGAAGGTGTTACTTTTCAAAATTCACCAGCCTGGAATTTACACCCGTTACTTTGTGAAGATTTAACCTTAAGAAATTTACAGGTAAAAAACCCCTGGTTTGCTCAAAACGGCGATGGAGTAGATGTAGAATCTTGCAAAAATGTATTAATTGAGGGAAGCACTTTTGATGTGGGCGACGACGGAATCTGTATTAAATCAGGAAGAGACGAAGCTGGCCGTAAGCGTGGTGTGCCTACAGAAAATGTAATTGTAAGAGATAATGTAGTTTACCATGCCCATGGTGGTTTTGTAATTGGCAGCGAAATGAGTGGTGGTGCTAAAAATATCTGGGTATACGATTGCTCGTTTATCGGTACCGATATTGGCTTACGTTTTAAAACTACCCGCGGCCGTGGTGGTGTGGTAGAAAATATTTACATCAATAACATCAACATGATTGATATTCCTGGTGAAGCCATTTTATTTGATATGTATTATGCCGCTGTTGATCCGGTTCCGTTGGCCGGCGAAAAACGCGAAGCCATTAAAACTGTTACTGTTCCGGTTACAGAAGCTACTCCACAGTTTAAAAACTTTTACATTAAGGATGTTGTGGCAAATGGTGCTGAAAAAGCAATATTTTTTAGGGGTTTACCAGAGATGAACATTAAAGACATCCACCTGGAAAACGTGACCATAAAAGCCAAAAAAGGAATTGAAATTATTGAAGCGGCAGGAATTTTCTTAAAAAATATAAACGTAATTACCGAAAACACCAGTCCGGTTGTAATGATCCAAAATGGCTCAAATATTAATATCAGCGGATTAACCTTTCCAAATAACAGTAAAGTATTGTTTGATGTAAGTGGCGAAAAATCAAAAGGTGTAAAAATTACCGGAACGGATGTTTCCAAAGCAAAAACAGCCTCTCTTTTAAGTGCTGAAGTAGATAAAAAAGCACTGGAAATTTCAAAATAACCAATATGAAAAAATCAATTTTATATACAATAGCGGTGCTCATCTGTTTTTCTATTTTATCGCAAAGTGGATTTGCCCAAAAGAAATTATCAGAACAGCTGACCTTAACTGCGATGGAAAAACTGTTTCAGGATACCACACTGCTAAAAGGTGCTAAAGGCCCAAAATGGACTTATGATATGGGGGTTGTATTGGAAGGTGCAGCAAGCGTTTGGCGGAATACCGGAGATGGGAAATATTTCAAGTACATCCAAAGTTCAATGGATGCTTATTTGGATAAAGATGGAAACATCAGCACTTATAAGCCAGATGATTTTAATATCGATAACATTAAAAACGGACGGTCTTTATTGTTGCTTTACAAAGTTACCGGGCAACAGAAATACTTATTGGCGGCAACAAAATTATACGATCAGCTGCAAAAACAGCCACGTACTAAAGAAGGTGGCTTTTGGCATAAAAAAATCTATCCAAATCAAATGTGGTTGGATGGCCTGTACATGGGCGAGCCGTTTTATGCTGAGTATGCAAAATTAATGAAAAAAGATGCGGCTTTCGATGATATTGCCAAGCAGTTTATACTGATGGAGAAAAATGCCCGCGATGCTAAAACAGGCCTACTTTACCATGGTTACGATGAAAGCAGAACCGAGCAATGGGCCGATAAAAAAACCGGCCTTTCACCAAACTTTTGGGGCAGGGCAATGGGCTGGTACATTATGGCTTTGGTAGATGTGCTGGATAATTTTCCAACCGATCATCCACAGTATAAAGAGTTAATCGCCATTTTAAACCGCACGGCAACTGCTGCTGTAAAATATCAGGATCCGAAATCGGGTGTTTGGTTTGATATTTTGGATATGCCTACCAGAAAAGGCAATTATCTTGAAAGTTCAGCCTCCAGCATGTTTGTATATGGTTTGGCCAAAGGTGTGCGCAAAGGTTGGTTGGCCCCAACGTTTATGGCAGCGGCAAATAAAGGTTATGCGGGTTTAAAGAAAGAATTTGTAGAAAAAGCTGGAGAGGAACGGATAAATCTTACTAAAACAGTTTCAGTATCTGGTTTGGGTGGTAAGCCAAAATACCGCGATGGTAGTTTCGATTATTACATCAGCGAAAAAGTAATTACCAACGATCCTAAAGGTGTGGGTGCCTTTATTTGTGCAGCTTCTGAAATGGAAATAGATGTGTTGCCAAAACCGGGCAAAGGTTTAACCGTTACTGTTGATAATTTTTTCAATAACGAATATACTACTGGTCCTACTGGAGATAAAATCCCTTTCCATTATGTTTGGGAAGAAGATGATAATAACGGATTTTCATTGTTTGGCAAAGTATTTAATAACGCAGGTGTAAAAACTGCTACACTTAAAACCGCTCCAACTGCCACCAATTTAAAAGGAAGTGACATTTACATCATTGTTGATCCTGATACCGAGAAAGAAACAGCAAAACAAAACTTGATGGATGCTGCACATGCCAAACAGATTAGTGAATGGGTAAAAGCTGGTGGAGTTTTAGTGCTTTTGTTAAATGACGTTGGCAATTGTGAAATCTCAAAATTCAATGTGCTGCCAGAAACTTTCGGTATTCATTTCAATGAAGATAGCCGCAATAAAGTTCAGGGTGCAAATTTCGAGCAGGGCGCGATAAATATCCCCGCAGGAAATGCAATTTTTAAAACGGCTAAAAAAGTTTACATCAAGGAAATTTCAACTATCGTGGCCAAAAGTCCTGCAACTTCTGCACTTACAGATAAAGGTGATGTGATTATAGCAACGGCAAAGTATGGTAAAGGAACCGTTTTCGCGGTTGGCGATCCGTGGTTTTACAATGAATATATAGATGGCAGAAAGTTGCCGGCAGAATTCGAAAATTTTAAGGCAACGAATGATCTGGTGAACTGGTTGATTAAGCAGGTGCCGGGCAAGAAATAAGGTTAACCACAGATGAAAAGGATGAACACAGATAAATAATATTAGCCAGGGAAGACGCAGGCAGAGCGATCGAAAAAAAAATAGCTAATGGTCTGTGGAGACACAGACCACGGAATGGGGTTAACCACAGATGAAAAAGATGAACACAGATAATTGCAATTAATGGTTTTGGAAACATAAACCATGAAATAAAAATTTCTCCGTGTTAATCTGTGTCTCCGTGGCAAACAACAACTACGGTACATAGAAAAAAAAGAAAATTGGTGGTCTTTGAGACCACAGACCACGGAACAAACAGAAATGATGAAAATAAAAATATTGTTAACCCTAATCTGCAGCACTTTATTACTATCGTGTTATGCGCAGCAGCCTAGCGATTCTACAGCAGATAAAATGCTCGTTTACCAGTTGGGTAATGGCGGCTGGCCAAAGCAGCTTGAAGATAAAAGCGTGGTAAACTATGGTGCTGCCATAACACCTGAGCTTTTGGCAAAAATTAAAGCCACCAAAGATCTCCATGCTACCTTCGATAACAAAGCAACCAGCAGGGAAGTTGTATACCTTATTCAAGCCTATAAAAAAACAAATAACAAAACTTATCTGGCAGCAGCAGAAAAGGGATTGGATTATATATTAATGGCTCAATACGCCAATGGTGGTTGGCCGCAGTATTATCCGGATAAAAGTTTGTACCGCTCAGAAATTACCTATAACGATGATGCAATGATTAATGTGCTTAATATTTTGCAAGATATCGCTAATAAGCAAAATGGTTTTGAAGTGGTAAATCCGGCTTACATTAAAAAAGCCGAAAAAGCAGTTGTTAAAGGTGTTGATTGTATTTTAAAAACCCAAGTAAAGCAAAATGCAACTTTAAGCATCTGGGCAGCGCAATACGATAAAGATTCGATGTTACCGGCAAAAGCACGAGCGTTTGAGCCTGCATCGCTAAGTACAAGTGAATCAGTAGGAGTTGTTCGCTTTTTAATGAGGATTAAAAATCCATCAGCTGAAATAAAAACTGCAATTGCAGCAGCAGTAAAATGGTTTGATACCTATAAAATTGCCGGTTACCGGTACGACAGACCAAACGATCCTAAAACCAATATTAAAACAGCTGCATTGGTTGCAGATAACACCAGCATGGCCTGGGCCCGCTTTTACGATCTGGAAAAAAACACGCCTATTTTTGGCGACCGCGACAATACAATCAAAACAAAATTAGAAGAGTTAAGTCCCGAAAGAAGAAATGGTTACGCCTGGTATGGTAGCTGGGGGCAAAAATTAATTGAAAAAGAATATCCGAAGTGGTTAATTACCAACGGCAAATAAGTAAAAAATAAAAATCGTTATTGCGAGGCACCAGGTAATCTTACAACTATGGGTAGGCATTTTCTGCCACTTTAAGATCGCTTAGCTCCCGAAATGACGGAAACCGTAAGAACAATGATTTTAAACAAAGAAAATTTAGCAAACATTAACGGCGATAAGGTTACAAAACCTAGTGCCGAAATTTTGGCCTTACCAGAAAAGGTAATTCAGTTTGGAACGGGTGTTTTATTGCGCGGGCTGCCTGATTATTTTATTGATAAAGCCAACCAAAAAGGTATTTTTAACGGTCGCGTTTTGGTTGTTAAATCTACTTCCAGAGGCGGTGCAGATGCTTTTTCCAAACAAGATAATTTATACACACTTTGTGTTAAAGGCATTGAAGATGGTGTTAACGTAGAAGAAAATTCAATAAATTCCTCAATCAGTCGTGTTTTATCAGCATCGCAAGATTGGGCCGAAATTTTAAAAGCTGCCCACCAGCCCGAAATGCAGGTGGTAATTTCCAATACAACAGAAGTAGGTATTGTTAAAAGTGAAGATAAAATCACTGATAATCCACCGCAATCCTACCCAGGCAAACTACTGGCTTTTTTGCACGAAAGATATAAAGCCTTTAATGGCTCAGTTGAAAGTGGAATGGTTATCGTACCAACTGAATTAATCAGCGATAATGCCGATAAACTCAAAGAAATAGTATTGGATCTGGCTATCCAGAACAAATTGGGATGGGATTTCGAAAACTGGTTAAAAACAGCGAATTATTTCTGCAAAACATTGGTTGATCGGATTGTGCCAGGAAAACTTCCGGAGGCAGAGCAAAAAGCCATCGAAAGTGAACTGGGTTATGAAGATGAACTGATGATCATGGCCGAGCCTTTCAGGTTATGGGCGATTGAATCATCAAGTGAAAAAGTAAAAGAAATTTTATCCTTTGAAAAGGCTGATAAAGGCATTTTCATTGTTCCATCAATTGATAAATTTAAAGAGCTGAAACTCCGTTTGCTTAACGGTACACATACCATTAGCTGTGGATTGGCTATTTTATCAGGTTTCAATACCGTAAAAGAGGCAATGGCGAATGAGGATTTCGCAGCCAACGTGTTAAAACTGATGAAAGATGAAATTGCACCTGTTGTGGTAAATGAGGATATCACTTACGAGGAAGCAATTGCTTTTGCTGAAAGTGTGATCGACCGTTTTAGCAATCCAGCTTTAGAACACCAGTGGCAGGCGATTACGCTGAACTTCACTTCAAAAATGCAGATGCGCAATATGCCATTAATCAGAAGATATTATGCATTAAAAAATGAAGTGCCTCAACTAACGGCCCTGGGCGTTGCTGCATACATTATTTTCATGAATGTGAATAAAGAGGGAGATGTGTACACGGCCGGTGCCAATGGAAAAAACTATCCCGTACAGGATGAATTTGCAGAAATTTTATACGAATACTGGAAAAATCCTGAAACCGTTGTAGATAATACCCTTGGCGACAGACGTCTGTGGGATAAAAACTTGAATAATTATCCCGGCTTTAACGCAGCCGTAAAATCTTACGTTGATTTATTACAGAACAAGGGTGCAAAAGAAACTTTAAGTAACTTGCATTCAGAAAGAACAATTTAAAATGGTTACTAGAATTTTAAAAATCCATCCCAACGATAATGTACTTGTTGCCCTGCAAAACCTGGCAAAAGGTGAAACAGTTATTTATGATGGACAGGAATATATTTTACAGGATGACATTCAGGCCAAGCATAAGTTTTTTATGCAGGATATGAATGCAGGCGACCACATCATTATGTATGGCGTACTTGTAGGTAAGGCACAACATTTTATCCTTAAAGGTGGTTTAATGGATACTGAAAACACCAAACATGCTTCAGATCCTTATGAATTCCGGCCGTATCATTACGAATGGCATGCACCTGATGTATCTAAATTTGCAGACAGAACTTTTAATGGTTATATCCGTAGTGATGGCCGTGTGGGTACAGCAAATTATTGGTTGTTTATCCCTACTGTTTTTTGCGAAAACCGCAATCTGGATGTAATCCGCGAAGCGTTACACAACGAATTGGGTTATGCCGTAACCGATAAGTATAAATCTTATGCACACCAGTTGGTTGAGGCCTATAAAAACGGTGAGATTTTAGCAGAAGCTGACCCAAGTTCAATAGGCTTGGCAAATCCATCAGCCAACCGTGTTTTCAAAAATGTAGATGGCATTAAATTTTTAAATCACCAGGGTGGTTGTGGCGGTACCCGTCAGGATGCTGCTGTATTAAGCAAATTATTGGCCGCCTATGCCGATCATCCGAACGTTGCCGGGGTTACGGTATTAAGCTTAGGCTGCCAGAACCTTCAGGTGAAAGATTTTATGGACGATTTAAAACACCGTAGTCCGAATTTTGATAAGCCCTTATTCATTTTTGAGCAGCAGCAATCACAAAGTGAAGAACAATTGGTTAAAGAAGCCATCAGAAAAACGTTTATCGGTTTAACTGAAATCAATAAAATCGAACGTCAGCCTGCACCATTAAGCAAATTGGTTTTAGGTGTAAAATGTGGCGGTAGCGATGGCTTTAGTGGAATCAGTGCAAATCCTGCTGTAGGGTATACTTCCGATTTATTAGTGGCTTTGGGAGGCACAGTATTGCTTGCCGAATTCCCCGAACTTTGCGGCGCCGAACAACAATTGATTGATCGTACGAAAGACGAAACTGCGGCACGTAAATTCATTCAACTGATGACAGCCTACAACCAATCTGCAGAAAACGTTGGCTCAGGATTTTTTATGAACCCTTCGCCAGGAAATATAAAAGATGGTTTAATTACTGATGCCATTAAAAGTACCGGAACAGCTAAAAAAGGAGGAACATCGCCGGTAGAAGATGTTTTGGATTATACAGAACCCGCAACAAAACCAGGGTTAAACCTAGTATGTACGCCCGGAAACGATGTTGAGGCTACTACAGGAAAAGCCGCTTCAGGGGCAACCTTAATTTTGTTTACCACAGGCTTGGGTACGCCGACAGGAAACCCTGTTTGCCCAACAATTAAAGTATCAACCAACAATGCATTAACCAAACGCATGGGCGATATTATCGACATTAACTGCGGGCCGGTAATTGAAGGTGAAAAAACCATCGAACAAATGGGAGAAGATATTTTAGAATATTGCATTAAAGCAGCCAGTGGCGAAGTAATTCCTAAGGCAGTTTTACTTAACCAGGATGATTTTATTCCATGGAAACGAGGGGTTAGTTTGTAGTGAGTCTTGGAACCCAATTCCGCGTTCTGTGTCTTCATAGACCACCAAGCGAATAAACAATAAATTCAATTCCGGTTTCTGAGAACACAGACCGGCGATAAATAAAAAAATGAACAGATATACGTATTGATCACCTCAATTCTATTATCTCAAATTACATAGCATGAAATCTTTTTTAGACGAAAATTTCCTTTTGCAAAGCAAAACTGCTGAAAAGCTTTACCACAACTTTGCAAAATCATTGCCGATTATCGATTACCATAATCACCTTATTCCGGAGCAGATTGCCAATAATACGCAGTTTGCAAACATCAGTCAGGTTTGGCTTGCTGGCGACCATTACAAATGGAGAGCCATGCGTGCAAACGGTGTGGATGAAAAATACATCACTGGTGCGGCTTCAGATTATGAGAAATTTGAAAAATGGGCAGAAACCGTTCCATATACATTACGTAACCCATTATACCACTGGACCCATTTGGAGCTTCAGCGCTATTTTGGCATAAACGACCTGCTTTCTGGTAAAACTGCTCAGAAAATTTTCGACGAATGTTCTGCAAAATTGCAGACACCAGAATATTCGGTACGTGGTTTATTGGCCAAAATGAATGTTGAGGCCGTTTGTACTACCGATGATCCTTTGGATAGTTTAAACTTTCACCAACAACTGGCAAGAGAAGGCGCAAACCTTAAAATGTTGCCAGCCTTTCGGCCGGATAAGGCGATGAACAGCGACGATATTGAAGGTTTAAACGAATATATTGATAAACTGGAAGGTGTTGCCGATAAAACAATCAGTAGTTTTCAGGATTATATCGATGCGCTAAAAAGCCGTCACGATTACTTCGCGGCAAATGGTTGTTCCGTTTCAGACCATGGTTTAGAACAAATTTACGCTGAAGACTACACCAAATCAGAAATCTCAGCAATTTTTGACAAAATCCGCAGTAAACAAGCCATTTCTTACCAGGAAAACCTGAAATTTAAATCAGCAATGCTGATTTACTTTGCAGAATGGGATCATGAAAAAGGTTGGGTACAACAATATCATTTGGGTGCATTGCGCAACAACAACGCAAGGATGTTAAGGCAGCTAGGCCCTGATACAGGCTGGGATTCGATCGGCGATTTTAGTCAGGCCCGGATGCTGTCCAAATTTTTAAACCGTTTGGATAATCAGGATAAACTGGCAAAAACCATTATCTATAACCTTAATCCGGCTGATAATGAGTTGATTGCAACAATGATCGGAAATTTTAACGACGGTTCTGTAGCGGGTAAAGTGCAATTTGGGTCAGCCTGGTGGTTTTTAGATCAAAAAGACGGTATGATCAAGCAGTTAAACGCATTATCAAATATGGGGCTTTTAAGCCGTTTGGTTGGTATGCTTACCGATTCACGCAGTTTCCTTTCCTTTCCACGCCACGAATATTTTAGAAGAATTGTTTGCAACCTCTTTGGCGAAGACATTGAGAATGGCGAATTGCCTAACGACCTGGAGTGGGTTGGTAAGATTGTGCAGGATATTTCGTACTTTAACGCAAAAAATTACTTTAAATTTTAACCAAAATAGGGCTTTAGAGAGGTATTTCATTGGAAATAAATCATTTCAATCGTTTTCCTTCCTTTTTCATACCGTAACAATAAACACCATGAAATACGCCGATTAAATATAAAAATGAGCACCCAAATATTCGCTTCATCTAAAAAAGGAGAAAAAGTTTTAAGCTTTGGTGAAATACTTTTGCGCATTTGCCCCGATATGGACGGTGCATGGTTAAAAGAAAACAAACTTCCGTTTTATGTAGGCGGTGCAGAGCTAAACGTGGCCACAGCACTGGCACTTTGGAATGTACCCTCTTCTTATTTATCGGCGGTGCCGGATAATTCGGTAACCAGGGAAATTGTAGATTATCTCGATGCCAGAAACATCGATACTACGCCGATGGTTTACCATGGTGAGCGTTTGGGCCTTTATTACCTTCCGAAAGGGAAAGACCTTAAAAATGCAGGAGTAATTTACGATAGGGCAAATTCTGCTTATGCCGATTTAAAGGTTGGCCAGATCAATTGGGATGAGGTTTTTGATGGCGTTGCCTGGTTTCATTTTAGCGCAATCTGTCCGGCAATTAATCAATCAATTGCTGATGTTTGCCTGGAAGCTTTAAAAGTGGCAGCCGCAAAAAATATCACCATTTCGTTGGATCTGAACTATCGTGCAAAACTTTGGAAATATGGTAAAGATCCGATTGATGTTTTACCAGAACTGGCGCAATATTGTACTTTGATTATGGGCAATGTTTGGGCTGCCAATAAAATGTTGGGCACTGCACTGCACGAGGATTTAACCCCAAGCGAAGGTTATGCAAAGGAAACGTTACTACAACAGGCAACCGATACCGCTAAAGAAATATTAAGTTTGTTTCCGGCTTGTAAAGCCGTTGCCAATACTTTCAGGTTCGATTATGGTAAAGGCATCAGGTACTACACTGCCATTTATACCGCTGATGAGTTAACCGTTTCAGAAGAATATGTATCTGATGAAATTTTGGATAAAGTAGGAAGTGGCGATTGTTTTATGGCAGGTCTTATTTATGGCTTTTACAATCAGTTATCAGCTAAAGAAACCTTAAATTTTGCCACTGCGGCAGCATACGATAAATTATACATTCCAAGTGATGCTACAACCAGTACTGTAGCAGATATTGAAAAAAGAATACTACGAAATGATTAGCAACAAGCACAAAATTTTAGATGCCATTTTAGAGCAGGGCATGCTACCCCTTTTTTATCAAGACAGCGAATCGGGTAGTGTAGAAATATTACGTACCTTGTATAAAGCGGGTGTACGTGTTTTCGAGTATACCAACCGTGGTAAATCAGCCTTGCCGAACTTTAAAAAGTTAAAAGAAATACGCGATGCTGAAATGCCCGATCTTTATCTCGGCATCGGAACAATAAAAACGCCCGCCGATGCGCATGCTTTTATCGAAGCCGGTACAGATTTTATCGTTGCACCGATCGTTAATCCGGCTGTTGCCGAAATCGCCAATAAAATCGGGATGCTTTGGATCCCTGGATGTATGACGCCGACCGAAATCAGCGTTGCGCAGGAACATAAAGCCATGTTGATCAAAATTTTCCCTGCCAATATCTTAGGGCCTGAATTTATTTCATCAATCAAAGATCTTTTTGCCGGACAATTGTTTATGCCAACAGGAGGTGTAGAAATTAATGCCGATAATTTAAAAACCTGGTTTAAAGCCGGCGTTTGTGCCGTTGGTATGGGCAGCAAATTAATCAGTAAAGATGTGATGAGCAAAGGTCTTTATGAGGAGTTATCCGACAACACAAAATTAGCGCTTGATCTGATTCAGCAAAGCAAGTAAAACCCTAATACACCCTAACCAAATGAACCAATCCAAAACAAGCAAATACAGATGGACCATATGTTTGCTGTTATTTTTAGCTACGACCATAAATTATTTAGACAGGCAGGTACTTTCTTTAACCTGGACGGATTTTATCAAACCAGAGTTTCATTGGGATAACAATGATTATGGAAATATTACCGCGCTTTTCTCAATTTTCTACGCAATATCAATGCTTTTTGCTGGCCGGTTGGTTGATAAGCTCGACACGAAAAAAGGCTTTTTATGGGCTATAGGTGTTTGGTCTGTTGGTGCCTGTTTACATGCCTTTTGCGGTATCGCAACTGCAGGGATTATTAATGGAAACTGGTTTGTGGGATTTGAAGGTGCCAAAGAAGTTATCTCCCGCGTTAACGATACCGGGTTAGTGGTTTCAGTAAGTGTTACCTTGTTTATTTTTGCCCGTTTTGTATTGGCAGTAGGAGAAGCAGGAAACTTTCCGGCAGCAATTAAAGCCACCGCAGAATATTTCCCGAAAAAAGACAGGGCATTTGCAACCAGTATATTTAACGCCGGGGCTACGGTTGGTGCACTTGCAGCACCCATCACCATTCCCTTTATTGCAAAGGCGTATGGCTGGGAAATGTCGTTCATCATTATTGGTGCATTAGGCTTTATATGGATGGGATTATGGGTTTTTGTTTATAACAAGCCAGAATTACATAAAAGAGTTAGTGCTGAAGAACTGGCATATATACAGCAGGATGTAATTAACGACCGGAAACTGGCCGATTATGTGGAAGAAACCAAAGAAAAAGTTTCTTTTATCGACTGCTTTAAATACAAACAAACCTGGGCTTTTGCCTTTGGTAAGTTTATGACCGATGGCGTGTGGTGGTTCTTTTTATTCTGGACACCAGCTTATTTAAAATCGGTTTATGGAATGGACTCTACACAAAGTGCCCTTCCGCTATTTGTGCTTTATATGATCACACTTTTATCAATAATTGGCGGTTGGTTACCAACTTATTTCGTTGATAAAAAGGAATGAACCCTTATGAAGGCCGGATGAGAGCAATGCTGATTTTCGCATTTTTCCCATTATTGGCTTTGGCCGCACAACCTTTAGGGCATATTACCTATTGGATTCCCGTAATCATTATCGGTATTGCAGGTGCCGCCCACCAGGCATGGTCGGCCAATATATTTTCTACCGTAGGCGATATGTTTCCTAAAAAAGCAATTGCCACCATTACCGGTATTGGTGGTATGGCCGGCGGGCTAGGCTCTTTCATCATCAATAAAGGCTCTGGTTTGTTGTTTGATTATACAGGCAAAAACAAGATTGTTTTTATGGGCTTCAAAGGTGAAGAAGCTGGTTATTTTATTATTTTTTCCATTTGTGCGGTATGCTATTTAATTGGCTGGACCGTAATGAAAACCTTAGTGCCAAAATATAAAGTTATTGAACTAAAATAATTGCAGATTTAATACTCAGGTAAAGTTAAATTATCTGCGTAGCAATACCTTTGCAACAAGGTTAATCTATACTTAAACTATAGATTAACAATTATAAACCCTAACAACCAACCCAAATTGAGTACACCTCTAAACCTCGAAAGTATTTTCGTTGAAGAGAGCCAGATTCCAGATGAATTTAGGCTCACGGAAGAAATCAATCAAAAGGAGTTTCTTTCCAATGGGGAAATGAAACCCTGGAACGGACCATTTAATGAAGTGTTTTCTCCGGTATGCGTAAAAACCCCTGAAGGCTTTAAACGAAAGCGTATTGGTAGTTTCCCTGTTTGTACAGAGAAAGAGTCTGCAGAAGCTTTAGATGCAGCCGTAGCCGCTTATGACAATGGCCGTGGGCAGTGGCCTACAATGAGTGTTGCCGACCGCATCACCTGTGTAGAAAACTTTACCCATAAAATGATTGAGCAAAAAGAAATTGTTGCAAAATTGATCATGTGGGAGATTGGAAAATCTTACGCCGATTCAATCAAAGAATTCGATCGTACCGTCGAATATATCTATGCAACCATCGATGCGTTGAAGGATATCGACAGGCAGTCATCACGTTTTGAAATAGAGCAGGGTATTGTGGCCCAGGTACGCCGTTCTCCACTTGGTGTGGTACTTTGTATGGGTCCGTTTAATTATCCCTTAAACGAAACTTTTACTACATTGATTCCTGCCTTGATTATGGGCAACACCCTTTTATTCAAACCACCTAAACACGGTACATTATTACACTACCCATTATTGGAAGCTTTCCGTTCCAGCTTTCCAAAAGGTGTGGTTAATACCATTTATGGTCGCGGTAATACCATTGTTCCTGGGTTGATGAAATCGGGGAAAATTAATGTGCTTACTTTAATCGGCTCCAGTAAAGTGGCCAATGAGCTTAAGAAACTGCACCCTAAAGTAAACCGTTTAAGGGCAATTTTAGGTTTAGATGCAAAAAATGCTGCCATCATTACTAAAGATGCCGATTTGGATTTAGCCGTTTCTGAAACAGTTTTAGGTTCGCTTTCTTTTAACGGACAGCGTTGTACAGCGATTAAAATCGTTTATGTGCACCGAAGCTTGGCTCAGGAATTTTTAAAGCGTCTATCTGCCGAAGTAGAAAAACTAAAGTTTGGTATGCCATGGGTAAAAGGAGTAAACCTTACTCCGCTACCAGAGTTGAACAAGCCAGAATATTTAAAAGAATGTATTGATGATGCGGTTTCGCACGGAGCGAAAGTGATCAACAAAAATGGTGGTCAAACCTTCGAAACCTTTGTGTATCCAGCCATTGTTTACCCGGTGAACAGCAATATGAAACTCTACCGCGAAGAGCAGTTTGGCCCGATTGTTCCTGTGGTTCCTTTTGATGATCTGGAAGAGCCTATCGAATATTTAATTGGTTCTCCTCACGGCCAGCAGGTGAGTATTTTCAGCAACAATGCTGCGGTAATCTCTTCGTTAATCGATCCTTTGGTAAACCAGGTAAGCCGGGTAAATATTAACTGCCAATGCCAGCGCGGACCTGATGCCTTCCCTTTCACAGGCCGTAAAGACAGTGCCGAAGGAACACTTTCGGTAGTTGATGCATTGCGTTCGTTCTCTATCCGTTCTTTGGTAGCCACCAAATTTACAGATGATAACAAAAAGTTATTGAACGAAATTGTTAGAGGAGATGATTCTAACTTTTTAAGCACGAAATATATTTTCTAAATAACAATGATCGTCATTGCGGGGAAAAGCCTCGTAATGGCGATTTTATGTGTCGGATTTACCTCGACTTAAGCATACCTAAATGGAGAGATCTATCTAATCAGATTCTCCGCTTTATCCTGCATTTAATCAAAAATAGTATACAATAAAAAACCCCGCAAAATCAAGTTCTACGGGGTGTAATCTATGGAAGGAATCCACTAAACTTTAGCGCTCTTCTTTTTCTTTTTTTCTTCAGCATAAAATCCAAAACCCAAACCAGCCAACAACAGGATCGATCCGGCCAATGAGATTTTCTCACCAGCGTAATAAGCCGTAGGATGGAAAATAAACTCTAGTTTGTGGTTACCAGCTTCTAATTGTGCTGCACGTAAAACATAATCAGCCCTGAAATACGGTTTTTCTACCCCATCGATATACATCTTCCAGCCTTTATTATAGTAGATTTCAGAAAATACGGCAATTACATCTTTTGCGGTTGAGTATTCGTATGTTAAATGATCAGGGTTATAAGCGGTTAATTTGATAAAACCTTCCTGTCCGGTACCCAAACGTTTGGTATCAATCGAGGCTTTAAAGCTTTCATCAACAATAGCTTCTTTTTTAGCATCGAAACTGCTTATTGCTTTCATTTCTTCATCAGCATTCCTGGCAAACTGCACACTTTGCACAAACCAGGCATTGCCCGCAGCGGTAGCATTCCGTTGCATTTTATACGATCCGGTTTGAGGATCCTGCGTAATAATGTATTTTGTATTTAACATATCCAGTACATCCTGGTTGATGCTTTTCGTCAACTGGTTATCAACCAATTCCTGAAAACGTTTCAACCTTGCAGAGTGGAAACCACCAACTGTTTTATGGAAATAAGAAGTTTCGGCGCTTTTAAACGGATCGCCTAATGATAAATCGAAAACCCTAAAGTTCGGATCTTTATCCGCCGAAATAAAATTATCTACATCTCTCGGTTGATAATGATTATTCAGGTCGTTTTTGCTTACAAAATTCTGGTTATTTAAATAACGACGGTCTACCTGCCATAAATCAATCAAAACAAACAGTGCAAGTAAACCAAAGGCCAGTTGCATATTCATTTTTTTGGTTATAAAAGCCCAGGTAATTCCGAAGCCAATAGCGATAAACAATAAGGTACGTAAAGCATCAGCACGCGCCAGAGCTACACGATCTGCTACAACGCCATTTAAAATTTCAATTGCTGCACCACGGTTATTCTGCAAGGTTTGTGTTAATGCATCTACAACCTGAGCCTGGTTGGTTTGCGTAAAGCTGAAGAATGCGGTAGGGATCACCGCAATAATTAAAGCGAAACCTCCTGTAATACCTGCCGACCAGGTTAAACGCTGCACTAAATATTTTTGATCATATTGACCTTCCTGTGCCTCTTTAATAGCTAAAATAGCCAGGAGCGGCACCAATAAGCCAACAACTGCCAATATCGATTCTACTGCCCTGAATTTATTGTAACCCGGCAGGTAATCAAAGAAAATATCCGAAATAAAGGGTAGGTTTTGCCCGAAAGAAAGGAACAACAACAAAACGCTTGCGCCTAAAATCCACCATTTCCAGCGGTGTTTAACGATAAATAACCCAAAAACAAATAAGAAACAGATAATCGCACCAAAATAATATGGCCCCGATGTACCCGGCTTGTTACCCCAGTATTGGTTGGTACCCAAATTTTGGGCAACATATCCAATGGCCTGTTTTGGATCAACACCCTGAAGGTTTTTCTCCACGGCTTTATACGTGTTGCTTTCAGGTTTGATCATCTCATCAATACTGCTGGCACCGCCATAAATGTTCGGAATGAGGAACGAGAAACTTTCTCCAACACCCTGGCTCCACTGGTATGCATACTCCTTATCCAAACCGTTTGCAGGTTCAGCTTTATCAGTTGTTAAATTAGATTTGCCACGGATGGTTTCTTTTCCATATTCATAGGTTGTCCACAAGGTACCCGCATTCACCAAAACTGATAGTATAATACCCGCAACAATGTAAGCGATAGATTTACCGAATGCAGGCAGTTGTTTTGCCTTAAAAGCGTGGTAAAGTTCTATACAGGCCAAAATAAATAACGCTATAAATAAATAATAGGTCATTTGGATGTGGTTCGAACGAATCTCCAAAGCCATAAACAGTGCCAGTAAGCTCGCGCCAACCAGATATCTGCCCCTTAAAGTAAGAATAATCGCTGCTAAAATAGGCGCAAAAAAACCAATAGCCAAGGCTTTATTGCTGTGTCCGGCTGCAATAATGATAAAATTGTAGGAGGTAAATGCAAAGGCAATGGCTCCTGCTGCAGCAAGCCATGGATTTATTTTGAGTACACAAAACAATAAATAAGCACCTAAAAGGTATAATAAAACCGTTCCAACAGGATCAGGAAATATGCCTTTAATTACATCGATACCATAAGTGGTGATGTTTAAAGGATATTGCACCCAAATTTGATAAGCTGGCATACCACCAAACATTTGGTTGGTCCAGAGCGGTCCTTTGCCATCTTTTGCCTTAATATCCATAATTTCTTTCTGCATGGCTTTAGCCTGCAAAACATCGCCCTGCTGTGGCGCTTTACCCTGCAAAACAGGGCTGAAGTAGGCAAACGTAATGACTACAAAAAATGCAATAATGGCCAGGTGTACGCCATTTTTATTAAACCAGTTATTCATTAAGGTTTGTTTAAGTTTAAACGAACGTCAAAAATAAAAAATTGGGCGGTATAAAAAAGGAATAAATTAAAAGGGTGGCGAATAAAAAATTAGATTTGTGTCAGAGAATAAAAATCCAACCCGTTTATGATGAGAAAGTTTGTGATTACCCTTGCGCTCGCCTCCCTTTATTTTGCCTCCTTTGCACAACTGGTAAGTTTAAACCCTGGCGAAATCAAAACACTGAAAAGTAAGATCAAAAACAACGAAGAAATTAGAAAGCTTTATCAGGGCTTCGAAAAATCTGCTTTAGTTTACCTTAACGATCAGCCAAACCCGATTGATACCATCCGGACGGAAGGTTTACTGAAAGGAAATCCGAAAAAACTGAAAACCCAGCAGGCATTGGCCGATATGAATAAAATGTTCGTTCTGGCTTTACAATATCAGCTTAGCGGAGAGCAGAAATATTTAAACAAATGTGTAGAATTTCTTACCGCCTGGGCAAAAATAAATCGGCCAAATGGCGATCCTATCGACGATACCAATCTCGATCCGGCAGTTGAAGCCTATGATCTGATTAAGAAAGACATATCAGCTGTGGATAAAAAGCCGATTGAGCAATGGCTGAACGAAACCGCACAGGCCGAAATTAACAGCAAGCGTATGAAAGCCGGCCGGGCTACGGCAATTAACAACTGGAATGCCCACCGCCTAAAAATAGTTGGCGAAATTGGTTACGCTTTAAATAACCAGGAACTGATTAACTGGGCAATAGAAAACCTTAAAAGCCATATCAACATCAATCTTTATCCTGATGGTACCAGTTTGGATTTTAAAGAACGAGATGCCATGCACTACCACATTTACGATCTGGAACCAATGTTGAAACTGGCCATTATCATCGACAGGGCTAATGGACAGAATTTTTATAGCTATGAATCGCCAAAAGCATCATCTATTAAAAAATCTGTTGAGTGGTTAATCCCGTACATCAATGGCGAAAAGCAGCACGAAGAATATGTAAATACAACCGTTAAATTCGATCGCGACCGTGCCAAAAATAATGAACCTGGTTTTGCTCCTGGCACAATGTTTAAACCAGATTTAGCGCTTCCAGTATTAAGATTTTCAGTGTATTTCGATCCAACGCAGATTGGATTATTGCAAAAATTGAGTGGCAACCAAAATAACTGGCGAATGGTGCTCGAGGAAATTGAGCGGAACACAAAAAGTTTTCAGAATAAATAAAGTTTCAATAATTTTTGAAAGTTTAAAAATAACATTATATTTGTGTATGGAATTAGCAGGAGCAAAATTGAAATTCATAGAGGCTTGGGGTAAATTAGGCTCCGAATGGGGAATTAACCGCACCATGGCACAAGTACATGCGCTGCTACTAATTTCGGCAGAAGCACTAACCACCGAAGAAATTATGGAGCAACTGAGCATTTCCAGGGGAAATGCCAACATGACGCTCCGCGACTTAATTGGATGGGGCTTAATTGAAAAACAACATAAGGCCGGCGAACGCAAGGAATACTTTTTTGCTGATAAAGATGTTTGGAATATCGCCCGGCAGGTAGCTAAAGAACGGAAAAGAGAGAATTAGAACCTGTGTTAAAAGTACTTAACGAACTTTCTGTGGTAACAGGTGATGAAAAAGATCCTGAATTTACAACCTTTAAAAAATCAATTAAAGATATTAATAAATTGGCCATTAACGTGGATAAAACCTTGGAAACCATGCTCAAAGCTGAAGAAAGCTGGTTTTGGGGTTCGGTATTAAAAGTTTTTAAGTAGGTTGGAGATGTGAAACTTATGAGCGGTGTATTCATTACCTTAAACGGCTAAATACTAAACTAAATATTCATCCAAAAGCCCAACATTGAGTTCGGCTTAATTTTTTAAAGTAAACTTTCAATTTTTACTGAAAATATTAAAATTAAAATAATATGAAAACGCTTTACAACCATTTGATTTTGTATGACAATGAATGCCCAATGTGTAACGTATATACCAAAGCATTTGTGAAGACAGGTATGCTAGAAAGCTGGTCGGGAAGCTTACCAACAAATGCCCGAAAATATTTGCCCATTGGTAGATCGGCAACGGGCAGCCAATGAGATTGCACTCGTAAACATCGAAAATGGCGAAGTTAGCTATGGTATTCAGAGTTTATTCAAAATTATTGCGCACAGCATGCCCTTTTTTAAACCCTTGTTTTCATTTGGCCCATTTGTGTTTATCATGCGTAAATTTTATGCCTTTATCTCTTACAACCGCAAGGTGATTATTCCGGCGGCAATTAAAGAAAATACCATACAGCCAAGCTTTAAAGTTCATTACCGCATGGCTTACCTAGTTTTAACCTGGTTAATTACTGCCTATGTATTAACAGCTTATGCACACCTGCTTACCAATTTTGTACCATTAGGCAGCAAATACCGTGAGTACCTGATTTGTGGCGGTCAGTTGTTTTTTCAAGGTGCCGTTATTGCTTTTTATAAGAAAGAAAAACTTTGGGATTACCTGGGCAACATGATGACGATCTCTTTTGCAGGCGCAATTTTGCTGATACCTGGTTTAGCATTGGCCAAATATTACAATATTCACCCGCTATTTTATATCCTTTATTTTTTAATGGTTGCCGGACTCATGTTTTTAGAGCACCTTCGCAGGGGCAGGCTGTTAAAATTTGGTTTAATAATGAGTATCAGCTGGGCACTTTACCGTTTAATTGTTTTGGGTTTGATCTTTAGTTTGTAGAAATCATGAAATACGGAAAAATTATACTTGCTGGCGGAAATGGCTATTTAGGAACCATACTGGCTCAATATTTTAGCCCTTTGGCTAACGAAGTAATTATCCTCGCCAGAAAACCAAAAGCCGCAACGGGGAACATTAAAACGCTGTTGTGGGATGGTAAAACTGTTGATGAATGGAGTGTAAACCTTCAGGATGCTGATTTATTGGTTAACCTTTGTGGTAAAAATGTAAACTGCAGATATACCCAACAAAACAAGAAAGCCATTTTCGATTCGAGATTGATCCCTACACGGTTATTGGGTAAAGTGATCAGTGAAATGGAAAAACCACCAAAACTCTGGATCAACATTACCTCAGCAACCATTTACAGGCATGCAGAAGATCGTCCGCAAGATGAGTTAACAGGTGAAATTGGTGAAGGTTTTTCTATCGAAGTATGTAAAGCCTGGGAGAGTAGTTTTTTTGAAACCAATACCCCAAAAACAAGAAAATTAGCACTAAGAATGGGCATTGTAATTGGGCTTAGTGATGGTGCATTTCCAAGGCTGCTCAACCTGGTAAAACTGGGCATGGGCGGCAAACAGGGTAATGGCGAACAATACGTAAGCTGGGTACACGAGCAAGATGCTGCAAGAAGTATCGAGTGGTTACTTCAGCACAAAGAAATTGAAGGAGCTGTAAATTGTACTGCTCCGGAAGCTGTTAAAAACAATGTGTTTATGCGCAGTATCAGAAAAGCATATGGCATTGGTTTTGGGTTACCTGCCCCTGCCTGGCTATTGGGCATTGGCGCAAAAATTATTGGCACAGAAACCGAACTGATTTTAAAAAGCAGGTGGGTTAAACCGGGTATTTTACTGGCTAACGGTTTCGGGTTTAAATATGCAAATATAGATGAGGCGGTAGCGGCTTTGAGTGTAGAAGGAAAGAATTAAGTTAAAGAATTTATGCCATTAATTGTTTTAAAAACATTGATTGATGCACCTGTTGAAAGTTGTTTTAATTTGGCGAGGAGTATTGATCTTCATGTACAATCGATGCAACAATCGGGTGAGAAAGCCATTGCAGGAAAAATAAATGGACTAATTTGCTTAAATGAATCTGTTACCTGGCGAGCCAAGCATTTCGGGCTTTATTTTACCATGAGCAATAAAATTACTGCAATGGAGCGGCCAAACTTTTTTATTGATGAAATGATAAAAGGCCCTTTTAAAAAGCTCCATCATCAACACCTGTTTAAAGTACTTGGCACACAGACAGAAATGACCGATATATTTTGGTTCGAGGCACCTTTTGGTATACTTGGCTGGTTGGCAAATAAAGTGCTTCTAAAAAGTTATATGAAGAAACTGTTGTTAAAAAGAAATGAAATGCTGAGTCGTGTGGCAAATTTTGATAATTCCCCGTCTAATATGCTTAAAATCCAATATTTATAATTTAATTATATCCTATCCCTATTTTAAACTCTTAACCAGGTTAAGCTTCAACTCTTTAATGCCTTTTACCACCAAGCCGGCAATTTGTTTTGCCCCTTCAGGACTTAAATGCGTGTTGTCTTTTTTCCCGTTTGGATAATTTACATTTCCGGAATCAACATAGTTGAATAATTTGATAGAGGGTTCTTCGCCGAGGCGGTTTAATAAGCTTTCAGTTTTTGCCAGCATATCAATCATAGGAACGTTTAGCGAATCGGCAACCTGACGGGTTATCCGGGGATAATCGCCATGAGAATCGATTAATACACCATTTTTGAAACTTCTTCGCGAAATTGGTGTAAGTAAAACAGGAAAAGCTTTTTTGCTCCTGGTTTCATTTACATAGTTCACCAGATTAATTTTGAAATCAGCTAAAGAAACGCCAACAGTGGGTTTATCTACTTTTTCATCATTGTGGCCAAATTCTATAAAAACATAATCGCCCGGGTTAAGCTGAGCTAAAATAGGGTCCCAGCGTTTTTCGGCCCGGAATGATTTTGTACTCCTCCCGTTCAGTGCCCGGTTATCAACAATAACATCTGCCTTAAAATAGGATTGCAATGCCATTCCCCAGCCTGTTTCGGGGAAAGCCTTTTGCTCTTTGTTGGCGGCGGTAGAATCGCCAATAATATAAAGTTTGGTTTTCTTTTGGATGAAGGTAAAAGACAGTAAAACAGCTAAAGTTCCAGCAGCTAAAATTTTAAGGAAATTGATTTTCATATTTTCTGTTAATCTATAAATGCGGCGGATCCCATTGATCTGCTCCGCCCAATATATTTTTTAAAGTATAGTTTTTTGCTTCTTTTTCTGTCAATTGCTTCGTCCAGGGTAATCTTGTTTTTACCGATGCGCCATCACCGGTATTTTTATATTCTGCATAAAACACGGTCAGCTCTTTATCCGGAAACATTTTATCGCCTTTCCATGGGTTCCAACCTTCGGGTAAGATATGTTTACCAAGATTACAATTTATAAATACCGTTTTTGCATAAGGTCGCCACGGCCTGCCCAAATAGGCTTTTGTTACCGCAGAATCTGCAATAAGTGAACAATTTAGAAAAACAAATCCAAATTTTTGCTGTGCAGACGTTGCAGCTGCAGTTACATAAGAATCAGTCAAACTTTTTATCGTACAGTTTTGAAACACTACTGTTGCTTTGCCAAAAATAAAATCTGTTGTACCTTCTATATAGCAGTTCTGATAAAACTGGCGGCTATTTTCGATGGCGGCATAAAGCGTATCCTGATTGCCTAAAAATCTACAGTTTTTGGCTACAAATCGGTCGCCCTCTACATGCAGGGCAACTGCTTGCCCCACCCGGCCCGCTGAATTGATAATGGTTAAATTTTCGAGGTGGATATCATTCCCCTGAATCAATACTGTAAAGGAGGTATAAGTGCTGAATTTAGCATTGCCAAAAACATCTTTACCCAGCGGATTTGGCTTTCCCGAATAATCATCAAAAGTAATGATGGTTTCTGCGGCGCTTTCACCAATAATCGAGAGGTTAATTTTCCATGATGGAATAATCAGTTTTTCTTTGTACTGACCATGTTTTACAAAGATTTTAACCTCTTTTTCTCCTAAATCCCTTACCGAATTAACAGCTTCCTGAATGGTTTTATAATTTCCGCTCCCATCCTGTGCAACAGTGATTGCTGAAGGATATTTCGGGTCCTGAGCATGCAGATAAAGAAAGGGAACTGTGCTTAATATAAATAGCGCGATAAACTTAAGATAGGATATTCTTGTCATTCTTTTCAATTAAATCTACAGCATAAAGTTCATTAAAAAAGGGCAGATTAAAACCTGCCCTGTAATTTTGTTAGTATGTCCATTTAGGATCACCGATTGGCCCTCCCGCGCTTCCGGCAGTTCTTAAAGGCGAGCCGGCAGGCAATGTAAAATCTGTTGTTACAGCAGTCCAGCCTAAATTAATAGATTGGTTACTCACCAATGTTGCGGTACCAAAGGTTAGGGCGGTACCATTGGTTAATGCGCTTGAAAGATTGAAATAATTGCTGTTGGAAATTCTAAGTGTACTTGCTGCACCGGTACCCCTTATGGCAGCCGCGTTCACCGTACCTGATTTAGGGGTATTTGCTAAAATACTATTTGCAATGGTAAAGTTAATTGGGTTTGCATTTGCATCTAACAGTGCATATTTCGCATTGCCGCCAAAACCGTTAAAAGTAGAATTGGTAATGGAAACTGTAGGCGTTACATCGCCAGTGTATGTGGTGCTGGCAGTAACCAACCCAGGGCCGGCATTATAGAAAGTAGACTTAGAAATGTTAAGGTTAGCAAACTGCATTTTATTTAAATGAAAGGTATAATAGGCAGAAGAACCATTTAAACCCATATCGTATACAACCGAATTGTTAACGGTAATGCCCGTGATTTTAAAATCGCGTACTGCTGTACCCCTGTCGCCCCTTAAAAAGGCAGTAGTAGAGCCATGCGTTATACAGTTATCCACCACAACATTGGTAAAAGTTGCTGCAGATCCATTTGCTGCTTGTGAGCCGATAAAATTGATAAAATAAAGCGATGCACCAGCAGTTCCATCAAATTCAATACCTGATAGCGTTACACCTGCACCAGTGCCTTCTACATCAATCTCTTTATAATTCACTTTTGTATCGCCCGGGTTGCCCGATATTGATTTGATAGTGATGGTTTTTTGGGTAATAAAAGTTGCTGCAGCCAAAGTATAAGTACCAGGATTAAGGCCGATTATTGCGCCATTTGCCGCACTTGCAATTGCTGCTGCCAGGTCATCTCCAGGGTTGAGTTTTACCGTATAGGTAGTGGGTGCAAGTGTGGTGAAAGTGGTTATTCCCTTGCTTTTTGGTCCGGCAAATAGCTCTGCCGTGTATTTTGTGCCAGCAGTTAACGTGTTAAGTGCTTTAACACCCAATGTTACATCGCTTGTATTTAATGCAACTGTAACAGCTGCACCTGTGGCCGGGGTTACTACAATTGAAGTTAAGCCTGTTGTTGGGGTAAAATACAGTTTAGCGGTTGTTTCTTTAATTTCAATATCCCTGATGGCCTGAAACAACTGGATTCCTGTTAACTGAAAAGCACTGCTGCGAACATATTTCGATTCTGGCTGACTTTCGGTGGCATTGGCCTTAATTCTTGCGTAATATTTAGTTCTTACCGCTAAATTATCTTCAGTTACAGTTACACCCGCAGTATCGGCCGTAGTGCTGTAATTTACCGTTGCAAACAGTGAATCAGTTGAAAAATCAATACTGTATTTAAAAGTTTTCCCTGTAGACATGAGCGGTAAAGACCAGGTTAACTTTGCAGAAGTTTCTCCGGCAGTAATTTTCACATCACCCGGTTTAAAAATTCTTGCCGGTTCTGTTGGCGCATCATCTTCTTTTTTGCAGGAAGAAATTGCTACAGTCATCAATAATAAAATGACGAATTTAAACCCCAATTGATCTATAATTTTTTTCATAATAAATACCTTAATAGCCAAAGTTTTGAACCATACTTGGATTTTCGATTAGTGTTGTTTTAGGATAAGGGAACAGTTCCTTTTTATTGGCTTCGAAGTAAAAAGCAATACCGGTAGAAGTACTGGTGATCGAATTTTCTTCAGTAACGGCCTTTCTCCAGTTTTTGGTGGTATAACCCGCCGGAGCAGTTGTAACATTTAATCCGGGTGAGGCAAAAACATTATTAGGCGCTCCACCATACAAATCGAGTTTGGCTACCTCATTTACACTTGTGCCCAACAAATAATCGCTTTCTTTTGCATAAATGTAATTTGGTACACTCGCATAATCTCCCGTTCCGGCAACTAAAGCCCGGATTTTATTTCTGGTTTCCTCAAATTTACCTGCCAGTAAATTCCAGCGGATCAAATCATACTTGCGGATACCCTCACCACCAAATTCCAACAGGCGTTCCTTAACAATGGCGTTAAAAAACCCTGCTTTATCCAATGGGGTTACAGGAATTTGTGTTTCAAAACCAGCGTACGCACGTTTTTGCACTTCTTGTAATGCACTTACCGCAGTTGCAGATGGCGCACCGTTGATTTCATTATCAGCCTCTGCATACATCAGTAAAACATCAGCAAATCGCAACATTGGCCAGTTTATGCCAAATGTTTGCGCGGCAGATGAATTATTAAAGGCTGTCCACGATTTACGGAATTTTCCATCTGTCATGTTAAACAAAGTATTCACTATTTTTTTTGATGTTGCAGTAATCTCGAAAACGCCAATCGTTACATCTCTCCGGCAATCTTTATTTACATCAAATTCGTAAAAGTAAGTAGGAATGGCATTCATTCCACCACCGCCAGACCCAAAAGTAGAGGCTGAATTGAAGCGGATTCCATTATAATAACCAAGTTTACTGTCTGTAGATGCGTTTCCTCCAAAGGCTGCAACTTCGAACATCAGTTCATGTGCATCATCAAGGCGGTTTGCGGTATGCAGGGTTTTAAATACATTTTCATAAACCGGGTTCAGGTTATGCTCAGAACGGTGGTTCATCAGATCAAGGCACTCATCAAAAGCTATTTTATAATAGGTTAGGTAATCAGCACTGCGTTCCATGGTATGGCTGGCCGATCTTAATGAATAACCGCCTCTTGCTAAAGCAATGCGTGCACGTAAGGCTTTTATTGCACCTTTAGTATAACGGAAACTGCCATATTCGGCAATTCCACTTCTCCATGGCACTAAATCTTCAGCCATTTTTAAATCAGCGATGATCTGGTCGTAAGTTTTATTACGGTCTACATTAGGTCCGTACAATGTTTCCGCATCAGCAGCAGGAACAAAAGATGCCGGAACATCTCCCCAGTTGCGGATCAGTTCGTACAGAAACTGGGCCCTTAAGGTTAAAGCCTCGCCATAATAGCGTTTCATAACCGTTTTTTCTGCATCTGACCCATTGGCATAAAGTTTTGAGGCCGGAATAAATTTGATACAGATGTTTGCCCGTTCTACACCTGCATACAATTGCAAAAATGGATTAACCAGATCCGTATTATCTGAACTCGCGCCGTACATGCTTATCCCCCTACGGTCAGATGAGCTGTAACTTCCCGACGTTTTAAAATCATCGGCAGTTAAGCCAAAAAGTGTAGAAATACGACTTCCATAACCATTATCTCCACAAAGGCGGTTATACACAGCAATAATTGCCGCGTTCGTATTGGCCGTGCTTTCGAAAACAACATCAGGTGAGGAGGTTGATGGCGATTCTACATCTAAATATTTTTTACAGGAAGTAGTTATACTCAATGCTCCAATAGCAATTACCATTAAAGCCGATTTTATAAATTTATTGTTCATTTTCTTTAATGTTGAAATTAAAATACCATGTTAATACCAGCAAGTATGTACCTGCTCCGTGGGTAGGCCGCATAATCAATACCTGGCGTAAGCGGATTCGATCTGCGCGTATTCGCTTCGGGATCGTAACCTGTGTAACCGGTAATGGTATACAAGTTGTTAACCGTACCGTAAACCCTTAGTTTTGAGATAAAACCTGTTTTTTTAATTAAACTTTGCGGCAGGGAATAACCCAATGTTACGTTGCTGATTCTTAAAAAGGATCCGTTTTCAATCGCGTATGATGTTAAGGCGTAATTGCCACCTGTAGGCGTCCAAAGCGTGGTATTGGCATTCATTGCGGTTAATAATGCCGGGTCTGTAACTTTTACACCGTTTGCATCAAAATTCTGCCACCTGTCATTCATAACAGCCAGCAAATTGTTGTCCTTTACATTGTATTGTGAGGTGAATTCTATTTTATTGGCATTATAAACTTTACTTCCGTAGCTAAAGTTTACAAATACGGTTAAATCAAAGTTTTTATAGGCAAACTGATTATTCAAACCGCCTGTAAATTTCGGCTGTGCTGTACCTAAAACCGTTCTGTCATCATCACCAATCATCATGCTTGCTGATGATGATAATTTTTTCACTTTCATATCGCCCGGCTGTGGATCGCGGTTGCCCAACAAAACCCTGGCGTTAGCAACTGTTGGTTTAAGCGTATAGGTATAAGCGCCGGTAGTGGTGTTTTGTACGTTGGTAAAATCATCAACAGTATAGCGGCCATCTGAAATAAAACCGTAAAACTGCCCAACTGGTTGGCCTACCTCAACCTTAAAATCGCCTAAACTGTTCACCCATCCTGATTGTGTGATATAAGAACTTACACCATTTTGCAGCTCAACAATTTTATTTTTGTTAAACGAAATATTAAAACTGGTGTTATAGCTGAAATTTTTTGATTTTACCGCCTGATAGTTCAATTGTACCTCAAAGCCCCTGTTTTGCGTTTTGCCCACATTTTGCTGCTGTGTAGCATAACCTGTAGTTTGTGGAACGTTTGCATTTAAAAGCAGGTTTTTCGTTCTGTTATCATAATAATCCAGATTAAGCGATAACTTGTTTTTAAAGAGATCAATATCGATACCCAAGTTTTTAGAGATGTTGGTTTCCCAGGTAATGTTAGGGTTAGATAAGATATTTCCGGTAGCTGTACCCGAAATCAAACCAGTTGAAACCGTCCCATCTGTATCTGCGTAGCCACCAGTGGTTGAGCTTAGGTAAAAAAGCGTTCTGAATAAATCCTGGCCGATGCGGTTGTTCCCTGCTGCACCATAACTAAACCTTACTTTAAAATTATTTAACCAGCTAAGGTTCATGTCTTTAACAAATTTCTCTTCAGTTACTCTCCAGGCTACCTGCGCCGATGGAAAATAACCCCATTGTTTACCTGCGGCAAATAACGAAGAAGCATCTGTTCTAAAATTCACTGTAGCTAAATATTTATTCTGAAAGCCGTATGATGCCCTGCCAAAAATAGAAAACTGCCTGGTGCCTGAAATTAATGATGTTGGGCGGTCTTGTATCGTATTTGCAGGAGCTGGACTTACAAATGCATCACTCGCTGAGATATCAATGGGTAAAAATTTAAGTACTGTAGTTCTCGAATCAATATCTACCATGTTAATTTCCTGGCCTACCAAAATATCCAAACTGTGGTCTTTTCCCAAATCTGGTTTATAATTGATGGTATTGGTATTGATAAAAGATTTTTGCGAAACCGTATCGAGTTGTATTGCAGGTAAACCGGCATTATTTCTTGCCACATTACTTACGGGGCCATTAAAAGTATTGGTATGTCTGCTGGTTCTATTATAGCCCACAGTACTTTTTACGGTTAAATTTTTAAGAATGGAATACTGCACATAACCACTGCTGATTAAATCGTTTCTGTAATCATATTTCAATTCCTGGTTGGCAAGTGTAATTGGATTGGTTAATCCGGTAGTTAAATAATCAGCATCGAATAAATCGCCAGAATCACTACCGCCAGAATATGGCTGGTAACGCACAGAGTTCCTTAATCGGTTGGTACCTTGCGATCCGGTAGAAGTTGTGCCCACACCATCAATACGCTGCCCGCTGTAACGTGCATTTAAGCCAACCCTGAATTTATCCGAAAATTTATGGTCTAAACGCACCGAAGCAAAGGTTCTTCTGTAACCTGAGTTGAGCATAATACCATCTTCTTTCGTATTGTTGACAGAAACATTATAGGTCGTTTTTGTGGTACCACCAGATAAATTTAAAACCTCGGTATTGCCTCCAGGCCTGGCGACCAAAAACTTTATCCTGCCAATCGATATTCGGGATGTTTTTATAAATATCCAGATCATCGAAAGTACCGTATTTTTTGGTAAAAGTATCTTTAACATCCTGTGTGGTGTTGTTATTATAGAGCTCGTATTGATACTTGATAAACTCATAAGGATTCATCACATCGAGCTTGTTTACAATCTGCCTTGCACCTGCATAAACATCGAATGATACTACGGGGCGGCCTTTCTTTCCACTTTTGGTAGTGATGATTACCACGCCATTAGCACCTCTGCTACCATATATTGAGGTAGAAGCCACATCTTTTAAAACATCGATAGATTGTATTTCGTTAGGCGATAAAATCGATAAAGCATTTTCTACCTGGATGCCATCAACAATGTATAGCGGAGAATTATCTCCCGTAAGTGAACTTCCACCGCGCACTTTAATAACAATCTCGGCCCCCGGGCTTCCCTCTGATGTGGTAACCGAAACACCCGCCAGTTTTCCGGCTAGCGCCTGTGCTGCGGTACTTACAGGGAACTGATCAATATCTTTGCCCGTTATAGATGATACCGAACCCGTTAATGCCTCTTTACGCACCGAACCGTAACCGATGTTTACTGTAACCTCTTGCAAAGTGTTGGCATCTTCTTCAAGCGTGATGTCCATTTTACTTTGGTCGCCAATGGCAACGCTCTTGGTTTTATAGCCGATGTACGTAAAAACCAGTACGCCACCCTTGGCAGGAACGGTAATTTTGTACGCACCATTGCCATCTGTACTGGCCCCATTTTTAGCATCTTTTACCGAAACACTTACGCCGATTAAGACCTGCCCGTCTGACTTATCCTTTACCGTTCCGGTAATTTGCCTGGTTTGCGCCTGGGCTACTGATAATCCAAAAAAAGAGAGAAATGCAAAATAGAGTAAAACTCTGCTCATAATTAATAATGATTTGAAATGATTTGGATACTTATTTGAAGTTGCAATTGCTTGCATTAGAATATAATTCTATTTCGGGATGTTATTGTTTATTTATATTTGGTTACGTTGATGTAACAATTTTACAAACTAAAAACCAATTGAAACTAATTTTAACTAAAAAAGTGTGCAAACGTTCCCAAAAACGTTAAGAGAACGTTTATTATTATTAGGAGTTGAACGCCCTTAAAGAGATATTTTTCGTAACTTGTACGCACTGCGAAAAATGAGATTTGAAACATCTACCATAAAAGATATTGCTAAAGCATTAGGCCTGTCTACATCGACAGTTTCCAGGGCTTTAAGAGACCGTTACGAAATTAGTGAGGAAACAAAAAAACTGGTGCTGGCCTATGCCGAAAAGGTAAACTACCGTGCTAACCCCATTGCCAGAAGTTTAAAAGAACGCCGTAGTTACTCTATTGGCATTATTGTGAGTGAGATTGCCAACAACTTTTTTTCTCAGGTGATCAACGGAATCGAATCCATCGCATATGATAAGGATTACCACGTAATCATTTCTCAAAGTCACGAATCGTATAAACAGGAAAAACTGAATGTTGAGCACCTGGCTTCGCGCTCTATTGATGGTTTATTGATTGCATTATCTTCAGAAACACAGGATATTGATTATTTAAGAAGTTTGTACGCCAAAGGACTGCCAATTGTTTTTTTTGATCGTGTGCCGGAGGATTTTGAAACCCACAAAGTAATAGCAAATAACTTTAAAGGTTCTTTTGATGCCACCGAACACCTCATCTTATCAGGAAAAAGGACTATTGCACACCTTACAAATTCTGAAAACCTTTCGATAACCAAAGAAAGACTGGAAGGTTATAAAGCAGCTTTGCTTAAATACCACATTGAGTTTAAACCCGAACTTGTTAAATATTGTCAGCACGGGGGCATGCACAGTGCAGAGCTGGAGCAAGCAGTAAAAGAACTTTTACCTTTACAACCAGATGGAATTTTTATTTCGAGCGATCGCCTTACCACGGGCTGCATTATGGCTTTAAAGAAAACCAATCCCGAGGTTGCGGATAAAATTGCCATTGCCGGTTTCACAAACTCTAATCTTGTCGAATTATTTTCGCCCTCACTAACCTCAGTTAAACAACCCGCTTTTGAAATGGGCCAGGTGGCAACCGAGCTTCTTATTTCGATGATTGAAGCCAAAAGGCCAGTAACCGAATTCGAGACCAAAGTATTGGATACTGAATTGGTAAAAAAGCGGTAGGCATTATATCGCTGAGTATGGCATTCGATGCCGCCAACTCCAAACTTACTTCCCATTACTCAGCGCCAAACGCGCTGTGCCAAACTCCCTACAAATTATTACCTTTGCAGCATGGTAGAAATCATATTAAAAAAAGGAAAAGAAAAAGCAGCATTACAAAGGCATCCTTGGGTATTTTCTGGGGCATTGGAAAAAGTTAAAGGGAAACCTGAAGATGGTGATGTTGTAAAAGTTTTTGCTTTCGATAATGAATTTCTGGCCTATGGCTACTACAACAGCAATTCGCGCGTGGCTGTGCGTCTTTTGGAATGGGACGAAACTCAAACTATAAATAACAGCTGGTACCATAACCGTTTGAAGCAAGCCATCGCCTCACGTCAGTTTATTTTAAGCGAACATACCAATACCTGCAGACTGGTTTTTAGTGAAGCTGATTTTCTTCCGGGTTTAATTGTTGATCAATATGCAGATTTCCTCTCGCTTCAGATTTTAAGTTCGGGGATTGAAAAAGTAAAAACAGAAATTGTAGAAATACTAAAGGCTGAATTACAACCAACAGGAATATTTGATAAAAGTGACGCCACAGCCCGTACCCACGAAGGCTTGCCTATTGAAAACGGTCTGCTTTGGGGCGAAAATCCTCCTGAATTTTTACCCGTTAAAGAAAACGGAATTACTTATCATATTAACATTGCAGAAGGACAAAAATCTGGTTTTTATTGCGATCAGCGCGATAATAGGAGTATTTTGGCCAGTTATGCTAAAGGTAAAAAAGTTTTAGACTGTTTTAGTTACAGTGGTGGTTTCAGCTTAAATAGCCTTGCAAATGGGGCCGAAAGCATTACCAGTGTAGATAGTTCTGGCTTAGCTGTAGAAACGCTAAAACAAAATGTAGCCTTAAACAATTTTGATGTAAATAAGGTAACAGCCATACAATCTGACGTGAATAAACAACTCCGCGCTTTTAAAGAATCGGGAGAACTGTTCGACATAATTGTGCTTGATCCGCCCAAATATGCACCATCGCGTTCGGCCTTGGATAGGGCGGCAAGAGCTTATAAAGATTTAAACCGCCTGGGTATGTTGCTACTGGAAAAAGGTGGTTTACTGGCCACTTTCTCCTGTTCGGGCGCAGTTGATATCGAAACCTTTAAACAGATTATTGCCTGGGCAGCACTTGATGCAGGCAAAGAAGTACAGATTATTAAACAGTTTTGCCAGCCAGAAGATCACCCGGTTAGAATTTCTTTTCCAGAAGGTGAATACCTAAAAGGGCTGTTATTGCGGGTATTATAAAAATTGCCCCCTGGTTAGTAACCAACACCTATTTCTAGCCTAAAAGTGAAAAAAACACAGCCTATACGGAATAATCCATTCTTTGTGATCTTAATGCCTTTGGGATAAAAATAGCACCTTTGTCTGGTAAAAACAAGTATTTATAACTCCTCCGAACTTTCTGGTAGATGATCATACTCGCCTTTCCAGGCATAAAACCCAAAAATCATCAATCCAAGGCTAATCGGCAGAAAAATGAAGAGAATAATTGCCCATTGCAAAATGGTATTCGTTCTTTCAATATCGGTATGTGTTAATCCAACTTTATCTATTGCTTGTATAAATAGGAAAGTCATGGTCAGTGGGCCTAAAACCATCCAAACCAACCCTAAAAATTTCTTTAATATATTCATCTTGCTGGTAGCTAATCGTTAATGTTTTCGTCTCTTTTGTTTGATAAATAAATTGTTCCGATGATTAAACTTAATGTTGCAATACCTATCGGATACCATAGCCCGGAAAGTGGTGTTGCACCAGAAAAACTTGCAATTAAAGTGGCGATAAATGGAACAAGGCCACCAAAAACACCATTGCCAATATGGTAAGGTAATGACATAGAAGTATACCTGATTTTAGTAGGGAAAAGCTCAACCAAAAATGCTGCAATTGGTCCGTAAACCATTGTTACCAGCAAGATCTGAAAAAAGATTAAACCTACAAATTTCCAAAATACTGGCGTTGGTAATACCTTATCTTTCAGTATTTCCTTGCCTATTAGAACGCCCTTAGTTGCAGAAACCGTATCAGTTTGAACGCTGTTAAAAGAAGCTCCGTTTTTAAGTGTTATTTTGGTAGAAACCGTTCGTAAACTATCTGTTGTATTTTCAATTAAAACGGAGTGTACAGGTGCAGGCGTTGAAGATAAAATTGCTGATTGTTCAACTTTCGTGTAATCTGTATCATTTAAAAAAGTTTGATAAATCGGTCGGTAAAAAATAATCCCAAGAAGCATTCCGGTTAACATAATCCACTTTCTGCCCACTTTATCACTCCATGCGCCAAATACTACAAAAAAGGGTGTTGCAAAAGCAATTCCCCATAGTAAAATATACCTCGAATCGTTAAAATCCAACTTGCAGGTATTCTCCAAAAATGATTGTGCATAAAATTGCCCGGTGTACCAAATTACCCCCTGGCCCATAGTAGCACCAAATAATGCCAGTAGCACCATTTTAAAGTTCGCTTTATTGTTAAAACTTTCTTTTAAGGGGTTTTTGGAAATATTTCCTTCTGCTTTCAGTTTCGAAAACATGGGCGATTCGTGCATTTTCATCCGGATATAAATCGAAACCACAACAAGAACAATCGACAGGAGGAAAGGAATCCGCCAGCCCCAATCGCCAAAGGTTTCAGCACCGAGTATATTTTTGGTAATTACGATAATTCCTAGTGAGAGGAATAGCCCTAAGGTGGCCGTAGTTTGAATCCAGCTGGTAAAAAAGCCACGTCTATTTTTGGGCGCATGTTCTGCTACATAGGTTGCAGCACCACCATATTCGCCACCCAGCGCCAAACCCTGAATTAACCTCAACACCAGTACTAAAATAGGCGCAGCGTACCCAATACTTTTATAAGAAGGAATTAAGCCGATAAAAAAAGTAGATCCACCCATTAAAACGAGCGTGAGTAGAAAAGTATATTTTCTACCAATTAAATCGCCAAGTCTGCCAAATACCAATGCCCCAAACGGACGAACAATAAAACCGGCAGCAAAAATGGCTAAAGTATTAATGAGCGCAGAAGCACCGGCATCTTCCGGGAACAATTGATGGCCAATGATGACCGCAAGGCTTCCAAAAATATAAAAATCATACCATTCTATAAGAGTGCCCAATGAAGAGGCACCAATAACTTTGAAAATGTTATTTTTCGGCAACGTTTCGCTCATAAAAAGAAATATTTGGTAGCCCAAGATAGACATTTACTTCACAATAGCAAACCCGCGCTATTATTTAATTTGCTCATACTAAAACATTTCCGCTTTATGTTTGTATTTTCATCCGAATGAATCAGTTTCCTTTCAATATATATGCTTTTAATACAAAATATCCGATTAACTAGAATTTTAAGAAATACATGGCAAGTTGATTTAATCATGATCGCCTCATGCACAGCCGCATATTTCGTACGGGCATATTTAATTGCCCATCATTTTTCAATACCATCCATAATACCAACTGTACTGGGTACCGCAATTGCCTTTTTTATTGGTTTTAATAACAACCAGGCTTACGACAGGTGGTGGGAAGCCCGAAAGATTTGGGGTGCATTGGTAAACGATTCCCGTTCTTACGCAAGAGCATTAATTAATTATGTTGATGAAGATGATGAAAGTGTTAAGCGCATGGTATACAGGCATATTGCATTTTTATATGCGCTAAAAGCCAATTTAAGGGGAGCAGTGGATGAAATTTATACCAAATACCTTACTGAAGCAGATTTAGAGGAAATTGGGAAACATAATAATGCACACAATGCCATTTTAAACATCCAATCCAGAGATCTGCAAAAACTATCAAAAGCCAATGCAATTGATGGCTTTCGCTTTATCGAAATTAATGAGATGCTAACCCGTTTTTCAGATTCGATGGGGATGAGCGAAAGGATTAAAAATACAATATTTCCAACTACCTATTCCTATTTAACAAAAGTATTTATCTGGTTATTTGTTGTCACTTTTACACTCGTAATCAGTCAGGATGCCGGACCAGCCGCCATATTTTTAGGGTGGTTAATCGGTTTCGTATTTGTATCCACACAAATTAACGGGATGAGTCTTGTTAATCCCTTTGAAAATAATTCTGCCGGTGTTCCACTCAACCAGATTACCAGAACGATAGAGATCAATCTTTTGCAAATGCTCCAGGAAGAAAACATTCCAGAACCTATTAAACCTATAAATAACGAATATATCCTTTAATTTTATTGGGATATTACCTAGGAATTAAATTTTTTTAGCGATAAACTGCTCAATTATTGAGCAGCTATTAAGGCTTTTAGTTTTTCTTCAAAAATAATGGACTTAGTTTTAAGCTGCGGATCGGAGAGTGAAAAATTTGCCATGGCATAAACGATTTTTCCATTCTTTCCAACCAGAATATTGGATGGAAAACCATGGTTGATATTTAGCTTCCGGATTTCATCATTACTTAAGGATAAAATTTCGTATTGATAAGCATTCTTTTTTTGAAAGCGTTTGGCGCTCGAAGGAGCATCATGCGTAATTCCGATAAACCTAACACCTTTTGAAGCGTATCTGGCTGCAAGTTTGTTCAGTTCGGGCATTTCAGCAATACACGGAGGGCATTTTTCGAACCAAAAATTAATCACCACTACCTGGCCTTTAATATCAGCATTTGAAAATGGCTTTTTATTAATGGTTAATCCATTAAAAGCAGGCAGGTTTTTTCCAGATAGATCCTCAAAGAATGTTTCTTGTGTTGCCCATCTAATTGGCGCATCCTGCCCAAACGAGGGTATGCTAAATACAGTGAGTAGAAGAATCAGGCAAATTTTCATCAGGCCTAAAGATAAAAAAAAAGTCCTGCCAAAAATGGCCGGACTTAATGGTTTGTTTGGTTTGGAAATTCTTATTTAAAGGTAACTGAACCATATTCTGTTTTAACGGATACGTTTGCTGTGCCACCGCTACCAATTTTGCCCGAATATTTTTTGGTTTCATCATCTTTGCTCACCGTTGTTGAGGTTACATTCGAACCATATTTAAAGCCTGCATATGATGTTGAAACATTGAAATTTGCATTATAACGATCTGCAAAACCCAATCCCACACTTACATATTCCCCGCCAAAGGTGAAGTTTCTGCAGGCAGGTGTAATTTCATTTACACTTAGGCGGTTATAATCCATGTTGATGTTGGCATCGCCATTTAAAGTGCCCAAAGTTACATTTGAATATTCTGCATTTACCGCTATTTTACCTGCCGATGCAATATTTAAATCACCATAGGCCTGCTTAACAACTGTATTTCCTTTAACCGTATTGATATTTACCTTTGCATATTCGGCATTTAAAAGCAGGTTGCCGCCAATGGTACCAACTGTTAAGCCTTTACCGTATTGTATTTTAATATCGGCCGATTTTCTGATGGTATTGATATTTACAGCAACATATTCCGCATCAAGTTGTAACGTACCCACAGCACCAATGGTTACAGGGCCATTGTATTCATGTTTTACTACAGCAGCATTTATATCCTGGATATCGCATTTGCCGTATTGAACATTAATGTAGTTGTTTATATTACTTAAATTTCCTGCAACCAGATTGCCGTATTCTACCTTTAAAGAAGTTGGGCCAGAAAAATTACCCAATTCTACATTGCCATATTCCTGCGACACTGTTAATGGGTTTACAGCCGGCATAAATACAACATAGTTTACTTTTACTTCTCTGCGCCAGGTGGTTACGCCATTTCTTACGCCACGGCCATAACGTCCGTTTCTATCACCCATATTTGTTCTAAAAGTTACCACGTCGCCATTTTTAGTGGCATCAATGCTCACCCCATCAATCAGTTTTTGTACATCATTGTCAGAATTGCTGTAGGCTTTAATATCTACATCAACACGCACTTCTCTCTTGTCCCAGGTTTTAATTAAAATCGAACCGAATTGATTGTTCAAATTTATTTTATCATTATTATCCACAATAAAACTTTTGCTAAAAGATTTACTGCGCTCAGCATCGCTCCCCGTTTGTTTATAGTTTGATGTATTTACCATCGCCAATGTCGTCGATTTGTCGGTATATACGATTGTTTTCTCTGATGGACTATTCACCACCAATTCCTGCGCATCAACTTTTACGGCGATTAAAGCCATAAAGGCTAATAATATATTTATTGTTTTCATGTTGTTAGTTTTTAAACACCTTTAAGCTTAAAGCCTGCCGGCTGGCAATAAGCAATTCGGTGAGGCGAGCGTAATGTAATTTATTGAGCAGCAGATATCAAGATTGATCTGCCTGCTATTTTTACTTATTTAAATCTGGTTAACTCTCTTGTAATCGTCAACCTGGTTTATGATTAACAACTGTTGTTTTAACAATTGCAATTGTATTTCGCGGTTTTTTACCATCGCTTTTACCACAAAAGTTTGGTTTGGCGAAGTTGGCAGTTCTGCTTTTAATCTTTCATAATCTTCATCAAGCTTTTTCAGATCTGCAGTAAACTTTTTATATAGTTCAGGGTTTGCAGAAGCAAAAATGGCCAAGCTATCTCGTTTTTCGGTAATCAATCCTGCAAAGTGGACTTCTTTTTTGGCGTAAGATGCGCTAACGTCGGCTATTTCTAAATCTTTGTTTTGTAGCCTGCCTGCGTACAACCAAATTAAACCGAAAACCACTACAACCGCTGCTGCTGCACTCATCCATAAATATAGCTTTATCGGTTTTTTTTTCTTTTTTTGATCCAACTCCTGTTCAATCTTTGCCCAAAGTCCGGCCGATGGCTCCATTACATCGAATGCTCTACGGTTTTCCTTTACAAAGGTTTCTAATCTATTATTCATCTCTCATCCCTTTCTGTTCTAAAATACTTTTTAACTTCTTTTTAGCCCTCATGTACTGCGTACGGCTGGTGTTTTCGCTTATTTTTAAAATGTGTGCAATCTCTTCATGGTCGTAACCTTCTAAAAGATATAAACTCAATACCACCCTGTAACCATCTGGTAATTGGGCAATGGCCACTCTTACTTCATCAGCCTGTAAGCGCACTTCACTGTCATCAAAACTATCTCCATCGGGCACTTCCGATATTTCGTCGGTACTTACAAATTCCATTTTGCGTTTGCGCAGATAATTAATGGATTTGTTGATCACAATCTGCTTTAGCCAAAGTCCGAATGTGGTTTCCTGCCTAAAATCAACAATTCTGGTAAAAGCATCCAAAAATGCTTCCTGTAAAACATCTTCCGCCTCTTCTTCGTAATTTAAAATACGCAGTGCCACATTATACATGGCCTTTGCATACAGTTTGTACAATTCAAACTGCGCTGCCCGGCTGCCCTGCATGCATTTTTTTACGAGTTCTAGGTTTTTATCGATGTATACGGCTTCCAAAATTTCGAATATTCTGATTATAAGACATAAGGGATTTTAAAACGTTGCATCAAGATATAAAAAAAGTTTAAAAATGTGTTAATCTGGTTTTTAGCTAAAAATATCCCGGTTAAATAAAAGAAGGATACTGCCTTTGAAATGCTGTCCTTTCGTTTCCAAACAAATAATAATGTTTAACAGTTGATTGAAAATGATCAGGTTTGTGCTTTTGGCAATTGCTGTCCCGCTTTCCGGTACGCGTTCCGATGAAGGATCGGAAGCTCTTCCCTACAATCGGGTTTATTTGGGAAAGTTTTGTGCCCTGAAGCAAACCGCTGTTAACTAAACCCGACAGCAGCGGGCATTCCGATCCTTCATCGGGATAAAGCAAATGGCGGGGCTACAGCACCTTTGAAATGCTGTCTTTTCGTTTCCAAACAAATAATAATGTTTTACAGTTGATTGAAAATGATCAGGTTTGTGCTTTTGGCAATTGCTGTCCCGCTTTCCGGTACGCGTTCCGATGAAGGATCGGAAGCTCTTCCCTACAATCGGGTTTATTTTGGAAAGTTTTGTGCCCTGAAGCAAACCACTGTTAACTAAACCCGACAGCAGCGAGCATTCCGATCCTTCATCGGGATAAAGCGAATGGCGGGGCTACAGCACCTATGAAATGCTGTCCTTTCCTTTCCAAACAAATAATAATGTTTAACAGTTGATTGAAAATGATCAGGTTTGTGCGTTTGGCATGTGTGGAATATCAGCTGCCTGATCATCATAAATTTGAAATCCCTGATACAAACCATTAACTTCATGCCATGGAAACCGATTTAATCATTTCAGCAATAAATGAGATACACCAAAAAGCAAACCAGGCTTTAGAAAATAAGGATGTAACGGCTTACGCCGCTATATTTAATGAAGATTTAACTTATACGCCTGCTGAAGGTGTTACACTTAATAAGCGCGATTATACGATTGATTTAAAAAAGTATTTTAATCAAATTAAAGAAATCCATACCAGTTATTATCGCATTAAATCATCTTTTGAAAATGAAATTTTTACTGAAAAGATTGCTCGCAAATCGGTTGTTTTAAAGCCGCACCTGCTGATTTTTTCTAAAAAACAGACCGTACAAACTGAAGAAATTTACCATTGGAAAAAAATTAAAGCAGAGTGGAAGGTTGTAGCAATTGAAATCGTATTGGAGGAGAAATATTAATTATGCCGAATGAAGAAATACTTTCGGAAGCGATGGTAAAATAGTTTTTAGCTGTTGTTCTATCTAACTCAAAACCTGAAACGAATTCAGGCTGACGGCCTTAAGTATGTATTGATCTTGTTTCAGATCTTTAACTCAGAACTTAAAATGAATTCAGAGTAATCACTTGCATACATATTTCTATTATTTCTGTTTCTCAAAAAACCTGTTTCAAAAACCTTTGCCTATAGCATTAACTTTAAAACAAAATCGGTATTTTTGCCGCTTAATTTAGATTACAATATATGTTAAGAACAGTAACTTGTGGTGCATTAAACCTGAATAACTTAGGAGAAAGTGTTACGCTATGTGGTTGGGTACAAAAATCAAGAGATTTGGGCGGTATGACTTTTATCGACATCCGCGACCGTTATGGTATTACTCAACTGGTTTTTAACATGGATGATAATCGTGAACTTTGCGAAGCCGCACGTACCTTGGGTCGTGAATTTGTGATTAAAACCACGGGAACTGTGGTAGAAAGAAGTAACAAAAATCCGAAAATGGCAACCGGTGATGTAGAAATTAAAGTTTCTGCTTTAGAGATTTTAAATGCTGCCAAGTTGCCGCCTTTCATGATTGATGATGAAACTGATGGTGGTGATGAGTTGCGCATGAAATACCGCTATTTGGATTTACGCCGTAATCCGGTTCGCAATAATCTGGTTTTACGTCATAAAATGGCACAATCGGTTCGCCGCTATTTAGATGCTTTAGATTTTATTGAGGTGGAAACGCCTGTTCTGATTAAATCTACTCCAGAGGGAGCAAGAGATTTTGTGGTGCCTAGCCGCATGAATGAAGGTGAGTTTTATGCTTTGCCTCAGTCGCCGCAAACTTTTAAACAATTGTTAATGGTATCCGGTTTCGACCGTTATTTTCAGATTGTAAAATGTTTCCGGGATGAAGATTTAAGAGCCGACCGTCAGCCTGAGTTTACCCAAATTGATTGTGAAATGTCTTTCATCGAACAGGAAGATATATTAAACACTTTTGAAGGTTTGATCCGTACTTTATTTAAAGAGGTACGTAATTACGATTTGCCTGAAGTGCCACGTATGCAATATGCAGATGCCATGCGTTTATATGGATCTGATAAGCCCGATACCCGTTTTGCAATGCAGTTTGTAGAGCTTAACGATCTGGTTAAAGGAAAAGGTTTCCCAGTTTTTGATAATGCTGAACTGGTTGTAGGTATCAATGCAAAAGGTGCTGCGAGCTATACGCGTAAGCAATTAGATGAACTGACCGATTTTATCAAACGCCCGCAGATTGGTGCTACAGGTTTAATTTATGCCCGCCATAACGATGATGGAACAATTAAATCATCTGTAGATAAATTCTTCAATGAAGATGACCTCAAGCAATGGAGTGAAGCTTTCGGAACGGAAAAAGGCGATTTATTATTGATTTTAGCTGGCTCTATCGATAAAGTGCGCAAACAGTTAAATGAGCTCCGTTTAGAAATGGGTAACCGCTTGGGTTTACGCGATAAAAACACATTTTCTGCCCTATGGGTATTGGATTTTCCGTTGTTGGAGTGGGATGAGGAAACAGCGCGTTACCACGCCATGCACCACCCCTTCACTTCGCCGAAACCTGAAGATATTGCCTTATTGGATACCGATCCTAAAAATGTTCGTGCCAATGCTTATGATATGGTTATCAACGGTACTGAAGTAGGTGGCGGTTCAATCCGTATCCATGATAGGGCCTTGCAGGCTTTGATGTTTAAACATTTAGGTTTTAGTGCAGAAGAGGCGCAAAAACAATTTGGTTTCTTAATGGATGCTTTCGAGTTTGGCGCTCCCCCACATGGCGGTATTGCCTTTGGTTTCGACCGTTTAACTTCAATCTTCGCAGGTTTAGATTCAATCCGTGATGTGATTGCGTTCCCTAAAAACAACTCAGGCAGAGATGTAATGATCGATAGTCCGAGCACTATTGATGATAAGCAATTGAAGGAATTAAAGATTAAAACAGATTTATAAATAGATCCGTCTTGCTGAACTTGTTTCATCATCTCATTAAAAGACCCTGAATCCCGATGTAAAATTGGGACAGGGTGACGCAACGCATTAAAAAGCCTCAGAATTTTAAATTCTGAGGCTTTTTTTATAATATAATTAGCACTTTGCTTATCCAATTAACCGATTGTTAATGAATCATTAGACTAATACGTTTCACTATCTGGCGGAATGCCATAATCGATAAATTTTTTATCTTTTTTCTCTTTCTTTACCAAACCAGCTTTTTACCGAATTAAAGATCGCAGATAAATGCTCTGCATCTAATGATTTGCCTACCTTTCCCGATACCAATCCAACAGCTGCTTTGGTTAAAAAACCAGCCCCTCTAAATAAGGTTTTGTTCATAAAGAATGGTAACAGCAATGACATGGCGGTGCCGCTAATGTTAAGTTTTTCATCAGCTTTGAATAAATTATTAGGTGTAGCATACCTTTTAATTAATGCGCCTAATGTAAACTGTTTCAAATAGGCCTTTGCATCTGTTTTAAGCATATTTTGCTTAAGCGTATATGCTACCTTAAGTTCTAATTTTTTTGCCTGCAGGTTTTCCAGGTTGCGGATATCTTTATACCTTTTCATCTTCCTCCTTATCTGCAAGTTTATCAAAGTATTTTCTAATGGCAATATTGATAATTGCTTTCTCTATATATTTATCCTTGGTTAAATATACAATTATGGCTAAAAGGATATAAAATAAGGAAACACAGCCAAATCCTCCTGCGTAGCTACCTAAAACATCAGATAAGTACAGTGCCAGCGTTACAGAGCCAAATAAAAAGGCCAGTATAAAGCAGACAATAACAGTGGTACTGGTTACTAAATCGGCAAATATTTTCGATACTTTTTCTACCAGATAAAGTCTGGTATATTCAACCCTGGCTTCCAAAAAGCCTTTGGCATCCTCTACCAGATCTTCAATACTTTTATCTTTATTTTCCTGCATAATTCAGATGAGGTTTAACCGGGCAAAATGCCCAGCTATGCAAGTTATTTACTAAGCGTGCATTACGTCGTCGCTATATTCTTCTTCTACGCTTCTTAATTTCGTTTTAATCGAGCTTACCACTTTTTCTTTTTAAACTGGCAAGGTTATTAATTTCGTCAGCAGCTTTATCTTTGATAGAATCACCCAAATCTTTTAGCGATTGGCTTAATTTATCACGGGTTTCATCACCTTTATCTGGTGCAAACAAAATTCCTAACGCTGCACCTGCAGCTAATCCTGCTAAAAGCGCAACTACAACTTTTGAGTTATCATTCATAATTATCTATTTTAAGGGTTTAACAATTAAGTACAATATAAAACTACTACATTATTTTATTGTTAAGCTATAATTATAACTCACTATGCTCATTATTTGTTTTAATTCTTTCCAATCTTTCTGATGCGAGCGTACTCGTTTCATAAATTTTAACAAGCAATATAAAATAAGATAAAAGTAGCGGACCAAAAACAAGGCCTAATATTCCAAACAAAGGAATACCAATAATTACGCCAATTACTGTAATTATAGGATGAATGTTGCCAACTTTTTTTGCAATAATGAATCTGAGTACGTTATCGATATTAATTACAACCACAAAACCAAAAATAAGCATTGCCCAGCCAGCAAAATTATTTCCATTTGCGATTTGTAAAATAGCTGCCGGCACAAAAACAACAGGGGGCCCCAAAACAGGTACAAAAGATATAAATGTGGTAATTACTCCCCAAAATACAGGATCTTTATAGCCTAAAACATAAAAAGAAAGACTTACCAATGATCCCTGCACCAAACAGATTAATCCTTGCCCAAGTACATTTGCATAAGTTGTGTTTTTCATTTCATCACCAAAACGAAGTGCATTCTGTTCTCTGAAAGGAGCATATTTTACCAAGGAAAATTCGAACTTTTTTCGCTCGATGAGCATAAAGTAGAGTAAAAAGTACATTACCAGTAAACTCAATATAATATTTACTGCACTCGAAATCAGTGAGGGGAAAAGCTGTGTAGCCCAGTTACCCAGTCGGTTTAAGCCATCCTGAATAAGTTCCTGATTAATTTTTACCGGTATAAGGTGCTGTAGCTTAACCAGAATGTTTTTAAAGAAAATCTCATTATTCCGCAATTCTGAAATTTTACTGATTACCATACTACTCAATGCATAAAATGGCAAAACAATTAAAATAATGCTGATGGTGATGAGCAGAATAGGCGACAAATCTTTTATTCCAACCTTTATTTTCTGCCAGATGAATATAGGCTGGGCGCATAATGGTATAAAGTACCAATGTGCTTAAAATAGCACTAAAAATATCTTGTAGAGAATACGCAATTAACACCCCAAGCGCAATAATAATGACAAGATTAATGTTATTACGCTGTTTGTATGAGAATACTGACATGTTTAGATAATAGGTACTCTTTAAATGCTAAAATGATCAATTTTGTTTTTCGAAATTAAAATTTATGTTTGATCATCAAATCTGATTAGCTTGATTTTATTGTAAAGTGTTTTTCTATCGATATTAAGCATTTTCGCAGCCTTGGTTTTATTAAAGTTAACTGCTTTTAATACGTTTAATATGGCTAAACATTCAGCATTCTGGGTTGTAATTTTTAAATCCTGTTGTTTACTGTGCGATTGAACTTCTGATAACGAATGTTTTTTATCACGGCGATGATTTTTTGAAAAGTTCAATGCATCCAGTTCCAGAGGTAAAACACTGGCTTCAATCTGATTTCCAATTGTAAGCAGGGCCATTCTTCTAATTACGTTTTTCAGCTCACGTACATTGCCGGGCCAATCATAATTTAACAAACATGTTTAACATCCTTCGAGAAAGATTTGATGTTTTTATTTAGTTCCTTATTTGTTTCTTTAAGGAAAAAATCTGCAAAAATGAGCGCATCATCACCTCTATCTTTTAATGAAGGTACCTCAATTGAAAATTCGTTAAAACGATGAAACAAGTCTTCTCTAAACGTTCCTTTATGCATGCATTCTGCTAAATTTTCGTTTGTGGCTATAATCATCCTCACATCTAAATCTATTTCCTTTGTACTGCCAATGCGTTTTATTTTTCTTTCCTGAACTGCTCTTAACAATACTGCCTGTATCTCGTAAGATAAATTGCCCACCTCATCAAGAAATAATGTTCCGCCGTTTGCTTGCTCAAAGTGCCCTATCTTTTTAAATTCTGCTCCGGTAAAAGATCCTTTTTCATGCCCGAAAAATTCACTGGCAGCCAATTCCTTTGTTAAAGAGCCGCAATCCATGGCAACAAAGCTACCTTCTCTGCGCAGGCTGCTTAAATGGATTGCTTTTGCAACACATTCTTTCCCGGTGCCACTTTTTCCGGTTAAAATAATGCTGTAATTTGTTTGAGCAACAAGATTAATCTGATTTAAGAGATTGAGCGAAGCTTTGCTCTTCCCTTCAATGTATGGTGGTGGATCTAAAAACTTCAGGCACGCTAATTTTCGCGGCTAAATTTTTTTGTCGCCTAAATGCCTTTTGTTTTTCCAGTGCCTTATTAACTGTTTTTAATATTTCATCAGGATATAATGGTTTTACAATATAATCGTAGGCACCAAGTTTTATAAGCTCAACGGCAAGTTTAACATCCGAATAACCGGTTATAATTATAACATCAGTTGCAGGATAGTTTTCTTTTACATGAAGTAAAATCTCCCTTCCATCGGTATCGTCAAGGCGGTAATCGCACAAAATAAGATCGAATTTTTCATAATCCAGAATGTCTAATGCAACAATTCCGGATCTGGTATTCGACACTTCAAAACCATTTTTTGTTAAAAATTTAAAAAGCAATAAGCCGATGTTTACTTCATCGTCGATAATAAGTATTCTGTTTTTCATTAATAGGATTTTTAGCCCTAAAAAGAACCCCGAATAATTTAGTGGGATTAGTCAAAATGATTGAGATTAAGCAATTTTAGATGATGCATAATTAATCAAAATATTTTGAAACTAAAAATCTTATATGTTTTATTAGCTGTTTGATCGAATTAATACTACAAAATGACTATTTTCCTACAAATGCAGCTTTTCTTTTTTCTACAAATGCAGTTACCCCCTCTTTAAAATCGGCAGTTTCAAAGCATTTTCCAAATGATTCAATCTCAACAGCAAAGCCATCAGCATCATTTACCGATGCAATTACTGATTTTATTGCTGCTGATACCGCTAAGGGTGCGCGTTGTTTAATTAAATTCAAAATATCCTGTGCCTTGCTTATTAAATCTTCTTGGGGTACAACATAATTTACAAGTCCTATTTTCTCAGCTTCAGTTGCGGTAATCATATTCGCGGTAGTAATCAATTCTATGGCTTTACCTTTTCCAACCAGCTGGGTTAACCGTTGTGTGCCACCATAGCCTGGTATTAGCCCCAAAGTTACTTCTGGTAAACCCAATTTTGCATTATCAGATGCGATACGCATGTGGCAGGCCATGGCAAGCTCAAGTCCACCGCCCAAAGCAAAACCGTTAATTGCTGCAATAAATGGTTTTGAAGAATTTCGATGGCATTAAAAACCTCATCTTGCCCTTTTTTAGCCAATTCTTCTCCCTGCTTACCGTTATAATCGGCAAATTCTTTGATGTCGGCACCTGCAACAAAAGCTTTTTCGCCTGCTCCGGTTAAAATAACACCTCTTACTTCATCAGTATTTCCTGCATAGGCAATGGCTTCCGCCAGTTCTGATAAAGTATCTTTATTTAAAGCATTTAAAGCTTTTTCGCGATTTATAGTAAGGTATAGGATGTTTTCTTTTACTTCTGATATTAAATTCTGATATGCCATAGCTTAAAAATTTCTGTTTTCTGTAACCCAGTTTTGAATATATTCTACAATGCTTGCCATAGTGGTACCGGGTGGAAATAACTCACCAACCCCCATGCCGGCAAGTTTTAACCGGTCCGCTTCCGGAATAATCCCTCCACCGGTTAATAACACATCATCCATCTGTTTTTCTTTCATAAAATTGATAATTTTAGGAAAAACGGTCATGTGCGCACCCGAAAGGATCGATATCCCTATTGCATCAACATCTTCCTGTAATGCCGTATTTACCACCATTTCTGGAGTTTGACGTAAGCCGGTGTAAATTACTTCCATACCCGCATCGCGAAGCGAGGTTGCAATTACTTTGGCACCTCTATCGTGCCCATCCAAGCCAACTTTAGCCACTAAAACACGGATTGGCCGATTTAATGCTTTGCTCATAAATGAATATTAAGTTGATGTAAATGTATTGATTTTATTAGGTAATTGAGAAATAGGATAAATGTATAATATGGTTGATGGCTCATTGTTTGTAGCTGTGGTTTTTATAGGCTATTTGGCCCTTAATACTAAAGCATTGGTCTTTTCATCGTACTATAATGAAGTTCTGGGCCATTAACGATCAACCATGGGCTAATAAACCTATAATCATTGTATAAATCCGCTCAATCTTTTTACATTTGCATTCCTAATTTACAGGTTTTTATGAGTGAAGAGAAGTCATTGAACTTTATTGAAGAAATTGTTGAGAACGACTTAAATAGTGGTAAGTATGAAACCTTGGTTACGCGTTTCCCGCCGGAGCCTAATGGTTATCTGCACATTGGCCACGCGAAAGCAATATGCTTAAATTTCGGACTAACACAAAAATACGGCGGTTATACCAATCTGCGTTTTGATGATACCAACCCGGTAACTGAAAAAACCGAGTATGTGAATAGCCAGCAGGAAGATATAAAATGGTTGGGTTTTAACTGGAAAAACGAATTATATGCGTCAGATTATTTTGATGAACTGTATGGTTTTGCCGTTAAACTGATCGAAAAAGGTTTGGCTTATGTTGACGAGAGTTCTGCAGATGAAATTGCGGCTTTAAAAGGCACGCCAACTGAACCAGGACAGGATAGCCCATACCGTAACCGCAGCATTGAAGAGAATTTAGCCCTTTTTACGAAAATGAAAAATGGTGAATTTGCCGATGGCGCTTATATTTTACGGGCTAAAATTGATATGGCAAGTCCGAATATGTTAATGCGCGACCCGATTATTTATCGCATCAAACATGCTGAACATCACCGTACAGGCAACAAATGGTGCATTTATCCGATGTACGATTTTGCGCATGGACAAAGTGATAGTATTGAGCACATTACACACTCAATTTGTACCCTGGAATATGTTTCGCACCGCGAACTTTATGACTGGTTTATCGAAAAACTGGAGATTTTCCCTTCAAAACAATATGAATTTGCGCGTTTAAACCTTACCAGTACGGTAATGAGTAAACGTAAATTGTTGCAGCTGGTTAACGAAAATTTAGTAAACGGATGGGACGATCCGCGTATGCCTACAATTAGTGGTTTACGCAGGAGAGGTTTTACACCAAAAAGCGTGCGTGAGTTTTGCGAACGTATTGGTATTGCCAAACGCGAAAATTTAATTGAGTTGAGCTTATTGGAATTCTGTATCCGCGAAGATTTAAATAAAACGGCTAACCGCGTAATGGCGGTTCTTGATCCGATTAAACTGGTGATCACAAATTACGAAAAAGGCACAGAAGATTTAATTGGCGAAAACAATCCTGAGGCAGAAGATGGTGGTGGCACACGTGTGATCCCTTTCAGCAACGAACTTTGGATAGAGCGTGAAGATTTTATGGAAGTACCTGCAAAAAAATGGTTCCGTTTGGCTCCTGGTGCAATGGTGCGGTTAAAATTCGCTTATATTGTGAAATGTGAAGATTTTGTGAAAGATGAAAACGGAAACGTTACTGAAATCCGTTGTACCTATATTCCAGAATCAAAAAGCGGTAGCGATACCAGCGGTATAAATGTGAAAGGAACCATCCACTGGGTGAGTGCACCACATGCTAAAACTGCCGAAATCCGTTTGTACGACCGTTTATTTACTTCCGAAACACCAGATGCGGAAGAAGGTGATTTTAAAGATTACCTGAATCCTGATAGTTTAACAGTATTGCCAAACGCTTATATTGAGCCAGCTTTGGCAGATGCAGATTTGGAAGGCCGTTATCAGTTTATCAGAAAAGGCTATTTTTGCCTGGATAAGGATTCTACTGCCGATAAATTGGTTTTTAATAGAACGGTAACACTGAAAGATACATTTAAAAAGCCAAACTAGTTTTTACTATTTTAGGCCATATATAAGGCACAGATGAACCCAGATTATTGTGGATTATCTGTGCCTTTTTATATTATTTGAATTTAGGTGTATAATAAAAGAGGTCTGCATCAAAAAAATACACTAATCTTTCTGCGATAAACTTTTGACCTTCATTTTCTGGCTTTCGGACTTATAAATCGCCTCCCGATCTAATATTTTGTATACACATTATATAGCACCAAAACATCTACAGGTGTTAAGGTTGATGTAATATCAGATTGGATGTAATGGATCTTAAATGCGGTAATTGCAGCGGCAAGATTACTGGTATCGTAACCGATATATTTTAAAGCCATCTCGGTGTTAAAATCTACAGGTGGATTTTTTAAAACATCGTCATACCAATAGCCAAAACCTTTATCTGCCAGTTTTTTCCAAGGGAAATTTTTTGGGTCATTTTTACGTTTTGGGGCTATATCGGCGTGACCAATAAAATTTGCAGTTGGGATAGAATAAGTTCTCTTTAAGGTAGCCAGTAATTTAATTAAACTATTAATCTGTGCATCAGGCCATGGATCAGTTAAGCCATTGTTATCCAACTCAATACCGATAGAAGAAGAATTTAAGTCGGTATCTTTTCCCCATTTGCTTATGCCGGCATGGTTTGCACGCAGATAATCATTTACCATATGCACTACCTTCCCATCGCGACTGATTACGTAATGTGCGCTGGTGCCAGCTTTGGTTGAAAAGAATGTTTTGACCGTTTGTGCTAAACTATCCTGTGCGGTATGGTGAATTACTACAAAATTTGGTTTGCGTATCCCAAAATTTACAGAACCAATCCAGGTTTGATTTGTTGCCTCCAGTGAATCGTAAAGTTGACCAACCGGAGGTGTTGTGCCTATTATTTTAGAAAAATCTTTAGCTTTTTCTTTATAAATTTTTTCTGTTGCAGCATATTTACTACTTCCGCAGGAGGATAATAAAAGTAGTAATGGAAGAGCGAAAATAGTGGATAAATTTAATGTTTTGGGATATAACATGGGCATGAATTGTTAGCAAGTTGAAGTTACAAAGTTATGTGAAACTTCATCCAATGCATCAAACTTTATACAAAGCTTTCAAAATTTACTAATTTAGCAGCGATATACATCTATAATGAAGAACTTATACAAATCATCCATATTATTATCTGCCCTGGCGTTTGCAGTTGGCTCACTGGCATCTTGTACGGGCAATAATAAGCCTTCTGGTGAAAAAAATGTTGTGGTAAAAAATGATAGCCTTACCAATTACGTTGCACAGCGTTTACCCATTTACGAAAGGGTTAAACTGACCACCAATATTAATCAGCTGAGTATAAACGACCGCAAAGTTTTGCCTCTTTTGATTCAGGCTGCAGAAATTATGGATGAGCTTTACTGGAAACAGGCTTATCCGCAGAGAGATAGCCTGCTTGCTACCATTAAAGACGAAAAAACACGCGATTTTATAAACATCAACTACGGCCCTTGGGATAGGTTGAATAACGATAAACCTTTTGTTGAAGGTGTTGGTGCCAGACCTGAAGGAGCTTCTTTTTATCCTTATGGCATCACTAAAGAGGCGGTTGAAAAATCAGATCTTGCCGATAAATTTGGTGCCTATTCTGTTATTCAGAAAGATAGTACGGGCAAGTTATCTACCGTGCCGTATCATGTTTTATTTGCGGCTGAATTGCAAAAGGTAAGCTCTTTATTAAAACAAGCAGCACTAATTGCAGAAGATAAAGGCTTGAAGAAATACCTTAATTTAAGGGCCGATGCCTTGGTTACTGATAATTTTACGGCAAGTGATTACGCATGGCTTGATATGAAAACCAATGGATTGGATATCATTATCGGGCCGATAGAAAATTATGAGGATAAGCTTTTTAATGCCCGCACCAGTTACGAAGCTTACGTACTGATTAAAGATAAAGAATGGAGCAAGCGTTTGGCAAAGTATGTAAAAATGCTCCCTGAACTTCAAAAAAACTTGCCTGTTGCCGCAAAATACAAAACTGAAACACCAGGAACTGATTCTGAATTAAATGCTTATGATGTAGTGTATTATGCAGGAGATTGTAATGCCGGATCGAAAACGATTGCCGTAAACCTTCCTAATGATGAAAAGATACAGCAAGAAAAAGGTACGCGACGTTCGCAGCTTAAAAATGCAATGCAGGCAAAATTTGATAAGATCCTGGTACCAATTTCTAAAGAATTAATTGAAGCTGACCAACAACAATATATCAAATTCGACGCTTTTTTTGCCAATGTAATGTTCCACGAAGTTGCACATGGTTTAGGCATTAAAAAAACCATTACCGGAAAAGGTTTTGTACGTGCGGCATTGAAAGAACAATACAGCTGGTTGGAAGAGGGGAAAGCCGATATTTTAGGCTTGTATATGGTTACCGGCTTACTTAAAAAGGGAGAACTACAAGGTGATATAAAAGATTATTACACCACGTTTATGGCTGGTATCTTACGTTCGGTACGCTTTGGCGTTTCTGAAGCACATGGAAAAGCAAATATGCAGTGTTTCAACTACTTCCAGGAAAAAGGTGCATTTGAAAGGACCGCTAAAGGAACATATAAGGTCAATTTTGAGAAATTTGCCACAGCCATGAACGATTTAAGTGCTTTTATTATTACCCTACAGGGTAATGGCGATAAAGTTGCCGTAGAAAAAGCGCAAAAGGATAAAGCTGTTATCCATCCGGAACTTCAAACAGATCTTGACAGGTTAACCAAAAAGAATATTCCGGTGGATGTTGTTTTTGAACAAGGTGTAGATGTACTAGGTGTAAAATAGAGATTTCCTACCAAAAAGTTTAAAGCCATAGGTAAGCAGGTACTCCCTTGTTTAACTGTGGCTTTTTTGCGTTACAAATGCGTTAATGTTAAAATGGTTTCATCGTCCCCTGCGCAGGCGTGAATTTTAAAATTACGCAGGTATCGGAAGTGATTAAATTGCTTTTTGCCTCAGCAATGGCGATTAATTACAGCAAATCAAAACAATTGTTACCACACCGAAGTATCGGGGCATTTACTCTTGAGAGCGAATAAAGGGAGTATTATCATTCAATCCTATATTAAAACCTTCATCTTTTTCAAAAACCTTGTAACCTTTTTAAAATACAGTCGTCTTACCTATAACTTAACAAGCGGAAACCTTTCGTTTCCGGGCTAAACTTTAAAATAAGCAGGCAATTGAATGGAAAGCATATAAACTGTGCTATGGAAATTTTTTTGCCCGGATTTTTTAAATATTTAAACATACCAATGAAAAATTTATACAAGATATTATTTACGTTCTCCTTCTTTTTTAGCGGTGTAAATGTTTTTGCACAAACAAACCCTAAAGCCAACATTAGTGGTATAATACTGGATGAAAATAAAAAGCCTGCCGATTATGTTACGGTTGTATTGTTCAAGGCTTCTGATTCGAGTGTGGTTAAAACAGCTTTCACAGATCCTAACGGAGCTTTTGGTTTTAACATTCCAAATAAGGGAAGCTATTATTACAAAGCCAGTAATATGGGTTATAAAACGGTTAAAAGTAAAACAATTGTTTTAACGGAAGATAATCAGAAAATAGATTTTGGCACTGCACAGCTTACTGCAAGCACCCAAAATTTAAAAGAAGTTAGCGTGGCGGTTACCAAGCCGTTAATCGAAAAGAAAAATGGATAAGGTGGTGATGAATGTTTCGAACAGTTCGATCATGAGCGGTTCTACTGCGCTGGAGGTTTTGCAAAAGGCGCCAGGCATAACGGTAGATCAGAACGATAACATCTCAATGATGGGTAAACAAGGCGTGTTAATTCAATTGGATGGAAAACAGACTTATATGAGTAGTGCTGATGTGGCCAATTTGCTTCGCAATATGCAAAGTTCTGATATTGAAAGCATTGAGCTGATTACCAACCCATCATCTAAATTCGATGCATCTGGTAATTCGGGTATTATCAACATTAAAACAAAGAAAAACAAAAACGGTGGAACCAACGGCAGTCTTAATGGAATGGCCGGCTACGGCAAAAACTTTAGGGGTAATGCTGGCTTGAAGCTCTGAACCATAGGACACAAAAACTGAATCTTTTTGGAAATTACAATTACGGAAAAAACAATAGGACGAACCAGATTGATATTGACCGGATTTCGAATGGTAAGAATACAGATACCTACTTTATGCCAGTCTGGCTCCAGCCTTCGAAAACAACAAAACAATAATTTTAAGGCAGGTTTAGATTATTTTATCGATAAAAAAAATACGATTGGTTTATTGGTGAACGGTTATTTTAATCATGGAAACGAAGCCTCTGTAAATAACACCTTTATCGGGCCCTCTTTTGTTAAGGTTGATTCCAGCCTGATCACCAACTCATTACAGCAAAACAAATACAATAACGTTTCTTATAATTTAAATTATAGATCTGTTCTGGATACTGCAGGATCAGAAATATCGGCCGATGTAGATTATTCTAAATACAAAGGAAACGATGGGTCTAATTATGAAAACGATTACCGTTTTGCAAATGGAGACAGAATCCGCCCAATAAAATATACCAGGAACAATACGCCATCAATCATTGATATTAAAGCATTTAAAATTGATTATAACGTGGCACTGAACAAAACGGTAAAATTAGAAGCCGGGGTTAAGAGCAGTTGGGTTAAAACTGATAATGACTTACAGGCAGAAGAGTTGATCAACAGTGCCTGGCAGAATGATGTTAAACGGAGCAATCAGTTTATATATGATGAGAATGTTAATGCAGCTTACACCAATTTAAATAAACAGTTTAAAAATACCAGTATACAAATTGGTTTAAGGGTTGAGCAAACCAATTCGAAAGGAAATCTGATTACAAACAATACGGTTGTTGAACGGAACTACTGGGATTTTTTTCCGACATTATTTGTTCAACAAACGCTTTCGAAAAACAATCAGTTAGGATTTTCTTATAGCAGGAGGATAGACCGCCCAAGTTACGATGCTTTAAATCCTTTTATTTATTATTTGGATGAATTTACCTACAGCAAAGGAAATCCGTTTTTAAACCCGCAGTATACACACAATTTTGAGCTGAGTTATACCCTAATGCAGAAATATATGCTTACAGTAGGTTATAGCAGGGTTAATGATGTAATAACAGAAGTGATATTACCTGATGCGGCAAGTAAATCTTTATATCAAACCAATGCGAATATTGCCACAAACATCAGTTATAATGCCAATTTAAATGTGCCTGTTCAAATTACCAAATGGTGGCAGACGAATAACAATTTAAATGTTTTTTACCTGAGTTTCGAAGCACCAGATTTAGCCGGAAAGGCTTTAAAAACCGGAAAAACGTCTTTTCAGTTTAAATCCCAACAAACCTTTACCATTGTAAGTGGATTTACAGCAGAACTGAGTGGCAGCTATGAATCGCCGCTTGATTACGGAACGTTTTCTATCAGGCCACGTTATTCTATCGATGCCGGTGTGAGCAAAGCCTTGTTTGATAAAAAAGCGAGCTTGAAATTTGCACTATCTGATGTGTTTAACACGTATAAAACAAACTTATCGAGTATATATTCTGGTTTAACCTACGATCTTTATCAGAAAAATGAAAGCCAGATCGGCAGAATCAGTTTTACATACCGTTTTGGCAAGAATGAAATTAAACCTGCCCGCCGCCGTTCCACCGGTACTGAAGCAGAGCAAGGAAGGATGAAAAATTAGGAGAGAGTGCCTGTACAACCGTCATTTCCACTTGAGTTGGAAATGACGGTCTTTTTGAATTAGGCTACCATCTTAATCCTAAAACCTGACGACGAAATGCTAAACATTAAAATTTATATTCCATCACATAATCGTCCATAAAGTAGCCTTCACCAATATCGAGCTTTACGGATTCTTTAATGGTAAATCCTCCTTTAAGGTAGAAATCTTTTGCCCTATTATTCTTATTTACATTGAGCTGTAACGCGCTTGCGCCTGCATCTTTAACCTGGTTAAAAACCTCGTTGATCAGGATTTTTCCAACCCCTTTGCCATGTGCAGATGGCACTACATAAAGCTTGTGGAGTTTATAAATACGTTCTTCATGCCCAACTATAGAATACCCCGCAAAACCAAACTGATTTTCGCCCTCCTCGGCAATCAGGAAAATATGTCCTTCCATAAATTGCTTCAGCAACTCTCCTTTGTTGTACATTTTATCCAGCATGTAATCAATCTGTGCCTGCCCGATGATATCAAGGTAGGTTGATGGCCAGGTTGCTGCGGCGATATCCCTGATAATTTCTATATCTTCTTCTTTTGCTTTTCTAAGGGTAATCATATCGGTTCACTAATAAAAATCGGTTGCCCTGAGAAGGTAAATTCTACAAAGCCATCCTTTACCACAATAAAAATTTCGTCCTCATTCTGCGCTAAGTTGGTTACCTCCATGTACCGGTTGCCATGGATAAGAAATTCGCTTCCGGCAGGTTTCCAAACTGAAAAACCTGATTTAATTGGATAATGTTTTGCTTTTTCTGTAAATACCACCAGGTTGATCTGATCTTCAAATCCTGCAAATTTCTCCAAATCGAATTTTTTGGCAATAACATTTACCGCAGGGTATTTCTCTTCATATAAATAATTGATCGCCACCATTAAAGCATCAACAGGCCCCTGGATAACCTTTGTATCTTCTTGTGTTTCCTGCCCGCTACCGTTTACCAAAACATCTACCTTTAAGCCTAAGGAGAATATTTTATCATAATTTTCTCCGTTAACCAAAAGTGTTGGATCTCCATTCGAGCAGTTGCCCGAGTAACTCTTCGTTAAAATTTCCAAGCTCATCTATATATAAAGCCGGCTCTTGTTTTTCTTTTACAATATGGTGTGAAGACATAGTGCGAATATATAAATTTCGCTTTAAGTAAAATACATCAAGAATCAGAACCGGGTAAATGATTAACGGTTGTACGGATATTCACTCACCCAATGGAAGCCCCGGTTGATGAGTCTGAAATTTTTAAGGTCTTTCTTTTTAAAGCTTACCGAAATTGAATCTTTCCCCTTCAGCCCTGAAATAATCAGTTTATCTTTGCCTGTCAAGTTATAATTTAAAATATATTGTGCTGATTCTTTATCCTGAGAGTTAAATACCACTTCTTTCTTTTTGGTATTAAAAACTGTTGAAAAATTGTAGGTGCTATCGTTCATTGTTTTTACCCTTGCATAACCCGCATAACTGATAACCATCTGTTTCCATCGCGTGCTGTCGCTAGTTAAAGGTGCTACCGTTTTGCCTCTAAACTTCATGCTTTCTACATCATATATGCCATATAAAAACGGCTTTGGGGCTTCACTGCCATATATTTTTGTTTGTTGAATAAAGGTATAAAGCAAAGTGCCAATTGAGGCTGTGATATACAGATATTTTAAGCCATAGGCAGAAATGTATAGCCAGCGGTTTTTAAAAGTAGGGCGGTACATTTTACTAAGCTGTTGATTTTCATATTTGATAAAGAAACGGTATAAAGTTAATAAATGCGGGGCAAGTATAAAAAGACTCATTACCACGAGCGCGGTAGAAAGTAGTTTCACCGGAACATCGAAAAAATAGTTCATAGACATTACGTGAGCTGTTGCCGCGAGAGACAAAAACGCGCCAATTACAACTGTTCTGCGGAACAACAATAAAACAGCTGAAACTTCTACAAGGCCCATAAAAATATTATAGCCTTTAGAAAAGCCCAAAAATGTCCATGCCAAACCCATAGGTGAAGCATCGCCGAAAGGCTGTAAAAGCCGGTTTAGCGAAGGATCGGGAAATTGAAGTTTAATAACTTTTATTAAACCATATAATATTAAGGTAAATGCGAGATAAAATCTTACCAATACTACAAGCCAATAATATGCGGCATTATAACTTTTCCTGTTACGATCTAAAACAGACCAGATGATACAGCCGATTACTGAAATTAAAAATATAAAAAGTAACAGTACCCAATCGTAAGAGGTATCGCCGCTGCCGTTGGTGGTGATTGTATGATCGTAATTGTAATGGATAATATGTTCAGAAAACCATGGAATTAAATGATGTAACACCAAACTTGGCAACTGCAGTATGCCCGAAAAAAATGTAAAAGAGCCATTATTATTCAGGATTATAAAAAGAGGAAGTAAAAGAAAGAAAAACCTAAAAGCGATTTTTTTATAAATATTCCAAGCGGTGTTGGTTTGAAGAGCGTTTTCTGACATGTTAGTTTGGGTTTACCCAAAACTAAAAATTATCTAAAGACCTTCAAATTATAAAGTGTTAATTAGCAGTACTTTCTTTAACTAAACTGTAAAAATCCTGATAGGTTTCTATAAAATCATCTGCAAAATTAATTGCTCCTGAAACTGCGATTCCGTAAATGCCTGTATGCATTAACGCTTCTACATCATAGGTTTTAATACCTCCAACAGCAAGCACAGGAAGATTGATGTTTTGATCTTCAAGTTTTTTTACTGCATTTTGATAGCCTTCGATACCCAGAAGTGTATATTCATTCGGCTTGGTTTCCGTTTCAGCATAAGGACCGTATCCAGCATAGTCTGCCCCTTCTTTTGCCAGTCTGATTAAATTTTCGATTGTATTTGCCGATCCGCCTAAGGTAATGTCATCGCCCACCAGTTTACGTAGCGTGATAAAATCAGCATCCATATCTTCTATATGAAAGCCTTGTATATCCGCTTTTCCATTTAAATGAACATGATCGGTTACAATTAAAGTGGTACCCCAATCATCACAGATTTCTGCAATGGCTTTAATATCCTGCAGAAGTTCTTCATCATTCTTGCTCAAACAACGGTATTGAATCCATTTTGCTCCAGCTTCGCAAGCCTGCTGTACCTGTTCGATATGGCTTAAATGTGGAATATCATGCGTAATGTACTGGAGTTTTTCTATGTATTTCATTCTGGATCAGGATTGCTGAGATTAATGGTTATTTATGATCAGCAGGGCAATATAAACAAAATCGCCATTGCAAGTGTGCCTTGCAATGGCGATCCTTTATTTAGCTTTAGGAATTCGAGCTTACAGCTTTATAGGATGGAAAGTTGTTAACCCTGAATGGTAAACTAAAATTTCACATTTAAGCTAAGCAAAAAGTTGGTGCCTGCCTGTGGATAAAAGAAATTTTCGGTTATTCTGCTTCCTCCTGATTGGTAACCATAGGTATAACCGTTGTTTTCGTATTTTTTATCAAAAAGATTGTTTACCAATAAACCCAGATTGATGTTTTTAACCCCTGCAAATTTAAAATCGTAGCCTAAACGTGCATTGTTTACCCAGTAACCATTAATGGTTCTATCGTTGTTCTGCGTATTATCAAGGTATTGTTTGCTTACATATTTACTTTGTAACGCGATAGCAAAACCGCTAAACGGCTTATAAACCAGTTCTCCGAAAAGAACAGCATCTGGTGAGAAAGAAATGGTAGTTAGATTGTAATTGTTTATTACAAATCCGCCATTGTCATAATCTTCATAATATTCGGTAAAATTCTTGATTTTGTTTCTGCTGAATGCGGCATTGGCATTTACCATAAACTGTTTGCTGATGCTGTAAGAACCATCTAGCTCAATACCCAAACGATAACTTTTATCTACATTCTGGCGATAGTTTGCACCCACATCATTAATCTGGCCAGTAACCACCAGCTGATTTTTATAAAACATTCCGTAAGCATTAGCACCTAGATTGAGTTTATCATCTTTATAGCGGTATCCCAGCTCTATATCATTTAAATGTTCTGATTTAGGTGAAATGCCAGCTACACCAGCATCTGTATAATCATCGCGGTTTGGCTCTTTGTTGGCCACACTGAACGAGGCGTATACATTGCTCTGCGGATTGATAAAATATGTAGCACCAACTTTCGGATTAAAGAAATTTAATGTTTCGTTAATTGCCAGTGTATTCAGTTTATTTTCAGTTCCTGCGATATCGTAATATACACGGCGGTATTGCAAATCGGCAAATAAACTCAAAGATTCAACCGGACTGTAGTTTACCTTACCATAAACGTTAAAATCGGTTTTAAAACCTTCGTTATCGTAATAGTGCCTGTCGATATTGCCATTAGAAGCATACTGTGCCCAAATTACCTGTCCAAAATGTGCACCTTTATATTCATTGTAGGCACCACCGAGTGTAAAATTTAAATTCTTGTCGGGTACGTAATTAAAGGCATAGGTAACGCCATAAAAATCATTATCCAGCCAACGGCGACGGATTAAATCGGTTTCGGTAACAGGCGTTCCGCCATTGATATCGACCGGATTTAAACCATAATTTTTTAATTTATCCTGTACCCTAAATTCTTCGTAGTAACCCTCGCCTTTTGTATAGTGTAAAGCGCCGTTAAAAGAAAACTGATCAGAAAACTGCCTTGCATAAATTAGCTGATAATGATTTTGGGTATAGTTATCAGTTTGGTTATTGTAAAGGAAGCTATTGTAAGTTCTGCCCGAATTTAAAAGGTTGGCAGCATCTTCTGTGCTTAATCCATTTCTATCGATATAGGCATTCATGCCAGCTACATCATCTTCTAAACGCGATTGCGGAATACCATTCCAGGATTGATAGGTTTTCTCCGTGCCTGAAAAAACGTTTACACGCAAAAGATCTTTGTTGCCGTGGTACGCACCAGACAAAAAGTAAGATTTTAGTAATGTTGAGCCACGGTCTACATAACCATCAGAACTGATTCTTGATAGGCGGCCATCAAAGCTAAAGCGGTTATTAATTAAACCCGTTCCAACTTTTACAGTGTTTTTCCACGTATCAAAACTTCCATATGTGCTATTTACTTCTGCGTAAGGTTCCAATTCACTGGCAGTTGTTTGGATGTTTAAACTTGCACCAAATGCACCGGCTCCATTTGTCGAAGTGCCCACCCCGCGCTGAATTTGAACATTATCTATCGAAGAGGCGAAATCGGGCATGTTTACATAAAATGTACCCTGGCTTTCACTGTCGTTAATCGGAATACCGTTAACCGTTACATTGATCCGGCTATTATCGCTCCCGCGGATCCGGATGCCTGTATAACCTACGCCCGCACCAGCATCAGAGTTGACCACCACACCTGGTGTATTTTGAAGAATAAAAGGCAAATCCTGTCCGAAGTTATTCTGTTGGATCTCCTCTTTGCCAATGTTTTTATAGGTGGTCGCCGATTTTTCTGTCGCCCGCGTTGCCCTAACAATTACTTCATCGGCAAGGAAATTCTGAGGAGCGAGTGAGAAATCCAATACCGTACTTTGCTTAATTTCAACTGCTTTTTCGGTTGTTTTATAGCCTATATAACTTACTACAATGGTATATTTTCCATTAACCAGGTTCGTAATAGTATAATTTCCGGAAGCATCACTTACTACCGCGGTTTTTTGATTTCTCAATTTTACGGTTGCACCCGGAAGCGGTTGCTGGTTTTGATCTGTTATTTTACCAGTAACAGAATTCTGTGCCGATGCGATAAAAGGCAACATTGCAACAAGTGCTGCAAAAAATAAATTTTTCAATTGTATTGTTTTTAGTTAAACCCATCGGAAAAAGGGGTTTCCCCGATTTCAGTTAAACTTCCATAACTCCAATCCCTACGCCGGCATTACCCGGATCAGGTGCATTTATAAGGTTAATGGTTAGGAGATTCAAGTTTCGGTTTTTACCAAATGCTTTTATCTTTTACCTTTCACATATAAAATGGGTATGTTCTCAGCCTGTTTTTGTGTTTATTAAACAAGGCACCCCTAATGATGCTGCAAATGTAGAAAATATTTAAGAATAAACGGGTTTTTTGATTAATTGTGAGTCAATAGGGCAAAATTGACTGTAAAATGTAAGATTTGAGATTTTAGACCGTGGAAAGGAGTGGTTCTGTGCTTTTGGCCATTTCAGTCCCGCTTTCTGGTACGCGTTCCGATGAAGAATCGGAAGCTCTCCCCTGACAATCGGGTTTATTTAGGGAAATTTTGTGCCCTGAAGCAAACCGCGCTGTTAACTAAACCCGACAGAAGCGGTTCTGATCCTTCATCGGAATTAGCGGATGGCGGGGCTGCAGTACCTATCAAATGCTGTCCTTTCGTTTCCAAAAAAAACGTTTTATTGTTGATGGGAAAGGAGTGGTTCTGTGGTCTTGGCCATTTCAGTCCCGCTTTCTGGTACGAGTTCCGATGAAGAATCGGAAGCTTTTCCATACAATCGGGTTTATTTAGGAAAATTTTGTGCCCTGAAACAAACCGCTGTTAAATAAACCCGACAGAAGCGGTTCTGATCCTTTATCGGAATTAGCGGATGGCGGGGCTGCAGCACCTATGAAATGCTGTCCTTTCGTTTCCTAAAAAGAAAAACGTTTTTTATTAATGAGAAATGAGTTGTTCTGTACTTTTGGCAATTTCGAAACAATCATGAATTTGAACAAGAACTATTTATTTCTTATAAACCTAAAAAATCATCAATTGCCGTAATTGCATTTGCAAGCCTTTCATTTCCTAAGCCACCAATAACTTTATAATTGGCGTTTAGTGCCTGCAGTTCTTTATGCCAAATTTGCATAAAATATTCTCGCTTCTCCGGGAAATTGCGTAGCGGATCATCTTGCCATGGTAAATCGATATCCATTAAAAGATAAAGATCATAAGGTCTTTTTGGCAAAGCTTTTAAAACAACTTCCGGAGTTTCGCCAAGTACCTCATCGCTCCAGATTTTCACCGTAACAAAAGTGGTGTCGCAAATAATAAAGTTGCTAAGCGTAGTCACTAAAATGGCATCTTCCAAAGCTACCTGTCCGTAATACATATTTATTTCATCCTGTAAGGTATAATCCGTTACTAAATTTTCGCAATAATAACGGGCATACTCCGGCACCCATGATACATGGTAATGCTTTGCCAGTAATTGAGATATGGTAGATTTTCCCGTACTTTCCGGGCCAACAATTGCAATCTTTTTGATATTTTTATTCACGATATTTTTCTGAATACAATCAAATGTAAAAGAAAATGCCTTAAAAGAAAAAATCCGGTTGAGGAGGGCTCCTCTAACCGGATAATAAACCAAACAAACTATTTATGAAGAAATCCTCATAGCGGGTAACTAAGCCGCGGAGGAAGCTTTAGAACAATGTCTAAAGTATATACAAAACGCATATATGTTGAGCTTATTACAACATTATTGCCAATAATAGGCTCATCACAACTTCGTGACTTAATTCTGACGTGTAGGGCTACATTTGCATATTTCTTTTAACACTAATTAACATTTATGTAACTATTGCATATACAGTGTGTACACTCGTGTATAATTTATAGTACAGTGCGTAATCTGAGTGTTCATTATTTAAAACTATTTAGGCAAAATGGTGTTATTTATTTAAGACATCAACAGCTAAAACGTTATACCATGAAAAAATTATGTGTTGCATTATCACTAATAATTGTATTTGCATTGGGAGCGATTGCTTTTACAAATGTTAAACTTGGTGGGATAATTGGAAAAATTACTCCGGTGGATGCTGCTTCATCGGTTTCTCTTGTAGCTTCCACAGACACGCTTAGCGCTCAGGTGAATCAAGGTGTTTTTACTTTTACCAACCTTAAACAGGGCGTTTATACGGTGGTAATTAAAGCTAACGCGCCATATAAAGATGCCGTGATAGAAAAGGTGGCCGTAAAAGATAGTGCCACTACAGATTTAGGCGAAATAAAATTACAGCAGTAGGCTTTTCAGCAAAAGAAAAATTTATAAAGAGGGCTTTGTAAACCCTCTTTTTTATTTTAAAAAAATCCGCTTAAAATACTTCTAAAGGTGTATCTTTGCATCCCGACAGAACAGTTGGGATTTTTTCTTCATACAAGCACAAAATCTCGTTGCTTTCAAGGTTTCAATAGGAACCAATACTTTAGAATTTTAATTATTGTTTAAGCTTTATCATGCCTAAAGACACTTCCATTCGCTCAGTACTGATTATCGGATCTGGACCAATTATTATTGGCCAAGCCTGTGAATTTGATTACTCGGGTTCGCAAGCGGCACTTTCTTTAAAAGAAGAAGGAATTACCGTTTCCATTATCAACTCCAATCCGGCTACCATCATGACGGATAAGGTTATCGGTGACCATGTTTACCTGTGCCCGTTAACTGTTGATTCAATAGAGGTTATTTTACAGGAGCATATCGACTCTGCAGATTTACCTAGAATTGATGCAGTACTTCCTACAATGGGAGGGCAAACCGCACTAAACCTTTGTAAAGAGGCTGAAGAACGCGGTGTTTGGGAAAAATACGGTGTAAAAGTTGTTGGTGTGGATGTTGCGGCAATCGAAAAAACAGAAAACCGCGAAGCTTTCCGCCAGTTAATGGTTGATATCGGCGTAGGTGTTGCTGAATCGAAAATTGCCAACTCATTTTTAGAAGGTAAAGAAGCTGCACAACAAATCGGTTATCCATTGGTAATCCGCCCTTCATATACTTTAGGTGGTTCTGGTGGTGGTTTTGTGCACAAAAAAGAAGAATTTGATGCCGCTTTAAAACGTGGCTTGGAAGCTTCACCAACACACGAAGTATTGGTTGAAAAAGCTGTTTTAGGCTGGAAAGAATATGAGTTGGAGTTGTTAAGAGATAGCAACGACAACGTGATCATTATCTGCTCGATCGAAAACTTCGACCCAATGGGTATCCATACAGGAGATTCGATCACTGTTGCACCTGCTATGACTTTATCAGACCGCTGTTACCAGGATATGCGTAACCAGGCGATTAAAATGATGCGTGCAATCGGGAACTTCGCAGGTGGATGTAATGTTCAGTTTTCGGTTAACCCGGCAAATGACGAAATTATCGCCATCGAAATTAACCCGCGTGTATCACGTTCATCAGCATTGGCAAGTAAGGCAACAGGATATCCAATTGCAAAAATTGCTGCAAAACTGGCAATCGGTTACAACCTTGATGAAATTGAAAATCAGATTACCAAAACAACTTCGGCATATTTTGAGCCTACTTTGGATTATGTAATTGTTAAAGTACCACGCTGGAACTTTGATAAATTTAAAGGAGCGAACAAAGAGCTGGGTTTACAAATGAAATCTGTAGGTGAGGTTATGGCGATCGGCCGTACTTTTATCGAAGCATTGCAAAAAGCTTGTCAGAGTTTAGAAATTAACCGCGCAGGTTTAGGTGCCGATGGCAGACAAAACCGCAACATCAACGAAATTATGGATGGCCTGGACTGCACGCTTCATGGAACCGTCTGTTTTTAATAAAAGATGCCATGACAATGGGTGTGCCTTTGGAATCGATCCGTAAGGTTACTAAAATTGATAAATGGTTCTTAAACCAGATTCAAGAACTTGTTTTGCTTGAAACTGAATTAAAAAGATATTCCTTAAACAATATCCCTCAGGATTTCTTCGTAACGCTTAAACAAAAAGGTTTCTCTGATATTCAGATCGCCTGGTTGTTGGGCAATGTTACCGAAGATGAAGTTTACGATCGCCGTAAAGCTTTAGGAATCAACAGGGTATATAAAATGGTGGATACTTGTGCTGCGGAATTCCCTGCCAAAACACCATATTACTACTCTACTTTTGAAGAAGAGAACGAATCTGTTCCGTCTGATAGGAAAAAGGTAATTGTATTGGGATCAGGGCCTAACCGTATCGGTCAGGGTATCGAATTCGATTACTCTTGCGTACATGGCTTATTGGCTGCAAAGGAAACGGGTTTCGAGGCCATCATGATTAACTGTAACCCTGAAACGGTTTCTACAGACTTTAACATGGCCGATAAATTATACTTCGAGCCGGTATTTTGGGAACATGTTCGTGAAATCATCGAGCTTGAGAAACCTCTTGGCGTAATCGTTCAATTGGGTGGTCAAACTGCTTTGAAAATGGCAGAGAAACTAACCGAAAAAGGCATCAAGATCATCGGAACATCTTTCGAAAACATGGATATCGCCGAAGATCGCGGCCGTTTCTCTGATTTGTTGAAAGAATTGGATATTCCTTATCCAAAATATGGTGTCGCTGAAAATGCTGAAGAAGCAATTGTTGTGGCAAATGAGGTAGGTTATCCGGTACTGGTTCGTCCGAGTTATGTATTGGGTGGACAAGGCATGAGCATCGTAATTAACGATGAAGACCTAGAAAAAGCAGTAGTGAAGTTACTGGGCGATTTACCAGGAAACCGCGTATTGATCGATCACTTCCTGGATAGAGCAGAAGAAGCGGAATCTGATTCGATTTCTGATGGTGAGGATGTTCACATTGTAGGTATGATGGAACACATTGAGCCAGCAGGTATCCACTCAGGAGATTCATTTGCAGTGTTACCAACATTCAGCTTATCAGAAACTGTAACTAAAGCAATGGAAGAATACTCGATCAAAATTGCAAAAGCTTTAGATGTGAGAGGTTTGTTAAACATCCAGTTCGCTATCAAAGATGAGAAAGTTTATGTAATCGAGGCAAACCCTAGGGCATCGCGTACGGTTCCTTTCATCGCAAAAGCTTACGATGTACCATACATCAATATCGCAGCGAAGATTATGTTGGGTGTGGCAAAACTGAAAGATTTTACGATTGTTCGTAAACTAGAAGGTTACGCAATTAAAGAACCGGTTTTCTCTTACGAGAAATTCCCTGGAGGTAGCGAAAGAATTAGGTCCTGAAATGAAATCCACAGGTGAAGCAATCCGCTTCATTAAAGATTTAGAAGATCCTTACTTCCGTAAGCTGTACAAAGATAAGTCGATGTATTTGAGTAAGTAATCCACTTACTGAATTTATAAAAATAGCAATGGCCAGTGATTTTTCACTGGCCATTTTTTGTTGGAGTTGTATCGTACGGCTCGTCGTTCCCAACCTGATTGGGAATCTTAAAGCTTACTGCATTACGATTCCCGCCTGCGCGGGAATGACGACCGTTTTATAACTACTACCTTTTTATTTTTTCAACTTCGGTATCCTTGTTGGGGTATCTGTTCCGTTAACTATGGTTACAGCACTTTTAGCAATTGCTTTGATGGTAGAAAGTATGTTTTCAACATCTAAAGAGCTGTATTCATCTTTAACACTGTGGTACAACTTATCAATATCGATTTTATCGGTACTGATGGTATGTGCCGGAACACCTAAGGCAGCTAAAGTGGCATTATCACTTCTGTAAAATAAATTCTGATCCGGATAAGGGTCTGGATGGAACGTAAATTCGGTTCCAGCTAAGTTTTTCTGTAAAATCTTACCGAAATCAGATCTTTCATAACCGGTTATAAATGCAGTATTTTTTCCGAATTTCGAATCTTTACCGATCATTTCTATGTTAAACATGGCTACAACATCATCAGGATTTAATTTTTCTGAGAAATATCTCGCTCCAAAACCACCAATTTCTTCGGCTGTAAAGGCAACGAAAATCAGGGTACGCTCATTGTTTTTTTGCGCTTTATAATACTTGGCAAGGGCAATCATGGCCGTAGTACCCGAAGCGTCATCATCCGCGCCATTGGCAATGCTATCACCATCTACAGCTTTCAAAAAACCTAAATGATCATAATGACCTGAGAAAACCACAATTTCTTTTGCCTTTGATTTACCTGGAATTACGCCCGCAACATTAAATAAAGGCATTTTAGTTACCTTACTTTTAAATGTTGCAGAAAAATCGGTGGCAGCATCTTTACCTAAAACAAAAACCTGTACGGCGCTTGTAGTTGCTTTAACGTCTTTTTCATCAACGGTTGCAGGTTTACCGAAATAACTTTTGTAACGGTTAAACAAGTCAGCAAATTTGCTGTCAACTAAAACGATCTGATTTTTCTCTGCACCCATCATCGCCCTAAGCTGTGGTACGAATGCCTTTTCCGGATCAAGCTTAACAACAGTAGCATTCGATTTATCGAGTGAAATACTTTCGGTGGTAACTCCGGAAACAATCAGGTTTTCTGGAGCAACTTCCTGTCCATCGATTTTAACACTTGTGTTTTGAATGGCTACCTGGTATTTGTTAAAACTCTGGCGGAAAGTTTTTTCACCTGTTAAAGGCTGTAAACCTATTTTTTTAAACTCAGATTCGATAAAGCTTGCGGCCTTATCAATGCCCGGGGTAAATGTTGCACGCCCCTGCATATCATCTGCACTTAAAGTTTTAATCAGATGGTCGGTATACTCGCGCGTGATAATTTTATCGATGTTTTGCGCTTTCAGCTGCAAACTTGCCAAACCGACAATGGTAAAAAGGAATATTTTCTTCATGTATAATAAGTATTAGTTAGTTTTATTTAGATTTTACCTGCGATGATAACCATTTATCTCTGAAAGTCTGCATAGCAGGGGTTAACTTTCCGCCTGTTTTTTCGATCGGGACGATTTCTAAAGATGGGTTTTCGGTCAGGGTTAATTGGGTTGCTTTCTCTTCTCCGCGGTGAAGATAAGTAACCTTTAATACATCTCCTGGTTTGTGCGCATCGGTAAGTGTTGCAAGGGCGGCCGGATCTTTTAACGTTTCGCCATCTATGGTTAACAACACATCATCAACATCCAAACCTGCCTGATAAGCGGGTGTGCCTATGAGTGTTTGCCCCAGGATAAGCTTTCCTTCTACAGCATTAATTCTACCCAAACCGGTATAGGCTTTGTTAGGGCTTGCTTTCTGCAAAACAAGGCCTGCATTTAAAAGCAGTTTGGCATAGTCATTCTTATCTGTTCCGTAGATGTACTTTTTAAAAAAGTCGGCAGCAAAAGCGGGGTTTTTAGTTAAAAGAGCTAAGGTTTTTTCTAAATCAGGAACGGTATAAGCAATTTCCGGTTTACCATAAGCTTTCCATAGGGCGCGCATATAATCATCAAGTGTGAGCTTAAATTCGGTTCTTAAGCGAAGATCAAGTGCCAATGCTGTTGCTGCACCATAGGTATAATATGAAGTAAAGATGTTGCCTTTGTTGGTTTGATCAATTGCTACACCAGCATCGGCAAATACGGCATATCGGCTGGCTTCGATCGGCGAAAAATTCTTTGCACCTGGCGAAAGCAAAACAGCATTTACAAGGCCGTTAAAAGTTTGCACGGCATTATCTACAGTTTTTAATCCTGCCCTGGTTAAAGAGTAAGTTGCCATAATATTGCGTAAAACCTTCGGCCAGCCAAAGTTCATCGCTCATGTTGGCATGTTCGAAATTAAAAGGTTCCAGGGTTTTCGGCCTTAACCGTTCTACATTCCAACTGTGGAAATATTCATGTGAAAAAGTTCCCAGCAGGTTAGCTTCATAACCTTCAATCTTCGGTGTGCGTTGTACAATGGAAGTAGAATTTCTATGCTCCATGCCATCACCCGCATTCTCAGGATATACATCATCCAGAAAATAATAATTACCGTAATCATAGGTTGGGAATTCTCCCCAAACGGCCAAATGTTCATCGACCATTTTTTTAAGCATTTCTGCATAATTGTCAACGGTTTTTTGATCGTCGTTAGCGTGCGTAATTAAATGAATGGTTTGTTGCTTTCCGTTCAGTATTTTGCACCTTCCAGCTTGCTGTTTTATAGTTGGCAATTTCTGTTCGGGCTATCCATAAAATATTGAAGGTTGGGTGCAAAATAAGTTCCGTTGCCCATTGGTTTAAGCTGTGTGGCTACTTTCCAGTTCTGTTTTTCGGCATAATTGAATTTCACCAGTCGCGGTCTGCTATCCATACCTACCGGAAAAGCGAATGTTGCCGGAATATTCATGTGGGCATGGGTTTCATCAAAACCTGCATAAGTTCCGTCAATCCAGTTTCCAAAAAGTGTATACGTTATTTTTACGCTACTGCCGTGAGTAGGAATCTCATATACATCACCGGCTGATTGTTTGATGTTCAGCTGTTTGCCTGCTTCGTTAAAGGCTTTTAAATGATAAACATTTTTTCCAAATTCATGTGTGGCATAACGGCCTGGCGAGGATCTGCTCATCCTAACCTTTAGTGCCCCTGCTGGAACATTTTGAATGAACATACTGATTTCTGCCTCATGGTGGATCGCATTTGGAAATGAAACCGTATAACTGATCTCATTCTGTGCGAATGCCGTGAGCGATAAAAGACTTAATATTGCAGCATCTAAAAATTTCTTCATAATTCGGGAATATGGCAGCAATTTAAGGAAAAATGTAAGATGTTTGAGGTGAAATGCTTTGAGGAAAAATATTTTTGGGTTTCTGGATATATAGTCCATGGTTGATAGCCAGGTGGTTCATGGTTTTCAGGTTAATTGTTTATAGCAGATGGTTTTCCAGACCATGACTTGTGAACCATCAGGCCATTAACCTTTTTTTCTTTACATCTTTCCTTCTACATTGTCAATTATCCCTCACTATCCCAGTCGTGTTTTTCCAGATCGCGATAAGCTTTTCCCTTAATTATTTCTTTCTTTTTCGATGATTCTGAATCTACCCTGGTTTCGTGAATATTATCGGCAACTTCGAAGTGGAAATCTTTGTCTTTTTTAGAATGATAGATCGATACCTCATCGCCGTCGGAAATCGCGTAGTCATACGGTCCACGGGCACTCATTAGCTTTACAAATACGGGTAAACATTCGAAAAAGATAAACAGCAGGCCTATAAAGGTAACTGCCATTGCGGTATTGTTATCGCGCGAGCCATCAACATTAAATTTTAACTGCCCTAAGGCCCAGTTTCGATCTGCAAAGCCGGCAATATCCGATAAGCTATCCAGTTGTTTTTTGGTGTATAATTTTTCGGTAAGCAAACCATCAAATTCTTTACGTTTATCTACAAAACCTTCAGATTTATTGATGGCGGCCTTAAGTGAATCTAATTCTGTTGTGCGTTGTGCAATTTCGGTTTCTTTGCGTTTAGCATATGGGCCATACCCCATCACTCCTGATGTTTCTGTTGTCTTATTGCCAAAAATCTCAAAATTCAGTTTTTGCCTATCTGCCTTGATGCCTTTTTCGAGCGAATCTCTTGTGGCTTTTTGTTGGTTTAATCTGCCAAATTCTACCTGGTATTTTTTCTCGAAAGCTTTGTTTAAAGTATCAATTTTAGCGCGCTGGCCATTAAGGTAACTCACTTTTAACCGTTCTTTAATCTCCTTATCAAAAATTTTAAGCTCAATCGGTCTTGATATTACCATACGCAATCATTATGGCCAGCAAAATACGTGGTGTTGCCTGTAGCAGCTGTTTATTGGTAGTTGCGCTTTTATTAATGCTCGATACGATGTAGCGGTCCATATTAAAAATGGCAGCTCCCCATAAAAACCCGAAAATGATTGCAAAAATTACGGCCAGATCATCGCCTTTAAATACAAAATACATGGCGTAACCGCCAGAAAGTGCTGCAAATAAGCCCGTAAAGAAGATGGTGGCACCAATGCCTGTATATTTATTTTGTTCTGAAGGATATTTTTCCAGTGTCGGTATATGAGCGCCAGAGCAAAACCAAAAGAAACGGTTCAGTTTGTCCATTTATAACTATTTATAATTAAACGCTTAAGGGTTTAAGTTGTTACAGTTTTTGGCAAAATTTTATGGCATTTTTTTGATGGGAAGGGTAAAATTGATTTTCCTATATTTGCATAAATACATTTAATAAAATGAAAGAAATATCGGTACAGGAACTAAAAGAGAAAATCGATAATAAAGAAGATTTTCAATTGATTGATGTTCGCGAAACATTTGAATACGAAGTTTCGAACCTTGAAGGGGAGAATATCCCTTTGGGTGGAATTTTAATTGAGGCTGATAAGGTGGCTAAAGATAAACCTGTAATTATTCAGTGCCGTAGTGGAAAAAGAAGTGCGGCAGCTGTAATGCAGTTGGAGCAACAATACGGATTCGACAATCTTTATAATTTAAAAGGTGGTATTTTAGCCTGGCAGGAAGCTTTTGATCCAAGCATGCCAGTTTATTAAGGATAACCAATAAACAAATTCCAATTATCAAACTTTTGCAAATCGCGAATTAAACCTTTGTTTTTTGCTATACTGGTTTGATAATTGGTTATTGCTACCTGCTCATTATTAATTCTTTTATAATATAAACCTTCCAGTTGTGGGTAAAAAATTTGCATTAAATATCTTTTATAATTTAGCCATAATCCTTTCTATTTTCGGATTGGTTTGGTGTTACAATAACCATAAATATCTTCCTGCCGGATTTTTAGTGGGGGTTACCTGTTGCCTGTTTTACTTCAAGTATCAGCTTACCAAAGACATCAGAAAAAGCTTTAAGGAAAAAGATCAGAAGTAATACCCTCCAGGCCTAAACCAGGCAGATCATTTAAAATATACCTGCCGTTTTCAAAAGCCGGATCTGTAAAAGGATTATTTTTGGTCAGCCAAGGCCCGTCCAAATCAGCCCAGTTGCATATTGGGGCCAAAGCGGCTGCAGCTAACGTAGCACAACTGGTTTCGCTCATACAGCCGATCAGCACCTTCATCCCAAAAGATCGTGCCTTCAAAATCATTTGATGGCCTTCGTACATGCCGCAGCTTTTCATCAGTTTAACATTTATGCCATGGTAGGCCCCTTTTAGTTTATCCATATCGGCCAAACGCTGTACCGCTTCATCGGCTAACAGAGGGATCGGGCTACGTTCGGTTAACCAGGCATTTCCATCAAGGTTGTTTTTATCCATCGGTTGCTCAATTAGTACCACACCCTGTTGATGTAACCAATAAATTAAGTCTATAGCTTTAATTTTATCCGCCCATCCCTGGTTTGCATCTACATACAAGGGCACATTGGTCATGCTACGGATGGTGTTGATAATTTCCTGATCGTTATCCCTTCCCAATTTAACCTTGATAACTTTAAAGGCTTCAGCATCTTTCAGTTTTTCGCGGATTACCTCCGGAGTATCAATCCCGATGGTATAAGAAGTTACCGGCATTTTAGCTGGTTCAGCGCCATAAATTTGGTAACAGGGTTTGTTAAAAAGTTTCCCCTGGATATCATTAAGGGCGATATCCATGGCGGCTTTAATTGCTGGCTGACCAGGTGCAAGGCTATCCAGGTAGGCAATAATTTCTTCAAAATTGAAAGGGAACCGGATGTTATTCCAATCTACAAGGCTTAGAAAGGCCGCAGCACTTTCATAACTTTCGCCCATATAAGGCACCATGGAGGCTTCTCCATAACCTGTTACACCCTCGTGTTCTACCTTTAGTAACATTAAAGGTGTACTGGTTCGGGTAAATTTCGATATCGAAAAAGGATGTTTTAATTCTAATTCAAATTGCTTGCAACTAATCTTCATTATCAATCGTCTTCTAAATAAATAGGGCAATTATCGTTTGGGAAATTATCTTTGTTATTAACGCAACTACCACTGCCATGAAAAACAATTCAAGATTACGGTATTTAATTTATTTATCCTTAATAATTATTGGAGGATGTACCACAGGAAAAAAAGCCCTGCAAAAGGGTGATTATGATGCTTCTGTTGCAAAAGCGGTGAGCAGGCTACAAAACTCGCCAAAAAACAGCGAAGCCAGGGAGGTATTAAAATCGGCATACGATTTAGCCCTGCAGGATCATTTAAGGAAAATTGAAGAAGCAAAAATGTCAAACGATCTCTTCAGATGGGAATCGGTAATGTATGATTATCAAAAAATCAATCAATTGGCTGATGACATTAATAGTTGCCCGGCTTGCTTAACCATAGTTCCAAGTCCTTCAAAGTACCTTAACGAGCTTGCCGATAGTAAATATAATGCCGCAGCAGCACGATATAATTCCGGTTTAGGTTATTTGAGGGAAAATAATCGCCAGGCGGCTAAAAAGGCATATTACGAATTTGAGAAAACACAAAACCTACAGGCGGATTACAAGGATGCCAAAACCAAAATGGAAGATGCCTATTGGGCAGCTGTTGCCAGGGTAGTAGTGCAGCCGATTATTGTAAACAGCGGTATGTATAAGTTAAGTGCCGATTATTTTCAGCAACAGATTGATCAGTTTATTGGAAGTTACGCCAAGAATAAGTTTGTAATATTTTATGGCGAAACACAGGCCACTGAGCAGAAAATTGTTCCCGATCAGGTATTGAGTTTAAATTTTGATGATTTTGTGGTGGGGCAAACCTATGTTAAAGAAAGGGTTGAGAAGCTAAAACGTGATAGTGTGGTAATTGGTGAAACCCGCGATAAAAAAGCCGGTTTACGGCACTGTAAAAGCCACATTAAGCATTTTTGAAAAAAATATATCGTCTTCGGGTTTGTTGGATATGAAGCATAACCGATTGGAAAACGAGGAAACTTGTACGCCAACAGAAATTTCCGGGAACATATATTTGGAAAGACAGCTGGGCAAGCTATAAAGGAGACGACAGGGCATTAAGTAAACAACAACTGGCCATTACCAGGAGAAAAGAAATACTGCCTCCACCACCAAGTGCCTTGTTTTTAGAATTTACAAAGCCGATTTACAGCCAGTTGGTTGATGATATTAGTTATTATTATAATAATTATTAGCATTGCGTTCTTTTCAAAGAGACCAAAAATTGGTCAACCTGGGCTTGTCGAAGGACTTTCTTAAATATGCTTTAAGGTGTTTCGATAGGCTAACATTAACAGATCTGTTAAGAAAGGTTGTCATTGCACGGAGGAACGACAAAGCAATCTTTAATGCTAATGATTCTTGCCATAAAGATTGCTTCCTCGGCTGAAAAAGCCTTCTTGCAATGAAGATAACCTGAGGAGATTAATCTTTTAAGTGCTTCTGTTACTTATTTTGATTTTTATACGATAAATTAACCCTCAGGATGACAAATTTAAAGCGAAGTTTTCTCATTAAATAACAACGAAATGGAACTCGCTATATTCCTTGGCTAAAGCGAGCCTTGAAAATTGGTTCTGTTGTAATCCTTTCGTTAAAATGTATTATCGGTACAAGGCCCTAAAAATATAATGGCTAATATTGTACCGATGAATACCGGCTTATACAATCCTTTCCAAAACTTCGATTTTTTATATAAAATCTGCTTTTTAAGTGGCAAAACGTTCAATTCGCCTGTTTTGCAGGTTCCGTTAATCCCTAAATGGCTGTTGGAGCAAGCTGGTTTAAGTGGCGAAGAGCAGATCCAGTTTTTGGATGAAAGTATCCGTTCGTACAACACTTTGGTTATTCCGGTAAACAGCGAGGTTAATGAACAGTTTTTAACGCCGTTGGAAGATAAGATTGAAGCTGCGTTTGCAAAAGGCTATGATGCGGTATCCGCATTGCCAGAACTTGATCTTTTTAATTGGATCGGCAAGTTTTTATATGGTTTTGTATATATCGAAATGCACTCTGCTTTGCGCAAAGAGATGACTGCCGATGGATTGAATATGTCGCAATCATTAATGATGAAATTTGCCAACCTCAATTTCATGATGCAGAACCTGTATACCAGTCTGGAATTTGAAGATTTTTCACCATGGTCTATCACGGTAGTGAAATTAGAAAACGGAGAAACGCCATTCAGTTTCCGCGATGAGATAAATACATTGACTTTCTCATTGAAAATGAAAGATTTTGGCATTATTGCCTGTTTACAGGATAACGGAACCAATAAACGTTACCATCAGGATATTATTAATGAAATAGCGGGTAAAGCATTAACGGCCGAGCAATTTGAAGAACTTAGTGCGCGTTTTTATTACTCGGCTTATCTTTTTAACCGTTTACCCGAATATACTTTTATGCCTGTTGAGGGTACCACTTACATCGAAGCAATGCCATTACGCGGAAACATGACCAAACCGCTTTTTGATGTATGGCAACATAAAATATATGCGCAGGTGCTGGAGAATTTCTGGAAACCATGGGGTTATGTGGTGTTCGAAATTATTAAAAATCCTGATGAGCTCGATGAGTTTCTTTGAGAATCCTTTTTTACCTGCTGCGGGCTAATCAATTCAGGGCCTATTAATATGAAACATCCTGAAATAAATTCAGCTTGACCGTCGCGTGCGGAGAAATCCATCATATATCGCAAAGGATTCCCGTTTTCAGGGGAATGACGATTCTTCCTAAAGGATATTATCTTCCTCCTGTTAACATCGCAATAAAATTTTGCAAAATACCCGGAACGAATATAATGGTGAAAATCAATCCCGTTAAGGCACCAAAAAAGTGTGCATCGTGGTTGATGTGATCTCTTGAGTTGCGGGATGCATAAGCACAATAAATTAGATATAAAATTCCAAAAACTACAGCAGGGATTCCAATCGGAATAAACATGATATAAATTTTAGACATCGGATTAAATAAGATATAACTAAAAAGCACTGCACTGATTGCCCCTGAAGCACCCAGACTATTATAGTTGAAATTATCTTTATGTTTAATTACAGTAGGTAAATCACTTAATATTAATCCCAAGAAGTACAATAAACCAAATTGCCAGCTCCCCATTAAGCGCTCTAGCGTAAAAGCAAAAGCATAAAAGGTAAACATATTAAAAAACAGGTGCATCCAATCGGCATGTACCAAGCCGCTGGTGATTAAAGTATACACATTTTGTCCTTTTGATACCGTGTAGGGATGCAGCATAAACTTTCCATAGATTGAATGGTCGTAGAAAGCGTACAGGCTTGTAATAATGGTAAAAACAAAAATTACCGAGGCAACGGGTGCAATATTAAAGTATTCCATTGGGTTATTTTAAATCAAGTTTTAAAGCTGTAACCAAACGGGCTACCGGGTATCTATTGTGTGTTTTTTCGTAATAATCAGAATTTTTATACACAAAGTCAAGTTGTGCGGCACCGTTCTTTGCAAATTCGGGATCTGAAGCTTTTTTTGCTTCCAGCTTATTTTTTAAATCCGGATTGTTTTTAAGCAGTTCCGTTGCCGTATCTTCAAAAACATAAGCAGAATAATGTTCTTTCATATCTAAAACAGAATCGAAAAAGTTCCAGTTAAAAAATGAATCAGTGGCGGTGGTTCCAATGTTTCTACAATATAACGGTTACTGGGTTGATTAACGTACACTACAAAATCGCCGGTGTAGTATTGCAGGTTTTGTAGCACAGGGTTAACCTTTACTCCTGAATGAAGGTAATGCCCTTCGTAAGGCCTTGTTCCGGTTTTAAAATCGCCGATATAATAACTTTCCACAGCAATTTTCTGATCTGCTTTCAGCTCCTGCACCTTAACATTGTTCAGTTTTAGCAAAGCAATTACACGGTCCCATGCTTTTGGTATAATATAGGCAACAGGCTTTTGTACAACAATGGCGGGTTCAAACTTATTCCATTCTTTAATGGTTTTGGTGTAAGGTTTGTTGCGGTCGTAAAATAAACGGTCGGCACCACTTATAGTGCTTGGCTTCTGCCCCGCCTCAAAGCCTTTAAAAGTAAGGTCGTTTACTTCGCTTTTGTTCAACTTCCAATCTAAAGGAAATTCTTTTTGTGTACTGACTATTTCATCTGCCTTGCGTTTATTTTCGCCGATAATTTTGGCATCGCGTGCTATTATCCCAATATAATTTTGCAATAATTTATAGGTGGCATCCACACGTAAATCATATGATTTTAACATATGCGTTTCAGGCATAAAACCAATGGTATTGTGCAGGGTTGTATATCCTGTTGAATAACGTGGCGGGTCAATAAATCCTGTTATTCCCGTTTCCGGGGTTTCTCCGATCGAATTTACATAAGGGATCATCGGGTAGCCCATTTTCTCCATCCCTTTGTAAAGATCTGGCAACAAAGTTTGCGTTAAATATCCGGAAAGTATTGGGTTCAGCTTATCTTTCTGGGTAGGAATAAGCGTCATAACGTATTGGTAATCTGCGCCATTGCTGGTATGGGTATCTACAAAAATTTCGGGCTGCCAGATATTAAAAATGAGTTGAAAAGCCGCTGAGTTTTTTGAATCAGTTTTAATGAAATCGCGGTTTAAGTCTAGATTTTTACTGTTCCCCCTAAAGCCATAAGCAATGGGGCCATTTTGGTTTGCTCTAGAAGTGCCACTTCTGTTAAAACTGCCATCAATATTATAGAGTGGAACAATACAGATGACCACGTCTTTTGGAAGTTTTTTTCCCTTTAGCAGGTCGCGGGCCAGCATCATTGATGCATCTATGCCTTCGGGGTCTCCGGGGTGGATTCCGTTATTGATCAATAAAACTCTTTTATTGCTTTTTTTAATCGCTGATGGGTCAAAAACCTGATCATGTGATAACACCAATAAATGCAATGGTTTGCAAAAGTCGGTATTGCCATAGGTAAGGAGCCGGGCCTCAGGATAAGTTTTAGCCAGATTTTCGTAGTAAGCTATCGCTGCATGATAAGTTGTGGTTTCGGTTTTACCACTTAATTCGAAAGGGGTTTTCTGTGCAGTTGCTTTTAGTCGCATAGCGAGCAAACAAAACACGAAGAATTTTCTCATGCTTTAAATCTAAGAAATGAAATGCTTATTAAAGCGTTTTATGGTAAACTTTAATCTTTCCGAACATGTACTTAAAGCCGATGGTATAGCTATTGTAAACATCCGGAGAATAGTTTTTAAACTTGGTGCTCGAATCGTTATAACCATCCAAACCTTCTCCGAATGTAAAGTTAGATTGCGCATTGATATTGATGATGTACCGCATATAGCCATAACCATCATTGATATAATAATTAAAACCGAAGTTTAAAGGCACCAAAAGGTTCAGGCTTTTATTTTCTCCCGGAAAGGGGCCATAACCTGGTTCGTAAGCTGCCCAAAGTGGTTTATAACGCACAATATCGGTAATGTTATTGTTAACAACACCTATACCTACGCCAGCATACAAGCCTCTGATGTTGTACAGAAATTCACTTTTATCGTAATCTACAACTTCGCCAAGCATCAATTTTACATTCGCTGAAATTGCTGAGTACTGATTTACAAACTGGCGGTTATGCAGATCGGTTTGAACATTTCCTCCCTGAACCCTTCCTATCTGTCCTTCCAAACCTATGGTTACAAAAGGTGTAATATGATAATCGAAAACACCGTAAGCAGTGTAACCAATGCTTCCTTTATATACATCTGTATATGATTTGTTTACGCCTCCTCCAAAGCCATACGACATTTTAAAATAATTGGATTGGGCAAAAGAAAAACTTCCTGTAAAAACAAGCAAAAGGGATATATATGTAGCTCTCAGCAAATTTAAAATCATATTGTTTTTTTACAAAAATAATATGTTTATCGAATATCTATAACTTTTACCTTTGAATTATGAGCACTTACACCAACTTTAACAAATCTTTAGAACAAAGATTTATAAAATATGCAAAAATTGATACCCAATCGGATCCAGATTCTTCTACTTGCCCATCAACTGAAAAGCAAAAGGACCTGGCAAGGGAATTGGTTCAGGAATTACTGGAAATTGGGCTAAATGATGCAAAAATGGATGTTAACGGGTATGTTTATGCCACCATTCCTTCAAACTCGACCAAAACATTGCCTGTAATATTCTTTTGTTCGCACATGGATACCTCTCCCGATTGTAGTGGTGAAAACGTGAAGCCGATTATCCATGACAAGTATCAAGGGCAAGACCTCATATTGCCTGATGATAATAAAATAGTAATAAAATTATCAGCGCACAAAGATCTAAAATCCCAAATTGGGAATGATATCATTACTGCAAGCGGTACAACGCTACTGGGGGCCGATAACAAGGCTGGTTTGGCAGAAATTATGGAAGCAGCTGCTTTTTTGATGAAAAACCCTGATATAAAACATGGAACAATTAAAATTCTTTTTTACCCCTGATGAGGAAATAGGAAGAGGTGTAGACAAAGTGGATTTAAAAAAACTGGGTGCCGATTTTGGCTATACCATTGATGGAGAAACATTGGGTTCAATTGAAGATGAAACTTTTTCTGCGGATGGTGCTACCCTTAAAATTTATGGCGTGAGTACCCACCCTGGCTTTGCAAAAGGAAAAATGGAGAGTGCGATAAAGATTTTGGCCGAAGTTTTAGATTCATTACCGAAAGATGCTTTAACTCCAGAAGCTACAGCACAAAAAGAAGGTTTTATTCATCCGGTAAGCATTAGCGGACAAGTGGAGGAAGCCGAAGCACAATTTATAATCAGAGATTTTACCGACGAAAAACTTGCTGCACACGGTCTGTTTTTGGAAGAAACAGTAAAAAAAGTAATTGCTAAATATCCAAACTCCAGCTATAGCTTGGCAATTAAAGCACAATACCGCAATATGAAACAAATATTGGATCAACATCCTAAAATTGTTCAATACGGAATAGAAGCGATAGAACGGGCTGGCGTAACTGCTAAACAGCAGAGCATCCGCGGGGGTACCGATGGATCGCGACTTTCTTTTATGGGCTTACCTTGTCCTAATATTTTTGCAGGTGAGCATGCTTTTCATAGTAAACAGGAATGGGTAAGCGTACAGGATATGGAAAAGGCGGTTCAAACGATTATAAATATTGCCTGTATTTGGGAAGAGCGCGGGTAGTGATAGCAGTTTGGGCTTGGCTGTTTTGACTTTGGAGCTGTATCCAAGGGAAAACGCCCAACTCCAAACTTAATAGAAGGCTTGCCCGATATCCAGTCTGTTTAATTTTCCTTCTTTATTGAACTGAAATTTAAAGCAGGTTTTGAAATCACCCCATTGGTCGGAATGAAAGTTGCCATACACATCCATGCCATTGTTTTCAACTTTATCTATATTGGTAAAACGCTCATGGCCCAATGCTTTTTTAAAGAAATTGTTAAATTTCATCTGGTTTCCATCATCAAAAAAGGCAATATCTGAGGCAAACAAAGGAAACCAGGTTTTTTCATCTCCTTTTTGTAGCGCAGTTATAGCGGCTTTCACTTTTGTGTTCGATAATTTTGATAAATCTATCGCCATGGTTTTCTGATTTTTAGCGGTTTAATGCGCTTGATAATATAAATAAAGAAGCTATTAAGCTTTTTTGAGCTTAAAATTTAGCTAGAAGCTGCTGCATACATCATAAACAGCGCAAGAACGATACTTGCTTTTTAAAATTTTAATGGCCATTGTTGAAGATTTTTATCGTGGACTATATTTTAAGGTGATCATCAAAATTAATAAAAAAGATGTTTTTAAAGTACATCTTTTTGTTAATTTAGGGGGCAATGATAACTCTCGAAAACGATTATATAAAAGTTAGCCTGGCGGCTAAAGGTGCAGAACTTCAAGGTCTATTTAGCAAGGAAACCAATCTGGAATATTTATGGAATGCCAATCCAAAATTTTGGGCAAAGCATAGCCCGGTTTTATTCCCGATAGTGGGCTCATTAAAAAATAACAATTTCAGTTATCAAGGCAAGCATTATGAGTTGCCACGGCACGGTTTCGCCCGAGATCATGTTTTCAACATCGAAAAAACGAGTGAAACTGAAGCCACTTTTACCTTAACCCAAAATGAAGATACCTTTAAAAGTGTATCCTTTTTATTTTGAGTTGAAACTTAAATACCGTTTGATTGATCGGAAACTGAATTTAACATACGAGGTAATCAATACCGGAACAGAATCCCTTTTATTTTGCCATAGGCGCACACCCTGCATTTGCGGTTCCTAATACGCCAAATACCGTTTACGAGGATTATTATCTTGCTTTCAACGCCGATGAGAAATTAACTTATTGGAAGTTGGAAGATGGTTTGGTGGCAAATGAAACCCAGGATATTGAACTTGGCAGTCATAGGTTAAACCTTACACATGATCTGTTTTACAATGATGCACTGGTTTTTAAAACCCTGCAAAGTAATTGCATCAGTTTGCTGAATACCAAAAATGATTATGGACTGCATTTTCATTTTGAAGATTTTCCTTTCTTTGGCATTTGGGCCGCTACTGATGCTCCTTTTTGTTTGTTTAGAACCTTGGTGCGGCGTTGCGGATGGCGTTAACCACAACCAGGAATTAACAGATAAAGAAGGCATTGTTAAGCTTGGAGCACTCGAAAGTTGGTCGCGTTTTTGGGAAGTAGAGTGTTTTTAGGCTGATCTTTTGTACTTATCAGCTTTATTTACTCAGGCATTTTCTTGTGGAAAATAGGGTTAGCTTTGTAGGGATTTTACTGCCACATCAGGGTATTTTTACCTTTTAATTTGTTGTTAATGCGTTGATAACTATATTTATAACGTTAAAATTAAATCAACGGGACGATTTAGATTAAACACAAGGCCTTTCTGCAATGGAAGGCTTTTTTAATAAAAAAAACACGCTCTTAAGAAGAACGTGTTTCATTGAACTTTAAAATTATCATTGGGACGATTGAGAAGTAATTCAAATGAACTGTTTAATACCCTGATACAAATATGAAAAAGATAGCCGAAAAGTTTCCGTTCAGTTTTATTCATCTGTAAAATAGTACATTAGCTACATATGTGATAAAAATGAATAGCTGCTTCCCCTGTTATTTTATCAGCCACTTTGTTTTAATTCCGTCTCAAGATTCCAGGTCATAAATCAATTTAAGAAGCACTAAGCATTGTTGATCAGACTGATAATCTGCTCAAAGTTTCTCTGGTAACGCCCAAATAGGAGGCAATAAGGGTTTTAGAAATTCTTTTTTGTAAAGTTGGGTATTGGTTGCGCCATTGTTTGTAGCGCTCGCCCGCATTATTGCTCAACAGCGCGAGCACCCGCTTTTGCAAGGCCATATTGCCGGTGGTGTATTTTTTCCTGAAAAAGTATTCCATTTTTCTCGAGGAGGCACATAACTTCTCCTTGTTGTCGAATGAGATAGAAAGCGTTTCTGTGTCTTCGATGCAATCTACATTTAGTGTTGCTGGCGTTCCGGTATTAAAAGCATTAGGATCTGAAAACCACCATTCTTCCATGGCCAATTGTAAAATATATTCTTTGCCTTCGTGGTCGGTATAAGAAGATTTTACAATTCCTTTCACCACAAAATGTTCACAGCTGTTTACTTCACCTGCCTGAATAATATATTGGTGCTTTTTATATTTCCGCCTGGTGAAAAAAGATTCGGCATGTGCAAATTCCTCATCTGTTAAACAAACGATCTGATCAATATGCGCCCTTAAAAAATTTGTTTCCATGTTTCCGTACAACAAAACAAATGTAATATTTCTTGCAGATTTATATACTCCCTGTATCTGATCAGCCGGCTATGCGTGATAATGGTCACAATAAAATAGTGATGTATGTCCTTTGTGAAAATTACAACTTGCTTTAGGTTTGCAAAACACAAACACACAAAATCAATCACAAACACACAAATGAAACTTAAATTATTAGCCGCAATCTGCGTATTATTCTCCTTAAATATACAAAAATCAGCAGCACAAAGCCTTGCCAAAATGAACTGGTTTAATGAACCTGAGAAGTGGGAAATAAAGGATAAAAACACTTTCAGCATGTTTGTTCCGGCCAAAACAGATTATTGGCGCATTTCACATTATGGTTTTACTGTTGATGATGCTCCTTTTTATTATGCTACCTATGGTGGTGAATTTGAGGTAAAGGTAAAAATTACCGGTAGTTATGTAACCACCTTCGATCAAATGGGCATTATGCTGCGCATCAATGAGGAAGAATGGATAAAAGCTGGTGTAGAATTTGTAAATGGAAAACAAAATGTGAGTGCTGTGGTTACGCACAAAACCAGCGACTGGAGCGTAGTAGAGCTACCGCAGGCGCCTACATCTATATGGATGAAAGCGGTTAGAAAGCTCGATGCCGTAGAGATTTTTTATTCGTTGGATGATAAAAAATATACCATGCTCCGTACCTGCTATTTTAAAGATAATGCGCCGGTAATGGTTGGCCTTGTGGCTGCCTGCCCGGATGGAAAAGGTTTTAACGCCACATTTGAAAATTTTAAGGTAACCCCTACACCTGACCAGCGAAGATTAGATTGGGCAAAAAAACAGCAGAATTAAGATCAATCAACTTAGTTTATGGTCATCATGAGCTTGTTGAAGTACATAAAAGTTTTTCGACAAGCTCAGACTAACAACTTATTGGCACTAAATCTTTGCCAGTGCGTTAACTATATCTTCAAAACCTGGCCGGTTTGATGGCAATAAGTCTAAACAGGCATCTTTTATAACTGTAAGATCGGCTAATACTTTTTTGTTTGCAGTATCCTTAGCTAAACATAACAGGTCATCAAGCAGGTAACCATAAGCACTTACCTCGATCCTTTCAAGCAGGAAAGCGGTTTCATTAGCTGTTCTATCGTAAAAACTTGCTGCGCCAAAATCGCCAAACAAGGTGCTGCCCTGCTCATCAATCAGGATATTGTGTGCATATAGGTCGCCATGCATTATGCCTGCTCCATGTAATTGTGCAGCTAATGAGGCAATGGTTTTGGCAATGCTTAACAGCTGCTGTTCTGTCAATTGCATCCCGGCCGGGAAAACATCTCTTGTACAGCTTTCGAGGCTCGGTGGATTGCCCAGGTTGTAAAAATGATGAGGAATAAGATCCATCACCAAGCCTTTCTTATCTTCAGGATGGTGTGCAATCTGCCCGATCAGGTTAACAAGGCCCGGATGGTATCCGGCAGCAATATATGCGGTCATTTCATCCTCTGGTAATCCATCACTGGTTACACTGCCCTTAAAAATTTTAACAGCCACTTCACTCGTTTTATCACCAATGGTTCTGCTCGCTTTTGAGATAATGCCAGATGCACCTTCACCTAACAAATGACTGATTTCTAAATCATGCCAATTGATCAATGAAAGTGTTTCAACAGCTGGGGTTTTACTAAAATTATTGCCAGAAAAAGCTATCCAAGATAGTTTCGGCATTGCGCTTATCCATTTTGGTAATTCATGAAGTTTATTTGCTGCTATCCTAAGTAAACCCAGGTTTTTGCAATTGGCCAATTCTTCGGGCAATGTTGCTAAACGGTTTCCAGATAACATCAGTTTTTGCATGCGTGTACAAAGCCCAATATCTTTTGGTAGATCGGCGATATTATTATTGGTTAAAATCAACCAGCGCAAATTTGGATTAATGGATTTTGCAGGCACAGTTTTAATCTGATTGGATTTAAAACCCGCAATATCCAACAAAGGGCAATCGGCAAGTACTTCCGGTAAAACGGTAAAAAGGTTTTCAGAGCAGAAAAAAATCCTCAACTTTTTTAACCGGCCAAAATCTGCAGGTAGTGTACTCAGCTTATTAAAAGAAAGATCGAGCACTTCGAGTGTATCGGCGAGCTCAAATATTTCCTGCGGAAAATCCTTAAGGTTTTCCGAAAGTTTCAAAGATACTGTTCCTTTAAGTTTACCGCTTTGTAGCGCCAACAGGGTTTGCATAGGTATAAGGTTTAATAATTTGGAACGAAGATAGGCTATATGACTCATTTTAATAAAGATCGGCTGTAAATTGATGGTGTTTTCTACCGCTATAGGGAAGTTTTGCATTTTGCATGAGGCGGTAGGTGTGGATGGATGGATTAGCGTGCAGGTTGAATACTTGGGTTGATAAATATAATGTGTGTTATATTACTATATAAGTAGTTTTTTTATTTATGTATGTCTGCAATCCGCACAATTACCTTATACTTGTAAAATTTATGAAGAAGAATGTAGCTTTAAAAGTGAGTTTCTTTTTCTGTAGAAGATATTATTATTTTTAAAGTTCGTCATGAATTTATACGCCCATCGCCTTTATCTCATCCCTTTTTTATTCTGCTTTTTATTTTCTGCCTGTAAAAAATCAGAAGTGCCAGAAACCCCTGTCATCCCTGCTACTACAATATCGATAGAGCCAGGTGAGGTAAAACTCGCAAACGATAGTTTTTTTGGTGCCAGGTTAACCGTAAAAATTCAAAATTTACTTTCTGGCGAGTCTGATTCAGTTGTTTGGAGTTCTGAGAACCCAAGGATTGCCAGGGTAACGGATGAAGGTGTCGTTTGGGCCGATGCCGCTGGAGAAACCTATGTTTTAGCTACATTGGTTAATGGAAAAGGCGTAGCCAAATGCAAGGTTGTGGTTACCGACGGCAACGACTATAAATTTCGTTTGGTGCTCAAGGACAAAGGACAATCGAATTTATCGATCAATAATCCAGAATCATTTCTTTCTCCAAAAGCAATTGAACGGAGACGTAAGAGAAACATCCCAATCGATGCTTCAGACTTACCAATTTCTCCCGAATACCTAAAAGCAATACAACAGGTGGGCGGCACTATTGTAGCTAAAAGTAAATGGCTGAACACTGTAAGTGTAAATTGTACAGATGAATTCTTAATCGACAAATACAAAGCGCTGCCCTTTGTAAAAGAGGTAATTCTGGTGTGGGAAGGAAGAAGAGAAAAGAAGTAACAACCGCCTCTAAGTATGTAGATGTGCCACAAATTGGTGCTAACCGTACTCCAGGCGCATCATTAAATTATGGCTCAGCATTAACCAATATTAATATTAATAATGGCCAGGCATTACATAATAAAGGTTTTAGAGGGGAAGGAATTGATATTGCGGTGATCGATGCCGGCTTTATTAACTTCAAAACTAACCCTGCTTTAAAAAATGTAAATGTAAAAGGGGCAAAGTCTTTTGTGTACGAAAATGATAATCCTTATAGTGTAGACAGTCATGGCATTTGGGTAACCTCATGCATGGCCACCAACCAGCCGGGCAACTATGTGGGTACTAGCTCCGGAAGCAAATTACTGGTTGCTGCGCAGTGAAGATGAGTCTACCGAATATCCTATCGAAGAAGATTATTGGGTAAATGCTATTGAATATGCCGATAGTGTTGGGGTAGATATTGTTAACTCATCTCTTTCTTATTCTACAGGTTTTTATTACCCATATACGCGATATAAGTTTGAAGATATGGATGGGAAAACGGCTTTAGCAACACGTGGTGCTAATGTAGCAGCTAGTAAAGGCATTTTTATTGTTAACTGTGCCGGGAATGAAAACACTTGGGTAGGTACCCCTGCCGATTCCCCTCACGTACTTACATTAGGGGCTATTTACAGCAACCTGAACATAAGTGCCTTTAGTTCTTGGGGCGTCACGGTAGATGGCAGGATGAAGCCTGATGTAGTAGCTTTAGGTGGTACTGCAAGTGTAATTAATGAGAGTGGGAACAGTGAAACACGTAGTGGAACCTCGTACGCCAGTCCGATTATGTGTGGCTTGGCCGCCTGTTTATGGCAAGCATACCCTAAACTTACCAATGAGGAGCTTATGGAGGTTATTAGAAAGTCTGCCAACCGTGCTGGAAAACCGGAAATTCCATTCGGATATGGAATTGCTGATATGCAGAAAGCGATGGACCTAAGTAAAAAAATCACTGCATCAAGATAGGTTTGTTCGAGAGAACGAGAGCGAAGATTGGGAATGAAAATTAGTGTTTTAATCACCACGATTGTCACCTTAACGCAGTTAGGGATCTTTTCTGTACATTACGCTAATTGGAAAAGATCCTTCGTAAACAGTTATTGACAGACTCCGGTAAAGGGGGCGTCATCAGATAGCTATCGGATGATAATATTTTCAGGAGATTTGTTTCCTTAAAATTTTTGTGCCATCTCTATATTAGTCGTCATATCATATAGATTTTATCTATACCATTTTTTATTTGCTTTAGAAATTTAATCCTATATATTTACAAAAAACTTTAGGGGTGCCTACGTGCTGAGAAATACCCTTTGAACCTGATGCAGTTAGTACTGCCGAAGGGAAAAGTGAAAGCAATACCATTGCTGTCTTTTCGATCCCCAATACGGGGCAATCTCTATAGTTTTTCCAAATTTTTTATTATGGAAGTAACTATAAACAATCAGAATCATTCGCTAAAGGAAACCTGTTCCATCGAACAGCTATTTGCTACTGTTCTACTTTTAGAAACCAACGGACTTGCCATTGCGGTAAATCAAAACATCATTCCCAAATCGGGCTGGGCTGGCCATCTGTTAAGTCATGGCGATCAGATTATACTCATAAAAGCCACGCAAGGGGGGTAAAAGAACGACTGAATGTATGATTTTCAATTCATTCTTTACATCTCTTATATCCCCATTCAATCATTCAATATTCAAACTACCACATGAAACAAGAAAAAACACCAAACCAGGAAGTCATTAGCCGCAGTCCTTTTCCGGCATCACGAAAAATCTTTGTTCCCGGAAAAATTCACAATATACAGGTAGCCATGCGGGAGATCAGTTTAACAGAAACAAAAATCCACAACGGTTTTGGCCTAACCGAACCTAATCCACCGGTAACCGTTTATGATACCAGCGGCCCATATACCGATGCTAATGCAATTATTGATGTTAAAAAAGGGTTGCCGCGCTTAAGGGAGCAGTGGATTAAAAACAGGCTTGATGTGGAAGAACTTCCGGTGCTTTCTTCTTTTTATGGGCAGCAGCGTTTGGCTGATGAGAAGCTTGATTCGCTGCGGTTTAACTTCACCAACAAGCCTTATAAAGCGCAAGCAGGTGCCAATGTATCGCAAATGCATTATGCTAAAAAAGGCATTATAACGGCCGAAATGGAGTACATTGCCATCAGGGAAAATCAGCAGATTGATCTATTGAACGAACAACTTGGCAGCCAGCACGAGGTAATGAACCACCAGCACCAGGGCAATAGCTTTGGCGCCAATACACCGAAAGGATACATCACCCCCGAATTTGTAAGAGCAGAGGTAGCTGCCGGACGGGCAGTGATTCCTTGCAACATCAATCACCCGGAGCTTGAGCCGATGATTATCGGGCGAAATTTCCTGGTAAAAATCAATGCCAATATTGGCAATTCTGCCGTTACCTCAACTATTGAAGAAGAAGTAGAAAAGGCAGTTTGGGCCTGCCGTTGGGGTGCCGATACAATTATGGACCTTTCAACAGGAAAAAATATTCACGAAACCCGTGAATGGATTATCCGCAACTCTCCGGTACCCATCGGCACCGTTCCGATTTACCAGGCCTTAGAAAAAGTAAATGGAAAAGCAGAAGATTTAACCTGGGAAATTTTCCGCGATACCCTTATTGAGCAGGCTGAACAAGGCGTAGATTATTTTACCATTCATGCTGGCGTATTGCTCCGTTATGTGCCATTAACCGCCAAACGAATTACCGGTATTGTTTCTCGTGGCGGATCCATTATGGCCAAATGGTGTTTGGCACATCATAAGGAGAATTTCCTATACACCCATTTTGAAGAGATTTGCGAGATCATGAAGGCATACGATGTTGCATTTTCGTTAGGGGATGGCTTAAGGCCAGGCTGTATTGCCGATGCAAATGATGCCGCACAGTTTTCAGAACTCGAAACACTCGGCGAACTCACCAAAATTGCCTGGAAACACGATGTGCAGACCATTATTGAAGGCCCGGGCCACGTGCCTATGCACCTGATTAAAGCCAATATGGAAAAGCAGCTTGAGCACTGTTCTGAAGCTCCATTTTACACCTTGGGTCCGTTAACCACTGATATTGCGCCCGGTTATGATCATATTACCTCGGCCATAGGGGCTGCCATGATCGGTTGGTTCGGTACGGCCATGCTTTGTTATGTAACCCCTAAGGAGCATTTGGGTTTGCCGAATAAAAAAGATGTAAAAGATGGTGTAATTACTTATAAAATTGCTGCCCACGCGGCCGATTTAGCCAAAGGCCATCCTGGTGCGCAATACCGCGACAATGCCTTAAGCAAAGCCAGGTTCGAATTCAGATGGGAAGACCAGTTTAACTTATCACTCGATCCTGATACCGCAAAAGAATTCCATGATGAAACACTGCCTGCTGAGGGTGCAAAAATTGCACATTTCTGCTCCATGTGCGGCCCAAATTTCTGCTCTATGAAAATTACGCAGGATGTACGCGAATATGCTGCAAAACAAGGTGTTGAGGCAGAAGATGCTTTAGCCAAAGGGATGCAGGAAAAATCAAAGGAATTTACAGAAAAAGGCAGCGAAATTTATTCTTAAGCCATTATGGAACTGATTGTAATTGCTAAACCAACAGTTTTTAAGGAAGAAAGCCTTCTGCTAAACCAACTTTTTGAAGCAGGTTTAGCGGTTTTTCACTTGCGGAAAGAAAATGCTGATGAAGCTGCCTATCGGGATATTATTGAGGGGATTTTACCCGAATACCATCCGCAGATTGCCTTAAACCATTACCATACACTGGCCAAAGATTACAACATTAACAGAATTCACCATACCGAAAGTTTCAGAAAAAACAGTGGTGAACAGGAATTGCCTCAAAACTTCATATTCAGTACTTCTATCCATCAATTATCAGCTATTGGTGCCATCCAGCAATATAATTACAGCTTTTTCGGACCAGTATTTAACAGCATTTCCAAGCCGGGTTATCAAAGTGTTATCCCATCAGGTTTTCAATTGGAAAAGAAGACCGGTCAACCTAAAATCATTGCCCTTGGAGGCATTGGCATAAAGGAAATCGGCGTGGTAAAGGAAATGAATTTTGATGGGGTTGCCCTACTCGGTTCCATTTGGAATAACCTTTCGGAGACGTTAAATACTTTCAAGAAAGCACAGCTCGAATGTCAAACCTACACTCAAAATCTTTAAAAAACGTGAACATGATTCAGCCATTACAATATATCTCACAAGCCCCTCAAACTGGAACCCATATAGATGCCATTGAGCAGGTGCTTAAGGCTGGCGGCAAATGGATTCAGCTCCGCATTAAAAACAGTTCGGAAACTGAGATTCTCCCTTTTGCCAAAGCTGCGCAGGCATTATGCGAAAGTTATGGAGCCAAACTTATTATAAATGATTATCCTCACCTGGCCAAAGCGGTGGGCAGTTCTGGTGTGCACCTTGGTCTGCAGGATATGCCCATTCTGGAAGCGCGGAAGATTATCAATCCGGAACAGATTATCGGTGGTACGGCCAACACATTCGAGCATATACAGCAAAGGGTAGCCGAAGGGGCAGATTATATTGGTTTAGGTCCATTCCGTTTTACCCGTACTAAAAAAAATCTGAGTCCGATTGTAGGTTTGGCCGGTTACCGGAGATTGATGGAAAAAGTTCGTCAAGCTAACATAAAAACGCCAATTGTGGCCATTGGAGGTATTGAGGCGGTAGATATTCCGGCAATTCTAGAAACCGGAATTTACGGAATTGCAATATCGGCGGCACTTACCAACCAGATTCAAACCTCGGTTGTGCTAGAGGAAATAAACGGCAAATTTAACATCCATTCGCATTAAAATTACAGATATGTTAACAATAGCAGATCAAACATTTAGCTCCAGGCTCTTTACCGGAACCGGAAAATTCAGTTCGGCAAGGATGATGGAAAGTGCATTAATCGCTTCGGCTTCCGAACTGGTTACCGTTGCGCTTAAACGTGTAGATTTAAAAGGAAAAGATGATGATATCCTCCATCACCTTAAACATCCGCATATCAATTTATTACCCAATACCTCTGGTGTGCGCAATGCGAAAGAAGCTGTTTTTGCAGCTCAACTCGCGCGCGAGGCCCTGGAGACCAATTGGATTAAGCTGGAAATTCATCCCGATCCGAAATACCTGATGCCCGACCCGATTGAAACGCTAAAAGCGACTGAAGAACTGGTTAAATTGGGTTTCGTGGTACTTCCATACATTCATGCAGACCCTGTTTTGTGTAAGCGTTTAGAAGATGTAGGTACCGCTGCTGTAATGCCGCTCGGATCGCCCATTGGTAGCAATAAAGGTTTAAAAACCATTGATTTTTTAGAAATAATTATTAGCCAGAGCAGGGTACCTGTTATTATTGATGCTGGTATAGGCGCACCATCTGATGCCGCAAAAGCCATGGAGATTGGCGCCGATGCGGTGTTGGTAAATACCGCAATTGCCATCGCTAAAAACCCAACTGCTATGGCTACCGCATTTAAACTGGCTGTAGAAGCAGGTAGAATGGCCTTTGAAGCTAAACTGGGAGGCCAGCAACAATATGCAGCCGCAAGCAGTCCACTAACCGCATTTCTTGATGAATAGCTTTAACAACATATTCGAATCCTATAATTGGGACGATACCAAGGCCAGTATATATGATAAAACTGCAGCCGATGTAGAAAGGGCATTGAGCAATTCGCAACGCAGTTTGGATGATTTTAAAGCCTTGATCTCGCCTGCTGCAATGCCTTATTTAGAGGATATGGCACAGATTAGTCAAAGGCTGACCTTGGATCGCTTTGGGAGGGTAATTCAAATGTACATTCCGCTTTATCTTTCCAATGAGTGCAATAACATTTGTACTTACTGTGGGTTTAGCTACGATAATAAAGTGAGGCGAAGAACCCTGAACCCTATGGAAATTATGCAGGAAGTAGCGGTAATTAAGGGCATGGGTTATGAGCATGTTTTGCTGGTTACAGGCGAAGCCAACCAAAGTGTGCATACCGATTATTTTAAAAAAGTTTTGGATCTGATCAGTCCTCATTTTGCCCATATCTCTATGGAAGTACAACCCCTGGACACTGAAGATTACGAAACGCTGATTCCACATGGCCTGAATACCGTTCTGGTTTACCAGGAAACTTACCACCAGGACGATTACCGCAAACACCACCCTAAAGGAAAAAAATCCAATTTCTTATACCGTTTGGAAACACCTGATCGATTGGGGCAGGCTGGCATCCATAAAATGGGGCTGGGTGTACTCATCGGACTGGAAGACTGGCGGACTGATTCTTTTTTTACGGCCCTACACCTATCCTATCTTGAAAAACAGTATTGGCAAAGTAAATTTAGCATCTCATTCCCCGGCTGCGGCCTTTTAGCGGTGGTTTAGAACCTAAGGTGGTAATGAACGATAAGGAATTGGTACAGTTGATTTGCGCTTACCGCTTATTCAATAGCGAAGTAGAACTCTCAATCTCCACCCGGGAAACAATGGCTTTCAGAAACCAGGTAATTAAGCTGGGCATTACCGCCATTAGCGCAGGTTCTAAAACCAATCCAGGAGGATATGAAGTAGAGCCACAATCGTTAGAGCAGTTCGAAATATCTGATGAACGCTCCGCGCAGGAAATTGCAGCCATGATCAGAAAGCATGGTTATGAACCAATCTGGAAAGATTGGGATATGAGTTTAATTAACAAAAAATGCTGATAAAGGAAGAATTAAGCCGTTACAGCCGGCAAATAATCTTGCCAGAATTGGGTTTGGCCGGGCAGGAAAAGCTTAAAGCGGCAAGCGTGCTGGTAATTGGTGCCGGCGGATTGGGCTGCCCGGTTTTGCAATACCTGGCTGCGGCTGGAGTGGGCGAAATTGGCATTGTGGATGATGATATGGTGGAATTGAGTAATCTGCACCGACAGATTTTATATAACCATACCGACATTGGCCAGCCAAAGGCAAAGGTGGCGGTTCAAAAACTTACATTACTTAATCCGCATATTAAGCTTAGGGCTTATGCTGAACGTTTTAATGATGAATGTGCCATAAACATTTGCAGGGATTATGAGTTGGTGATTGATTGTTCTGATAATTTTAGCACCCGTTACCTGGTAAATGATACCTGCGTAAGCTTGGATAAAACACTCATATTTGGGTCGATATTACAGTTTGAAGGGCAAATTGCTGTGTTTAACCACTTTGGAAGTGTTAATTATAGAAATCTTTATCCTGCTCCACCAACCGAAAATATCAACTGTGTGGAGGGTGGTGTAATTGGCCTGCTGCCAGGTATTGTTGGTTTATACATGGCCAACGAAGCATTAAAGTTAATCACCGGCATCGGAGAAACCCTATCTGGAAAGCTGATGACTATTGATGCGCTGAATAATTCTGTTATGGTATTTAACATCGCATCAGAAAAGCGAGCAGAAACCAGTGAAATTAACGTTTTGAAAAAGAGCGATTCGATAAAAGAAATCGACAAAATAACGTTGAACAATTGGGTCGAAACAAATTCAAAAGAAATCGTATTGATTGATGTGCGCGAGGAGTACGAACATGAAGATTACAATATCGGGGGCATCAACATTCCATTATATGAACTTGAAAATTCAATTGAAACCATTCCAAAAAGTAAAACAATTGTTTGCTATTGCCAAACCGGACAAAGGAGTAAAATGGCTGCGCAAATATTGAATAAAAATTACACAGGTGAGGTCTACAGCCTTAAAAATGGAATCTGATTTTTGAGTTTAAAGCTACTGTATCGTTAATTTAAGATACAATCGCCAGAAATATGCTTACTAAAAATCAATTGAGAAACCCCCGCCAAGTACAAAACCTTTATCGAAATTTGGCGGAAGCTCACCTGCTGTATATTTCACAGCCACCTTGGTTTTCGTGCCCGGCCCAAGGTTAATTTTTAAAAGTTTTTCAATCCTGATCATATAAAAATAATTCCAGTCTTTACCTGCATTTTTCAGCAATAAATTACGGTCAAGGTCATAATATGAGTCAAATAAAAAGGCAATGCGTTCGTTTCCTGAAAATATTCCTGTTTCCCATTCTGCTTTTAGGTTCAGCCTGTTCATAAATTTAGCGTCATCAAGTAAAGGCGCAAGGCTGGTTTTGTTTGCTCCGGTTACATAATCATAGCCTACTGATAAATCCAACTGCCTTGGATTGTTGTTTTTAGCTGCCCGAAGTAAACCAAAAGGAAAATCGAGGATTGCGCTGAGGTAAGAAGTAGAAACAGAAAGCTGCGGACCAAATGCAAAGTCGTAGTTTCTGAAATCCTGTGTGGTTTCGTGTTTGGCATGCAAATTAAACGAAATCCATAAAGGTGAAGCCACCTGTGCCGCTAAATTTCTCGCTTCATTAACAAGTGGATCTTTGCCCGGAGGTAATTCCGGATCATCTTCCGCTGAGAGATCAATAGGAGTCCGCGGGCCGAGTTCTTTCCCTTTTACGTGAAAAAGGGGTTGCCCTTCCAATTTAATTTCGGAGATTAAGCTGCTGTTTTTATTTTTATCTTCAGCTACGGTTACAAAACCCCTGCTCCCTAGTGATAGATTTAATTTATTGATTTTAGCCGGATCATGACCGAGTAGATTCCGATCTAGTTGAAACTGATAATCAATCCCAAATGAGCCTTTTTCAGGATCAATAAATTTCAGATCAACCTTTAATCCATATTTATCAAAAACTTTAAACGAACTTGATTCTTCCACAATGCTTTTTTTTGCTGTGGTATCGGCATTTTCATTTACCTGTGCAACTGCCAAACTTCCAAAGCCAAGGCAGGCAATCATTAGTAAGGCCTTTTTCATTTCTCTTCCACTTTGTTTTCTGTTTCAGTTTTATCGCCCGGAAAAATAGCTTTATCCGCCCAGGTATTGATCATCGATTCGTTGGTTTGCGCATCATTATCTAGGTCTACCAGGATATCATCAAGGCCAAGTGTAACACTATAATGATCTAAAATTTTATTAAAATTATTGGCAAACCTGATTTTTGATCTTTTTATAGCATCAGGGTTTATTCCCCAATTCATGTCTTTAACCTTTGCCGCTAAAAATTCATCCCAGGCGTCAAATGGATTTACATCATCAAGCGGATTGTCTGACACTCCGAAATAAGTGCGTTTGATAAAACGCCTTTTTTTTCAATTAATTCTGATTGGTTCATGGCTTTGTTAGGGTTTAATTCAAGATGATAAGAACGTAATTAAAAGAAGGCTGTATAAGAGAACTAAATTTACATATTATGTAGTTGAAGATCAAGCCCAAATGATTATAATTATCGCATTTAGAATTACGCTGATTTGTGTTAATTTTTTGTTTATTATCAAATACAAGAGCGGTTTTTATGCTTACAACTCAAAAACTCGGCTCAATCTTTGCTCCTACCGAAATTTAAATTTTATAAGGAAACCCATTTAGATTATGAACAAATTACAAGCACTATCCCAAAAATCTGGATTTGCGATTTTAATCCTCTTCACGCTTTTTTTCTCGGCTTGCTCCGAAACCCCTGAACGTTTTTTCGACATTGCCATTTTGAACACCAACATGATCAACGATTTTGCCAGTGCCGATCTTGCCCGTCATATTAACGACGAAACCAAAGAATATCCCGATATTCCATCCAGTAAAAAGAAAGGCAACGAAGCCGTTACCAGTCTGAACAACAAAATATTATACCTTGAACAATCCCTGGAAAAAGTGAAAAAACTTTCAGCATCGGGAGATGAAGAAAAGGAAATTAAAAATCTTTCGCAGCAATTGTATGAAATGGTGATCCCTGTTTATAAAAACGAATACATGGCTTTTGCTAAACTCTGCGACAGTAAGGGCAGCGAAACGGCGAAAGATGAAATGATTAAGAGCATCGACCAGAAATATGGTGTCCAATTTGAACAAAATTTTAATGCACTGATGGAAAAAGGTAAAGTGTATGCACAAAAACACAATATCCAGGTAAACTGGGGCCAATAAAATAAGATGGTTTAACTCAGGTGAAAATATCTGGGTTAAACCATTACTTAGCTTTATTTATAACACTTATTCCTTTTTCTAAACCGGTTGTTGTACGAGTTCAGCTTCAGTAAAATCTTCAACAGCATCCATCTTTTTTCCTTTTATAGGCTCTTTAACTTCTTTCTTAAATGTGCTTGCCCAGTAACCACAAAGGCCTAAAAAAAAAGCAGTACCTAAAAACCATTTTAAACGGTTAAGCAAATACCTGTCATAAGAAGAATATTTTATTATTTGAGATGAAAGGGGTTTTAGTCTTCTGATTGTATCGGGAGGATATACGCCTGGAGCGGTAAAATATTCATGCGCCTTTCCATAACCTTTATACCACACTTTACCCATGGAATATTTTGTCAATGTATCAGGTAAAGTAATCTTTCTTTGTTGCTGTAAGAGTTTAAGATCTAACGGGATAATCGTAACTCCCGCCTTTTGTTCGCCTTCTTTAACGGGTTCGTAATGATCGCCATCCCAATACATAAATTTCTCATCTGAATTGGGTTTTCTAACGCTTGTAACCATACGCTCCCAGGCCATAAAAATTGTGCTGGTGATTGTGAGTGCTAATATGCAGGTAATAATGATTTGGGGGGGTGAGAAACGGCGGATATAGGTTGATTTAGTAGTCTCCACCTTGGAAGTTTTTACTTTCCCATTATCTTCATCATTAATTTTGATTGGAATAATTATCACTGGCGGTACATTTGGCTTATCTGCAGGATCTTCTTTATTTTGGTTTTCTATATTCCCAATTTTTTCTGTAGTATCTGGATCTTTTAAAGATTCTTTTAACTCAGTTTCTAATTTCCCAGTCTTTTCAGATTCATTAATTGTGTTATCTTCTATAATGTAAGAAATACCTTTCTCATTACTAGCGCTATTTCCTTCGGACGATTGGATAGGGAGAGTTTCATTCAAGTCGCCAACTAAATTTTTTAGCTCACGGAGATTTTTGTAATATGATCCACTAGGTCTTGGGTTAAAATCTATTAGCCAAGCCAAAAGATCACTATTTCTTTCATCAGTTGTATCTGTTTTACCCTTAATATGTTTCCATAACGCCTTAAAATAATCTGATTTAACCTCAGATATTACCTTACGGAAGTCGCACTTCATCTTATCAACATTAAAAAATACTGAAAGAATGTCTGCATCGGCTACATTGTACCTACTGTCATAAACCTTTAAGCAGGCATTTTTTAGTGATGCTGTTGTTTCTTTGGATAGGATGGTGTGGAGTTCCCCATTATCTCTCATCTTTTTATAGGTAGACAATACTAATTCTGGGTATTCGTCATTCATTTTTTTTAAAATTTAGCGTAAAAATAGAACGGAATTCTCCGGAATTTTTACGGTTTTCCGGAATTCGATAGGAATTTAATAAGAATTCTTGGAATCTTCGGAATTATCTGAAAACTAGCGATTTGAAGCTTGGATATTTGTCCCAACAATTAATTCAAGCAACGATTCAAACAATAATCTTCGCAAAGAATCAACTGTTAAAAACGAGTAGAAATCGCGGTAGTTATTAGCCGGTTTGGGAAGCAGTTACTAACTCCCGCGAAGACACTCAACACTTCCCAAAAATTTCAGAAGGCCTTCTGATTTACAGCTTGTAGCAACCCCCACGCATGGGGCGTGGGGAACTACGTGTACATCACTTTTTAAATTTTTAAAGAAATGTTTATTCCATTATTTATTGCAATCCTATTAGGATTAGCTACTCCGTACAATACAAATCAGTCTGCTTCTTGTGGCGGAACAACAACTGTAAACACTGCTGATGCCGATCCTGGTGATACGAATCCAGATGATCCAAATAACCCAGGAGACACCCCTCCGGGCGACGATACAGGTGGTGATACAGGTAATAATCCTCCACGATAGGAATAGAAATACGGGCAATTGCCCGTATTTTTTTTTAAATTAGAGGAATAAATAAAAATTGAATTGAAAAACTATTTTGCGCCTCTCCTTTTCCTATTGCTAATATCTTGCAATAAGAATAAATCCATAAACATCAACAATAGTAGTAATCCTTACTATGAGAAAGCTTGGTCTTTCTCAGATCACAACATCCCTGATAGTAGTTTTATTTATTTCAATAAAGCAAAGGAAGAATTTTTAAGTAACGATGATAGTATTGGTATAGCCAAAAGCTTAATTAATATGGCTATCATCAGCGGAGATCAAAATGATTATTTTGGTAGTCAAGAAATATCATTATCTGCAATTAAATATCTCAATGTTGAATCGGAACAACAGAAGGAGATATTATCTTCCAACTATAATAATCTAGGCAAAGTAGCACATCATTTAAAAAAATACCAGGAAGCAGATCAATTCTATCTTAAGTCCATCAAGCTAGCAGGTAAAGAGAAATCAAGAATTATCTATATTGGGAACCTTGCAATCAATTTATCGGATCAAAAAAGATATAGTGAGGCAATGGCCTATTTTGAAACCATCGTAAATAACAAAATTACTATAACCGATAGCACTTTATTCCCCCGGGTATTAACTAACATTTCTTTGACTAAATGGCGTCAAAATCCCAATTATAATCCTGTGCCAATTTTTCTAAAAGCATTAGATATTCGCGTAAAAAAGAACGATCAATGGGGACAAAATTCAAGTTTCGCCCATCTTGCTGATTTTTACATACAGAAAAAACCAGATTCAGCTTTGTTTTATGCTAATAAAATGTTTAGTGTAGCTAAAAAGATAAAAAGTGAAGACGATCAAATAGAAGCCTTACAGAAACTCATTAAACTTAGTTCAGCCCAGAAAGCGAAGTATTTTTTCGGTGTATATGAGAAACTAAATGACAGTGTACAAAATGCACGTGCTGCTGCCAAGAATCAATTTGCAGTTATCCGCTATGATTCAGAAAAAAATAAGGCCGATTTGCTAAAATCGCAGGCAGAAAACTCACAGAAGCAAAATAACATCCTCAGGTTATACATTATTTTAGTTGTATTGGCCGCATTTTTAATCTTCGGCTATTTCCTTTACTTAAAACGGAAAAAAAGCCTGCAACAGGAGAAGGAAATCGAAGTAAAAAGAACGGAGCTTAAATATGTTAAAAAAATTCACGATCGTGTGGCCAATCGGGTATACCAGGTAATGTCGGAAGTGGAAAATACTAATGAAATAGATAAAAACGACCTCGCTGATAAGCTGGATGTGATTTATAAAATATCCAGAGATCTTTCTTACGATAATAAAGATAATAGTCACGAAGAAAGTTTTTCTGTTGAGTTATCAAAAATGTTATATGCCTATGCCTCTGAGAAAATCAACATCGTTTTGGGAGGTAATGCTGAAAAACTTTGGGAAGGAATTAATGATGATACCAAAACAGAGGTATTTTGCATTTTGCAGGAACTGATGACCAATATGAAAAAACATAGCGGTGCAGATATGGTTGGAATAGATTTTAAGCGTGAAAATGGCCTTGTAAAGGTAATGTATGTGGATAATGGAAAAGGAATGGAGGTTTTAACATTTAAAAATGGTTTGAGGAATACGGAAACCCGTATAGAAAGTATTTCGGGCCATATTACTTTTGACACCAAGCCCGATGAAGGGCTTTGTGTTGAATTTTCATTTCCAATCTAATTAAAAATATAAATATGTTCAAAAACGTACTCATCGCCGAAGACCATGAAATAGTGAGTAAATCACTTCGTAGTGCACTTACCGATCTTGGGATTACCATAACTGATAAAGATTATGTATTTTATTGTGATGATGCATTTACACGCGTACAAAAAGCACTTCGAGATCGCGATCCTTATGAATTAATCATTACCGATCTTTCTTTTGATGAAGATTATCCAAAACAAAAAATATCGGGAGGTAGAGAACTGATAAAAGCATTAAAGGAAATTCAGCCCGACTTAAAAATTCTGGTATTCTCTATAGAAAACAGAGCTTTGATAGCCAATACACTTTTTAAGGAATATGATATAGATGCTTTTGTACCTAAGGCACGCCACGATGCGAAAGACCTTAAACTGGCTTTAGAAAGTGTTTATAAAAATAAAAAATACCATTCGCCCAACCTGAGGCAAAAAGAAGAATACCTGCACGATTTTACCCCTTACGACAAAACAATTGTTTCACTCATTTTAGATGGCAAAACCCAAAAAGAAATGGCTGGCATTTTAAAGGAAAAAAAAATGGAACCATCTGGTTTAAGCAGTATCGAAAAAAGGATAAGTTATATTAAAACTGCGCTGAATATTTCCAATAACGGGCAACTCATCGCTTATTGTATCGCAAATAAGGTAATTTAATAATCTTAATTCCCTTAACTGCTTAATGGTCTAAAAAATATAAAATTGATGATCAGGCTGGTTTAGCTTAAATCTGTGTGCAACGATTGGCAACGCTTTCTTCCGGCTTATTTAAAATGATAATGCGGACAAAACTTTCTATAAGCGATATCAAATAAACCAATGCACCCCTCTACGGTTTCCCGTAAAAATAAACCAAGCTCGCGTTCTACATTTGTTCAACAACCAAAAAACTCAGGCAACATGGATCTTAAACTAAAGTTAGAACAACTTCATCAGCGGGTAGTGGGTTTAAAAGACCAGATTAATACCGAGGAAGCAACAAAAAATGCATTTGTGATGCCTTTTATTCAAATTCTTGGCTATGATATTTTTAATCGAACCGAAGTGATTCCCGAACATATTTGTGATATCGGAACCAAAAAAGGTGAAAAGGTAGATTATGTGATCCGCAAAAACAACGAACCGATTCTTATTTTCGAATGCAAACATTGGAAAGAAAGTGCAGATGCACATAACTCTCAACTTCACCGTTATTACCATGTTTCGAAAGCACGTTTTGGCGTACTTACCAATGGTACGGTTTATAACTTTTATGCCGACCTGGAAAAGCCAAATATCATGGATGAAAAACCTTTTCTCACCATCGATATAGAAGATTTGAAAGACAATGCCATTAAAATTCTCGAAAGTTTTACTAAAAATGAATACAATTTAGAAACCATCCTAGATTCTGCCGAAGGATTAAAATACATTAAGGCCATTAGAAAGGAATTTGAAAAGTAGATTGATAGCCCTTCTGATGAAATGGTGAAGTTATTGGTTAACCGGTTTTTTGATAAGCCCCTTACCGCTAACCGCATGATCGCTTTTAAAGAATATACTAAAAAAGCCCTTGCCATTTCCATCAACGAATCCATTAGCGACCGTTTAAAATCAGCGCTGAATATCAATGAGAAAATTGAAAAAAAGGAAGATGATAAAGTGATTTCCATTATTGAAGATCCCGATGCATCTAAAATTGTAACCACTGAGGAAGAATTAGAAGCTTTCCAGATTGTAAAGGCCATTTTACGCGAGAAAATCCCTTCGGTTCGAATTGCTGCACGCGATACCCAATCTTATTTCGGAGTGCTTTTAGATGACAATAACCGGAAGCCGATTTGTAGATTCCACTTTAATACCGCTAATAAATACATAGAAACTTTTCACAACGGTAAAGATGCCGGAGAGAAAAAACAATTATTCAATTTGGATGAGCTATACAATTACCGTGTTCAGCTGCATCAAACCATAGATCTTTATTAATTAACGTTTCATTCTCAAAAGTGCAGAGGTTGCTCCATCGTTTGTATTGGTGGCAAACAGGGCAACCTCTCATTTTCAATACCATTTTTTTTGATCTTGTATAGCTTGATATTATAACCGAAAATACGCTACAGCAATGATTTTTATGTTAAGCCTTCCTTATACATCCAATCTTTCATAAATAAATCATCTACCCTAAATAAAATAACCCGAATGGGGTTTGCCGTAAGGAATCCGTTTTTTGCCTAAATACCTTAGCGCAATGAAACATTTAGGTACGTTACTTTTATTAACATTCGCTTTTGGCATTGCCCGTGCACAGAAACAAAAAATAATAACTTATCAGTTAATGGAACCTGGTTTTAATACCAACACCATTACAGGAACGATAAGCGAAATTTATACAACCAAACGTTACGGCAAAACATTTTGGTGGGTACGTATCGGTGCCGACACCATTTTACATGTGTGGCCGAGGTACCTCGATACCGCAACCATGAAACCTGGTATATCCCGTTCTTTTAAATCAATAAAACGCCTTGATAATAACTGGTGGATAAAAGAAAAATCTGAGAATTATATAAAGCCTAAAAATGAATAGTGTATTAAATATGCTCAGTTGATTGATTTTTATCTATTTGATAATGAGAGTGTTTTGTTTTTTGAGTGAGTTGAAAATAATTTTTTGTGTTACGGTTTCCCGTAATGTATAGCCTTGTTACTTGTCTACTTTTGGATAATAAACAACTAATAAACTACATATGGAAGCACAATTACAAAGCGAAGTAACATTTTACCAAGATATAAATGTTACGGTTACTTGCCAATCCAGGTATGTTACCAACTCAAAAACTTATGCAATGAGGAACATATCTTCTGTTCATATTTTAGAAATCATAAAAAGTAAAACTTTACCTGCTATTATGATCGTAATAGGCATGCTAATGTTACTTTCCAGTGAAGCAAGAATCATGGGCTTTATTATTCTAAGTATTGGTATTCTTATTTTAATTCTTATTAAAAATGAATTTACTGTTAGAATCAGTACGAATTCAGGAGAAGTGAACAGTATTGTTTCAAAAGATCGATTATATGTTCAGAAAATTGTAAACGCACTTAATGATGCCATTGTATTCAGGGGTTAGCGCATCCAGTTTACGATAAATACATTCTAATTCTCGATTATGAAAGTTTTTCTTATTGTTTGTGCTCTCTGTTGTTTTGCAGCAATATTGAAGTTGCCTATCGAATATTACACTTTTTTAAGAACCATAGTCTCACTTGGAGCAGTGTTACACATTTACAGCTGGATAAATCAAAAGAACTATTCGTTAGCTATTGTTTTTATTCTAGTCCTTATTCTTTTTAATCCTTTTTTCCCCATTTACCTGCACCGGAAAAGCATTTGGATTCCACTTGATGTAATTACAGGTTTACTTTTTTTACTGTTTGCTTTTTATAATAAAAAAGCACCCGCAAAAATAGAAGAAAAAACTGTTGAGTTACCACCTACTCAAAAAACATACGCTAAAGACCGCATCGTTTCTGTAAAGCGGGAAGTATAACTATAAAATAATGATTCAAACTCAAAACTAAATGTTATGATTGCTCAAATAGAAGAATTTTTTAACCCCAAAACAGCCGATGTGCCACAAGATGAAGATGTGGAGATCAAAACACCTGTTACCGAACAAGCAGCGGAGGTAAGAAAAAGAACTTACCATGAAGCAGGCTTTAGAGATGGATCTCGAAACAGTGGGAGTCCACTGGCTCTTTCGATATGTTTGAATGCTATTTATGCGAAGTTTCAAAATGAAGAAAAAGAACTTGTAGAAAAACAACAACTAGCCAAAGAACCTTACATCAATGAGCAAAGAAGCAAGGAAACTGAAATCAAGACACTTTCCATCAGCGAAGAAAGCAAAAAACAGCAGATTACTCAGGTAGAAAGCAATATTCGAAAGGTAAAAGATGATATCGAAGAGTTAAAATTCGAAATTAACGAACTGGCCCGAGATCCAGAAAAATACCAAATCAGTGCATCGAAGGGAGCTTCAGCTAAATTTTATATTGGTTTAATCATTCTCATGCCCTTAAGTTTATATTTATTTACCTTTTATATCTCCACCTCATACTCCGCTTTTTTTAAAATATTGGATGCGAATAGTATCACAGTTGTTATGAATATTTTAGATGCAAAAGCCTTTGAAAAAGCCTGGCGTGATGGATTATTAGAAGGTGTATTTGTAACCTTTATTCCTTTTGTATTTCTTGGTTTGGGTTATTTAATCCACATGTTTGGAGAGGCTAAAAGCAAATGGAATTATTTAAAGATCGGATTACTTTTCATTACCACTTTCGTTTTTGATGCCATCCTGGCTTATCAGATAGAGGAAAAGATATATAAGTTGAATAAAAACTTTGAGTCTGAGGAATTTAATGTTTCTCTTGCTATAACTAAAATAGAGTTCTGGGGAATCATCTTTGCAGGTTTTGTTGTATACCTAATTTGGGGTGTGGTATTCGATTTTATTATGAAAGAGCACCGTGAGAAAGATAAAATTAAACACGAACAGCAACGCAGAAAAAAAGATATTCAGATTCACCAGGATCGTATTGCGGATATCGAAATTCAAAAAGAAAAACTGATAGAAGAACTCAGCAGCATCAAGAAGCTTTCTGTTGAAGCGCAAGGACGCATTGTTACACTACAAAGGATCATTGATGCTGTAATTATACCTACCAAAGAATATGTACTATATGCCTCGGAGTATGTGCAGGGATGGATCACATTTGTTAATGAACAACTTCGCATTTCACAACGTGAAAAATTTGATCTTCAAAATGAATGCAGGGCCTGTTATGATGAAAACCTTAAAAATGTAGGTGCAAGTGAAGATTCCCAAAATTCCGTTTATATGTCAACTTTATAAAACTAGCATGAAAAAAAAATACTAAGCCTGTTAATGATCTTTTTGATCACTTGTATCTGCTCGAAAGGGACTAAAGCCCAGCAAAATCAAAACCTGAATATCAGTTTTTTACTTGATTTATCAGATCGGATTGACCCTAAAAAGAATCCTGGTATTTATCAACGCGATCTTCAATATATCAAATCTGTAGAAAAGCTTTTTGTTAAACACATAAAAAGAAAGAAGATGCTTCTTTTAAAGGATCAAATGCAGGTGTTTTTTAATCCTCTACCTGAAATACAAGATATTGAGTTGTTAAGTCAACAATTAAAGGTTGATTTTAATCCTAAATCCAGTAAAAATGATTTTTTAAATCTAGATAAAGTTTATAACGACAAACCTGTAAAAATTTATCAGTATGCTATTAAAGATGGTAATTATATTGGCTCCGACATCTGGAGATTCTTCAAAAACAATGTTCAGCAATATTGTATAAAACCAGATCATAGGAATATTTTAGTGATACTAACCGATGGTTACATGTACCATAAAAACAGTAAAATAGTCATAAAAGGTAAAAGTTCTTTCATCACTCCAGAATTTCTAGCTCAAAAAAAGCTAAATACCGCAGATTACCTAGCCGTTATGAAGAAAAGTAACTTGGGCTTTATCTCTTTTCCTTACAATTTAAAAGAACTAGAAATTATGGTATTGGGTATTAATCCATCTATCCAAAGTCCTTATGAAGAGGATGTGATAAAACAATACTGGTCCGACTGGTTCAAAGCCATGAAAGTGAAAAGATTTGAATTACGAACAACAGACTTAGCATCTAGCGTTGAAGCAGTAATTAGTAATTTTATGCAAGTAAGCCAGAAGCCTTAATCTTTACATTTAATCATATTCACTATATAAATAGATCATCAATTGTTGAACTTTTTACCAATCCCTAAACATGAAAACCCTCTCCCTAATCTTATTTTTCATTACCAACAATGCTTGCAAAGAAACCACAACTGTATACCTATGCAATAGCCCGGGTGCAAAAAAATATCATTATACCTCTAATTGTCGCGGTTTAAGCAATTGCACCTATAGAATTGTAAAGGTGGATATAGAAAAAGCCAAAAAGGACGGAAAAACATTATGCGGTTGGGAAAAGGGAAATTAAGTGTTCTCTTTTTGCTGCTAACCCTGCAAAGCTGTTTCATTCAACCTGGTGGAAGCAAACCGAGAAATTACAGCAACCTTGTTTTTACCGCAAAAGTAATTCGCATTTTAGATGGCGATACGATGGAAGTATTGTACCAGAACCAACCTTTAAAAATACGTTTGGCCCATATCGATTGTCCGGAAAAAAGAGGTAAGCAGCCTTTTGGTAATCAGGCTAAAAAAGCACTGTCCGATTTATGTTTCGGGCAAATGGTAAACGTACAAGGCCAGAAATACGACCGTTATGGAAGGTTAATTGCCGTTGTCATTAATCGTAAAAAGCAAGTGGTAAATCAGGAAATGATTAAACAGGGAATGGCCTGGCATTTTAAAAAATATTCAAGTGATTCACTGTACGCGCAACTGGAAATCACAGCCAGAAAAAACAAAATCGGCCTCTGGCAAGAGCAAAATGCAATTGCACCGTGGGCATGGCGCGAATCGAAACATAGCCTTTCAAAATAGAACTCTTTATCTTCTTATTTATTCAAGCGCAATAGTCTTTGATGAGAAGAATGTCCGATTTATAAAAATAGCATAAACAAAAAATTAGGCATCATTTAACCATTCTAAGTCATTTTAACAGACTTTAACCCTGAGAATAATAATTTAACAATGTCGTAACATTTGTTTGATATCCAGTGTCTTACATTTGTAATGTAAAATCAGGTAATATGTTAGAGTCATTCTTTGCCGTGTGTTTGTTAATTGTTGTACTTTATTTCTTTAGCCCCTTTGAGGTAAAACTTGATGAGGAAGAAGAGTGGTAACACCTTTACTTTATCTCTAAACTGACCCAACGAGCGGTAATAAAATTCTTCCCCCTAAAATTTCCCGTTTATGGATAAAAGAAACGTAGATGTAGTCGTAATTTCCGATGTACATTTGGGCACTTATGGCTGCCATGCAAAAGAGCTTTTAAAATATTTGAAAAGCATTAAACCTAAAATATTAATCTTAAATGGGGATATCATCGATATCTGGCAATTCAGCAAAAGTTACTGGCCCGAATCGCACATGAAAGTCATCCGTAAATTGATGAAATTTGTTTCAGAAGGCGTTCAGGTTCATTATTTAACAGGAAACCATGATGAAATGCTGCGCAAATTCGACGGCATGGAAATGGGAACTTTCCACCTTCAGAATAAATTAATTTTAGAGTTAGATGGTAAAAGGGCCTGGTTTTTCCACGGTGATGTTTTTGATGTAACCATGCAACATTCTAAATGGCTCGCCAAACTCGGGGCGGTTGGCTATGATACTCTAATCCTGATCAATAGCTTTGTAAATTGGGTGCTTACCGCATTTGGCAGGGAAAAAATGAGCTTTTCGAAAAAAATAAAAGCCAGGTTTAAAGATGCTGTTAAATTCATTAATAGTTTTGAACAAACTGCAGCAGAACTGGCCATTGAAAAAGGATATCAATATGTAGTTTGTGGGCACATCCACCAGGCAGAACAGCGCGAAATTGCTACTGAAGGTGGAAAAGTTACTTATTTGAACAGCGGCGATTGGGTTGAAAGTTTAACTGCTTTGGAATATGATAACAAAACCTGGACCGTATTTAAGTATGAACATCAACACTTTACAAAAGATGAACTGGATGAAGGATTGCTCTCTGATGCTGAAGATTTAAAAAGTAAACTGGATATAAATATTCTTTTACAGAATATAAAATATGAAATTGCCCAATAATTTTAGATATTCGGGCATAAATGAAAATACTTTACGCAATACAGGGAACAGGTAATGGCCATATCAGCAGGGCGAGGGAAATTATTCCTTTGTTACAGCAATATGGCGAACTGGATATTTTAGTAAGCGGAACACAGGCCGATGTAAAACTCAGTCAGCCCGTAAAATATCAATTGCACGGTTTCAGCTTTATATTTGGGAAAAAAGGCGGCGTAGATCATTTCAAAACCTGGCTGAACATGAATCTTTTCCGTTTCAGGAAAGACATGAAGCAGCTTCAGCTTAAAGATTACAACCTAATTGTAAACGATTTTGAACCCGTAAGTGCCTGGGCCTGTAAGCTGCAAGGTATAGAATGCGTATCATTGAGCCATCAAGCTGCATTTAAATCAAAAAAAGTACCCAGGCCGAGAACTTTGGATTGGGGAAAGCTTATTTTGAGCCGTTATGCTCCTACAAAATACCACATTGGCTTTCACTTCGACCGCTACGATACATTTATTCATACCCCGGTAATCAGGGCGGAGATCCGCAACATGGAAAGCCAAAATCTAGGTCATTATACGGTGTACCTTCCTGCTATTGATGATAAACGCCTCGTGAAGCTTTTTATGCAAATTCCCGACATTAAGTGGGAAATTTTCTCAAAACACAGCAAAGAATCCTACCAGGAGGGAAATGTTTTTGTGGCACCCGTTAACAACGAAAAATTTAATAAAAGTTTAGCCACCTGTGAAGGATTGTTTACAGGCGGTGGGTTTGAAGGACCCGCAGAAGCACTTTATTTAAAGAAAAAGCTACTTGTTGCCCCAATGCGTTTCCAGTTTGAACAGCAATGTAATGCTTACGCCCTAAAACAGTTTGGTTTGCCTGTAATTTGGGGAAGTACGAGAAACTGGCTTCCTATTATTAAAAATTGGGTGGAAAATCCTCAGCAGCACGAATTTCATTTTCCTGATGAAACCGCGCAGATTATTGATGATATGGTGAAGAAGTATGCCCGGCCTTAGTCTTTCTGCTGCTACTCTTAAATTATTTTCTTTACTTTGCCTACTCTTTAAAAAGGCATGATTAATCAGTTTAGAAAGCTAAGTCCAATTAACCTCTTGTTGCTGCTGGTTTACACATTTTTTATGCGTATGGCCATTTTTTATGAGATTCCTGCGCAATTAAACTTCGATTTCTTGGAGCCATTTGCAAGGCTTTTGATTAATATAGATTTAGATAATGCCTTTAATCCGTCCACCAATATTTTTATTGCTGCGGTGCTGGTATTTATTCAGGCTTTAATTTTTAACAGGATAGTAAATAACCACAATTTACTTGCTAAACCCAGTTTCTTACCGGGACTGATGTTTGTTACGGGAACAAGTTTATTTATGCCTTTTATGATCCTCTCTCCGGCATTGATCTGTAATTTTTTGCTGATCTGGATTATTGATAAATTTTTAAAGCTGGGTAAAAGTGCCAACTCCATCACCACCGTTTTCGATATCGGGATGATCATCGCGGTAGGCACACTGATTTACTTCCCTTTTATGGCCATGCTGCTGATGATCTTTTTGGCTTTGCTGCTGTTTAGGTCTTTTAACTGGCGGGAGTGGTTGGCCGGGTTGATCGGATTTATAACCGTATTCTTTTTTCTGGCGGTATTTTACTACTGGAACGATAATTTAAGTTCGTTTTACCAGATCTGGAAACCGCTGGGCAATAAATTCCCTTCTGTTTTTAAAATTAATTACAACGATTATTTGGTGCTCATCCCGGTAGCGATAATTATCATACTCGCATCACTTCAGCTGCGCGAAAATTTCTTCAGGAGTTTTATCAGCACCCGTAAAAGTTTTCAGCTGTTGTTTTTCATGTTTATTGTATCGGCGGTCAGTTTTTACCTCAAACCTGATTTCAGAACGTGGCATTTCCTGCTATGTGTACCACCCGGATCGGTACTGTTGGCCTACTATTTCAGTAATGCTAAAAAACGTTGGTTTTACGAAACATTGTTCCTTTTATTTGTGCTTTCGGTGCAGTATTTTCTATTTGTTTAACCTTTTTTAACAAATAACTAGAACGAAACTTGACAAAGATTAATAGCTTTGTGCATGATTTTAGAATTAAAGCTTTTTTAGTTTTAATCGGATTGATAAAAATGGAGTCATTGGAATTTCTAAACAACATATTATTTGCGGAGGGAGATTATAGATGCGTAGGCTAAGCATTGATATTGGAAATTCTTCGGCAAAGGTTGCTGTTTTTGCAAAAAAAGAGATTGTTCATCACCAGCGTTTCAATAAACTTGGGATACTTGATCTGGCTCAATTGATTGAAAAATTTGCACCGGCCAAATCAATCATCAGCAGTGTTAACCAGGAAGTTGGTCCGCTGGAAGTATTTTTAAAAAAGCATACCGATTATATCCGCTTTTCAACCATGTTGACTAACGGAGTGCAAAACAGGTATAAAACACCCGTTACTTTAGGATTGGATAGATGGGCAGCAATTTTGGGTGCAAACGGATTGTATCCTGCAAGTGCAAGTTTGGTTGTAGATGCCGGCACCTGTATTACTTATGATGCTTTAAGCGGATCAAAAGAATATTTTGGCGGCAGCATAAGCCCTGGTATAAATATGCGTTTTAAGGCTGTGCATGAGTTTACCGGCCGTTTGCCATTGGTAGAGTGGGATGCAAAAGAGGATATAGTAGAAGGGACTGACACATTATCGGCAATTAAAAACGGTGTTTTGCAAGGTATAATAAATGAAATTGAAGGCTTTATTGCCTTAAATAATAAGAAAGAAAGTGCCCTGAAGGTAATTATAACGGGTGGTGATGCTAATTTTTTGTATAAGCAATTACAAAACAGCATCTTTGCCCCTCAAATTATAAAAGATCCCTACCTGGTGTTAAAAGGATTAAATGAAGCTATTGCAGATTAAAATGTACAGAAGAATAAATTATATTGCAGCCATACTCGTTCTAGTTTGTGGTTTTGGTGCTCAGGCACAGGTTACCACATCATCACCATATTCAAGATATGGACTTGGAAATATAAAAGGATCTTTGTTGCCACAGTTTAGGGCAATGGGTGGAATTTCTACTGCCGTGAGTAAAGTAACAGGTTTCAATAACATCAATATGCAAAACCCTGCATCGTATGCTGGTATTTCGTTAACAACGATAGATATTGGTATGAGTGCAAGTGTAACCAGCTTATCACGCAATAACTTAAAAGAATCGAGCTTTAACTCTACATTTAGCCATTTGGCATTTGCTGCTCCGGTTACCAGAAGATCAGCTTTGAGTTTTGGTATTTTGCCTTACTCTGATTTGGGCTATAATTATAGGAATACGGTTAAAGTTGATACCACAACATTGGATCAATTATATGAAGGTGAAGGTGGCTTATCAAAAGCTTATTTGGGTTATGGTTACCGCTTTGGCGACCATTTAAGAATTGGTGGTAACCTGGAATATATTTTCGGTAACCTTCAAACCAGCCGTGCTACTGAATTTAATAGTGCCGGTTCTTACAATGCTAAACTTCAGACTAAAAATAGTGTTGGCGGTTTAAATTATTCATATGGTATCCAATACGATTTTAATGTAGGCAAGAAAACCATCGTTACTTTAGGATACTCTGGAAGTACTTCAGGAAAAGTAAATTCTACGCTAACCTCTTACGCTACGCTATATACAAGAGATGTGGATGGTAATGAAAGTACCGCAGCAGACACGCTAAACACAGTGGATAATGGAAAATCTAACCTTACTTTACCTTTAACACATAATTTTGGTATTGCCATTCAACAAAATGATAAATGGTTAATCGGTGCAGATTTTAGAATGAGTAAATGGTCTAAAACTAGCATAAATAATGTAAACCAAGGCTTGCAAGACAGCTGGGGTGCATCTTTAGGTGGCCAATGGACGCCTGATGCTTTTTCTTATAACAGTTACATGAAACGAGTTGATTACCGTTTAGGTGTAAGTTATGATAAAACTTATATTCAGATCAATAATCAAGACATTAAGCAAATGGGCGCATCTTTAGGTTTTGGTTTCCCACTGCCTACTGCAAGCGGTGGTACTGCATTTTATAAAATTAACTTCACAACTGAGGTTGGCCAAAGAGGCACACTCAACAACAATCTTGTTAAAGAACAGTACATCAATTTCCACCTTGGCTTTACTTTAAACGATACCTGGTTTCGTAAGTACCGTGTAGACTAATGAACTGTAGAACATTTTTATATGGTCTGTTTCTGGTGTTGCCATTGTTTTTGGCATCTTGTGGAGACGACGATCTAAAAAATGCAAATTCAGTTTCTGCAAATAAGGTAACCTTAACCAGAGACCGTACCATTGGTGTAGATATTGTTTACAGCGATTCGGCCAGATTAAAGGCCAAAGGTACAGCTCCGATATTGGATAAGGTTACGCCATCTAACGGCAGCTCTTATCAGGAAATGATCAAAGGCGTAAATATTGATTTTTACAACCCGAACGGAACCATTGATGGAAACCTGGTTTGCGATTATGCCATTAGGAAGGATACTGAACTTAAAACTGAATTCAGGAAAAATGTAGTGGTAAAAAACAGTAAAGGTGATACTTTTTCTTCTCAGGAACTGATCTGGGATGAATCCAAGAAGTTCTTTTATTCAAATCAAAGGGTGTATGTTAGGGGGGCGGATGGTAGCGTGGGAGAAGGAATTAACTTTAAAGCCCCGCAGGATTTTAGCACTTATGAAATGGATAGTGGAAACGGAGAACTGAACATGAAAGAAGGCGTGGCCCCTTAACCTATTTATTCATTAATACGGTCATTCTATCAGGAAAAAGAGGCTTCTATTTACTTAAAAATTAAACACTTGATAAATAAAATTTTGTGTTTTCTTTTTTAAGGCAAATTTGTATCTTGCGCCCTCTTAAAAAAGAACTAAATAAATTTATAATTACAATATGGGATTAATGACATTTTTGCGTAACCGTGCGGGCTATATCCTGGTCTTTGCTATAGGTTTTGCAATTGTTGCATTTTTAGTAGGTGATGCAATTAACGTGGGTAAACCTTTTTGGTCGGCAAATCAAAAGGTAGTAGGTTCTATTGATGGTAACGATATCAATATTGATGAGTTCGGACCAAAAGTTGATCAAGGTGTAAACCAGATGAAACAACAATATGGCGGTAGTGCAAATGCACAGATGACTGCCATGGCTGTAGACCAGGCCTGGAATGCAGAATTGGCTAAAGTTTTATTAACCAAAGAATATGACCGTTTGGGTTTAACGGTATCGGAAGATGAACTTGTGGATTTATTACAAGGCCAGAACCCTAGCCCGCTTATCAAACAATATTTCTCTAACCCTCAAACCGGGCAGTTGGATCGTGTAACACTGATGAACTTTCTTAAATCGAAAGAAGCTCAAGCTATACAACAATCCAATATGTTGCAGGAAGAAATTAAAAACCAGGCGTTACAAACCAAATACTCTAACCTGATCCGTAATTCGGTTTATGTAACTTCATTAGAGGCTACTGATGAATATAACAACCGCAACAAACTGGCTAACTTTAAATATGTAAGTTTAGATTATGCATCTATACCTGATAAATCGGTTAAAGTAACGGATGCAGATTATAGCGAATATTATGATCAGAATAAAGCGCGTTTCAACAATCCACAAGAAACCCGTGCTTTCGAATATGTTACTTTTAGTATCAGTCCGAACAAAGCAGATTCATTAGCCATTAAAACTCAGGTTGATAAAATTGCTGCTGATTTCCAGGTGGCTAAAAACGATTCACTTTTCGCTGCAATCAATTCAGACGTTAAGGTTCCGTTTACTTATATTACTAAAGGTAAATTAGATCCAGCTGTCGATTCAGCGGTGTTTGCTTTACCTGCCGGAAGTTTTTATGGTCCTAAATTAACAGGTAACTCATATAAAATCATCAAAGTTGTTTCTACACGCATCTCTCCTGATTCGGTAAAAGCAAGCCATATCTTAATCGATCCGGCTAAAGTTGGTGGTGAAGATAGAGGCAGTTAAATTGGCTGACTCTTTAAAAGGATTAATTTTAAAAGGAGGCAACTTTGCTGAACTGGCTAAAAACTATAGTGTTGACGGTTCGAAAGATAAAGGTGGTGAATTGCCAACTTTTGCACGTGGTGCGATGGTACCTGAATTCGAAAATGCTGCATTTGATGGTAAAGCAGGAGATATTAAAGTGGTAAAATCCCAGTTCGGATACCATATCCTTAAAATCGAAAAACAGATCGGTTCATCTAAAGTGGCTAAGTTGGCTTATGTAGAAAAAGCATTGGCAGCGAGTAGCAAAACTCAGGCAGCGGCTTATAAAGCAGCAAGCAGTTTCTTAACAGATGTAAAAGGTAATGATTTTAGCAAATTTGCTGCACAAAAAGGATTGAAAGTTGCAGTTGCTGATAAGGTTGCTCCAACTCAAGGCTTTGCTGCAGGACTGGATAACCCACGTAAATTGATCCAGGATGCTTATGCTGCTGAAAAAGGTGATGTTTTGCCAGAAATTTATACCATGAGCAATGCTTACGTAGTTGCCCGTTTAACTTCAATCAGTCCAAAAGGCATTTTAGCTTTAGATGATGTGAAAAAAGAAATCGAGCCAATGGTGATCAATGCTGTTAAAGCAAAATTATTAAAAGAAAAACTGGCGAATGCTGGTAAAGCAAGTTTAGATCAAATTGCATCAAAAATAGCGCGTCCGGTTAATCCAGTTCAAAATGTTGTGTTTGCTAACCCTGTAATTCCGGGTGTGGCACAAGAAAATGCATTGGTGGGAAGTGTTTTTGGTTCTCAACCAGGTAAAGTATCAGCCCTGTGCAAGGTGAGCGTGGTGTTTATGTATTTTCTGTTGATGGATTTACAAATCCTGCACCAATTGCAAATATGTTCAAGCAAAAAGAAAGCATGTTGTTAAGTTTAGGCCAGCGTTCATTAGGATCTGCTTTCCAGGCTTTACAAGAAAATGCGAAGATAAAAGACAATCGTGTGAAATTCTATTAATTAGAAATTCCGTAATTTTGTAACCGTTCCGATGATCAGTCGGAACGGTTTTTTTATTTAAGGCCATGGAAATTCAGGAAAACATTATTAATAAGGTAGCCAATAGCGGTTTGATCACTTTAAACCTTGAAGATTTTTATCATAAAGGCGAGCGGGTATTATATGATATCGTAGATAATCTTTTTCATGGCTTAATGCTGAGAGAGAAAGATTTCAGGGAATTTATCAAAAATCACGACTGGACACAATACGAAGGAAAGAATGTAGCCATTACCTGCTCTGCAGATGCGATAGTTCCTACCTGGGCATATATGTTACTGGCCAACCGATTACAACCCTATGCCAATGAAGTGGTATTTGGGGATTTAAATACCCTGGAGGCTGTATTATTTGCCAAAGCGCTTGGCAAAATTAATCCACAGGATTATGCAAATGAGCGTGTGGTGGTAAAAGGATGCGGGGATATTGATGTTCCGGTTTCTGCTTATGTGGAGGTTACCAATCTGCTTACCCCGGTGGTAAAGAGCATTATGTTCGGTGAGCCCTGCCTCTACTGTTCCGGTATATAAGCGAAAAGATTAAATTTTGGTTTGCTTTTTGTATATCTTCATTGGTGAAAGAATTTGACCAGTTGTATAAGACCGTTCTTTCATCGACACACACAAATGGATACAAAAGCATGAAGAAAGCAATAATCACCCTTACGATAAGTTTGTTTAGCCTTTTCGCAACAGCGCAGGAACTTCCACTGAAAAAGGAAGCCGTATTTCAGGAGGGAGAAGTTCTTCAATATAAATTAAGGTACGGATTTATTACAGCGGCGGAAGCTACGATTAAGGTAGCCAACTCAGATTTAAAATTTGATAATAAGCCTACCTATAAACTTTCCGTTGATGCACAGACCTCAGGCACTTTCGATGTGTTTTACAAAATAAGGGACCATTATGATTCCTATATTGATAAAACAGATTTGTTGCCGTATTTTTATCAGGAGAATATTCGCGAAGCCAGTTATAATCGGCAGGATAAGGCCAGGTTTAACCAGGATGCTAAAAAAGTGGTTTCCAACAGAGGAACATTTACCACGCCAACGACGCAAACTTTTGACCTAGTTTCTGCTTATTATTTTGCCCGGAGCCTTGATATCGGTAAAATCAAAACAGGTGACAAGTTTAAGCTGAACTACTTTTTAGGAGATGAGATTTCAGCATTGGAAGTGGAGTATGTCGGGAAAGAAACCATTAAGAGTAAATTGGGAAATATCCGTTGTTTAAAGTTTAGCCCCTCAATTAAGCCGGGTAGAATATTCAAAAAAGACAGTAGGTTATATCTTTGGGTTACGGATGACGGAAACCGTGTGCCTGTAAAGGCACAGGTAGAGATATTGGTTGGTGCAGTAACCATGGAATTAAAATCGGCCAGTGGGCTGAAATATGCTTTAGCAAAAGAATAATGATGATAGAAGTTGAACAGGTGCTGGTGCACGAGGATGTATTGAAAGAGAACTTTGTTTGTAATTTAAGCAAATGTAAAGGAATCTGTTGTGTGGAGGGTGATTCTGGTGCGCCATTGGATAACGATGAAAAGGCTGTTCTTGAAGAGATTTATCCTAAAATTAAACACTTGCTGAATGAAAAAGGCATAAAGGCGATTGAAGAGCAGGGTGTGTATGTGGTAGATGAAGACGGCGACCTTACTACTCCTTGTGTAGATAAAAATAAAGAATGTGCTTATGTACTTTTTGAAGGCGGCATTACCAAATGTGCGATTGAAAAAGCATATGAGCAAGGAATTGTAGATTGGCAAAAGCCGATTTCGTGCCATTTATATCCCATCCGGATTACCAAATACCCGGAATTTGATGTGTTAAATTACGACCGCTGGCATATTTGCCATGATGCCTGTACTTTCGGCCGTGAGCTTAAGGTTCCTGTGTACAGCTTTTTAAAAGGACCACTTATCCGTAAGTATGGAGAAGAGTGGTATAAAGAGCTGGAAAGCTCGGTAGCTGCGATGTAAATCTAGTTTGTTTATTAAAAATTATGATTGCAGAGGTTTCTTCGTGAATTTGTAGTTAAAAAGTTATATTCAAGTTCACCTTAGTTAAAATACTTTAAGGCTTCTTGCTTTAAACTTCTCCATAATTTATTTATTGTGGCATGGAAACTGTATCATGTGCTGAAAAGGCATTAACTATATTGTATCTACGCTTCATCTATACTTCAGCTACGCATATCTATCGGATGAGTTGGATTATCTATTTATATCAGACAGGACTTAGTTAAATGCAATAATTGCTTATCTCTTAATTCATTTAGATTTAAGGCAATGCCGAAATTAAGTTGTTTTTTGTGGAAATGTACCTTACTTTAGCAGAATTGAAAATCATTTAATAACTGTGAAAAAAATCTTAATCACTGGTGGTGCGGGCTTTATTGGCTCTCATGTTGTCCGCCGTTTTGTAAATAACTATCCTCAATATGAGATTGTTAATTTAGACAAACTTACTTATGCAGGTAATCTTGCTAATTTAACCGACATTGAAAATAAACCAAATTACAGATTTGTAAAAGAAGATATTACGGATGCTACGGCGATGTTTGATCTGTTTAAAACAGAAAACTTCGATGCAGTTATTCACCTGGCCGCAGAGAGCCACGTAGACCGTTCTATTTCTGACCCCACTGCTTTCGTGATTACCAATGTTATTGGCACCGTTAATTTATTAAATGCGGCCCGCGAATATTGGAAAGGTGATTACGACAAAAAACGTTTTTACCATGTAAGTACTGATGAGGTTTATGGCGCGTTAGGCGAAGAAGGTATGTTTACTGAAACTACCGCTTATGATCCGCATAGCCCGTATTCTGCATCAAAGGCAAGTTCTGACCATTTTGTACGGGCGTATCATGATACTTACGGTATGGATTGTGTGATTTCGAACTGTTCAAACAATTATGGTTCTCATCATTTCCCTGAGAAACTGATTCCGCTAGCCATTAACAATATTAAAAATAACAAACCAGTACCCGTTTATGGTAAAGGTGAAAACGTTCGCGATTGGTTATGGGTTGAAGACCATGCCCGTGCAATTGATGTGATTTTTCACAATTCAAAAACTGGCGATACTTATAATATTGGCGGCCACAACGAGTGGAAAAATATCGATCTGATCAACTTGCTTTGTACCATTATGGACGAGAAATTGGGGCGTGAAGCGGGTGAATCGGGTAAGCTGATTACTTATGTAACCGACCGTGCTGGGCATGATTTACGCTATGCCATTGATTCGAGCAAGTTACAAAATCAGCTTGACTGGGTGCCAAGCTTACAGTTTGAAGAAGGATTGGCCAAAACGGTAGACTGGTATTTACAAAATGAAGACTGGTTAAACAATGTTACTTCGGGTAACTATCAATCGTATTACGAACAACAGTACAGCAGTAAATAATGGAAATTGAACAAACAGGGTTAAAAGACTGCCTGATTATTAAGCCAAGGGTTTTTGAAGACCCGAGAGGCTATTTTTTTGAGAGTTTTAATCAAAATAGCTTCGAGGAAAAAACAGGTTTATCCGGGCGGTTTGTTCAGGATAATCAATCTTATTCTTCTTATGGTGTTATCCGCGGTTTACATGCCCAAACCGGAGAATTTGCACAGGCTAAACTAGTGCGTGTAACCAAGGGTGAGGTATTGGATGTTGCTGTAGATGTACGCCCAAGTTCTCCAACTTATGGCAAACACGTTGCCGTGCGTTTAAGTGCTGAAAACAAATTGCAGTTGTACATTCCTAGAGGTTTTGTACACGGCTTTTCTGTATTGAGTGAAACCGCAGAGTTTTTATATAAATGCGATAATTTTTTTAATAAAGCTTCGGAAACAGGGGTGATTTATAATGATGCGGATTTAAATATCGATTGGTTAATCCCTGAAGAAGACCAGGCTATATCTGATAAAGACCTTCTTTTGAAACCTTTTTCAGCTTTACAGCATATATGAGTAAAATATTAGTAATTGGTGCCGGCGGACAGTTGGGCCAATGTTTAAAAACGGTTGCTGAAAGAAGAGGTATCACGGAAATTGTTTTTCCCGCAGAACAGGATGCCAATATTTTAGATGAAAGCGGATTGAACAAGCTTTTAGCGGCAGAAAAACCTGGTTTTGTAATTAATTGTGCGGCTTATACCGCTGTTGATAAAGCAGAGGATGAAACTGAGCTGGCTAAAGCCATTAATGAAACCGGTGCTGCTTACCTGGCTTCCGCCTGTTTGGCCAATGGAGCAGCTTTGGTTCATGTATCAACCGATTTCGTTTTTGAAGGCAATAGTGTTAAGTTGCTAAAGGAAGATGATGAAGCAAAACCGATCAACGTTTATGGGTTAACCAAATTGGATGGTGAGCTGGCCGTAGCCGCTAAACTGCCCAATCATTTTATTATCCGTACGAGTTGGTTGTATTCTGAATATGCCAACAACTTTGTTAAAACGATGTTAAAACTTGGTGCTGATCGTGATGAGCTGAATGTTATTGCTGATCAGGTGGGTACCCCTACTTATGCTATCGACCTGGCAAATGCTATTTTCGCTATTATCGATTCTTCATCAACTGCTTATGGTGTTTACCATTATAGTAATGAAGGCGTAACCTCATGGTTTGATTTTGCAAAGGCTACTTTTGATATCAGCGAAACTGTGGTTAAGGTTAACCCTATCCCTGGATCTGATTACCCAACCAAAGCGATCCGACCAGCATTTTCGGTGATGGATAAAAGCAAAATCAAAGCAACATTTAATATCGAAATTCCTTACTGGAGAGATAGCTTAGTGGAGTGTATAAAACAAATTAATAAATAGAAGTAATACAGATGTTGAGATAGAGCCATTCATCTCAAATCTATTGTCTCACATCTCAAATCTAATACTAATATGAAAGGTATAATCTTAGCTGGCGGCAGCGGAACACGTTTGCATCCCTTAACGCTTGCCTGTAGTAAACAGATGATGCCGGTTTATGATAAACCGATGATTTATTATCCCCTATCAACCTTAATGTTGGCAGGGATTAAAGAAATCCTGATTATTTCTACCCCACACGATCTCCCTAATTTTGAGAAGTTGTTGGGTGACGGGGCAAGTTTGGGCTGTAAATTTAGTTATGCTGTACAGGCAGAACCAAACGGTTTAGCACAAGCTTTCGTTATTGGGGAAGAATTTATCGGCAAGGATAAAGTGGCCCTGGTATTGGGCGATAATATTTTTCATGGTGACGGAATGGCTAAATTGCTACAAGCCAGTTCTGATCCGGATGGTGGTGTAGTATTTGCCTATCAGGTAGCCGACCCTGAACGTTACGGTGTGGTTGAGTTTGATGCGGATAAAAATGCTATTTCAATTGAAGAAAAACCAGTTGAGCCAAAATCTGATTATGCGGTGCCTGGGTTGTATTTTTATGATAATGAAGTTGTTGAAATTGCAAAAAACATTAAACCTTCTCCACGTGGAGAATACGAGATTACTGATGTAAACCGTGTGTATTTAGAACGCAATAAACTAAAGGTTGGCGTGTTGAGCCGGGGTACTGCCTGGTTGGATACAGGTACTTTTACTTCTTTAATGCAAGCTGGACAGTTTGTTCAGATTATTGAAGAAAGACAAGGGTTGAAAATCGGTTGTATTGAAGAAATTGCCTACCGCATGGGCTTTATTGATGCAGCACAACTTAAGGCTATTGCTACCCCACTGGTTAAAAGCGGTTATGGCAGTTACCTGCTAAAACAGATTAAGTAAAAGGTTAATATCGTTTAATAACGCATTAAATTAAATCTCCGGTTGATACGATGGTATTGGCTGGAGATTTTTTTTGCATTTTATACTCAAAGCTGATTACTAATTGTAATGCATGAACTTTAAGATTCACGCCTGCGCGGGAATTACAAACCTTATAGTAGAATTATGAATAAGTAATATTACAAATTACCACATCCTATTCAATCTTCAGTCTTGCTATATAAGAGAAATCAGTGCATTTAAGCATTGTGTTGTTCTAATCTGTTTGATATTAGTTTTTTGTCTGTAAGCTTTATGGTTTACGATTTCTAGAATTGAATCAGGTACAATTAAAGCTTTTACTGATTTATCTTATCTTTGGCCAATTACCGAAAGAAAAAATGACTACACAAAAGCAGATTGCCATTATTGGCTTGGGTTATGTTGGCTTACCCCTGGCTATCGAATTTGCTAAAAAATACGATGTTATTGGTTTTGACACCAATGAAAATCGGGTTGCTGAGTTAAATAATTTACAAGACCGCACAAATGAAGCCGACCTGGAAGATCTAGGACATGTAGTTGCTGCATCTACACCAGGTTTAACATTAAGTGCCAATATAGCCGACCTGGCTAAGTGCGCAATTTATATCGTTACAGTTCCTACTCCTATCGATCATCTTAAACGGCCAGATTTGCAACCTTTGCTTGCGGCCAGTAAAATGTTGGGTATTGTACTTAAGCCTGGCGATATTGTCATTTATGAATCTACTGTTTATCCAGGTTGTACTGAGGAAGATTGCGTTCCTGTTTTAGAGAAAATATCGGGTTTAAAATATAACATCGATTTTTTCTGTGGTTATTCACCAGAAAGGATTAATCCGGGCGATAAAGTTAATACGCTAACTAAAATCAAAAAAGTTACCTCTGGCTCTACTCCTGCAATTGCTGTTGAAATTGATCAACTTTATGCTTCTATTATTACCGCTGGCACGCATTTGGCCCCAAGCATTAAAGTTGCTGAAGCCTCAAAAGCGATAGAAAATGCACAGCGTGATGTGAATATTTCTTTTGTAAACGAACTGGCCTTAATTTTCGACCGGATGGAGATTGATACGGCTGATGTATTGGCTGCTGCTGCTACCAAGTGGAATTTTTTAAACTATAAACCTGGTTTGGTTGGGGGGCATTGCATTGGTGTTGATCCTTATTACCTGGCGCATAAATCGGAAGCTTTGGGTTATAAACCTGAGGCGATTTTATCGGGGCGAAGGGTTAATGACAATATGGGGATGTTTGTAGCCAATAAGGTAATTAAAATGCTGGTTTCAAGAGATAAAGTTATTAATGGTACCAGTGCGCTCATCCTTGGTTTTGCTTTTAAAGAAAATTGTCCAGATACGCGCAATACCCGGGTAATTGATATTTATAAAGAGCTAAAATCATTTAGTATGGAGGTTGATGTATATGACCCCTGGGCCAATGCAAATGAGGTGAAAGCAGATTATAATATCGATCTGATCGAAAGCCGTGAATTTAAAAATTATGATGTGGTCATTTTAGCGGTGGCGCACAAACAGTTCTTAGAACTGGATTATGCGGGATTTAAGGATAATGGGACTGTTATTTTTGATACAAAATCTTTTATAAATAGAGATTTGGTAGATGCTAGGCTGTGAAATGACTTGTGATAATAGGTACTATCATTAATTACGATATGCGAAGTGAGTATAATTGATACCTTGATAGCATTTTATGTCGCAGAAGATCAATCAGATTGTAATAAGCTACGAATTTTATATTGTTAAAGACCTGTATTATCTATGTTTGCATCTTATTATCAATCGATTATCCTCTTAGGAATACGTAATCTTTTGGCTTAAGTTATTACATAAGAAATTAATCAAAAAAAGGGATCTACTTTTTGACTGATTTCCTCGACTCTTTAATGCGAAATTAATATCTTTACTTTTAATTTGAAGTTATAAGTACATATTGCAATAATAAAATTAGCTTATTATAGTTTATATATAAAAATAGATGATCATAATGATATTTTTTTGGTAGGGTGGTCAAAGTAAATTATAAGCTATAAACTTTACCTTTATCCCATTTCTCTAAAATATGTTAAGTTTTTTTACAAAAAAAAATAAAGTAACCGATATTTCTTGGCTAGGTGTTGACATTCATTCGCACATCTTACCGGGCATTGACGATGGTTCTCCGGATTTAACTACTTCTGTACGTATCGTTAAAAGCCTACAGGAATTAGGATTCGATCAATTATTCGCAACACCACATATTTACAAAGAACTTTATCCGAATACTCCTAGACAATTAAAAGTGCAAAAGATTTGCTCCAAACTGAAATGAAGCATCAGAATATATCTTTAACTTTGGGGGCTGCTGCCGAATACATGATTGACCAGGATTTCTCTCTCGAAAAACCGCTGTGTACTTTAGATGGCAAGCATGTACTGATCGAGATGTCGTACCTGAATGAAAGCCCCGGGATCAGCCAGACGGTTTTTGATATTGAAATCAAAGGTTATAAACCCATTCTTGCCCACCCGGAGCGTTATACATTTTATTTTAAAGACAAAACCAGGTTACGAAGATTTAAAGAGAAAGGTTGTCTTCTGCAGCTTAATCTGCTATCAGTTTTAGGTTATTATGGTAAAGAAGTAAAGGCATTAGCCGACGCATTGTTGAAAGAAGATATGTATGATCTGGCCGGTACAGATTTGCACCATGATAAGCATCTGAATACGCTGACTCAAGCGGTGCAATCGGGGAAGCTGTATGATTTGATTGGTAATTATGAATTTAGAAATAAGGAAATCTTTAACTAGAGAATGACTTAAGTGCTTTATAAAAAGGTTAATAAAAGTTTAGTTTTATCCGAAGCGAAAAAATAATACCAAGCACGAGTATATCTCTCAATCTAAGACACAGATATTACAATTAAATGATTAAGTTTGTAACCTGTCTGTTTTGTAAAATACATTTCGAGGCAGTATGAATACTATGAATAAACAATATAACGTGATTAAGACGCTAAGCATCGGTTTTACCTTGTTTATCGTTGCACTGAGCACTTCCTGTGTAAGTAATAAAAAAATAGCCTATTTTCAGGATATTCAAACAGTTAATCAGGCAAAATTAGAAAATGCTGCAACTTTTGTCGAACCGCAGATTCAACCCGATGATATATTAAGTATCAACATTTTCACGTTAAACCCTCAAAGCGGTGCAGTCGTTAATCAAGCTGCAAATACGCCTGCATTAGGAGGTAACACAAATAATAGCTTAGCTACTCAAAGTACAGGTTTCTTAGTCGATAAAAATGGAGAAATTGAATTGTCTTTGATAGGAAAAATAAAGGTTGCTGGATTAACAACTTATCAAGCTCGTGAGTTGATTAAGGATAAAGTGAGTATTTACTACAAGGAACCAAATGTTCAGTTGCGGTTTGCAAACTTTAAAGTGAGTGTTTTGGGGGAAGTGAATGCCCCCTCGGCTTACACTTTACCAAATGAAAAAGTGACCATCCTGGATGCTTCTAAGTTTAGCCGGCGATTTAACTATTTATGGTAAGCGTGAAAACGTGATGGTAATCAGAGACAATGACGGAAAAAAGGAATTCGCTAGGTTGGATTTGAATTCGTCTAATATTTTCAACAGTCCATTTTACTATTTGAAGCAAAATGATGTGATTTATGTTGAACCTAATAAAAAGAAGGTCGCGGCAACAAATTCTGCACAAATCCAAACGATCAGCGTAATAGCTTCCGTACTATCAGTTCTGGTTGTTGCTATCACAAGTTTTAAATAATAAGTTGCTTTTAAATTTTATATGAACATTTTGCAAGAAGGTTTAAAAAATAATAAAGAAGAAGATAATATTGATCTGAAGGGTATTTTCGATAAAATATTAGATAAGTGGATTTGGTTTGTTTTTAGTTTAATAGCAGGAATTTTAATAGCCTTTTTCTATATAAAATTTACCCCACCACTTTATCAAGTTACTGCAAAGGTACTGGTTAATGACAATGGTAAAAGTGGGGGCGTCGCTAAACAAGCAGGCGCGCTGATGGATTTTGGCGGTTTAATAGCTGGAAGTAATTCTGTCGATAATGAGGCAGAAATCTTAAAGACAAGATTTCTGATGGAACAAGTTGTTCGGCAGATGCAACTCAATATTGTTTACAGCAAAAAAGACAGTTGGGTTCGGAGTGAAATTTATGAATCTCCGTTGAAGCTGACTATCATTAAGGCTATTGATACAATTAGGCCAACGAGTTTAAGAATTGAGGGTTATTCAAAGAATAAGATAAAAGTCATTTGCAAGGATTTTGAAGCAGAAGTAAACTTCAACCAAACTTTCAAAGTTCCGAACATAGGATTAATAATGCTTTCTATTGATCCTGCCTTACAAAGTTTACCCAAAGGTGAATTTACTATTGACGTTTCTTCAATCGATCAAAGGGTGGCTGCTTTGATGGGACAATTGAACGTCGGAGTATCAAATAAGCAGGCAACCATTATTGACTTGGGTTTATCTTATTCAGTTCCTAAAAAAGGTGAAGATATACTAAATTCAATTATAAACAGATATATTAAATCTAATTTAGAGGACAAAAATATAATTGCCGATAGTACTACGAAATTTATCCAAAACAGGCTTAGTATTATTGCCAGGGAACTGGGGGATGTAGAAAATAAAGTTCAATCTTTTAAACAAGGTAATAAATTAGCAGATATGTCTGAACAAGGTAAGTTGCTTGTGCAGAATTCGGGTGAATTTACTACAGAGTTAGCTAAGGCTGAAACGCAGGTAACTGTTTTGAATGATTTGGAAAACTATTTAAAAGATGAGACTAAAAATAAGAGGGTATTCCCGAGTTCCCTTTACCTTCAGACATGGTTTTTTCAGGCTTGATGAACCAGTATAATGCGCTTTTGATTGAGAGAGATAAACAATTGTTAAGTGTTACAGAAGAAAGTCCATTTATACAAAATATTGATAATCAAATAGCCGGTTTACGCAGGGGGATTTTGGCGAATATTCAATCAACAAAAAATAGCTTTGTAGTAACTAGGAATAAATTGAGGACACAGGTCAATCAAAATATAAATCAGATAGCTGGTGTCCCTCAGATTGAAAAAGATTATTTAAAATTGGCTAGAAACCAGCAGATTAAGCAAGAACTGTATATCTTTTTAATGCAAAAAGCAGAGGAGACTGCCATTTCTAAAACATCTAATATATCAATTGCTAAAACTATAGATCCTCCAAAGGCTCAGGTTGCTCCGATTAGTCCAAAGAAAAATATTATTTATTTAGCAGGGATTCTGATCGGTTTAATTGTTCCTACTTGTTTTGTTTTTGTTGCTGACTTATTTAATACCGCAGTCTCTTCGAAAGAAGATATAAGTAATAATACGGTTGTACCAATCATTGGTGAGATCAGCCATAATATGGAGGGCGATAATCTGATTGTTGCAAATAAGGGTAGATCTGCAATTTCGGAGCAATTCCGGGCATTACGGACAAATTTGTCGTTTTATCTTAAGAATAGTGACGAGAAGGTAATCTTGCTTACATCCAGTATGAGTGGAGAAGGGAAATCTTTCACGGCAATAAACTTAGGAAATATCTTAGCATTAGCTGGGAAAAGAGTTCTATTAATGGAGTTGGATTTAAGAAAACCAGGTTTATCTGCAAAACTAGGTGTGTCCAACGATATTGGCTTCAGTAATTATACTATAGATGCATCATTAAGGGCTGAAAATATAATAAAGCCTTTATCGATTAACAAAAATATGTTTATAATATCTTCTGGTCCGTTACCTCCTAATCCCGCAGAGACTTTGATGTCTGGTAGAGTACCACAATTGGTTAGTGATTTAAAGGATCAATTCGATTATATTATAATGGATGCACCACCCATTGGAATTATTGCTGATGCGCAGCTCTTCATCTGTGTATGCTGATGTCACCCTGTACTTAGTTAGGCAAAAGGTCACTCAAAAAAATCAGCTAACTATCGTCGAAGAACTCTACCGAAGTGGGAAGATGAAAAATTTAGGAATAATTGTAAATGATATCATTAGCAAATACTATGGTTATGGATATGGATACGGAAACTATGGTCAAGAAAAGGATGAGAGCATCTTAAACAATATAAAAAATACTTTTAAAAAACGAGGATAAAATAGCAAAAAAATGAAAGTAGCATTAATTACAGGTATCACAGGCCAAGATGGATCTTATTTAGCTGAATTATTATTAGAAAAAGGTTACATAGTGCATGGGATTAAAAGAAGAAGCTCTCTTTTTAACACGGATCGCATCGATCATTTGTATCAAGATCCTCATGATAAAAATGTTAGATTCAAATTGCATTATGGAGATCTTTCTGATTCGACAAATTTAATCAGAATTGTGCAGGAGGTTCAACCAGACGAAATTTACAATTTGGGCGCTATGAGCCATGTTAAAGTTAGTTTTGATTCTCCAGAATATGTAGCCAATGTTGATGGCATTGGAACATTAAGAATTTTAGAGGCAGTAAGAATACTAGGTTTAGAAAAAAAGACTAGAATTTATCAGGCCTCAACTTCTGAATTATATGGTGGTTTAGCAGAAAATAAGAATGAAAAAGGCTTTTATGATGAAAGTTCACCTTTCTATCCACGTTCTCCATACGGTGTAGCTAAAATTTATGGTTTTTGGATAACTAAGAATTATCGTGAGGCTTACGGAATGTTTGCTTGTAATGGAATTTTGTTCAATCATGAGAGTCCTCTTCGTGGTGAAACTTTCGTTACCCGTAAAATTACAAGGGCAGTTGCTAAGATAGCTCAAGGCTTACAGTCTAAATTATATTTGGGTAATTTAGAAGCAGAACGCGATTGGGGACATGCTAAAGATTATGTAGAAGCCATGTGGCGAATTTTACAGCAAGATGAACCTGAAGATTTTGTAATTGCAACGGGAGTAACTACTCGTGTTCGTGAGTTTGTTCGAATGGCTTTTTCCGAAGTTGGGATAGCACTAGAATTTAAGGGATCAGGGGTAGAAGAAAAAGGTTTTGTAGTGAATTGCTCAAACCCTGAATTTCAGATTGCTGTAGGCACTGAGGTTGTTGGTGTCGACCCTGGTTATTTCCGCCCAACAGAAGTGGACGTATTAATTGGTGATCCAACTAAGTCTAAGACTAAATTAGGATGGGTGCCTAAATATGATTTGGCAGCTTTAGTAAAGGAAATGGTTGCAGCAGACGTGGATCATTTCAGAAAAAGAAGCTTTGCTTAAATCTCACGGTTATGTCATTAAAAATCAATACGAATAAATGTTAGATTTACATTTACAGCATAAAAGCGATAAAATTTATATTGCTGGACATAATGGTATGGTGGGGTCTGCAATTTGGCGAACACTTTTAGCTAAAGGATATACGAATTTGATTGAGAGCGTCTAGCGATAAGTTGGATTTAAGAAATCAAGTAGCTGTTAAAGAGTATTTGCTTCAGGAACAACCAGACGTAATTATAGATGCTGCTGCAAAAGTTGGAGGAATTTTAGCCAATAATGATTATCCATATCAGTTTATTATGGAAAATATGCAAATCCAAAATAATCTTATTGATTCGGCAATGCAAACTGGAGTAGAGAAATTTATTTTCTTGGGAAGTTCTTGTATTTATCCAAAATTAGCATCACAACCTTTGAAAGAAGAATGTTTGCTTACTGGAGATTTGGAACCAACAAATGAATGGTATGCTATTGCAAAAATCACGGGTGTTAAAGCTTGTCAAGCCATTCGAAAACAATTTGGAAAAGATTATGTGAGTTTAATGCCAACTAATTTATACGGGACATACGATAATTTCGATTTGAACACTTCTCATGTATTGCCAGCGATGGTACGAAAATTCCATATTGCAAAAGAAAATAATCATGAATCAGTTACGCTTTGGGGAAGTGGAACACCTATGCGTGAGTTTTTATTTGTAGACGATATGGCAGAGGCAGTTGTTTTTGCTCTAGAAAATAAACTTCCAGATTATTTGTATAATGTAGGAACAGGAGTAGATTTAACCATAAAAGAATTGGCAGAAACAATCCAAAAAATCACAGGACACCAAGGTGAGATTATTTGGGACGCTACAAAACCTGATGGAACACCAAGAAAGTTAATGGATGTAACCAAAATGCATAATTTAGGTTGGAAACACCAGGTTGATTTAGAAGAAGGTATTCAGAAAACTTACCACTGGTTCTTGGAAAATGTAGATAAAATTAAAGAAGTAAAGATGTAATTTGTATCAGGCCATTTTGCCATTGCTTAAAGAGCGTTTTTTTGGGAAAGACCTAAAGGAATTTGGGTATTGGGGGGATCAAGGCTTATGGCGTTGTTGTTTTTGACTGAAAGGAAATCGTTTAAGCAGTTACAGATTTAAGTTAAAGTTTAAAATAGAATTTTCTGGTTGACCTCCATCCTAAAGGGAGTTGAAAATTTAAGTTTCAGACAATAGAATTACATTTTTTTGTTAAAGACTATGAATTTGAAGTGCTTTTAAAGCAAATAATAAATTTTTCATAGAATTTGGTTTGTTTATAGGTGTGTATTTTGGATTAATTAAAATATTGACAGAAAAAAGATTGGATATTTTAAAATAAATTAAAAAAATGAAAAGATTGATAGTAGATTTAGATGATACCATTTCAATAACGGTAAGAGGGAGATTATGTGAACAGTGTTCCTATTCAAGCTCTTTCATCGATGTCTTGCATCCAGTGCAAAGCCCAAGGATTTGAAATTGCTATCAATTCCAGTCGTAATATGCGTACTTATGAATCTAATGTGGGCAAAATAAATGTTTATACCTTGCCCAATATAGTAGAATGGTTGGGAAAATATAATGTGCCTTTTGACGAGGTTTATATTGGCAAGCCTTGGTGTGGTTTTGAGGGTTTTTATATTGATGACAAGTCGATTCGACCATCAGAATTCATAAATATGGGTTATGAGGAAATTATTGCCATGTTGAAAAAAGAAAAAGAATTCATTCATTCATTGGTATGATTTTAATAACTTCTGCGGCATATATTTCTCCAGAACTCGTCACTGAGTTTGGAAAATTGCCGCCATGTATGTTGCCTTTGCAAAATAGACGTTTGTTTCAGCATCAGTTGGAATTATTTAGTAATCGAGAACAAATTGTTATTTCCCTGCCACATAATTTTGTTTTGACAGAAAGAGATAGATTATTGTTTCAAGAAAATAATATTTTAATAGTAAAGGTTATG
>NZ_CEEDAI010000010.1:0-220181 GCF_979252805.1 Pedobacter sp. AC402 | reverse complement strand
GAGCCATTTTAATCTGTAACTCGTCAGCGTTGGTTAAATAATAACTGGTTACACCAAAACGTGCTGATGCTACCTGTTTAATCGCTGTTCGCATACTGTTGCCATTTGGCAATTTAGTATAACGCATTTCATCTTCAACCACCTTCACCGGTATTGCTCTTTCCGCCGATGCGGTTCATTGCAATGGCTAAAGTAGAGTGTGCCTCGTGAGAGATTGAACCGAAAGACATAGCCCCTGTTGCAAATCTTTTCAGAATTGATTCAGTGGATTCAACTTCGTTTAGCGGTACCGACGGACGGCTATAGTTGAATTCAAACAAATCCCACGTGATGGTATAAGCTTGTTGCGTTTGCTCATTAACCAGTTTGGAGTATTGTTTAAAGATACTGTAATCGTTTTTGCGGGTTGCATTTTGAAGCAAGTGGATGGTTTGCGGATTAAACAAATGCGCCTCACCTTTACGACGGAATTTATAAGTCTCCTCCGGCAGGCAATAAATGCTCTGTTTCAGTCAGCGGACCAAAACTGCGGTGGTGTTTGATTAATGTTTCTTTAGCAATTTCATCCAGACCTAAGCCACCGATACGGGAAACTGCGCCAGTGAAATAAGTGTTTACCACCTGTTTATTTAAACCTAAAATCTCAAAAATCTGCGCTCCCTGGTAAGATTGCAGGGTAGAAATACCCATTTTAGAAAAGATTTTAAGCAAACCACTGTTTACGGCGTAAATGTAGTTTTTTGTTAATTGCTCTGCTGACAAACCAGATTCTTTTTGAAAACCGTTTATGGTTTCTAATGCTAAATATGGGTTAATTGCAGTTACACCAAAACCTAATAAAGTAGCAAAATGGTGTACCTCCCAGATGTCGCCAATAGCTTCAATTACAATACCTACAGCACCCGACGATATCCTTTACGGATTAAATGGTGGTGTACTGCAGAAACCGCCAATAATGATGGCATAGCAGCATGTTCTAAATTCATTGCCCTATCTGTTAATACAATTACCTGGAAACCATCTTCCACGGCATCAACAGCGTAACGGCACAAACGATCTAAAGCTTTTGCCATTGCACCTGGCTTTGCCATCAGCCCAAAAATACGTCTGTAAAGTTTTCGCCTGGAAAACTCCGGTATCAATACTTCTCAATTTTTCAAGCTCCTGATTGGTTAAAATTGGATGTTTAATGGCTACGCAGTGCGATTGTAATGGATTTTCTTCTAAAAGATTTCCGTTACTGCCCATAAAACTTGCCAAACTCATTACCACTTTCTCGCGGATAGGATCGATAGGCGGATTGGTGACCTGTGCAAATAACTGCTTAAAATATGAGGATAAATGCTGAGGACGTTTAGATAAAATGGCCAAAGGGGTATCAGTTCCCATTGAACCGATTGGCTTTTGGCTTCTATAGCCATTGGTTCAAGCAAAAGATCAACGTCTTCCCTGCTGTAACCAAAAACCTGTTGATATTTAAAGATAGATTCTTCTGATAAGCCGGTAAACATCACACGTGGCTCAGGCAATTCTTCCAAACGGATCTGGTACTGATTAATCCAGTCAGCATATGGGCTTTTACCACAAACCTGTTGTTTAATTTCGTTATCGCTTATAATTCTTACCCTGCTCCATGTCTACTACGAACATTTTGCCAGGCGTTAAACGGCCTTTTTCTATTACTGTACTTTGATCTATCGCAAGTGCACCAGCTTCTGAACCCATGATTACACGGTCATCAGAGGTGATGGCGTAACGCGATGGACGCAGACCGTTACGATCTAAAGTAGCACCAATTAATTTTCCATCTGTAAATGCAATTGCCGCTGGTCCATCCCATGGTTCCATTAAAGTAGCATGAAACTCATAGAATGCCCTTTTAACAGGATCCATGTCTTCATTGCCATCCCACGCTTCCGGAACCAGCATCATTAGTACGTGTGGTAAAGTTCTGCCTGCATGAAGCAACAATTCAATAACGTTATCTAAACATCCTGAATCTGAGTTGGTTTCATCGATAACTGGCAATAACATATCAAGTTCTTCCGGAGTAAAATATGCCGAAGCAAAAGATTTAACCCCAGCCCTGAACCAGTTTAAATTTCCTTGTAAAGTATTAATCTCACCATTGTGGGCAATAAAGCGGAATGGCTGGGCCAATCTCCACGAAGGGAATGTATTTGTGGCAAAACGTGAATGTACCAAACCTAAAGCAGAAACCATTCGCTTATCGGAAAGATCGGTAAAATAAGTACGTACCTGCAATGAAGTAAGCTGACCTTTATATATAATGGTTTGCGCAGAAAGCGAAACAATATAAAAATCTTTACCGCCATGAACGGTATTGACGATTAGCTTAATGAGGTAGTTTTTAAAAATATAAAGTTTACGTTCAAAATCTGCTCCTGGAGCAACTGTATAAGGGCGGGCAATAAATACCTGCTCAATTTCGGGTTCTACAGAAAGTGCCATATTGCCGATATCTGTTGTATCAACATCAACTTTTCTGAAGCCTAAAATTTCAAGGCCAAGTTTTTCGGCGGCACGGTAAATTAATTCTCTGCACTCTTCTCTGGATCTGATATCCTTTGGCATAAATAACATACCTACACCATAATTATTGGTTTCAGGTAAGCTAAAGCCAGCTTTTAAACATTCATCATAAAAAAATTCATGGGGAATCTGAATCATTATACCAGCACCATCGCCAGTATTCGGTTCTGCTCCACATGCCCCTCTATGATCTAGATTTTCTAAAATAGTAAGTGCATCGGAGATGATTTGATGCGATTTTCGCCCTTTCACATGTGCAACGAACCCAATACCGCAGGCATCGTGTTCAAATTGCGCATCGTACAATCCACTGTTTGGTTCCATTCTTTGCTCGTTAGTTGTTAGTGTATAGGAAACACTAAGATACGAAAAACAATCTTTAAATTACAGAGTTGACATGTTTTTTTAGAAAAATTTTAGCCCTTATGTAATTTAAAGTCTTAAAATTAAAATAATACTAATATAAGCTCAATATAATTATCATATTAATAATGGTAAGATTATACAATAAATTCAATTTTAAACGCAAAAATCAGCCTAAAACGTTTTATTTAAGTATTTACATATAAACAAACTATTTATAAATGAAAATATTGAACCTGTCTGCTTATGCATCCATATTTTTAATGCATTTTAAAATTACACATTTAAATTTTATTAATTTACTAATCAACAAGATAGCGCATTTGATAAAAAAAATAGAAAAATGCATTTCGGGAAACAACTTCTTTTTCTACCTTTGTGGCCGGGCAAGTCTTTTACGACCAGCTCCCTTTGAACTCCCCCAGGGTGGGAACACAGCAAGGGTAGAAGGTTGTAGCGGTGCGATAGAAGGTGCTTGCCCTTTCTTTTTACCCCCTTACCCCCTGAAGGGGGGATATTAAATTCTTCAGGGGTTCTTGTAACAGAACCTAGTAATCATTTTAAGAATTTATAAGCATGAAATTTTTTATTGACACAGCAAATCTTGATCAAATCAAAGAAGCGCAAGATCTTGGCATTTTAGATGGAGTAACCACTAATCCTAGCTTAATGGCTAAAGAAGGTATTACCGGCGAAGAAAATGTAATCAATCATTATAAAGCCATCTGCGATATCGTTGATGATAACGTTAGTGCTGAAGTAATTTCTACAACTTTCGATGAGATTGTTAAGGAAGGTGAAGCTTTAGCAGCTTTAAATCCAAAAATCGTAGTTAAAGTTCCGATGATTAAAGATGGTGTGAAGGCCATTAAATATTTTTCATCTAAAGGAATTAAAACCAACTGTACTTTAATTTTCTCTGCAGGCCAGGCTTTATTGGCTGCAAAAGCTGGAGCTACCTATGTTTCTCCGTTTTTAGGTCGTTTAGATGATATTTCGAGTGATGGTTTGGTTTTAATCGAAGATATCAGAACTATTTTTGATAATTACGGTTACGAAACTCAAATTTTAGCAGCATCAATCCGCGGACCATTGCACATTGTAAACTGTGCTAAATTGGGAGCTGATGTTATTACTGCACCATTAGCAGCGATAGTTGGTTTATTGAAACACCCATTAACCGATAGCGGTTTGGCTACATTCTTAGCTGACCATGCTAAAGCAGCTGGTAAATAAGTTTGGAGATTTTAGTTTGGAATGTTGAGTTCCAAATGTATAAAAAAGACCTAAGTTAGTATTTAACTTAGGTCTTTTTTTGTGTTATAGAAAGTGTAACTGGACAGGTACTTAATGTGTTTTATTGCGTTTGCCACGGAAACACAGAATTCACGGAAATTTATTATGTTTTCTAAACGCGTTACTCAATTTGGTGATTTCATCCTAAGCCCTCACGCGTCTTCCTGAACTTGTTTCAGGATCTTATCATAAGTTGACCACAGTTACTCATTAAGAAGTTAAGATCATATGGCAGTTTGCTTATTCCAAACTCCAAGCCCTAACCTCCAAACTAAACTAAAGATTCCCGGCTTAAAGCTTCCTTAATCTTTTCATAACTAATATGCTCATCCGGCGCTATCAAAATTCCCTTCACTCCTGCCCCGTTTGCGGCTTCAACATCTCTAGGTTTATCGCCAATCATGATAGATTGTGCAGGGTCGATATCGTACATTTCAATTGCATCCAAAATCATACCTGAAGCTGGTTTTCTGCATTTGCATTCGCCGCCTACTGTTGGGTGATGTGGACAGTAATAAAACGCTGCAATATCTGCCCCTTTTGCTAAAAAAGCATTTCTAAGCATTTGATGCATTACCCCTAATTCCTGTTCTGTATAACGTTTTAAGGCGATACCACCCTGATTTGTAATTACAATGAGGAGATAACCTTCATCGAATAGCTTTTTTAGTACTGGTATCTGATAGTTTAATATTTCGAAATCTTCTACGCGGCAGATGTAATCATATATTTCGTGGTTGAGTACGCCATCGCGATCGAGAAAAATAGCTTTATTCATTATTGTGGTTTGAGATAAGAGTATTGTGATTAGAGCATGTATCATAAAGGTAGAATTGTCACCCGCCCTATCAATGACCTGTTTAAATGCCTATCAGCATTTAGACATGCTCGACGTGACATAATTTGAATGGAATTGCTACAAATGATACATTTTCTTTATAATCGCCAAAATAAGGAAAAATTAAGGACAAAAGAAAGCCCAATCTTTTTAGAGACCGGGCTTAATCATATAATTTATTTGGTTGGGTTTATTTTAAATTCAATCCGGCTTTGTGTCCTTTTATGGCGAAAAACAAGATATATAAATAACAAGGCAATACGGTTAGCAAATAAGCCAACTGGAAGTTTACATGAAGTTTTTCATTTAGAAATGCATATAATAACGGCATAATTGCACCGCCGGCAATACCCATTACCATAATAGCTGAACCGATTTTAGTAAATTTACCTAAATGGCTGATGCCGAGTGGAAAAATCGCAGGCCACATTAATGAATTCGCCAATCCTAATAAAGCCACAAAAATTACAGCGAACCAGCTCGAAATCGCAAAAGATAATACCGTGAATATGATACCTAATATTGCACAGATCCTCAATGCTTTTTGTTGTGAAATGTATTTTGGAATGGTAATTATACCAACAATATAACCAATTAACATACTAAATAGCGTAATTGAGGTTAATTTCCCACTAATTTCGGTACTTATTCCCAATTCGCGACCATAAATACCAATAATATCACCTGCCATAACCTCAGCACCTACATATACAAAAATACAGAGTGCGCCTAAAAATAAATGCGGAAACTGAAATATGCTTTGGTGTTTAACAATGGCTCCTTTACTTTCGTCAACAATATCTTCTTCTACCTCAACTTCCGGTAAATCAGTAAATTTGATAAAAATGGCGAATAGCGAAAAAACTATGGCTAAAACAATATATGGCATGTTTACACGGCCTAAAACGTCGTTTAATAAGTGCTCGTGCACAGCACCGGTAGCTGCCTTAATTTTCTTTTCTACTTCAGATGCATTTTTCAAAAACAGGCTTCCCATAATTAAAGGCACAATCATTCCTGCAAATTTGTTGCAGATACCGGCTATGCTGATGCGTTTTGCCGCACTTTCTATGGGGCCAATAATTGTTAAATATGGATTTGAAGCGGTTTGAAGCAAGGCCAATGCAGCACCCTGAACAAAAATCCCTGTTAAAAATAAACCAAATGTTCTGGTTTGTGCAGCCGGAATAAAAATAAGCGAACCTACACCCAAAATTACCAAGCCTAACACGATACCATTTTTAAATCCCACTTTTTTAAGTATCCATGATGATGGTAATGCCAAAAAAAAGTAAGCCATATATGAAGCAAACGTTACAAAAAATGCCTGTAAGTTTGATAAGCCAAAAGATAATTTAAAGAAAGGAATTAATGTTCCATTTGCCCAGGTTACAAAGCCAAAAATAAAAAATAGGGCACAAATAATTAGGAGTGGTTTAGGGCCCTGTGCTTGACCCGATTTTGTTGTTTGTTGCATAAAATTTGGTTCGGTTTAAGTTGTAGCGACCAAACTAAACAATAATATTAAATAATGTGTAGGGCAAACGTTTGCGTGATTTCATCTTTGATTGATAAATAAACTTAATTGGTGCTTACGCATCTGAAACCAGTATGTTCAAGGCCGGTATCTGCTGAGGTTTTCATTCTTGAAGTTACACGATATCCTTTACAATAAGAGGCATTACACATAAAAGAACCGCCCCTTACAACCCTTTTGGGTATAGTAGGCTCCATAGGATCGTAGCTATCTTTTGGCCCTTTTGGATTGTTGGTTAAGCCGGTAAGCGTTCCGTAATAATCAGGACGATACCAATCACTGCACCATTCCCAAACATTACCTGCCATATCAAATAATCCGTAACCATTCGATTTAAACTGTTTTACAGCTGCTAAACCATTGTATCCGTCCCAATCCGTATTTTTAACCGGGAAATTACCTTGCCAGGTATTGGCTTTCGCTTTACCCTTTTCTATATCTTCATTTCCCCATGGATACTTTTCGTTTTTCAAAGCACCTCTTGCTGCATATTCCCACTCTGCTTCTGTTGGTAAACGTTTTCCAGACCATTTGCAATAAGCCATCGCATCATCCCAAGAAACATGTACTACAGGATAATTTTCTTTTCCTTTAATATCACTTTTAGGTCCGTGAGGATGTTTCCAGTCTGCACCTTTTACCCAGCGCCACCATTGCGAAGCATCGTTTAATGAAGTAATGCTTTTTGGTTGGTAAAAAACCAGAGATGCAGCAACAAAAACACTATCTGGTGGTTTTGGCGTGCCTTCAGGAAGCTGTTTTTTCATTTCTTCCCAGTCTGGTTTGCGTTCGGCAGTGGTTTTGTATCCGGTTGCATCAACAAATTTTTTGAAACTTGCATTGGTTACTTCAGTTACATCAATCCAAAACGAAGCAAGTTTTATCTGATGTTGCGGATATTCATCATCTCTACCCTCTTTATCCGATGCACCCATGGCAAATTCTCCGGCAGGGATTAAAACCATCCCTTCATGACTAACTTCATTCGAAGCAAAACTCGAAGAATCTTTTACTGCACCAAAACGGCTTGGCATATTTTTTTCGCAGGATGCTAATGAATCTTGTTTGTGCTTCGCCTGTTCTTCTTCTTTAACTTTATTGGATTGGCAGGAAAATATAGTGAGCATCGGCAAAAAAAGTAAGACGGCAAGAGATCTACGCATAGGATAGTATTAAATTATGAGCCATAAAAATATCAATTCTAATTAAAAAAGAAAAGGTAAATAATTAATTCGCCTATAAATCAATACACTAACGCATTTGATGATTTTTTATTTGCAGGAAACACTCCATAACCCTATATTTGCACCACTTTAAAGGAAACGGATAACGTTTTTAATCAAAGTAGATTCCGTAGCTCAGCTGGTAGAGCATTACACTTTTAATGTAGTGGTCCTGGGTTCGAATCCCAGCGGGATCACAGAAAAAGGAAGATCAATTTGATCTTCCTTTTGTTTTTAAAACAAATTTTCTCGCCATATCTTAGAGTAATTTCAATCCCATCGAAGAAATCCTAACACTGAGTTCTAACTCTGAAAGTTACATCATAAATGAAATCCAATATTGGATGTTGAATTTCGTCCACAACATTTAGCTATGATTACAGCAATTATTAAAGAACTACCATTTTTTGATAAAGTAATGTTGATGATCAATTTCTATGCGGTCTTATGTATCTTTAAAGCGTTAAATCTTAATCCAATTACACTTAAAAGCCTTAAAAATGAAGGATGTTGATATCAAGCGAATATCAAGGCTTACGGCAATTATCACGCAAATGCAGAGCAAACGCTTGTTGACCGCCAGTGAGCTTGCCGACAGGTTTTATGTAAGTGTCAGAACTATTTATCGTGATGTAAAAGCGTTGGAACAAGCAGGTATTCCCATTAATAAGGTGGAGGGCAAAGGCTATAGCCTAATGGATGGATATAGGGTTCCACCAATAATGTTCACAGAAAATGAGGCCAGTGCTTTAATCACTGCTGAACAGATTCTATTTAAAGGTTCCGACACTTCACTAAGCAGAGAATACCGGGCAGCGATCAGCAAAATAAAATCTGTACTTCAACATTTAACAAAAGAAAAAGTGACATTGCTATCTGATAGAATAGCGATTAGTCCAGCAATTTTTCATAATCATCAAAGTAATTCACTGACAATGGTTCAAAATGCGCTCACCTCTTTTAATCTGCTCGAAATCACATACCGGTCAAATCTTAAAGGGGAGCTTACTCAACGCGAAATTGAGCCATTTGCGCTGTATTTCAGCCTAAAAGAAAGTTGGCTGTTGATTGCTTTTTGTAGGTTGAGAAAAGATTTTAGAATGTTTAGCCTAGAGGGAATTCAAAAAATTAAAAAGCTTGATTCGAGTTTTCAACCACACAAACTAACCCTGGCGGAGTATTTAGAAGAAAAGAAAAAAAAGTTTCATACCCCTGACACACTGTTGTCTTAACCCTAATTTATCTTTGTAACGGCGAAGGCCAATACACGATTACACAAAAATTAGGATTATGAATTTAATTTCGATTAGAATTATTACTGAAGACGTCAAATTGCTAGTTAACTTTTATGAGCGATTGACAAAGATGCCGGTATTACAACACACTGATGATTTTGCAGAGATAAAAACCAAGGCAGCAACACTTGCGATAGGAAGTACAAGAACCTTACAGTTTTTTGGAGGTGAGGAAGTTGCAAAAGCTGCCCAAAATAGAACGGCAATCATAGAATTTATGGTTGAGGATGTAGATAGTGAATATCATAGGCTAGCCGACTTTCTTCAACCTTACATTGTGCAAATGCCTACAATAATGCCCTGGGAAATAAATCCCTATTGTTACGTGACCCGGACGGTAACCTCGTAAATTTTTTCACTCCTGTTTCTACCGAAGCAATTAAAAGATTCAAGAATTATTAGCATATGCCAATACCTTATTCTGTTTTATATTTTAATTTTGGGATAGTGGGTCCTCACCTATCTCAAAAAATTCGAATATTGGTTGGCTATTAAGGGAAGCTTAAATTGTTTAGCATCAGTTGTTTGTCCATTTTAAGCGCCCCCCACACTAGGTGCAAATCCTGGCTGGATTATAGAAAAATGAAGATCAATTGATCTTCATTTTGTTTTAAAAACAGTTTTTTTTTCCCTATCATAAGTCATAGTATTCATTTCTTATTCGATACGGAAAAAAGCAGCTTGTATTTAAGTGTACAATTGAGAATTTCCAACACGATTTTTTCAATTGTTTCTTAAAATGGATGAGCATAAAATAAAAGTTATTATTTAGAATAATCCCCCTATTCATTTATAATATTACCCCTACTATAAATTTCATGTTCGGTAGATTTGGATAACCACTTATAAATCAATTACCAATATGAAAAAATTTCTATCTACACTCCTTATCGGAGAGCATGCTTGTTCGGTTGTAAAAAGAGCAATCAGGAAAAAACCATTTCAACCACAGAAAAGATTTCGGCAAAGGCAAAAACCGAACTGACTGCCAGCTCCGTTAACCTTGATGATTACACGTTAACATTGGAAGATAATTTTGACGGCGTTGGTCCACTTAATGCCCGCTGGAACTACAGGGCCGAAAATACGGTTAGAGGATATGCAACCATTCTGCGTTCAAATGTATCGTATGCAGTAAGCGGAGCAGGCATTTTAAGGTTAGCGGCAAAAAGAAACGGTGATAGCTTTACCGCTAGTCAGATTTCGACTCAGAACTCGTTTTTACAGAAATACGGTTATTTTGAATGCCGTGTACTTGTAAATCGAACAGTTGGTCCGCATTGTTCTTTCTGGATACAATCACCCACCTATGGTAATACAAATGATCCAGGTGTTTCTGGAACTGAAATTGATGTTTTTGAGCACCATATGGCTAATGGAGCTAATATTGCCCGCCACAACCTACATTGGAATGGTTATGGTGCTGATCATCAAACTATTGGATCATTGGAAACCATAAGCGGACTTCAATATGGCTTTCATACTTTTGGTGTGGAATGGACATCTTCGGCTTATATATTTTATGTAGATGGCGTGGAAAGATGGCGCACCAGTACTGCTATATCTCATACGAGCGAATACCTTATTTTTAGTCAGGAAATTACCGGATTTGGTGGAGATCGTTTTACAGGAACCTATCCTGATTTTATGGATATTGACTGGGTAAGGGTTTACAAAACCAGAAAAGCATCCATATTTCAAGAATGCCAGTATAAAGGCTGGGCAAAACAACTCCCGATAGGAAATTATACCACAGCACAGTTGGCTGCTTTTGGTGTAACAAACGATGCCATATCTTCTATTTCTGTTCCTTCGGGTATTAAAATACAGCTTTATCAGGGCGACAATTTTACAGGGCCATCAATAACACTTACTGCCGATAACACTTGCTTATCAGATGAAAACTTTGATGACAATATTTCTTCTATAAAGGTGAGCGCAAATTAAGTTAGTACATATTAAGGTTCGGCACGGAATATTTTAGTGCCGCATCTTTCTCTATGGCGATTATTTGGGCTATGATTTACTTCGCAAAATTCCATTCACTGCTAAGAATTATATAATTATTTGGGATCAGCAAACTTGGTTACATTCTTCCCGAAAAAACACATCCATACTATATAATGATGAATATCTAAATCAAACTTATATATGCTATATTCATTTACAATCAAGCTTTCGGATTAAAAAATCAATTAAATTTTTTAATTCAAATAAATAAACGTTAATTAGACATTTATTTATTGTTATGAGCACAGCAAATTATGTAATTGGAGTAGATTACGGGACGGATTCTGTCCGGTCTGTTCTAGTCGATACCGCAAACGGAAAAGAGATTGCCTCATCTGTTTTCCTTTATCCACGATGGCAGAAAGGTTTATATTGTAAGCCCGCTGTAAATCAGTTTCGCCAACACCCCTTAGATTATATTGAAGGTTTAACCCACACGATAAAAGATTGCCTTGAAAAAGCCGGTGGAGCAGAAATTGCACACCTGGTAAAAGGGATTTCAGTTGATACAACAGGTTCTAGTCCTGTGGCAGTTGATGCAACAGGTACTCCCCTTGCATTGACTAAAGATTTTGAGGAAAATCCAAATGCTATGTTTGTGCTGTGGAAAGATCATACATCGGTTAAAGAAGCAGCCGAGATTAATGAACACGCTACAAAGTTCAGCACCAATTACCTTAAATACGTGGGCGGAATTTACTCGTCTGAATGGTTTTGGGCTAAATTATTACACATTTTAAGGATAGATTCTACTATTAAAAAAGGTGCAGCATCATGGGTTGAACATTGCGACTGGATCCCATTTTTACTTTGTGGTGGAAACGACATTAAGGAAATGAAACGCAGCCGTTGTGCCGCTGGGCATAAAGCCTTATGGGCCGAAGAATTTAACGGTTTACCTCCAGAAGATTTTTTTAGCAGCCTTGATCCACTTTTAGCTGGATTTAGAGAAAAATTATTTAACGATACTTATACTTCTGATATTGCTGCTGGTACCTTAAGCGAAGAATGGGCAACAAAACTCGGCTTAAGTACCGATGTAATAGTTGGCGTTGGTGCATTTGATGCACATATGGGGGCTGTTGGCGGACAAATTGAGCCCTATTACCTCAGTAAGGTAATGGGTACAAGTACCTGCGATATCCTGGTGGCACCGAACCAGGATTTACACGGAAAATTAATCAATGGTATCTGCGGGCAGGTAAATGGATCTGTAATACCAGGTATGGCTGGTTTAGAAGCTGGTCAATCTGCTTTTGGTGATGTTTATGCATGGTTTAAGAATTTAATCAGTTGGCCTCTAAATCATTTACTTGCCGAATCTGAAGTGATTGATGAAGCTACTGCTCATGCATTAAAGGCAGAATTGGAAGGGAAAATAATTGCAAAGTTAAGTACCGAAGCTGCTGCCTTACCCGATGGCGATTATGCTGAGCTGGCAATAGACTGGTTAAACGGCCGCAGAACACCAGATGCAAACCAGGAACTTAAAGGCGCAATTACAGGTTTGGGTTTAGGAACCGACGCTCCACGTTTCTTTCGTGCATTGGCTGCCGCAACATGTTTTGGTGCCAAGGCCATTGTAGATCGTTTTAAAGAGCAAGGTGTGCCTGTTAAAGGCATTATTGGTATTGGTGGTGTAGCTAAAAAATCGGCTTATATTATGCAAATGATGGCTGATGTATTGGAAATGCCAATCAGAATTCACCGTTTTGAGCATACCTGTGCTTTAGGTGCAGCGATGTTTGCAGCGGTAGCAGCCGGTGTGTATCCAAACATTGAAGCAGCAATGGCAGCCATGGGAACTGGATTTGAGAAAGAATATAAGCCTAATATTAAAAAGCAGAAACTTTACCGCCAGCATTACCAACAATATTTGGGATTAGGCAGATACCTGGAAAAATACAATAAAAAGGATGTAAAACCTTATCTATCATGAGCAACTATCAGGATATAAAAGAACAGGCTTACCAGGCCAATATGCAGTTGCCAAAATTGGGTTTGGTACTTTTTACCTTCGGAAACGTGAGTGCTGCAGATCGGTCGAAAGGTGTTTTTGCCATTAAACCTAGTGGTGTACCTTATGAGGATTTATCGCCAGAGAAAATGGTCATTGTAGATTTTGACGGAAATACCATTGAAGGAAGTTTACGCCCATCATCAGATACTAAAACCCATGCCGTTTTATATAAACATTGGGAAGAAATTGGTGGAATTGTGCATACACATTCTACTTACGGTACAGCATGGGCACAGGCACAAAGGGCAATTCCCATATTTGGAACAACCCATGCCGACCATTTAACAGTTGATATTCCATGTGCACCGCCAATGGCTGATGAAATGATCAAAGGAAATTACGAGTACGAAACGGGTTTCCAAATTATGAACCATTTTGAAAGTTTAGGTTTAAGTTATCAAGAAGTAGAAATGATTTTGGTAGGGAACCACGCTCCTTTTACCTGGGGAAAAACGGCTGAGAAAGCAGTTTACAATAGTGCTGTTTTGGAAACTGTAGCGCAAATGGCTTTGTTAACCGAACAGATCAATCCGCAGGCACCGAAGCTGAAAGATTCGTTAATAGAGAAACATTACGAGCGTAAACATGGTGATGGTGCTTATTATGGACAGCGTTGAGGTAGTCTTTAGTCACGAGTCTAAAGTCTTTAGTCTTGGGTGCAGAAATAGCGTTGCATAATAAGTTTTGGAAAGCAGGTACAGTAGTGCTTGGGGAACGAAAGCCCCGCCATTCGCTATAATTCCGATAAAGAATCGGGAGCTGCCGCTGCTGTCGGGTTTAACAAAGTAAAGTTTACCTAAGTAACCTAAACCTGATTGGAGTGACGACATGAACCCAACTGCAGGTGGGTGAATAAAACGGAAAGCAGGATTATCGTTGCTTTTCAAAAAAATCTAAGTGGTCAGTGAGGACACAGACCACGGCGGTTGAAATAAAATATATGGTCTATGGAAATGCAGACCACATGAATAGAATAAATTAAAAATAACATAAATAGTAATGATTGATTTAAAAAAATTACAAGTTTGGTTTATTACAGGTACGCAACATTTGTACGGTGAAGAAACCTTAAAACAAGTAGCAGAACATGCACAACAAGTGGCCGATTCGTTAAACCAGAATGGAAGTATTTCTGTTTCGGTAGTGTACAAACCGATTGTAAAAACTACAGAGGAGATTTTCGAAACCTTGCAACAAGCCAATATTGATGAAAACTGTATCGGCGTAATTACCTGGATGCACACCTTCTCTCCTGCTAAAATGTGGATCAGGGGTTTAAATGTTTTGCAAAAACCATTATTGCACTTACATACGCAATTTAACCGTGATATTCCATGGAATACCATTGATATGGATTTCATGAACCTGAACCAAAGTGCGCATGGCGACCGTGAGTTTGGTTTTATGGTTTCGCGGATGCGTAAAGATCGTAAAGTGGTTGTAGGCCATTGGCAGGATGAAGAAGTAGCTAAACAGATTGATACCTGGTGCAGGGCCGCTGCTGGCTGGCACGATTGGCAAGGGGCTAAATTTGCCCGTTTTGGCGATAATATGCGTTATGTTGCCGTTACAGATGGCGATAAAGTAGAAGCTGAAATGAAATTTGGTTTTGCCGTAAATACTTATGGGATAGGTGATTTAGTAGCGGTAATTAATGGAATAAGTGAAGATTCGATTCAAACATTATTGAAAGAATATGAAGCTACTTACGAAATGGCCGACGATTTAAAAGTTGGCGGTGCCAGACATTCATCTGTATACGAGGCCGCGAAAATTGAATTGGGTTTAAGAAAATTCTTGACAGATGGAGGCTTTAAAGGCTTCTCTGATACTTTTGAAGATTTGCATGGTATGATTCAATTACCTGGGATTGCAGCACAGCGTTTAATGGCCGATGGTTATGGTTTTGCGGGTGAAGGCGATTGGAAAACGGCCGCTTTGGTACGTGCCTGTAAAGTAATGGGCGCTGGTTTAGCAGGCGGCAATGCATTTATGGAAGATTATACCTATCATTTCGATCCGGCAAATTCGATGGTTTTAGGTTCGCATATGCTTGAGGTTGATGCTTCATTGGCGAGTGGAAAAGCCAGTTTAGAGGTACATCCATTGGGTATTGGAGGCAAAGCAGATCCTGCACGTTTAGTTTTTAATGTTGCTGGTGGCGATGCATTAAACGCATCTTTAATTGATATGGGCAACCGTTTCCGTTTATTGGTAAATGAAGTAAAAGCTGTTGAGGCTGAACATGATTTACCAAACTTACCGGTAGCCCGTGTATTGTGGAAACCACTCCCTGATATGAAAACCGGTTGTGCCGCATGGATTTATGCTGGTGGTGCACATCATACTGCTTATAGTCAGAATTTAACTACTGAACATTTATTGGATTTTGCCAATATTGCTGGTTTAGAATATGTAAATATTGGTGCTGATACCAAGATCAATCAATTCAGGAATGAATTGCATTGGAACGAGGTTTTTTATAAATAGTTTTGACGATGTTCGATAAAAAAAGCCGATAATTAAACGATTATCGGCTTTTATATTACATATCTCATTATTGATTGTATTCCCTGCGATCGTTCTACCTTTTGATCGTCATCCGCTGCGATAGTCCTCGCCTTTGATAGTCATGGCCTTTGATCTTCCTTCCCTGCGATCGTTCTCCTGAACTTGTTTCAGGATCTTAATTCACATGAAATAACTTATTTATTATTAAGTATTTGTATAAATAATGAAGTTTATTTGCTGAAGGCGATAGAATCGCCATTTTCATGCATCCTCGTTACAAACAAGGACGATTACTTTTTATGCGATCGTCTTCCTGAACTTGTTTCAGGATCTTACTTTACATATAATAACTTATTGATTAATAAGTATTTGTTCATATAATGAAGTTTAATTGTTTTAAGTGATACAATCGCCATTTTCGTGCATCCTCGTTACAAACGAGGGCAATTATTGCGATCGTCTTCCTGAACTTGTTTCAGGATCTTTTTTGATAAATTTAACCTTTTACAATTGAGGTGAAATCTGAAAAAATCTTCAACCTTAAAAGCTCTAATATCTCTTACTGACTTTTTAAACCAATCAATATTAGAAAGGATATTAATTGCTTTATAAACAGCTGTTAAATTTTCTTCAGTAACATATGTACTTCCCTGAATCCAATAGAAACCACTATTATTTAAATGATTTTTTATTTCAACATAAGCACTATGATATTTCTCACCATATTCTTTTAAGGTCAGATATAGTCATATCAAAGCTTAATGCGTACATGCTTCCTCATTTGAAAACCTAAATAAATCTTCTTTTTCAAAGAAAACTTCGCCATCATCTGATTTTGCAGTTATCACAATACCGGCAAATGGATTTTCTTCTATTTCTAGAACAATACCATATATCCATTCTGCTCTATCGGTAACTTGCGGAGAAATTGAAACTCTATCACCTATTTTCATAACAAATGTTTTATTGTTAAATTAACATCATTACAAATATAAGTATTTTGATGTAGATGTATAAATTGTTACTGTCTCAATTGAGATTAGGTTCAAAACCAATAATACTCTTCATAAAAATAGTAAATAATTTTAAATTTCGAAACAAGTTTAGGTGCACGCATAATTAAAATATCACTTACAGGTATTTTGCTGATAAAGTCGGCTAGCGCTTTAAAATTTCCGCCTGCGTGGGAATGATTACCGTGTTAGAATTAGATAGATCATGTCAGTTCATACTAACCATTGCTTTAATCACCCCATTTTTTGGATCTAACCAGCTTTCAAACTCATCTTTCACTTCTTCAAATTTAACCTGATGCGTAATGTAATTGGTGGGATTAACCAAACCAGCTTTCATCGATTTAATTACATGCTCGAAATCTTCAAAGGTAGCATTCCTGCTGCTCATTAATGTCGATTCACGCTTATGAAACTCAGGATGATTAAAAATTAAATCCCCTTTCTGAAGTCCGATTAAAACAAACCGTGCGCCATGAGCCATGTAATTTATGGCGTTATTGATTGCTTTTTGATTACCTGTAGCATCAATTACTACCGTTGGCATATCGCCATTGGTAATTTTGCTAAGTTGTTGTGTTACGTCAGGTGATAATGCATTAACTACATGTGCAACTTTCAATTTATCTTTACAGAATGCCAAACGGTCTTCATTAATATCCAAAGCGATTACATTTGCTCCTGCAATTCGGGCGAATTCCATCGTACCTAAACCAATTGGCCCGGCACCGATAACCAGCACAAATTCTCCAGGCTGTACATCTGCCCTGCGAACACCATGCGCCCCGATGGCTAAAGGTTCTACTAAAGCCAGTTCATCATAACTCAAGCCTTCGCCATGTAAAAGTGTTTTAGATGGAACCTGTAAATATTCGCGCATACCACCATCTACATGTACCCCGCAAACTTGCATTTTAACACAGCAGTTGGGTTTATTCATCCGGCAGGCAATACATTCGCCACAATTAAAGTATGGAATAAAGGTAACAGCCTCTCCTATTTTGAAACCAGTGGCTCCATCGGCTTCAGCCAATTCGCCAGATAATTCGTGACCTAACACTCTTGGGTAATTAAAGAAAGGTTGAGTACCTTCAAAGGCATGTAAATCGGTTCCGCAAATGCCGATTCTTTTAATTTTTATAATCGCATGGTCCTTTTTAAGCTTCAGGTTTTGATGTTTCTGAATATTCGAAAGTTCCGGGTGTTGTACAGGTAAGGGTTTTCATTTTAATGAAGGTTAATTGTATAAATTGGTTTATCGGTTAACTGTAAATTGGGAACTGTTAACTGAAAACTCGCTATGCGTTTGCCAAAGCTCGGTCTAAATGTACATAACCGCCATCAACATGAATAATTTGTCCGGTGGTATGGCTTGATTTATTCGACATTAAAAAGGCCGTCATATTTGCAATTTCCTCAGCGGTTGTCATTCTATTTTCCAATGGAATTTTAGAAGTGATTTCTTTTAGTTTATCTTCCGCGTTATCCAAAGTTTCAATCCAGGTTTCGTAAGCGGGTGTCCAGCATTCGGCAACCACTACTGCATTTACACGAATGCCATATTTAAGCAACTCTACGGCCCATTCTCTTGTTAAGGCATTTCTACCTCCATTTGCAGCAGCATAGGCCGAGGTATTTCCTTGTCCGGTTTCTGCAGTTTTAGAAGTGATGTTTACAATTGCACCTTTGCTTTTAATTAATTCTGGAAGGGCATGGTGTGCCATCAAATAATAATGCACTACATTTTTATGTAATGAGGCCATAAAATCTTTATAATTTCCACTTTCTAAGCCCACGCCATCATTAACGCCTGCGTTATTCACTAAACCGTCGATTTTGCCAAATTTGGCCACGATATTTTTCACAACTGATTCGCAATCGTCAGGGTTTGAAAGCTCCGCCACAAATTGCGCTGCTTTTCCTCCATTTGCGGCAATTGCATCAACTACTTTTTGATTGTCTTCTGCTTTTCTACCTACGATTACTGCAATTGCATTTTCATTTGCAAAAACTTCTGCAATACTTCTGCCAATGCCCTTTGCAGCACCAGTGATGATGATCACTTTTTCTTTTAATTGTAAATCCATTTTTTTTATTTTTTTGTGTCGTCTCCGCTAAATTCAATTCTGCGATTTTTAATGCTGATTAGGTCCTGAAAAAAGTTCAGGGATGAGGATACCGATTAGTTAATCATATTTATTATATCCGCTTTCCTTGATGCCGGCAATACTTTTAAATCTATCAATTTTCCATTCTTTAAGCTGCCTTCAACGGTGGTTTGATATGGCGCATAAAGTTTGAAATGAACATCCCAATCTTTTGGCCATGCCGGAAACAGATATATTTTCTTTCCATTAACCTGCATCAGCATTTCCTGTAAACCGATCATGCCTGATCCGCCCCAATTATGGTCTGGAGTCCAGTCGAAACCTGGCCCCCAAAATGCAGGAAACCTTCTCCCTGAATCTTTTAGTTTAGCGGTAGTTAATTTCGCAGCATCTTCTGTTAAACCGAGCCTTGCCGCAAATATATTATCCTGTTTCCATCCAACATGACTTCGGAATTTAAGCACATCGGTATCATATTTAAAAGTATTAATTGCGATATCTAAACCAGGCTTCCCTATCCCATACATGCCCCAAGGAAATACAGGGTACAACTGCGGACTTTCAGTATTATTAATGCGTTCCCAGAGTTTTGCTGGCGAAATGGTGGTATGTCCGTCAAAAGTCCTGAAACTTATTGGCGGAATGGTTTTCAGCATGACTTTCCACTCCGTTTTCTTAGCTTCAGATAAAGAAGGTTTGTTAATCAATCTTTCTAAAACCGTTTTCAAAGCCGCAACTGTAGAGGTAGAATTGTAAGCCATTTTATAAGTCTCGGCCCCTGAACCTGGGTATAAAACCAAATGACCATCTGCATCTAAAGCTTTTGCCCCTCTTTGCTTGGCCAAATAAGTGTAATGTTCTTTAAAAAAAGTAAGTGAACTTTCAATTAAAGGGAGGTATTTATCAATATTTTTGCCGCCATAGCTTTCGGTTTCCAAAATCGTCATACAAAACTCCAAAACGGTATCCCACTCGTATTCTAACCAGGCATTGTATTCCATGCCTTTATTAAAATCGGCAGGGCGTTTCCAACCATATTCAGCAGGATTTGGTAAGCCGAAATTTTCTAATTGCTCGGTAAAACTTGCGCCCTTGTGCCCAGGCAGCTTCGGTTCTGATTTCTGCATTTTTCAATAAATCCAGATAAAAATCAAATTGAGGCTTCATCTGGTCGATATCCCCGCTTTTTAGCATGGGCCAATATACCAGGCGTTGGTTTTGAGCGGTATGCGTTCCACCGCCCCAGTTTCTAAAATCGGGGGTGTATTTTAACGTGGTGTCGGTTAATTGAGGGTCGAATGTGAAAAGACCGCCATTAAACTTTGTTGGGTATTTGCCAAAAGCATTGCAGCCTAACATATAGCGGAACAATTGATAGTTTTTTGATGCTTGATTTGCTGTCTCATCTTTCGAATCGATGTAAATGAAACTCTTTTTAAAGTAATCATTCCACCACTTTATACTGGCTTTTTGGTCATTTTTGGAATTTACAGCATTCAAGCCCTTTTCCCATTCAGCAATTGATGGCGTGTTTAAAGTATTGAGTGTAATTGCAATCTGATTTGAAGTTGAAGGTGTTTTACTTCTTAATTTCCAGGCTTTAAAAGGTGTATTCAAGTATATTCCGGTATAGTTTCCGGCGGGTAACATATTCTGGCCTTCCATTAAGCCTCCGAAGATTAAATTTTTCAAAGGATTAAATAATTCAGCCTTTCTTTCTTCCAACCCTTGTTGCTTTACAACAATATCAAATACTGTTTCAGGTTTATTTTGGTGATAGAATTGAATCGTATTGTTTTTAAAGGCTATTTCATCTTTATATGTTTTTACAATGCCTTGAGGTGCCCATTTATACGAATTTTGGTTATTTTCTTTGCCTTTTGTGATGCGGTCTTCAAAACGCCAGCTTTCATAACTTGCTTCGGTTGTAATTTTTTGATTGCATTTAACATTAAGGTGGATTACCGGATTGAAAAACATCAACCCAGACTTTAATTTGAGTATTTAAGTTTCCATTTTCACCTGAAATCTGCGCATAACCATCCTTTAAAATCAATTCTTGTTTGAATGATTTTCCTTCGAATGGATTTGGAATTAAATTAAGTTTTACGCGCCCCAGTTTAAGCAAAGTATTGTTTTCATCGAATGTTCCGCTGCGCGATAAGTAGAGGTATACTTCACCCTTTTCTACCCAGAGATTTAAGCCAATATCGCCACCTCCTACAGGCATGGATTCGGAAGAGTTATTACTTTGTGAAGCCCAGATAACGTTATCTTTTTCTTTGTGAAAAAGCATTTGTGGATAACCATAAAGACAAGAAGAACACCAGAAAAATGGCTGGTTTTTTTAAGTTTATACTATTTGACCAATTAATACCTGTAAGAACATTCATGTGCTTAGCCAAAAAACTTATTATCTGCGTTTTGGTGGTTAAAATCATATTAATTATTCCAATTATCAGTACGAAAAGAAGAAACTGGTAGGCCATCGTTTCCGAATAAGTCGCCGATTACAAAATCTTTAAATGCGTAGCGAACCGCAACAGGAACTTTAACTTCTGGGGCCGAAACCACTATACTACTTCCTTTTATAGCTGCTTTTGCAGGATAAAATTTTTGATCAGTACCTGCAATTTCGAATAAAGACAGTTCTTTACCAAACGAAGTTAAGCCATTCGGCACATTTTGAAATTTGACTACAGCTGTATTCTTTTCAATTGTTAAAGATTCGTAATTCGGACTTGCAAAACCAAAACCTTTTATGCCATAAGTTTGTGCCAAAGCCAGGTAAGCCCAGTCTTTCTCCGCCTTGTTTTTTATTTGCTGGATGGATTGATTTTTCTTCGCCGATATCCAATAAAACAGCCATTCCGGAATTCGGTATTGTAGTTAATGATTTACGTTGTGCATCTCTCAGGTACTGCAGAATTATTATTTTTACTTCCTTTGGCCAATGATGAGAAATTGTAATTATAAGGTGCAATTTGTGCATAATAAAAAGGGAATTCGCCATTTTCCCAGTTTTTTCGCCATGAGGAAACCATCGCTGGAAATAAATCTTCGTAACGATCAGGACGGTCGTAATTTGATTCGCCCTGGTACCAGATCGCCCCTTTTATGCCATAACCAATAACCGGGTAAAGCATACCATTGTATAGCGTGGTTGGTGTACGGCTCACTTCTTTTATACTGTCTCCTTTTATCGGAATTTTGATTTCAGCATAAGGTTTTAAATCTTCCGGCGACATCCATGCCTCAATGGTTGAACCGCCGTAACTGTCGTTAATGATTCCAATAGGCACATTTAACATTTCGCTCAATAATGTACCGAAATAATAGGCTGTAGCGCTAAAATTAGAAACAGTTTCTGGCGCAGCCAATTTCCAATCTGATGGCTTGCTATTTTCTTGTCGTTCGATAATTGAAGAACGAGGAACCGTATATAGCCTGATATTATTATTCGATGATTTTAGAATTGCCTCATTTGAACCAATTATTGGCTGGCTTTTAAAACCTTTCATGGGCATTTCCATGTTTGATTGCCCACCACAAAACCAAACTTCTCCAATCAAAATATCGGTTAAAACAAGTTTTTCACCATCATTTAATTCAATTTCATAAGGGCCTCCAGCTGATGGCGTTGAAACTTTCACTTTCCATTTACCACTCTGATCAGCGGTAACGGTATAACTTTGTTTATTCCAGGAGGTATTAATTTTTACTTTACCCGAGGCTTTTGCCCATCCCCAAATGGCTACGTTGCTTTGTTGTTGCAATACCATGTGGTTGGTAAAAATTGATGCGGGTTTAACCGTTGCAGATGCAACAAGGCCGCATGCTAGGTTTAAGAATATGAGGAGTTTTAGTTTCATTTTTGTTTTTTTAATAGCCGTCACCCTGAATTTATTTATAGTCTAAATACACAAATAAGACCCTGAAATAAATTCAAAGTGACGATCGCGTTTAATGTTATCTACTTACAGGCAACCATACCGACATTTCTGAATGCCCTCTGTTGCCCCAGGCAAAATACGGCACCAGTTTAATTGTTGTTTCTTCATTTTTACGATCGATTGGGCGGTAAAGTACATTGTTCCAGCTGTTCGGCTCTACTATCTTTGCTTTACCGATCAGGGCTCATCATTTCAGCTCCATCAATATTGATAGTTTTAGCCTCGAATTTCGTTGAAGTGGGTATAAATGCATTAAAAATTCGTTTTCCGGGTAGATCGGTCGATTCCAGACAATACACAATCGGGCCACGTTTTACAGCTACCTGATTTCTGTTTTCTTCTACCAAAGGATTTGCCTCAATCAATGTGGCCTCCATCGGAAGGTTTAATTCTATTACATCTCCCTTTTTCCAAACACGATTAATTTCCGCATAGGTACCAGAATTAGCTATAATATTTTCAGTTTTCCCATTGATGGTGATTTTTGCATCATGTGTCCATGAAGGAATCCTTAAAAACATCGAATAAGCTTTATTAGCGGTCTCTTTTATGGTGATTGTTATCTTTCCATCCCAAGGATAATTTGTTTCTTCTGTTAATGAAATTTTGCTGCCATCAGCTAATTGAGTACTTAACTTATTTCCACCATACAAATTAAACCACAGCCCTTTATCAGAAACACTGTAAGCATAATCACTTACTTCGGCAATGGTGCGTACCACATTCGGCGGACAGCAGTTTGATAATGCAATATAAGGCACTCTATCTTTCGACCAGCGCTGTTTGAAAGGCAAATCATTAGATTGCGCCAGTGGATTGGTATATAAAAAATTCTTACCATCCAAACTTATCCCAGATAAAACGCTATTGTGCAAAGCCAATTCCATTACATCGGCATATTTTGCATTACCAGTAATTTGTAACATGCGCCAGTTCCAAAGTACGTTACCAATGTTGGCGCAAGTTCCATTATGAGCAGTGAAATTGGGCAACTGGTAATCGCGACCAAAGGCCTGATGGATTTTCTGTACATCTGCAGGATTGTAAGAAGTCCCATCTGGTGAAGTACCGTCATAAAGTGAGCCACAACCACCTGTAATGTACATTTTGTGCTGATTTACATCATCCCACATTAAATTTAAAGTATTTAACAAGGAGTCTTTCCCGGTTTCGGCATAAAGATCGGCCACACCAGCGTATAGATAATTGGCTCTTACGGCATGCCCCATGGCTTTGGTTTGCTGCAAAAACGGAATCCGATCCTGGTTATCATCTGTTCCATCGTCGATTTTACCTTTAATCGCAATTAAATGTTTCGCAAGTTCTAAATATCTGGGATCTTTTGTGGTGCGGTACATTTCTATCACGCCCATATAATGGGATGGACAAATGGCATTACGTGCCAAGGTTGGTGAGGCCGATTTATAAAAGTTGTATAAATAATCGGTTGCTTTTTTAGCGATGTTAAGTAAAGTTGTTTTACCTGTAGCGCGGTAATGGATGCAACCGGCTGTCATTAAATGGCCAATATTGTATGATTCGAAGCTTAGGCGATCCTGAAATTGATTTTTCGAACCGGTTTTCCGCTGTTCAATCATCGCTTTGGTGTAAATGTATCCATCCTCACGCTGCGATTTACCAATTACTGCAATGGCCTGGTCCATCATTTCGTTCAACTTTGGATTTTTAGTTGAAGCATATAAAACAGCGACAGCTTCTAAAGTTTTGTAATAATCGCCATCATGAAAAGACGGCCCTGAATGAGACCCGGTATCTAATCCTGCAGCTATTCTGAAATTCTCGAAAGCATGGCTAATTTTTGGATCGTTATAAATGGCCCACATATTGGGCACCATCGTTTCTGTAGCTACCTTGAAACGATCGGCCCAAAAACCGTTTGTCCAGGTTACATCAGCCATATTGATACTATGCAATTTGGCATAAGGAGATTTTGATGTATTTACCAAAGCTTTATCCTGTGCATTAACACAGAACGAAACTATAGAAAATACTATAAATAAATTAATTTTTAAAATGCTCATATCTTATTTCTTCTCCACTTGTATTACTACCGGTCCAAGCAATCCCGCTGGATTTAAAGGTTTGCCTTCTAATCGGAAAGGGGCTGTTGTTTTGGTAATTCTTTTATTTTCTGGCAGTTTGCTGTCACCAATTAAACGGTTTGCCCAGGTATTGGTTACTTCGATGGTAATTTGATTTTCACCATTTTTTAATGCTTTGGTAATTTCCAGGCGATGCGGGGCTGTCCACAAAGTGCCACAATTTACACCGTTGATTTTCACCTCTGCAATACTGGAGAATTCTCCTAAATCAAGCCAGATTTTAGCTTTAAGATCTCCGTTAAAGGTGAAGTTTTTATTATATGTAGCTGTGCCAGAATAATATTTTACCAAGCTATCGGCATTAAGCGTCCAATCGGTTAATTCATTAAAAACGACAGGTTTTGACGGCCCGGCATAAGCCGTATCGAATTTCACTTGCCAGGATTTGGAAATATCCTGAATGGTTTTGAAGCTTGACCAGTTGTTGCCACTATTAAATTGAGTTTTAGGAGTTTTCCTTTTCGAAGAGAAAGAATAAACTTTGGTTAGGAGCGATTTTATAAGTAAAGAGCTCGTTTCGCTCTCCTTCATTAGACCAATTATTAATGTCAGTTAACTTATCGGCAACAGCATCATAAACTTGTGGTACTTTATTGGCTACACGAAATGAAAAATATAGGTTTCTTTCCTTATTTTCTTTTGGTTTGAAATAAAGTAAATTTCTTTTTTTTTCACTCACTCTGTGTGTATAGGCAATATTATTTGCAGGTTGAATTTCAACATCCTCAATTGGCACAATGTCATATATCTCAATATCTTTTTTAACTCCTATTTTATCGAAATTCTCACCATAGTAAGGAGCATTAATAACCGTACCTAGAGCAATCTTTTTGGTAAAATTAACCGCAATATTTTTATCCCAAATTTGATTTACAACAGCATTAAACTCGGTAGCATTAACTTCCTGTAAATCAATCTGATACAAAGGCTTATCTCCAACAATTACTTTAGCTCCAGCTTTAATTAATTCCAGCAGTTTTTTTAACAGTACCATAACTCATATACTGATAATTTGGATTCATTTTCATGTTGCCTGGAATTACCAAAATTTTATAAGATGCACCACTTTCGAAAACAACATTACCATTTTTAACGCTTGCTGTTTTCAATACATCAGGATTAAAACTATCGTAAGCATAGCCCCGTAACGGATTTACCCAATTTTCAGGGTCGGCCATGTTTGCCAGAATGGGTTACACCGGATGGGATTTGCCGTAAAGGTTCACCAACATTTGCGAGGCGTTTCTTTTCAGCCGCCACTACTTTTGCACCAAAAATCCCGGGTAAGGTTTCAACCAAACGATCTGGTAAAACAGAACGGCGGGGTAATTCTTCACCCGTAAAAACGGCTATATCTACAACTGGTTTTCCTTGTTTGTAGTAAATGATTTGAGTACGTTCTGCATATTCTATCCATGCTTTTCCTGGTTTCCAGCCAGGTTTGGTCGCGTTGGAAGTATAAGCCCACGCCATCTAAAGTAGTCCAGGTTTCCGATCTGTCCAGGGATTATGGGTAAAAACGTGATATACCAATTTATTGATTCCGAGGGCATAATTACGATCCTGTAAGCTTTTCATATTGGCTGGACTTTCGTTCCAATCCATACGGACGGTAGTAAAAGCTTCGGCCTGAATTATGTTTTTCCCATAAATATGTGCGCCAGAAATGGCATCTAACATATCGTTCGGTTTATCATGTGTAGGGCTGTTTAACCAAAACTCACCCATGGGAATGTCGACAGTTTTGTAATGCATTAAACCATCACTCATCATGGTTGGTGCAATACTTTCGGCCGTAAATATTACACCTTTTTCTTTGGCCAATTGCGCCAAAGTTTTATAAAACTGATCAACCACCAATTCTGAAATGGTTTTTCTTACATCGTAAAGGAAATTTTCAGAAACTGCGGCACTTTCTACTGGTAACCCGGTCATAATGGGTAAATAATGCGTTAAATCGTAACCTCTACGTTTTAAAAATTCGGCTTTAAACACTGGCGACCAATTCTGACTGCCACACTCCCAACTGTCTACATGAAAAACACTCAAAACTTTTTTAGCGATTTCGGGTCCGCCATGCTTTAAAGCTTCACCATACCAGTTATCGAATTGTAATTTTACTGCATCTGGATTAAATTTATCACACTCCAGTCCTTTTCCACCGCCACCGGTTGCGTTGGTATGTCCGGTTGAAGTATGGCCAATTCTCAAAATTGTCCAGCTGCCTTTCGGTGCTTTCCAGTTTAAAGTCCCGTCTTTATTTAATCTACGGGTAAGATTAATAATTTTATTCAACGGCACGCATAAATTCCTGGCAATTTCAGCGTCGGTACTTCTTTTGCTTACCCGCCAAACTGATCCGTTTTTACCTTCAAACTGGTTGATTTTCGCTTCTGATGATAGCTCCAGATTGACCAGTTTTAATGATGGCTTCCATTTAGCCGCATCCAGATCTTCTGAACCTGGTTCTGATCCTTTTTTATCATAAATAAAACGGAAAAATTTGGCTGTAGTTGGCTTGATGGAGTGTGTTACATCTTCATCGGTGTCTTGCCAGCCATGACGAGGTGGTTCTAACCTGCCAATCGAACGGAAAACTTTGCCGTCATTACTTACTTCGACGGCTAAACGCTGTGCCTGATAATTGTTGCCACTAACTTTAATGGTTATCGTTTTGCAAGTAAATGGCTTGGCAAATTCATATTGGATGTAGCATGGTTCATTTGAACCAAAGTTTTTCTTATTGCCAGGTTGAACCAAACCAGTGGCATCAGCACCATTGCTTGCTGTAATTTTTGGGATAACCGTTCTGGTAGAAATATTTTCCCCTACGGGAGATGGATACGCATAAACTGCTATATCTTTATAATAGTTTTCTTTTGATTCAGGTTGAGGTAAAGTGATTTTAGTGTTTGAATTATTGATAGTTATCTTCGACCATACCATCTTCTGCATGGAAAGTTCTGGTGTAATCCAAGGTCCACCGGCCAGGGCGAAACCATCACTTACATGCATACCTAATTTGAGATCTAACCTTTTCGCTTCCGCCATGGCAAATTCAACCATTTTCCACCATTCCGCTGTTAACTGAACCGCAGGTGGCGAATAAACCGGCGTTTTATCTGGTCCCTGGATACTCATTAAATAAGCACCCGCGATACCGTTTGATTTCATGGCTTCCAGATCGGCTGTGATGCCGGCTTTTGAAACCGCACCTTTAACCCAATACCAAAATACCCAGGGTTTAGCATTTTCATTCTGTTGCGCATAAACATTTACAGCCAAAAAAAAGTTCGACAACAGCATGAATATTAAAATCTTGCTAAACCTAAATTTCATTTATTTATATTTTTTTAATACCAAGGTGCTTTTAACCCTCGAAATAATCTTTATTAGAGAACAGATTGCTTTTAGCTCCATTCGCAATGATGATATTATTTGTGCGCTATTTTATACCCTCTTAAACCGAAATAAAGAATAATCACAAAACACACCAGTGGAATGCTGTAACCGATCTGAATATTATCTCCATACATATCGATTAAACTTCCCATTCCAAAGGGTAAAATGGCTCCTCCAACAATAGACATAATTAACCATGACGAACCTGGTTTGGTATCGTCTCCAATACCCTCAATTCCTAATGCGAAAATGGTTGGAAACATAATCGACATAAAAAAGCCTATTGCACCCAAGGCATAAACCACATATGAACCTTTGCCTAATATGGCCACTAAACACAATAAAATTGAGATAACGGCATAAATGGTGAGCAATTTATGAGAGGATATAAATTGCAAAAGTGCTGTACCGGCAAAACGGCCTGCGGTAAATAGAAATCCATAAACTACCAAATATGACGCAGCGGTTTTTTCATCAAAACCTCCCCCTTGTTGCGCCATTCTAATAAAGAAACTGGTTACGCAAACCTGTGCGCCCACATAGAAAAACTGTGCTATAACAGCCCATCTTAAATGTTTGTGGCGTAAGGAACCGAAAAAGCTTCCCTTTGCCTCACCATCAATGCTTTTCGTTTTAATTTCGGGAAGATTTATAAAGTAGAATATCGCGGCGATAACCAATAGCACTATTCCTAGTGTAATATAGGGCGTTTTCACCGATGCAGCCTCTTCCAAAAAGTAGTTATTTCGGCTAACGTCGTTCATAGCAGCCAGTTCATCTTTTGTGTGAGATTTACCCGAGAGGATAAATAAACCACCAATCATTGGGGCAACCATTGCTGCCAATCCGTTAAAAGATGCAGCTAAATTTAATCTGCTTGTTGCCTTTGCAGGATCGCCCAATACGGCTGCATAAGGATTTGCGGAAGTTTCGAGCATGGTTAAGCCACAACCAATAATAAAAAGTGCTATCAAAAATGTTATGTAAGATAAATTATTTGCAGCAGGCACAAATAGGAATGCACCGAAAGCAAATGCCAATAAACCAGCAATCATAGTGGCTTTATATCCCCATTTTTTTAAAATTATTCCGGCTGGAATAGCCATTAGAAAATAAGCGAAGAAAACAGAGGTATCAATTAGGGTTGATTGTTTATTATTTAAATTACAGGCTTTTTTTAGGTGAGGAATCAGAATTGAATCGAGGTTATGTGCCATTCCCCAAAGGAAAAACAAGCTGATTACAAGTATAAATGGCAATAAATACTTCTTCCTTGATGAGGAATCGCCCTCGGTTATAATTTCTGGCTGTGTGTTGTGGTTCATTATATTTGGTTTTTGTTTGAATTGACAAAAAAGATTGCCGCGTCGTTCCTGCTCGCAATGACGATTTATCTTACTTTTTCTTCACTACTAAAAGGTGGTCGCATACAAGTACCACTTCTCCGTATTGGTTGATGATTTCAACGTGCATCGGTTACGGTGCCATATTCTGGCCTTTTGCTATCTCCTTTTTCAGAAATGGTTATTTCGGAGTGAATGGTATCGCCAATAAAAACTGGCTTTACAAAACGTAGTTTATCATATCCTTTGCTCATTGCCTCCGGATTGATTTCTGAAGCTGTTAAACCGATTCCGATGCTAAAAATCATGGTTCCATGTGCGATTCTTTGCTTAAAGGGCTGTGTAGCACACCATTCTGCGTCCATGTGGTGCGGAAAAAAATCGCCGGTATGGCCTGCATGCACAACAAAATCTGTTTCAGTTATGGTACGACCTAAGGTTACGCGCTTATCCTGTAATTGGTATTCTTCAAAAAATGTTGATTTGAAATACATAGTTTTAATCTTTTTTACGAAACCTCGCAGGTTTTAAAAACCTGCGAGGTTTAAGCATTTAGTTTTTTAACTTCTCTTTAACTTTAACCCCACCAATATCACTCGATTTATATGCACTTTCTACAACTGCCATGGTTTGAATTACATCTTCTACACTGGTATGCAACACATCAGTTGAACCTTCATTGTACCGCATTAAATTGGCCATTGTGCCGATAAAAGCTTCAGGAAACCAGGAACCTTCCAGTTTAACGGTTTGCCATTCTGCTTGTTTTCCATCCTCTACAATGCAATATTCAAAAACATCAGGCACACCATGCGGATAATCCATCAGCAAGCCAATTTTAGCTACGATTGCCCCCTTTGTTCCCTCCCATTTAATATAACTTTCCTGGTGATTTGGGCCGAAATCGTGATCATGATTGGTGTTGATTACGGCATGCATGGTATCGCCATAATCGAATAAAATGGTAGAACGTGATGATGACAAACTTTTAGCCGGATGTTTAAGGGTTTTAGCCAGAATACTTTCCGGATTACCCAAAAACGAGCGAATTAAATCTACATAGTGAATGCTATGGTACTGGATTTCTAACCGGGGGTGAATAATTACGTGAGGGAAAATCTCCAGGGCGTTTTAATCGTTACACGAACTTCCATATCATATAACTCACCTATTAATCCTTTATCGATCAGGTATTTTGCAGCACTTACAAATGGGGCAAATCGCAATTGAAAATTTATAGCTGCTTTTAAGTTTTTGGATCTGCACAGTTCGAGGATTTCCTTTGCCTGAGTAAAATCATCACCCATGGGTTTTTGGATCAGTACAGCACTGCCATCAGGCAACTGTTTTAGCGTTTCAATATATTGTTCGGGCATGATGGTTAAATCGTACACAGCGTTTGCAGGTGCAAGCTTTACCGCTTCCTCAACCGAATTGTACACGTTTGGAATATCAAAGGCATCTGAAAGTTTCTGCGCTCTTTCTTTGGTTCTGTTTACAATGCCGTGAACCTCAAAACCTGCAATTTTATAGGCAGGGAGATGTGCATCGGCCACAATGCCGCCAGCACCAATAATAATAATCGGTTGTTTGGTTTTCGGTAATTCTGGTTTATATTTGATATCAATGCTCATTTGTCAATTTCATTAATCTGGTTTTGTGCAAGCTGAATCAATTCTTTGGTAGTTTGATCGGTATTTATGGCCTGCAGAACCATCTGATCGATTATAGCCGCTATTGCAGCCCAGTTTGTTTTTTGAGGCAACATGTTGGCCACCTCATGTAAAGCTTCTAATTTGTGGTAATATGGAATAACTTGATTGATTTGCTCATCTTTCCAGGTTGATATCCGGCAACCGATTCCGCCTTCTAAGGTGAGCTGTTTGTCTTGTTCTTTATCTAATGCAAAACGAAGAAAATCGTAAGCAATATCTTTGTTTTTACTTCCCTTCGCAATAGTGTAAAGCCAGTATACATTTAAAGAAGCTGATTTTTGATTAACAGCTGAAGGTAAAAGTTCAACATCAATTTTGCCTTTTACTTTTGAATTTGCATCTACTTCGCACATGGCCGCAAAACCAAACCAATTAATCATCATGGCAGCTTCACCTTGTGAAAAGGCTATCCCTGCAGCAACAGATTCAAATTGTGCAGATTTTGGATGAACAGCAGTTTTGTCGTTCACTATCTTGCGGTAAAAGTTAAGTCCATCAATCGTTTCTTGTGTATTGATGTAGATGTTATTATTTTTATCAACCAGGCTTCCTCCTCGAGTCCACAATTGCAGGCAAAAGTCGAAAACGGTATTGTGGCCATCAGGATAACAAGCGAAGATACTTCCGTAAAGATTATCCTGTGGACGGTTAAAGAACCTGGCGATCTGATGAAAATCTTCCCAGGTTTTCGGTACTTCCAATGCCTTACCGTATTGTGCTAAATAACTGGCTTTTTCGGTATCGTTTTCAAACAGATCTTTGCGGTAAATGAAACATTCAGGCCCATCATGAAAAGGCAGACCAACTACTTCCCAGCCAAACCGCTGTAAACTTAATAACGACTTGCTCCAGCCTCTCGGAAAATCGTCGGGTTTATTTTTATTGATGTAAGGATTTAAAACTTCAAAATCATGATTGGTATAACCTTCTAAAACCCAATCGGTGCTGATGTGCGCAATATCGAAATCGCCTTTGGCTAAACCTTTTTGAGCAATGGTACTGTCGTAAAGTTCGTGTAAATCCATCACTACCATTTCCAACTTCATTTTACAACCTGAGACCATACAATATTGATCCCAGAATTTCTGCATGGCAGATTCAAAAGGCGCAAATTTACGAACGGCTATTCTGAAAGTTTCTATCTGGTTATGCATTTGCAGTGGTATGCTGTGTTATAAATTCTTTGATAATTTTTTCATTATCCTGTCCTAATTTAGGCGATCCTTTTGATGAAGTAAGCAACTCGCCATCAATACGGATCGGGCACCTGGTGGTTTGATATTTGTAACCATCTACCATTTCCACCTCCTGGATCATGTTCAAAACTTTAAATCCGTCGTGTGCCATCAACGCATTCCAGTTTAACACATCAGCGCACCAAATATCGGCTGGCTCGAGTATAGAAAGCCACTTTTCAGTAGTTGCAGAGAGAAGATGATTGGCTAAAATAGCTTTAATCTCATCCCGTTTATCAAATGCTTCGCTCACTTCAACGTAATTTTCCAGTTGCTCGCAAATTAGTAAATTGCCTAACTGTGGAATTGAACCCATTGCCAAAGCTAAATATCCGTTTTCTGTTTGATAAATCCCATATGGAGCGCCTAAATATGCATTTGCATTATTCTTTTTTGAACGCTCGGGTAAGCTTCCTCCATCATTCATAAAAGTGGTAATGGTTTCAAACTGAAAATCGTAGGCCGATTCCATCATGCTTACCTGCACAAATCCACCTTCATTTTTGATGGCTTTTCGATATAAACACGCTAAAAGTCCTTGCGCTAAATGTGCGCCAGCCAACATGTCTACAATGGATAAACCCATGGCAACAGGACCACTATCGGCATTCCCCGTTAAAAAAGTTAGGCCGGTAACTGATTGTAAAAGTAGATCCTGACCTGGCTTATTTTTCCATTCAGTAGCGGTTCCATAACCTGATATTTCGCCATAAATAATTGAAGGATTTAAAGTGATTACCGACTGATAATCGAAACCCAAACGTTCCATCACACCGGGACGGAAGTTATGAATCATTACATCTGCCTTTTTTAGCAGTTCGCGGACCATTTCGCAATCTTCTTCGCTTTTTAAATCTACTTCAAAGCTTTCCTTATTTCTGTTAATGGCATGAAAAACTGACGATTCGCCATTCATAATCAGGTTTGAAGTGTATAGTGTACGGCAGATATCGCCAACACCCAATCGCTCAATTTTGATTACGCGCGCACCCATATCGGCAAGGCGTAAACCTGCCGATGGGCCAGAAAGAAACTGGCTGAAATCGATAACTAAATAATCTTCAAGCGGTAGCATAATTTTATTTGTTTATTCTTGACTCGTCATGCTGAATTTATTTCAGCATCTTTACTAATAAGACCCTGAAATAAATTCAGGGTGACGAATTGATATAATTAATTTAACTCAAATTCCTTATTAATCTCTACAGTATTCTCACCAAGTTTTGGTGCTGCTTTACTGGCAAATAACTTTACGTTATCCAACCTAATCGGGCTAACGGTTGTCTTTATTTTTTTACCTTCATCTAAAACCAAATCCTGTTCAATCTGCAGGCCTTTATAAGTATTCAATGCTGTTGCCGTTTGATAGTTCAGTACTTCAGCGCACCAAATACCATGATTTTCTAACAGTTCGACCCAGGTTTTGGTATTCTCATTTTTAAAAGTTGCTGCCAAGCGAACAATCAACTTGTCGCGATTTTCGAAGGCTGATCCTGCTTCTACGTATAAATCTGTGATATCACAATTAATAATGGCGCAGATATTTGGAAGATTGCCCATTGCCATCGCAATATAACCATCGGCAGTTTCGTACATGCCATAAGGCGCACTTAAGTAGGCGTGTGCGCTTCCCTTCGCCCCGCTTCTATCGGGTAATTTTCCACCATCATTTAGGTAAGTGGTTAATACTTCGAATTGTACATCTAAAATTGATTCCAATAAGCTTACTTCCACTAAAACACTTTTGCTGGTTTTTGCTCTTTTGATTAAAGCTGCCATAATTCCCTGCACCAAATGGTTACCACACATGATATCAGAAACGGAAAGACCAAATGGAACGGGTCCATCTACATCAACTCCTGATAGAAAAGTTAGACCTGAAACGGATTGAACCAATAAATCTTGTCCGGGTTTGTTTTTCCAGGGGCCTTCGTTGCCATAACCAGTTACCATACCATAAACAATTTTAGGATTTACCTTTTGAACTGTTTCATAATCCAGGCCAATTTTTTCCATTACCCCCGGACGGAAATTATGCGTCATTACATCGGCCTTGCTGATTAGTTTTTTTAACCTTTCTAAATCGTCAGGATTCTTTAAATCGGCTGCATAACTTTCTTTATTTCGGTTTATCGTATGAAAAAGTAAACTATCTTCATCTATAAAAAGGTTTTTGATGGATAGTTGCCTGCAAGCATCTCCCGTTTTTGGACGTTCAATTTTGATTACACGTGCGCCTAAATCTGCCAGTTTTAAACCAGCAGATGGTCCAGCCAGAAACTGGCAAAACTCCAAAACCAAAAGTCCTTCTAACGGCCTGTTCATGATAATACTAAACTTTTAGATTTTTGATATAATTCGTTCATTGCTTTTAAAACCAGTATTTCATCTCCACCATTCATTAAATAATCGCGAACAACATCACCTGCATGGTCTTGAAAATACATGGAGCCATGGTAGCGTGGACGAAGAAAAGCCCTTTGTAGAGCCGGTAAGGTATTTGAAAAATAATTTTGACTCTGACGGTTTACTTCTTCGTTTTCCAGGCTGCCAGATGCCCAGGCTGCCCACCACTTTCAAAGAACAAGGTGGATTGACAAGCTGGTGAGCCAACAAACGCTACATATTTAGCGGCCATATCGGGTGCTTCGCATTTAGCAGAAATGGCTAAACCAGTTCCGCCTAATGTGCTTCTCAGGTTGGTTTTTCCATTTATAGAAATCATATCGTGAAAATGTAAGGTTTTGCGTGCATAACCGTTACGCGAGTAGTTTGAATAACCATAAGCGAAAGGACAATAAGCAATTTCATCGTTCAAAGTCATAGCTTCATATACTTGAATGGGGTTCCTGTTAAAATTGGCCTGATCCATTTTTGAAGCCAATTCGCGGTACATTTTCAAAACCTTTACTCCTGTTTTACTGGAAATCACTTCTTCATCATTTTGGCAAGGATCTTCTCCTACGGAACAGCAAAGCGTATAAAAATTCATTAAAACATCAATTGGAATACCAGCAAATGCCACTAAGCCTTTATCTGCAAGTGCCAATAAATCATCAAAAGACTGAGGTAGTTGCAGTCCTTTTTCAGCAAGTATATCAGGCCTTGAAGCAGCTACAGGTGTTGCCGCATCTATCGGTAAGGCCCATAAATGGTCATCATAGAAGTAACTCTCGTAAGATTGCCCAACGGAATTTTCTTTTTGATCTTTTAAATATTCTGGAGATAGGTAAGAATCCAAAGGCAATATTGATTTTGTTTTTGCGGCAAAACCTGCCCAGGGATGGTCAATTACCAAAAGATCAAATCGCTCGGCCAATTCCTGGATTGAAAAATCTGCAAATTGCTGTAAACTTCTTTTCTCCCAAGTGATGTTCACATTTGGGTACAATTCAGAAAATCGCTGTGCCGTGGCCACCATCGGCAAAAGCCCACGACTGTGGTTCCAGGTTATTCCTTTTAAATTAATCGTCTTTTCCACTTTATTTATCTTCTAATGGTTGGTGTCTCCATCGACCATGGTTTTATTTTACCTATTTTCGGTCGGTGAGACACCAACCGATAGAACAATTTTAAATTGATCGTCTTCTCCACTTATCTTATTTTAATTATTCTTCTAATGGTTGGTGTCTCCACCGGCCATGGTTTTATTTTACATATTTTCGGTCGGTGAGACACCAACCGATAGAATAAAAGCTTAGTGTTCTTCGTGTCTTTGTGGTTAAAAATTTGTACGTGCTCATTATTTTCCAGTGTTAATTGTGAATGACGAGGAAACTAAGCCAGCTGATGATGCTGTCAAGTTAATCGTTCCGGTTTTTTCTGTTGACTGTACAATGGCTAAGCATAAACCATGAAAAGCTTTGCGGTAATTGGCTTTAAAAGGTTCTAAACTTGCCTGAAACCCATTATCAACGCCAGCAATGAAGCCAACCCCATCTACTTTAAAATTTACCAGGTTATCAGCATTCGGCACTACATTTCCGGCAGCATCTAAAATGCGTACGGTTACAAACGAAAGATCTTTACCATCAGCTTTAATACTTTTCCGATCAGCTATTAATTCGATTTTTGCCGGTTCTCCTGCGGTTTTAACCTCTCGTACTAAAATATCTTTCCCGTTTTTGCGTGATACCGCTTTTAATGTTCCAGGCTCAAAAGCCACATTCCAAAGCACATGTAAATCATCATTATGCTTTGATCTTTTACCTAAAGATTTCCCGTTCAGGTAAAGTTCTACTTCATCAGCATTATTGTAATAAGCCCATACCTCAACTGATTTTCCTTGCTTCCAGTTCCAATGAGGCAAAATATGTAATACGGGCTCATTGGTCCACTCGCTTTGGTACATATAATAGGAATCTTTTGGGAAACCCGCTAAATCGACGATGCCGAAATAAGAACTTCTGGCCGGCCACGGATATGGCAGCGGTTCGCCAAGGTAATCGAAGCCAGTCCAAACAAACAAACCAGATACATGATCGTATTTTTTAGCTGCTGCCCAGGTTTCTTCGTGTGTAGAACCCCAATATGCCGAAACATTATCGTAAGCAGATGCCGACCATTCCTTATTTCCTTCAGTAAATTTAGTTTTACCATCCTTTGGCCAGCGGCGAATGGTATCGGCTGTATCATAAAAACCCCTGGTTTGTAGCGCAGAAGTAGTTTCTGTAGCCAAAAATTTAACACCAGGATAATTATTAGGGAAATCTTTATACAGCTTATGGTTATAGTTTAATCCATAAATATCAAGCGCATTGGCCTGGTAGATAAAATTCTTTTCGGCTTTTGTTTCGGTCAATGCTGAAATTACGGGGCGGGATTTGTCGAGATTTTTAACAATACCCACTAATTCTTTTGTAATGGTTACACCTGTACTATCGAATTGCTCACGGATTTCATTACCGATACTCCATAGAATAATGGATGGGTGGTTGCGATCGCGTTTAATCATTTCTTCTAGATCTCTTTTGTGCCACTCCGGAAAATCGAGGTGATAGTCATTTTTTGTTTTCTTTTTTACCCACATGTCAAAAGCTTCATCCATAACGAGGAAACCCATTTTGTCGCATAAATCTAAAAACTCAGGAGCAGGTGGATTATGGGCAGTTCTGATGGCGTTAACCCCCATTGCTTTCATAATTTCCAGCTGCCGCTCCATTGCACGCACATTTACAGCAGCTCCCAGGGCACCTAAATCGTGGTGCAGGCAAACACCTAAAATTTTCGTTGATTTTCCGTTTAAAGAAAAGCCTTTAGTTGCATCGAAATTGAATTCCCGAACCCCAAAAAGTGTGGTATAATGGTCGATAATTTTTCCATCAGTTCGCATCACTTCTGTAACTAACTTATACATCACCGGCCGTTCAACCGACCATAATTTCGGGTTTGCAATGCTTAACCCATTTATGACTAATTTTGAATTGGTTTGATTAATAGCCATTGGCCATTGCTTTTGTTGAAGTTTCTTTCCTCTATCATCGAAAATGGTAGTCAGGATTTTATAATTTCCCGTTGTGTTGAATTTATTTTCAAGTTCGATATCAACAGCTATTGATGCCAGGCTTTCACCAGGAGATAAAATCCGGTTTTCAATGCTTTGACCTTTATCGCCATTAATAACATCAGTTTTAACAAAAACACCATTTCTTTTAACTGAAACTGCTGCAGCCGAGGTTAACCACACATTTCTATAAATTCCTGAGCCTGAATACCAGCGAGAATCGGGCTGTGCTGAATTATCCACCTTAACCGCGATACTATTTTTTCCGGATTTTAAAAATTTGCTGATCTCGTAAGAAAATGAGCTGTAGCCGTAAGGCCTTTTGCCCAGATATTGTCCATTGATCCAAACTTCACTGTTTTTATATACGCCATCGAATTCGATGCTAATCAACCTGTTTTTTAAAATTGGCAGGGGCAATAAATTCCTTTCTATACCAGCCTATGCCCGTGGGTAAACCACCACCTTCTGGTTTTGCGGGATTCTTCTCGTCGAATTTCCCTTCAATGCTCCAATCGTGCGGTAAAGTGAGTTTTCTCCAATTCAAATCGTTAAATGAAGATGATTTTGCATTTGGCTCATCCCCTAAGAAGAATTTCCAATCTTTGTTAAAGCTGGTTCTAGTGCGGGGTTCCGGCCCAATCTTATCTCGATTGGTCGTCATTGCGAGGCACGAAGCAATCTTACTACTATAGGTTGGCCGTTCTTTCGCATTAGGATTGCATTCCCGAAAAGTCGGGACAGGCAGTGCCTCGCAATGACGTGATGCCCACAAACCGAATGTCAGAAAAATTACAACTTTAAAATTAGGTAGCCTCTTCATCAGTTCTTCGTTTCACTTACAAAATTCAAATTACTTTTACCTAAATCTTTGGAAGTTGCCACGGCAATGCCACGCTGATCTTGTTTGTTAACAGCGCAGTAAAAATGATAGACAATGCCTTTATACTTTAAAACGAAAGATTTATGGGCATACAACTCATCATACTTTTCTGATGACTCAATCAGGTTTTCACCTGTCCAATCGGTCCAGTTTACCAGGTCATTGGAGGCAGCAAAGCGGTTAAATGAACCCTTTCTATCTTGCCAAAAGGCACCAAAGTAAAACATGACCCAGGTATTGTTAATCTTCTGGATAACAGCATCTCCTGTAATACCAACTGGATGATGAACCACAGGATTTTTATTAAAACGCTGCCAATGAATCATATCGTCAGAAACGGCCATTCCAATTCGCTCATACCAGCGTGTTTTTTTGTTATTCACCAGCGAATCGCCAACAGCATTGTAGTACATCACAAATTGATGTCCGGTTAACTTTTGTTTATCCTCAATTACGGTGCTTTTAAAAAGTTTGTTACGGTTTTCCCACCAGCGTACATCTGCATCGCCCGAAGCTAAAACAGGTTTATCTAACCGGCTCCATTCCTGAACTTTGGATGGATCTTGTTTGGTATAGGCCATGCCGATGGATAAAGGCTCCACTTCATATCCTTTTTCCTTACCACCGAAATAAGACATCCAGTACTTGCCATCGAACTTGTTTACACCATAACTGCCACCCCATTTGGTATCCAATAAGGCATTATAACCTGCCTTTTGATTATCATCCCAATGGCCTGCATCGCCAAACGACATGAGTTTGCCTTGATTCTCCCAATGCAGTAAGTCTCTACTTTTTGCTAACCAGGTTTCGTAACCGCGACCGCTAAAAATCAGGTAAGTCATGTACCAATATTTACCCTTTTTAAAAATAGTCGGGCAATCCATTTTATGGTCTTTATCTGCTGGTACCATCACCAAACCATATTTATAAGGGGTTTTAACTTCCTGATAAATTTTTTCCATCGTTTCTGCTGAAACAGGATATAAGGTTTGCGCATTCAAATTCAATGCACTAACAAAAAGAAAGAATACGAGGATTATCTTTTTCATTTGTACGTTAAATTAAATTTATAGTAACCAGAACCGATAGCTATCTTGTTCTTGCCATTTTCTGTTCCTGCTTCCTTAAATGATGATTTAAATTCTTCTGAGATAGCATATTTCGGTAAAACAGGCAAATAAATGGTAGCTTTTGAGTTTACAGGAATGTTAACTTCTAAAGTAAAATTTTTAGCTGTTTTGGTCCATTTGCTCGATATTTCTCCATAAGGGCCATTATAGCTTACCTTAGCTGATGTTAAATCGCCAACTACTTCCGGTTCGATTTTAATGTGGTTAAAGGCAATTGAATTTTCTTCCTGGCGGATGCCACCTACGCCACTGTACAGCCATTCCATTAAATGGCCCAGCATAAAATGATTGTTGGATACGGTTGGTAAGGCTGCCCACGATTCGGTTAAGGCTGTTGCGCCTTTAGCCAACTGCATGCCATAGCCAGGTACATCAGAACGGCTGTTCATGTCGAAAATCACATCCGATTTCCCCGCATCTTCTAAAACGCGTAACACATAGCGGTAACCAATATCCCCTGCTGTTAAGCTATTTTTACGATCTCTTATGTCTTTAACCAGACTTTCAATCACTGCACTTTTATCTTTTTCTTCAACCAAACCCATATAAACTGCCATCGCATTCGCTGCTTGCGAACCTGTTGCGTATTGCTTGGTTTTTGCATCAAAAAACTTGTTATTGAAAGATTTTCTCACTTCTACAGCGAGTTTTGCGTAAGCAAGTGCATCAGCTTTTTTACCTAAAAGCGTGGCTATATTTTCCATGATATTTAAATCATAGTAATAAATGGCCGTTCCGGTAACGCCCATTGGGGTTAATTGGGAAACACCAGGTGGATTCGGACCTAAATCATACCAATCTCCTAAACCTTGTGATAAGATGTGATTATTGGCCTTAGTATCAAGGTATTTAATGTAGCGCTGCATCATCGGGTAATAATCATGCATCGCCTGTTGATCACCATACCACTGATATAAATACCATGGCATCAAAATCCCGCTACTGCCCCATTCAGGAGAATCGCGGAACATATCGCCCCCATATTCGAACTTTACGTATTCAGGTGAAATTTCAGGGATTAATCCGTTAGCCAGTTGGGAGTTTTTCATATCCTGCAAGGCTTTTTTAAACAGCGGTGCGGCGTTGTAATTGTAGCGTACAGAACTGCCCATTAAATGCAATTCTTCTAACCAACCTAGTTTTTCGCGGTGAGGGCAATCGGTAAATACGCTCACCATATTGCTTTTTATCGCCCAATCGATCAGGCTAAAAGTTTTATTAAATAATTCGTTTGAGGAGGAAAATTTACCCACTTGCTCAGCTGCATTTCTAATGTGTAATGCTTTTAAAACTTCTATTACAGCTTTGCCAGTTGTGTTTGTATTACCAATTAGTATCCCACCCTTAACCTGTAGATAACGAAATCCTGTATAAAAGAATTTTGGTCGCCAGGTTTCCAAACCTTCCCCTTTTAATATGTAGGTAAAATAAGATGGCCCTCCAATATTTTTTTGCGTTACCGAACCATCAGCTTTTAATAATTCGGCTGGTGTAATGCGAATGGTATCGCCTTTTTTACCGCGGACTTTTAATTCGATAATGGCTGATGAATTTTGCCCCATATCATAAACCCATTCGCCATTGGTAACTGGATTGATATTTTGAGGGACAAAATTTTCGAAGATTTTTATTGGTTCTTCTTTCTGCGCATTTAATTCCACACCATCAACCAGTAACGATGATTTCCATTTTCGATCGTTAAAACCAGCTAAATTCCAGCCGTTTTGCTCAAGATTGGCATTGTAATCTTCCCCACCGTAAATGCTCGAAAAAGTTATGGGCGATGGTGCGGTTTTCCAACTTTGGTTACTTATAATGTTTGCATTGGTACCATCTGTATATTCAATCAATATCCGGCAGATCATTTTTGGGTAACCATTTGCAACCTTTAATTTTCTATACCTTTCTTTAACTGGAGGAATATAATAAAAACCATTGCCCAACATCACGCCGATTGCATTTTCACCCTTTTTAAGCTGTTTAGTTAAATCATAAGTGAGGTACAATGCCTCTTTATCATACTTTGTCCAGCCGGGTGCTAAAAAATCATCGCCAACTTTAGCACCGTTTAAAGTCATTTCGAAATGGCCTAACCCAGAAATAAAAGCGGTGGCTTTTTTAATGGTCTTTGTAACCGTAAAACCCTTGCGGAACATAGGTAATACGTTATTGCCATTATATTTGTCTTTTTTGCCGTCTGTTGGCAAGCTGTTTTTGTTAGAATCAGCCAGTTTTTCATAGGCAATCCATTTTGCGCCTTTCCAATCCGCTACGGTTAGCAATCCCATTTGCCAAAACGCCAGACTGCTCCAGTCAGACTGATGACCGAAATTATCCCAAACACGGACTTTCCAATAGTAGGTTTGAGTTGATGAAAGCTTAACACCTTTATAAGGTATTTGAATAGATTGACTTGAATTGACTTTTTTTGTATCCCAGATTTCGCCAATATTCTTATCTAAATTGCTTTTACTGCCCGAAACTAAAATTTGGTAAGCCGTTTGCATCACATTGTGTTTTGATGATTGCAGTTTCCAACTTAACCCCGGCGATTGTACATCAATTCCAATCGGATTATTACGATACTCACAATCCAATCGGGCAACCTTAATATCTTGCGCAAAAAGCGGAATGCTTAACAGGTAAAGCCAAGAAAAGATTACGAGTTTACTCATCAATTTTTACACCATTTTAGGTGCTTGCTTAGGTTTATAAATGGTTATCAGCGATACAACTATTTTAGAAATAAATGCCCAATTCTTTTTGAATTAAGCACTTTAAATTTCGTAACTTTAAATTGCTATCTCTAATTCAAATATAAATGTTTTTTTTAAATATGAAAACATATATTCGTATTTAAATTATGCAAAATCTTCTGTTGTATAAATAAGAAAGCATTTTGTATGTTTGATATTGTAAAAAATACGCTACAGCCAAATTTAAACCCGTATGAACGAAAAAGAATCGAAGTACCAAGCCCCTGCTTTGGATAAAGGACTTGATATATTAGAGTATTTATCAGCACAATCTATCCCATTATCTCAAACTGAAATTGCTGTTGGTATTGAGAAAACACCTAACGAAATTTATAGGATGTTGATGAGTTTAGAAAGTCGGGGTTACATTTTACGCGATGAGGTTTCGGGTAAGTACAGGCTATCGCTTAAGCTTTTTTACCTTTCGCACAGGCACTCGCCAATTGATGAACTGCGTAAAGCTGCACAATTTCCGTTAGAAGAACTGGCCAATACCATTCGCCAATCGTGCCACCTGAGTATTTTATACATGAACCAGGTAATGGTGATTATCCATGCAAAAAGCCCCGGCCCCATTGCACTTTCTATTGAAGAAGGTAACTTATTCCCACTACCATTAACTGCATCAGGCAAGGTTTTATTGGCATATATGCCTGATTATGAACGTAATACAACCTTAAAAAACAATTCTATTTTTAAAAAATATGCGAAGGCACAACAAGAAGATTTCTTGAATTCGTTAACGGATATTCAGCAAACAGGTTCTTATTTTAAAAATAGTGATTCGGTTTCGGGTGTTACCGACATCTCTGTTCCAATCGGCGTAGCAAGCAACAACGGCATTATTGCCTGTTTAACCATTTCGATGTTAAATGCGCTAAATGTAGATCAAACGATTGCCAATGATGTGATTCTTGCTGAGGCCTACAAATGCGTTAAAAAGATTGAGCAACGGATTGGAGTTTAACCCCCAAACCCCTGATGGGGGCTTTGACTTTCTAATCGTTAATATAACTGCTAACTGCAATTGCCAACTGATTTGGGCGTTCCCAAGCTACGCAAGGGGTCGGGCTTTTCAGGGCTCCGCTTCGCTTCGGTACCGATGAAGGATCGGTACTGAACCCTTACAATCCCTAACGCAGTATTTGTTGCAGTAAGCTACAGATAGGGAGATGTATAGACAAGAACAACTGAGTTTGGTTAAATAAACCTGATAGAACGGAAAGCCCGGAACGAAGAATGAGTGAGGACTTCGGAGGGAGAGCAGGGCTTTCATAACCTAAAAGCACCGAACCCCGCTTTTCTAAATAATAGGACCGGCAAAATAAAACCTCCACTTCGCTCTGGTACCGATGAGGAATTGGTACAACCCCCAACGCGAAACTACCGTATTAAGATTTTCTTTTAAACCTCGCAGGTTTACCAAAACTGCGAGGTTTAAGGTTTTTAGCCCGAATACTTCACCTTATACTCTCTTCCCTTTTCAATCGTTACCTCATAAATTCCTTTCGAAATTTCTTTCACTTCTGCATCTTTTACAACTGGTTTCGACTTACTTTTAATACGCAATTTTCCTAATCCTGTTGCTGAAGATACCTTAATTTCTTTTTTACTGCAAAAAACAGCAATATCACCATTGGCTGTTGGCACCTTACCTTCTATCCATTCCAATCCGCCTAAATTGGGTTCAATGGTGTAGTTTTCGTAACCAGGGCTGGTTGGCTGAACTCCTAAATAGTATTTTCCCAATAAGTAAATCGGACTCGCACCCCAGGCATGACAGAGGCTTTTCCCGAATGGCCTGCCATACATGGCTAAATGTTCTGTTCCCTTTTTATCGGGGTTGTATTCTTCCCAAAAAGAAGTGGCACCCAGTTTTAACATTCCGCCCCAATAATTTTTCATTTCCTTAAGTACATAAGGTTGTTCTCCCATGGCACATAATGCTTCCAATTCATAAAAACGCATGTAAGGAGTAGTAATTTTGGCGATCTGATCGTTTAGCAATACATTCTTTTTAACAGCCAGTTTTTGTTCTGGAGTAAAATAATCAAAAAAGATCCCAAACATATTGGCATAACGGGTTACATTATCGGTTTGCTTATCGTTAACGCGACTATGCACTAATGCACTCTTATTTTGGTTCCAGTAGAGTTCGAAAATCTTGCTTTTCAGTTCTTTTGCCTGCTTATCGTATTTTGCCATGCCTTCGGTATCATTGGCCAATTTGGCGCATAAAGCCATGGTTTCTAAACTGCGCGCATACAAGAGTTGCTCAAAACTCACTTCTCCATCTTTACTCAGTTTATCTGCCCAATCGATAAAAATCCAATCCCCAGGCATCCATTCCAACAAGCCATTTTTATTCTTTCTGCCATCAATGTAGGTCATTAACGATTGCATTCGCGGATAAATATCCTGTACAAATTTCTGGTCGCCTGTAAATTTATAGTAATCGTAAATCCCTAAAAACCAATAAAAAGAATAGTCCATAATGGTATTAATGTGTGCCGTTACCGGATCTTTACCACGCTGAGCAAGCAATGTGCGTTTAACTGTTGGCGCATCAAAAAACGAGTAATAGTTCATTAAATAACTTTGATAGGCATCACCACTCCATACCCAACGGTCGCGTTTTATGCCATCAATAAAAAACTCACGGGTATTTAAGTGAAAAGTGTATTTAGCAACATCATAGATTTTATTGAGTTCGCTATCGGAAGATTTGAAACTTCCTTTTTCTGTTACAGGAGCATATTCGTACAGCATGGAAACAGAATCAGCTGATGCCGAACCTTGAGCTTGATAATTGACATACCTAAAAGCTTTTGAAAGCGGCATAATGGAATCCTTTTTCTGAGCCAAGTCGATATCCAGATCATCCAAAGTTTCACATTTATCTGTTGATAAAGCCTCCTCTTTCGATTCTCCATAATAAATACTCAATCGTCCTTTTCCTTTCAAACCGTGTACTTTTATAAACCCAAAAGTTTCCTTTCCGAAATCAGCAACTGCACCCTTATCTACTTTTTCGGTTTTAACTGCCGATTGCGCAACTACGGGCAATTTAAATTGTGAAGGCAATTTAGTCGGATCAGATAAGTTCCATGATCCTGCCGAAACAAAAGTAGTTCCTGATTTATCAGAGGTTTTTCCACTGGCATCTATCCATTCTTTATCCTCGAAAGTACTTAACCAGGTTTCATCAGAAACTACGGTTTTGCCTTGAACAAAAATTGCTGGCACATTAGCCTGATTATAAACTTTTAAGCTCAATTTGTGCTTTCCAGCGGGGATCTGGATACTTTTAGGGAAACCGGAAATGGCCTGTCCATCTATTTTCACATTGTAAGTTCCTTCTACAAACAACTTAACTTCTTCTGGCTGAGTAAGGGTAAATTCTTTATGAAAATCGACCAGCACATAGTGGCTGTCCATTTTCCAGAATACTGGGAAAAATGATCCTCTTTCGGTTCTGCGGTTTTGCATTACATTGCTCATGTAGATATCGAAATCGCCAGGGTACCAGATCCATGAGGCTTTTTGAGCAAAAAGTTGTGCTGCCGAGCTTGTGAAAATGGCAATTAGGATAAGTTTTTTTAAGTTTTTCATATTATTGAATTTTTTAAACACAGATTAACACAGATTTTTATATCTGTGTGCATCCTTTTCTTCTGTAGTTCATTATTTTTAATGCCCATTAAAAAAAAGGTAAAGTGCAACCATCACTATTGCTAATGCAATCCACGAGATCCAAACTGTTCGATCAGGTTTTTCGATGTTGGCCTCATGTTCCTTATTAACCTTGTATATACTTGGTGATCTATCCAATAAAGAAATTAAAATCGCGATAATCAGTAATCCGGCAAAAATGAAAAATGATAACATCAGGTAATGGGGCCAAAATGTATATTGATCTGAAGGCAAAATCCATAGGTAAGTTACCCCCACACCTAAACTTAAAACAGAGCCGATTGACAGGGTAAAAATTTACCGCTTTTCTCGTCGTTCTTTTCCAGAAAACGGTAAGTAAAAATACTACAGAAAGCGGTGGTGCAATAAAGCCTAAAACTGATTGAAAAACGTCGAATAGATTTAGCCCTTTAATGTTATCGATAGCCAAAACAACAATAACAGCAAAAATACATCCTGCAACAACTGCCAAACGGCCAATACGGATAATCTGTTTATTGCTGGCTTTGGGGTTAATTTTCTTTACATAAATATCCATGGTAAAAACGGTACTTAATGAATTTAAGGAAGACCCGATGGTGCCCACCAACACGGCAATGAGTACTACGATAACCAGGCCATTCATACCTGGAGGGAATAAATTGGTTACCATGGTCATATATGCTTCATTCGGATCTTTTAAACCTGGAAAAAGCACATAACAAAGGATTCCAGTACCAATAAACAAGGGTAGGGAAAGGATTTTTAACCAGCCGATAAAACTCACACCCAATTGCCCCTGCTTTAAATTTTTAGCGCCTAGAACGGATTGAACCATTGATTGATCAGTACAGAAAAAGGCTACAGCTGCAACAGGGTAACCTAACAATATGGCATACCATGGGTATTTTGGATCGCTGGAGGGCTGAATTAAATTCCAGAAGTGATGAGGTGTTTTTGCATACAATGCAGAAACCCCACCAACTTTGTTTAAGCCTAAAAGCATCAGCGAAAGCGAAACGGCAATCAATAAAATCATTTGAAAAACGTTCACTTTGGCAATGGCCTTTAATCCACCGAAAAAGGTGAACAAACCAGCAAAAGCCACCAATACCGTAACAGATTGCCACATGGGAATGCCCAAAATCTGGCGGACTAAAAAGCCGCCTGCAAACAAACCCAATGATAACCAAGAGATTAAAATTTTAACCAACGCATACCAGGCGAGGATATTTTGCGTAGAATCGCCGTAACGGTTACCCATAAATTCGGGCATGGTGCTAACCTTAGCGGCAAGGTATTTTGGCGCAAAAACAATTGCAAGTAAGAATAAAAATATAAAGGCATACCAATCGAAGTTGACGGCCACAATACCGGTGCTATAACCAATGCTTGCAAAGGCCAATAGCATTGAAGGGCCAACGTTTGTGCCCCACATATTGAAACCAATGCTGCTCCAGTTTAAAGATTTATTGGCCAGAAATAAGGTTTCATCATCATTTTTCTTTTTAGAGAAACTGGCGCGATACCCAATGATTATCAGCACTATAAGGTAAGCGATTACGATGAAGTAATTTAAACTGGTTAAACGTTCTACAATGTTTCCCATTAGGTTTATTTTGGTTAGTTTTATTTATTGCCACGGAAACACGGAATTCACGGAGCCCAGACGACCATTTTTATAGTTACGTCATGCTTAATTCATTTCAGCATCTATTTTACCAAATAGATTGCTTTGTCGTTCCTCCTCGCAATGACGATTTTTCTCTTACAAGCCTATCGATTCCCTTGTGATGTGATTTGCTTTCAAAATTTCATCAACTTTTACAGGTAAACCAGTTTCTAACGATTGATCCATTGCTTGTAGCAAAGCCACAGTACCAATTCCTTCCTTTAAATCGGGATAAGCGGTAAAGTTGTTGTTTATGCTATCTGCAAAATAATCCAGGTAATTCTGGTATTCTCCCGCATGGTGGCTTTGTCCTTCAAAACGGAAATAATGTTTTAAGGTCGAATCGCCCCAGGTTATTATCTTTTCTTCGCCGGTTTTTGTAGTAACCGAATAACGCAGTTCATGGTAATCGGCCTGGCTTGCCCCTTCAGTTCCGCGGAGGATGCAGCTCATGCCACTATCGCGACTTGCTGGTTGTGTTGGGCCTGTATAAGCACCGCTAACCCTTGCAATCCGGCCATCTTTTGCCTTGAAAATAAAGTGCATCGTATCCTGATTTTTCAGTCCGGCTTTTAAGCCATTGCTACTCAACATGCCATAGCCCATTACTTCTTCAATATCAGGCATGTACCACCTGATAAAATCTACCGGGTGACTTAAGCCTCCATACAGCCATTTAAATGATTGTTTTAAAGACCAGCCTTTCTCCAAAAACCAACGGTGATCTGCATGGTAATGACTTTCTATTGTGATTAGTTCGCCGATTAACCCTTCATCAAAATCTTTCTTTTGGCGCATTGCAGGCTCGAAAAAGCGTGAACTTTGCCCTACAAAAATCTTTTTTCTCGATTTCTTTGCCAACTCCAAAAGCTCATTGGCTTGAGCTAAATCATCAATAAATGGCTTGGTACACACCACATGTTTTCCGTGCTCCAGTGCCAATTTAATGTGCTCAAAATGCAGGTGATCTGGCGTATAAATCGCAATCATGTCGATTTTATCGCTGTTTAACATATCCTCGTAATTGGTTGTCCAGTTTTCAAAATCGAACTCCAAAGCACGTTCTTCGCAAAGCTTTTTATTGGCATCGCAAATCTGGATGAGCTTAAATTTTCTACTTGATAGTGATGCTGAAATTGTGCTTCTGCCCTCTCCTAAACCTAAAATCCCTAATCTTAACATGATATTATTTTTTCTAAGCGTTTAATATTTCCTCTTCCTGCCCCCTCCAAAAGGGAACAATAATGCTTCTAACGTATCGGTTTAAAAAATACCCAAACCTCATCGGGTTTTGTGCCTTCAATTCCTTCCTGGTATTTTTTCATAATGGCATTCCATTCATCCACCTTTGGATTGTTCTCGGTAGTTTTTGGATTTAAATCATCTAATTTTTTCCCTTTTGGGATGCTAATAATCAGCATAAGCTGCCGATCATTTTTAAAAATGGCCAATCGTTGAAATTCTGCATTACAAAACCCCTTTGATATTTCGGGCCATTTTTGAAATTGTGTTTTATGATAATCTAAATATTCTTTTTGCATCTTTTCATCCTTAACCAGGTTGGCCGATAAAATGATGTTATCCCATTCTTCAACTGGCTTATCTCCGCAGTTTTTTTCTCTGTTGAAATCATAAAACAGGTTATCGTATAACTTAATTTCGGATGCATTCAGGCGTTTTAGGGATTGTTTTAAGCTCTCTACTTTTTAAGCTAGAGGTGTAAATCACCAATCGGTTATTCCACTTATAAATTGAATTTGCCAAAAGGTTATTTTCTTTTGCAAAAGTTGTTAAAGTGTTATTGCCTGGAAGATTATCCGACTTAAAAACCAATTCAAATACTACTGATTGATCTACAGCCTGGTTAATCCCTCTTTTGGCGTAGTGGGCTTTTTCCTTTAATAAATATTGAAATGCGCTTTCTAAGCCGGCATTTTGCTTAACCTGATCTGAAACTTTTGGTCCGTTGCTTTCCCAAACATTACCTGGTCCGTTGGCATTTTGGAGATACTTTTCTGTTGGTGTCCAATTGTTTTTGATGGTAAAATCAGATGATCCTTCATCGGTATACAGATAAAACCAATGATCTGGCAAATGCGCGTACGGAGCCTTGTAAATGCTGTCGACTACATTTTCTATTATAGTTGATCCTGGCTGGGCAGACAAGGTGTAAATCCCGGCAACATCATACATATGTTTTCCGTAATGGTTTATTTTATTACTACTAATTGTGTTGTTCGCCATCGCGTTTTTGGTTTTCGTCCAACCCCAACCCATGCTGATGCCCGAGTAAGAAACATCACTGATTTCGTTATGAAGAATTTTAATGCCGCTAACATAACCTGCCCCAATACCCACTGCGCCCCAATCTTCATTGGTAACATCTGTAATCAGGTTATTTTCGATGGTGTTATTGCCCGAAATTTCTCTTTTATCAGTCGGATTGTATGGCAAATGCACTTCAACAGCTTCATCAGAGAAAGTTCCCATCAAAATGGCCGAACCACCAATATCTTTGAATAAATTTCCTTTGATTTCATTGTCTATAGTTCCTTTTTTATAATCCAAACCTGTAGAAGCTAGATGGACGAAACGGCAGGATTGAAATGAGGTATTATTAGCATAACTAACCTCTATAGCAGCTGCCGGGCGGCCAACCCATGCCTGATTTTCTAAAGTTGGTTTATCCGGTGTGCCGGCTTTATTTAATTTGTAAGCATCGAGCATATACATACCCGCCTGATGTGGCACATGGCCCAGTTTTGATGGCCTCAACCAGGTAGCATGTTCGAAAGAAATGCCTTTAAAGCTCACAAAAGAAACCGGTTGATCTATCGTTCCTTCAATTTTAATAAGGTTCTCCAGTGCTGGGGAAATTACCTCGGCATTCTGCATATTTTCTGAAGCTTTTGGCCAATAATAAAGTTTATGATTTTGCAAATCTTCATACCATTCGCCAGGTTTATTTAAAAATTGGATGGCATTGCTGAGGTAAAAAGCTGAATTCCCTGTTTTGTCTGAAATCCATGGTGCTGGCCAGGGATGTTCGGATTGTATTCTGCTCTCAGGTTGCCAAAAAGAAAGCTCAGCTGTATTGCCAATCACTTTAACCGATTTAACACGGAGATTTGCAATAGCCCACCATTGATGGATCAGCATTTCCATTCCTTTGATATTGGTTAAATTAATACCTTTTTGCATTGGAATTTTACAGGTTTGTTTCTTGCTATCCCATGACAAAATCCTTCCCATTTCTTCACCATTATAATTTTTTGCACGTATGGCCTTTTTATCGTTTACCCAGAGCTGCCTGAATTGCAGGTCGCTCCCGTCAAAATTTGGAATATTTGTAACCCAAACTTTGCCCGTTGCTTCTTTTGGTAAGCCTGGGATGTTACCATATAGTTTTTTCCATCCTTTAATTTTTACACCACCACTTAAAACAACCTTCTCATTGGCAATTATCTGTGTCGGACTATCGTTTGTACCTGAATCTTCCGGTCTAAGTACTATCGGTTCATCCAATTGATAAAAACCTTTGCCAATTATAATTCTAATACCACCTTTAATTGATGTATCGTTTAAACGTCTAAATTCGCGTGCTTTACGCAGGGCTGAATGAAGTGTTGCCAAAGGGTTTTCTTTAGTGCCTAAATTGGTGTCAGATCCATTTATTGATACATAAATATCTGTTGCATTAGCATTAAAACACAATAAAGAAAAAAGAATTAAGAGGCTAAAAAGTGGTAGTTGTTTGGTTCGTGGAAACCCAAACCAAGACGTTAGAGATTTAAAATTTAGCATAGATAGTTGGTTGGTCTGTGAGGACACGGACCAAGTAGCAGGTAAAGAAGATATGAACCAAGGCATGGATATACCGCCCCAGTACTTGTCTCCACGTACCGACCGGTTATAAAAACTAAAAATTCTTCTCAAAAAGCACTTCATTATATTTATACTATTTCGGTTGAAAAACAGATTTCAGGTAGCTTGTATTTGCGCTGAAATTATATTTTACATTTGTTGGCTGGTTGGCATCCCGGCTTCTTTCTACAACCAGCCAACCGCTCCAGCCCATATCATTTAAAGTTTCTTTAACTTTGTTCAAATCAATTTTTGGATCGTTCTGTAACCAAACCCCATCTTCATTTGTAGCATGGATCTGAACGATGTTTTTCCTGCCTAAAATCCTGAGTTCATCGTTTAAATCTCTTCCATTCTTAATGGCATTAGAGAAATTGAAATAACTTTTAACATGCTTGCAATTGATATCTTTTAATAATTGTAATTCTCCTTTGGCATCTAAAGCACTTTCAATTCCAATTGTAATGCCAGCTTTAGCAGCCATTTTTCCAGCAACTTTTAACCTTTCTACAATTGGTTCGCGCAGTTCTGGATTTTTAATTAAATCGCCTTGAATACCCAATGGCAGAAAGACTGCTTTAACATGCATTGCTTTAGCAGTATCTAAACAATCCTGAATCATTTTCTGATAAGTTGGGCGTTTGGCAAATGATTGCGCATAAAAACCAGTCATCGCTAACGAACAGATTTCGAGATTCAGCTCTTTTGCTTTATCCAAGTACTCCTGTCTGATTTTTGGATCGGCCAGTTTATTGTCGAAAGTTTCGCGATCACCCAAACCACCCATGTCAATTTCAAGCCCATCGGCACCAATTTCTTTTGCAAGTGTCAAAGCACTGATTTTCTGACGTTTTAAAATCATTAAATCAATAACGGCAACTTTAAAACGGTTTTTTTTATCTGCGGCGAAAAGCAAATGACTGGGAAACATAAAAGCTCCCGTTAACAAGGCCATGCTACCAATAAAAGATCTTCTGTTTTGATGTTGCATATCCAGTTATTTACTCGTGCTTAGTGGAAATAATTTTTCTAAATTTTGAAAGCCCATCATCGCATTTTTAGGCAATTTTTCACCTTTATCGCCAAATACATATAAAGCATTCTCCTTTTCAATCGTTACCTTACTTTCATCATATTTACCGGTTTTATCTTTAACCCCAGAAGCATTTAATTTGAAATTTTTAATTAGGAAATCGTATAACGCAACGCGTTTATTGACACCAAAATCGTGCTTTTCATCAGGAAGATGAACATTCTCCACTTTATCTTTAGCCCCATAATAACCGTACATTTTCTGCAGGTAAGGAAAATCGTGTTCTGGTGTATGTGCTGTCCAATCGCTACCGTCTGACACCAGTAATTGCGGACGTGGAGCAGCCATTGCGGCTAATTCTACGTTATCGGTACCACCACCACATTGATGGATTGGCATTCCGCTTTCGCATGGGCAACCGCCATAAAAGTATGATGACATGGCAACCACGGGTGCACTCAATTTAATCCGGTCATCCATGGCTGTCATTAAAATAGAATGACTTCCGGCGCCCGATCCACCGCTAATTCCGATCCGGTTGGTATCTGTTTCTTTTAGCGAGCCGAAATAATCCAAAATTCTGATACCGCCTAAAGCTTGAACGGTTTGGGCCAGGCTTTTTCTATGGTCTTCGTATTTAAACTGCAACATCGATTCGCCCCAGGCAAAAAGATCATAACTAAAAGCCATTGCTCCCATTTTGGCAATCATTGCACAGCGGATCTGGCAATCGGGCCTATAACGTTGTTTTTCCCAGTGTCCGTCAGGGCTAAGCACCACAGGAATTTTTCCTTTAAAATTTAATGGTTTGTAAAGGGAACCGTTAATCCATACACCTGGTAAGATTTCCAATGCAATGTTTTCTACCGAATAGCCATCAAAAATTCTTTTTGCCGTTACAATCGGTTTTGAATTTGGTTTTGCAGGTAGCGGTGATAGCAGTAAAGCTTTGTATAGTTCAGGTTTAATTTCTGCTTTACGTTTTTCCCAACTTGCCTGATCATGATATTTTGTAGCCAATTGATCTAAATATGCCCATCCATCCTGCACTTCCCATCGGTAATATTCATATTCTTTTAATTTATAAACACCAGGCTTTTCTTTGTTTACCTTCATATCCAAAGGCATAAGCACATTGGTAAGTGTTTCGTCTACATCAGCCCGGAAACGCCAATCAGCATAGTTTACCCATTTATCTTTTACCTGAGGTTCTGAGTATTTAATTTGTACTTTGAAACGCGTTTGAATCTCTTTCAAAACATCAATAAGTGGTTTTTTATAGAGATTATCAGTGTTTTGAATTTGAGCAGAGAGGTTGTTTACAGGGAATATATAGGAAATAAATAATACAGCAAAAAATCTCAGCACCCTGGTCGTCATTGCGAGTGCTGATTTTTCATCAGCCGAAGCAATCTTTCTTGATAGGATAGATTGCCGCATCATGCTTCCTCGTAATGACGATCGCAACGACCTAGAAATGAATTCTTTAATTGAATTTATCATCTTAACCTTCCTCATTTTTAGTTTCAGTAATTACGGGTGCCGTATATCCTTTCAGTTTCGGCCAAACACCATTTTTAATTTTCTTCAGTTTTAACTTTGAAGGATCTACCACTACATGTTTAATTTTTTCCCTTCTCCAGGTATAAATAAAATGTAACATGCCGTCGCTGGTTTGAATTACAGCCGGATAAGAATACTGGCTAATGGGTGAATCTTCCAAAATCAATGCAGCAGACCATTCTTTGCCATCTTTAGAAACCGATACATTTAATGGTGTTCTAGGTCCTTTAGCTAAATCGCCCGGAGGTAAAACATGGTTGTACACCAATACCTGCCGCCCATCTTTCATGGTTACTGCATCTGTGCCAGAGTTATTGTTGGGTAATGTGGTTTTGGTTAATGCCGACCAGGTTTCACCATTATCGTTAGACCATGCCTCTACAATTGCACGGTTGGCGGTTCTGGCCAAAATCTGCAACTTTCCGTTTCCGTATTGTAAAATACTTGGTTGAATGGCTTTTATGCCGTTTTCAGGAAGCGGGCCAACCTTCCTCCAGGTTTTACCATTGTCTTTTGTTACTTCAAAATGGATTTTCCAACCATCGCCCTCTTTGCTTGATGGTGCAAAGAGATTTCCGTTGCTCAATAAAACCGGTTTGTTTTTTACAGGTCCAATATAACCATCAGGTAGCTTTGTAGCATCCGACCAGGTTTTACCATCATCTTTCGAAGTTTTCATCATCCCCCACCATTCAGATGGTTTTGGTCCGATTTTATAAAATAACAACAAATCTCCGCCGGGAACCTGATAAAGAACAGGATTCCACGTTGGTAATCTTGTACCATCAGGCTGAATACCATTTGCAACCGAAAACGGAGCCAACCATTTACCATCAACAAAGCGGCTGATGTAGATTTCTACATCGGGATTCCGCTCTTTTGTGCCGCCAAAAAATGAAGCTACCAAACCTGTCGGCGTTTCTGTTATTGTAGCTGAATGGCATGAAGGAAACGGAGCTTTGTCGTAAAGAAATTCTTGTTTTACGATTCCGGTTTGCCATTTTTCTACCTGGGCATTGGCGCTGATTAAGGCAGCAAATATAAAGACCAGTGTAATTTGTATTTTTCTTTTTAACATCATATTTATTTATTAAAAAAGGTCATCATTGCGAGGCACGAAGCAATCCTAATGCTATAGCTACCGTAGTAAGATTGCTTCGTGCCTCGCAATGACGATGAGGTGAAGCAAATTCTCGTTATTGTTTTGCTTTTGCCGCTTTCTCTTCTTTTATCTTTTTTGTATAGGCACTATAAAGTGCTCTCCAGCTTCGACCATTATTATTTAGCATTTGCTCCGATTTTGTTTTGTAAATTTCGAAAATGGCTGAAACCTGCTTCATGTTTTTATAATCCACAGCTTGCTCGCGGGCTTGTTTTAAGTAAGCCAAAATCTTGGCTTCCTCATCAGCAGTTAAATCCGGAACAATGGCTTTATAACCTTTCATGGTGAATTCTACTTTACCAATAGTGTATTTATCCAATATGGTTTCTACCTGCTCTGGTGTTAAGTTTTTTCTCAACCCATCCATTAAAACCTGGTGAACGGTAGAAGGTATTGCAGAATCGGCAATAATCTGTTTGTCTAAATCGCTTAATTTATTGCCAGTAACCGGATTTATTCCATCAGGAACTGTAGATGATGGATGATCGTTATGCCAATCCCTAATTGTTGTTAAGTGAACTGCAATTGCATTTTCTACTGCTGATTTTTTAGCTGCATCAGTTAAATTTAATGCTGAGGTCCATTCTTTGGCTTTGGCTACAATTTCTTCAGGCACCACAATGTCCTTCGTTTGACTGAACGCGTTTACTGTGGTTAGCAGTAAGGTTATCAGTATAAATGGTTTAAAAAACTTTCTCATAATTGTGTTTTCTTTTTTAATCGTCATTGCGAGACTTGATTTTTCATCAACCGAAGCAATCTTTCTTGGCAGGATAGATTGCTTCGTCGTTCCTCCTCGCAATGACGACTTATTTCATTTTTATTTCCGCTCTACCACAAATGAATAATCTCCAGAGCCGAGCTCATAAACGGCCCTGTTATTCTCCATTTTTATAAATTTTAAATCTTTTATTGATTTCGATTTTTCTGAAACCTCATTTTTATTATTTGCAGGAATATAAATCATTGCAGTTGTATTTGCCGGAATGGTGATATTCCAGTTAAATTGCTTTGCTGTTGTATTATAATTGCTTTTAATTAGTCCATAAACCGAATTGTAACTTGCATTTACAGCGTTTAAGCCATTAATTATTTCCGGTTTCATGATTATCTTTTTGAAAGCTGCACTTTCGGATTTTATTCCAGCCAGATTTTCATAATACCAGATCAGTAAGTCACCGAGCATCATTACATGGTTTTGTGAATTCATTTTTGGATCGGCTGTATTCCCATTCCACAATTCCCAAATGGTGGTTGCGCCGTTATCTACCATGTAGCCCCAACTCGGATAAGTTTTTTGTGTGGCCACGGTATAAGCCAAATCTGGTCGGCCATAATCGTTTAAACAGCGCATTAACCACTGAATCCCCACTAAACCATTGCTCAAATGCCCCTTATTTGTAACCTCTACCGTGTAAGTAATGCTCTTAAAAACTTTATCTACATTGTTTTGAGGAACCATCCCGAAGTAAAGCGGAATGATGTTATCGGTTAGTGCATTTGAGGCATAGTAGCCTTTGTTGTTATAATATTTTTGATTAAAAGCGTCTTTGATTTTATTTCCCAAAAGCTCATATGCCTTTATTTCTTCATTGTTGCCGCTTACCTTGGCAAATTGCATCATCAATTGGGTGAAATGATAATAATATGCTGTCGAAATCAATTCTGACGGATACTTTTTATCTGCACTTTTACCACGGCCAAATTCGATGGTAATGGGCGGCATGCACCAATCGCCATAACTATCTTTGGTCAAAATATAATCTTTCATGTAACGGTTTTGCATGTAAGCAAGCCATTTTTTCATTGCCGGATAGTTGTCCTTTACGGCAGATACATCACCAGTTTGCTTATATAACATTTCGGTAACTAAAAGCATTGCTCCGGGCCAGGTCATGTTATCGCTGTAGTAGCGCCAAAAGGCTGGTGCAACATCCGGAATGGCACCATCTTCTTTTTGTGAATTTCTAATATCCTGCAACCATTTGGCGTAAAATCTACCGTTATCAAAAAGAAAACTTTCACCATAAGCCACTGCGCCTCTATCGCCCAACCAAGGCATGCGCTCGTTGCGTTGCGGACAATCAACCGGAATCCCTTTATAGCTGCCAGCAATTCCCCACCAGGCATTTTTTACAATCTGATTGGTCAAAGCATCCGAAGTTTCGAACGTTCCGACCGTTTTTATGTTATCGTAAATCATTTTGCCAACAAAATCGCTTAGTGATGGCTGGTAGGTATAGCCTGTAAGTTCTATATATCTAAATCCGCGGTAAGCAAAAGTAGGTTCCCATGTTTCTAATTCCCCACCTTTTAAGGTGTATAAATCGGTACATTTTGCATTGCGAAGATTAGCGGTAAACAGTTCGCCATTATCTTGTAATGATTCAGCAAACCGCATTTTAATCTGGTTGCCTTTAATACCTTTTACCTTGATTTGCAGCCAGCCCACCATATTCTGACCCATATCCAAAATATACCGGCTACCCGAAATTTTAGTGATTGAAACCGGTTTAATGGTATTCATCACCTTCATATTTTCATTCATCTGGGCCTCAATTGTTCCCATTGGTTCTTGTACAAATTCTGCCTTTGCCCATTTACTATCATCAAAACCTACCTTATTCCAGCCTGAAGCTTCTTTTGTAGCATCGTATTCTTCGCCATCGTATTCGTTATTGGTTCTGATCGGTCCATCTGTTGTGCCCTTCCAGCTATCGTCGGTATCAATATTTGCCGTTGTTCCGTCGGTGTAAACAATGTTGATGTTCATGAGCATTTTCGGAAAACCAAACGTTTTAATTTTATACGGTTTTTCATTTTGGCGCATTGCGAAGAAACGGCCATTTCCGAGTATGGCTCCGACTGCATTTTTACCATTTTGAATGTAACTGGTTACATCATAGGTATTGTACTTTACGTTTTTAGTATAATCAGTAGGCGACGGCGATAAAACATCATCCCCCACTTTTTTACCATTAATATATAGTTGGTATAAACCTAAGCCAATGATAGATGCGGTGGCAGATTTGATTTGTTTTATAGACTGAAACTCCTTTCTGAAATATCGTGCTGATAAACGTGAATCCGTTTTAATGTTATCCCATGGGAAAGCCCTGTCGAAACCAATCCAACCCTTTGGCCAATCTTTATAATAAAGCAAACCCATAGAGAAAGCGTTGTTAGCCGACCATTCACTTTGACCAGCAGTTGTCCATACTTTAACCTTCCAGTAGGCTTTCATACGGCTAGTTAACGCCATACCGTTGTAGCTTACATGGATAGATTCTGGTTCGTTAACCTTTCCTGAGTCCCATAAATCTCCTTCATTCGCCTTTAATTTTTCTGCCGATGATGCAACTAAAATTTGATAAGCGGTTTGCATTACATTACGCTCATTAGAAATGATATGCCATGCAAAGCGGGGTTTTACAACATCAATGCCCAACGGATTTTCGAGCATCTCGCAGGTGGTGTGCTGCAACGAGATTTGCGCCATCACTTTTGTAAAGGATAGGAGGCAAATGCTGATGATCGCTAGGTGGAGTTTAATGTTCATTACGCTTCGCGGTTGATTGCACAGATTTATTGATTATACTAATTGTATTATTGTTTTTTAAAAAAATTCGTCATTTCGAAGCTGCGCCTGTGCGAGCTGAAGCAATCTTTTTTGCTAATGTTATTGTGCTCCATTATTGCTTTATTGAGATTGCTTCGTCGTTACTCCTCGCAATGACGAACTATGGAGCGAAAAATCAAAATACAAGGTCATATTCAATGCCCTACTTGGATCTTTATCAAAATCGTAATAAATATTCTTCATTCCCATTGGCCCTGTTGTTTCTGGTTTTTGGGTTTTTGTACCAATTGCCGAAATGGCATTCATAAAGGAAATATCACCATTCGGAAATGTCGGACTCATATTATCGTATTCTGTATCCTTTGATTTTTTTGGTGTAAATAACCTTAAAAAAACATCTTCCCGATCCGTTACAACTTTGAATGATTGTTGCTTGCCAATAAATTCGCACCAGTACATATTTGAATAATAGCCTTTAAATTCTGGATATTGCCATGGTGCTTCTCCTGTTGCCGAATTGTTATAATCCTTTTTCCAAATGCCAAACTCCGTTCCCTTCATCCTGTTTTTCCAAACGCGGTATGGCCCATTACCTTTGTATTCAACGGCTTTAATCTCTGTTTCTGGATAAGAAAAGTTAACACCAACAAAAGTCGTAAAGTAATCTGATGGAAAATATTTTACTTCCATTTTTAACCATCCAGATGGGTAAATCGTCCATTGTAGGGTATTCCAGCTTTCCTTTTTATCAAATTTAGATGAAATCACTAAATTCTCGCCATCCATTTTTTGAGTAAAACCTTTAAAGTTATTTACACCCTCCTGCAAAATAGGACCATTAGCAAAAGGAATTATCCCTTTAGCATTCCTGGCCTGTTGCAACAAACCAGTTGTTTTGTCGAACGTTAAATCAATACCATTGGCAGAAACAAGGTATAATTTAGCGTCTTCTTTCAGATTTATTTTTGAAGAACCTGTTTTTACGATAATTTTCCCAGCATCATCTGTAGGTAAAGCGATGGGGAAACTCCAGGTGAATAATTCTTTACCATCCGGTCCATTTGCGCTAAGATAAAGTGCATCAAAACTTCTCCAATCTGCTGGAAGATTAATCTGTAATTTTCCTTTTTCGAAGGGTTTAATGTTTGGTGCATCTGCTTTGCCAGACTTAAATGCAGCATCTGTTCCAGCTTTTAATTTCTTCAATTTCCAGTTAAAAGTACATTGATTGAGGTTGGTAAAAGCATAGCGGTTTTCTAAGGTAAACGAGCCATCAAAGCCAATTGTCATTTCTCTTTTTGCTATAAAAACCGGACTCCAAACTTCCTTAATGGTGAAAAAACTGCCTTCTTTTTCATGGTAAGGCCCAACAATTCCATCTGGGCCATGATTTCCATCGGTATCCAATTCGCCATTTTTATCGGTACGCACCACAGCCTGGTCGGCAAAATCCCAAAGGAAACCACCAGCCGAAAGTGGATTGTTCCACATGGCATTCCAGTAATCTTCAATGCCTGCACCATGACCGCCATCCCACATACCATGCAGAAACTCGGTAGGCATTAAAATATTGTGCCCATGATCGTAGTTGCCAATTCCGTAATTAAATTCACGGTAGTGTGTGGTTTCAAATCCGTTAAAAACTTCCCAAGGGTGAATTAAAGGTCTTTTTTGAAGATCTTCCTCGCCAAAAAGATGATCGAGTTCGCGGTTATGCCCCCCTTCGTTGCCATTGGCCCAAAAAATAATCGATGGATGATTTTCATCATTCAACATCATTTCTTTCATCAACTTCGTTCCGGTTTGCGTATCATAAGTGCCGTGCCAGCCTGCCAGTTCGTCCATAACAAATAAGCCAAGCGAATCGCAAACGTCTAAAAAATGGCCATCTGGTGGGTAGTGAGACATCCGGACGGCATTCATATTCATTTCTTTCATCAACAAAACATCGGCGATGCTGATTTTTTTACTGGTAGTTCTGCCCGATGATGGATAAAATGAATGCCGGTTTACACCTTTAAACTTCATTTTTACTCCGTTAACATATACGCCATCACGTTCTTTTACTTCAACTGTTCTAAAACCAATTTTTTTGGAAATCTGATGGATCTCTTTCCCATTTTTAATTAATGTTAAGCTTGCCGTATACAAATTCGGAAATTCTGACGACCATAAAGCCGGATTGGAAAACTGATGATTGAGTTTTATGTTTTTATTTCCTTTATTTATTGAAGTTGTAAACCGATCACCAAATCTTTTCCCATTTTTTCCTAAAAGCTCCACTTCGATTTTATCTGCATCACCAGTATAATTGATTTGCGCATTTAAACTGCCATCAGCTTTGGCATCGATCTGAATCCGATTGATATGGGTTTGCGGCAGTGATTCGAGATATACAGGTCTGAAAATGCCGCCAAAAATCCAGAAATCAGCCTTGCGTTCGGCATTGTTAACCGATTCATTAGCAGAATGCTTGGATACTTTTACTTCAAGTAAATTATCGTCGCTAAATTTAATCAGTTTGGAAATATCGTATTTAAAAACATAAAATGAACCTTGGTGAATCTCACCGGCCAACTGACCGTTAATTTTGACTTCGGTATCGGTCATTGAGCCTTCAAAAACGATATTGATTTCCTTATTTTTCCAGGCAGTTGGAACTTTAAATTTATACTTATAAAGCCCTTCTTCCTTTCCCTTATTGTCTTCTTTGTTGAAACCATAATTATATTTTCCGAAACCCTGCAGTTCCCAGTTTGAAGGAACTGGTATAGTGGTCCATTTGCCTGAGTTGGCGCCAGCGGTACAGAAAAAATCCCAGTTCACGGTATTGTCGTTCCCTGTTCCCGATAGGTATAATTTCTCCGTTTGCTGTGCTTTTAGCGAGCAGAATATGGTTGTTAAACACAAGAAAAGTATAAATCTGCGTTTCATTAATTGGTTTTAAAAGTTTTAGTTAATGGATTATCGGTTCGGAAAGGCAAAGCAGGTAAACCATTGCTATAAAAGTTTCCTGTTGGGTTTTCCGTCCAGTTATAACGCACGGCTACAGGTGTCTTAACTTCTTTTGAAGAAACAACAACTTTTCCATCTTTTATCACAGCATCAGCATTTACAAATTTTCCGTCATTTCCTGCGATGGTAAAACCGGTAATAGGACCGGATGAAGCTGATTTTAAATAATCGAAATTCAATTCGGCTTTCCCATTTTTAAACGATACTGATTGATAAACAGGCCCTGAGAAATCATTTTTTTGATTATAGGTTTCGGCCAAAGCCCAAAGTGCCAATCTTCTGCCTACCTCCCATTTATATGTTGGGTGTAAATCTTCATTGGAGTCGGTTAAATCGTTTGTAGAAACCATTCCAGTGTTCGGTAAACGCAACAATTGTGTTTGCGCTTCCCAAAATCCAGGTTCGGTATTTTCATCAACAGGTACTTTTCCTTTGGTATTGGAATAGTTAAAAGGTGCAATCTGGACAAAATAAAAAGGCATAGTCTTTTCTTTCCAGGCTTTTCGCCAGCTATTAATCAATACCTTCATTTTATAGGCGTAATTGATCTTTTCATTTAAAAAGCAATTGGTTTCGCCCTGATACCACAAAAAACCACGGATTTTAAATTGTGTTAAAGGTTCGATCATCGTTGAATAAAACTTACCCGGATCGTTACCTATTTTTTGATTTTTGAAATAATCCTCCAGTGCAAATGCATTTTCTGAAATCCACGGTTCAATTGCACTTCCCGGAATGGCCGAAGAAATCATGCCCACTGGAATTCCTAATTTTTCCTGAACTTCTTTGGCGAAGAAATAACCAACGGCTGAAAAAGCACGTAATGCTGAATCTTGCGCCATTGCCCAGCTTTTATGAAGCGAATCAGGTTTGATTAAAGTTTTTCGGTTAACCAGGAAAATTCTGATCTGATCATTTTTTGCCTTTGCAACTTCATCAAACGGGAAACCTAATTTTTCATTTTTAGGTTTTGGGATTTTGGCCAGTTTGCGCATGGCATATTCCATATTGGATTGACCAGAACATACCCAAACCTCGCCTACCAGAATATTGGTAAGCTCAATTTTATTTGAGCCACTGATGATCATGGTTTGGGGTTTTGTAGCTGTTTTTAATGGTGCTAAAACCACCAACCAGTTTCCATTTTTATCGGCAACTGTTTCTTTTTTCTGACCTGCAAAAACTACTGCTACTTTTTCATCAGGTGAAGCAAAACCCCAGATATTGATTGGTTTTTGGCGCTGTAAAACCATATTGCTCGATAAAATTTGAGGCAAAAGGATTTTTGCATTCACGGTTAAAGAGAGAAGAGAAAGTAATATTGTTATTGCCGTCATTGCGAGAAGGAACGACGAAGCAATCTCTCTCGCTTTTTGAAAAGATTGATTTATTCCTCGTAATCCCGGATTCTCTCCCGTCATTTCGATCCGATAGCTATCAGATGGAACGCAGCGAAACCGAGAAATCATTTCCGCTGGGTTCAAAGATTTCTCCACTACGGTCAAAATGACGCTTAGAAAAGATTTCCTCGCCTTGCCCCCTCGTACTGACGATGATGTGGCCGGAATGCCGAACGCTTTAACACGCAATGAGGGAAAAAGTCCAAACTCCAAACCCAAAACTCCAAACTTTCTCATCTAAAATCCCTCCGTTTTTAAATACTTAATCGAATAAACGGCTTCCTTCTTCTCTGCTTCCCCGGCATTTTTCAAATCATAGGTTTGATCCGCAGGTGTATCTACATCAGGAAAACGACGAACGTCGCCGGTGCGGAAAACAATTCTGGAAACATCAGCAACAGGTTGAAAAGCCAGGCTGGTTAATACATCTTTGCCGTTTACAGTGATAGTGTAAAAACGCGTAAAGGCATCTAATTTTAATTTGATGTCGTAACTTTTACCTGCCTCGTATTTCATGAAATTTTTATACCGTGCTCCTGCCTTTGCGCTTAAAGTTCCTGCGGTATCAAAAGTAAGGCGCACAGTAGCTGTTCCTTTAGCATCCTGCAACTCGATTTCCAATAAACCGAAGTCATTTTGCTTCGGCGTAACAGAAAATGAGGCGATTATTTTTTTTGCTGCTGGAAACAACCTTTCAACTTTGGCATAATCAAAAGGATCTTTGTCTTTCAATACTAAAACGCCGTTTTCAACCTTAACAGGGGCCCAAAGTGGACTGTAGACATTCCATGTTTCGAGTGCTTTATCAGCTGGCATCTTACTGAAATCATCGTTTACATGTTGTGTTGCTTTATTATTAAGGGGTACCGGCACAGAAGAAACCCAAATATCTTCTTTGTTCATGCTGTAGGTTACCCATAATTTACCATCAGCAGGTTTGCCATTACCTTCGATAATTCCACGTACATATTGTGGCCCGTACGATTTATAATTGCCTCCATAACGCATTGGCGTAATTTCACCGTGTACGAGTAGAAGGTTGGTATAATCGAGTCCGTTTTTACTTGTTGATATGGCTAGCGGCCACCGGTACTCAGATGGATTATAAACCGTTACGTAGTTGCCATCAGAAGTTTTTTGTCCCCATATTTTGGCATTACTATTCACGAAACCGGGTGCCCTGGAAGCATTTTCCGGCCAGCTCGTACCGTTATCATTGCTAATTGCAGTTAAGGCATTTTTCCATAAACCTACTACTCTGCCATCAGGTAAATGATAGTAACTGAAGGCCTTATATTGCTTTTGTAAGGTAATTAGCGGATCTTTTCTATTGGCTTCCTCATTCCATTGCTGTGTCATTAGTTTATTGGCTAACAGCTCATTACAAGCTTCAATAAAAGCTTTACTTTTACTTTTGGTGTATAATAGGTATTTTGTATTTTTCTCGAAGTAGCCGGGGTTGTAGTGAATAAAATAAATAGGGCCATATTTGCCGTCTGGCTGAATTTCTCTTACGGCCCTGCCAATTCCCTGGCCATCGTTAGGATCGTCTTTAGCATCAAAACTGATCGCATAGAAACCCAAAACCAGGAAAACATTTTTCTTTGAAACATAAAAGCCCATGCGTTGATGCATCACGGCATCTAAGCCTTTAGCTACATCGGTTCTACCCGCTTTTGTTGTACCATCCGGAATTCGGTAAACCGGAAAAATAACATCTGGCTTGCTCCAGGTGTAGCCATCTTTTGAAGACTGTAATAATGTTTGACCTGGTGGGATACTTTCGCCAACTTTATCACTCAGGTATTCGATGTAAAATTTATTGTTCCAATAGGCCAGCATGGGGGCATGGTTGTAAGTCCAACCGAAGTTTTCGGCCAGTTCAGGGTGTTCTCTGTTCGCACGGAAAGTTTGGATATTATGCACACCCATTACCGGCGAAAGCTGACCATGATGGTAATCTGCATTAACCAGGGTTTTACCTGTATAGCGCACCGTATCTTGCGCATGCGAAGTGGTTATCGCAAATGCAAATGGTAAGCTTAAACAAAGTATTTTAAATATTTTCATGTTTATGTTGCTTTCTTTGGTGCGTCACTCTGGATTTATTTCAGAGCCTTTTTAGCTTTCCCATTAAATGCTGAACTAAATTCAGCATGACGACCGTATTAAAACTCATTTATTATTTCTCAATCTCTTTATCACTTTTCTTTTCACTTTTATAATCGTTCCGTGTTTATGCCCTTCGGGGATTGAAATTGATGCTGTTACATCTTTAAATGTCTTAAAATCGGAAGTTTTATAAGCTGAATAAATCTTTTGCCCATAAGCATCGAAATAAATAAGCCAATCATTTTTTACTTTTACCACCGTTGGTCCTTCTGTTAATTTCGGACTAAAAGTTTCAGAAACGTTTTCGTAAGGCCCAAGTGCATCTTTTGCAAAAGCAACTTTTAAATTCCTGTTCGGTCGGGTATTGTCTTTTAGTACCAATACATAATCTTTAGGAGCGCGTTTTACAATTACCGCATCAATTACACTAAAACCAGGATCAAGAAATAGTTTAGGTTTAGAGAAGGCAACAAAATCTTTTGTGGTAATGCTGTACATCCGATGGTTGTTCTCTTCCTCTTCTATTCCTTTAGTAAAACGGAATGGTATAGTTGAAGCCCAAATGATTATATATTCCTTTTTCTCGTTATCATAAAAAATCTCTGGTGCCCAAACATTAACTGTCTTTGTTTCGCTTTCCATTACCGGAAGGAATTTTTGTTCGCTCCAATTGATCAGATCTTTTGAACTGGCATAACCAAAACCTTTGTCACCCTTCCAACTGCAAGTCCATACTAAATGGAAAGTGCCGTCTGGCCCTTGAGCAATTGACGGATCGCGGAGTACTTTTTGCGTACCTACTGCTGGTTTCAAAAAGGTTTTATTTAAATCTGTCCAATGGTAAGCATCATAGCTGTATAAAAGCCTTAACCCTTCGTTTGCCGGCTCGCGGAAAGAGGTAAATAAGTAAGCCTGTTTTGAACAGGAACTTAATCCGCACAATAGCAGGCCAATTATAGCTAAGCGAAATGATGATATGGAATTGGGTTTAAACACTGTTTTTATTGTTATTTTCTTTTTTCAATTGTCAGTCTGAGCGTAGTCGAAGACCCTTTATTATAATTTGGTTAAGGATGGCCCTTCGCCTACGCTCAGGGAGACATTATTTATTTATTGATGGTCGTCATTCCCGCGCAGGCGGGAAACTAAATACCCCAATAGCCAAAGCATTACGATTCCCAATCAAGTTGGGAATGACGATCGCCCTAGTATGCGTTATTTCGCTGCGCTTCATCCAATAACTATCGGATCGAAATGACGAGCTTTCTAATGAGATTGCTTCGTCGTTCCTTCTCGCAATGACGATATTGACCCGGCTTAACGCCATACGCCTATCGCTAAACGCTTCTACTATATCTCTTCCAAAACCAACACCCAGTCATTTCCATTTCCAGGTTCACCTGGGGGATTGAACTCCTTAATGCCTTTATTTTCAAACTCTCCAATCGGCGTAGTTTTTCCTGTTCTTGGATCAAACCATGAAGCTTTTACTTCGTCACCATCAATTTTACCCATTTGTACACTGAAATTTTTACCAGTATAGGTGTATAACATTGCAAACTCTTCGCCTCTTGTAGCAAGAACGCGCTCGTACTTTTCTCCATTTTTACCAGCAACTAAAGTTCGGTCTGGTACACGGTCGAAATAAGAGTGCGAAAGCATTAAATTTTTCAGGTATTGCATCTGTTTTGCACCTGGGGCATTAATTGCCGTTATCCATTGATCTTTAGGGCCATAAGCAGGTTTTAAATCTGTCTTTTTATACATCTGCATTACCGAATTGTGACCATAAGTATAACCAAATGCACCTGCAAAAACCGACCAATAACCGTATCTTCTAACATCGCTATCTGTCCAGCGCGGTTGCAGTGTATCATGTAAACCTTGTGGAATATCCTCATATGAAGGCTCCCCATCAATAGTTGGTTTGGTTGGTTTTAATTTATAATCGGCTTCGATGTATTTCCAGTTATCCTCTCCATAATGCAGTTGCTCATTTTTAGAAGTGTCTTGGTCGTAACGGCGGTGGCCTGACTGTACCATATCGAAATCGCACCATTTTGCATTTTGAAACCACTGTGATGAAGCGGTACGGCCTCTTGGATGAAATGTAATTAAATGATTCGGATCATTTGCTCTTAAGGTTTCGCCGATGGTGTTCCAAACAGCCGCACCTTCACTCCCTTTAATGTCGCCACCATTTAACCAGATAATATTCCATTTTTCTTTATAACGTTTGGCTAAAAACTCTGAATAGGCTTTTGCCTGTTTTTCATTTACTTTTTTGGCCTTTACATTGGTTCCCCAAACCGGAACTAAAGCCATATAAAGACCTTTTTCTGCGGCCAGATCTACGATATAATCTACATGGTCCCAATAATCGTAAGCCAATGAATCTTTAGGATTGTTGCCAGGTGTGAGCATTGGTTTGGAAACATCAGCATGAACAACTGACGAATCTCCATATACATTTTTCGAAGGTACATCATGTAATAACATCACCTGAATAACATTAAAGCCCTTTTGTTTACGGTCTTCGAGATAGGTATTTGCTTCTTCGCGGGTTAAACGCCCGAACAGTAACCAACCTGTATCGCCAAGCCAAAAGAAGGGTTTGCCATCCCCTGTGGTTAAATATCTTCCGTTTTCTGATACCAAAAGGCTTTTATCCCCAAAATGAGATTTCTTTTTACAGCCAAAAGCAAGGCAAGAAACTAAAGCAAGTAGATATAGTATAGATTTAATGTTCATGTTAAATTTTATTGATGATGAGTACCTCGTCGCCTGCTGCCACTTTATTCAGTTTTACAATTGTACCACCGTTAATTTTCTCTTCTTTTAGCACTTTACCATTTCTGGTATTAAGCACTTTTACATTGAATTTACCTGTATTTTTACTTAAATCGAGGTCTATTGCATTTGATGAGGCATTATATAAAATATAAGCTTTACCTGCATTTTCCAGCCCATATTGTTTAGCTGATTTACCTGCAGGGAGAAAAGGTTTCATTGAGGAAGCAGCACTTAAAACTGTTTTATTTATATCGTTAACGTTTGATAAAGAACCACCTGCCATTAAAATCGCCCATCCAAAACTATCAAAGCTATCTCCCGAATACATTACTGCTTTTTCAGGGAACTTATTTTTATATTCGGAAACGGCATGGTAAACTTCTTCGAAAGATGTTTTCTTAGGTTTTAGCAAACGGGCATGTTGTCGCGGTGCCAAACTTAAACCACCTTGCGGTGCATAAGCTGTTCCATCGGCCTGATAATGCCAATACCTGATATCTATTAAATTAATCACACTTGCACGTTCAGGATCGGCTAAAATGGCATCCTGCACATCTTTGGTTACACTCAAACCAATAATTGGGTGTTTGCCTGTTTCTTTCTCCCATTCTTTTATGGTATCGATCCAGAATTGAACGAAATGAAGCGGACCGGTAAATTCGGCACCGATTAACTGAATTACACCAGTATTTCCATTAAAATTTTCCAGGCATTTTCTGATGTAAGCCTTATGGATTGCTTTACGATGCTCGTTGCTGATGTCGTAAAATTGCTCGGCCATAAAAATGCGTTTATCGCCAGCATATGGCACAGGCTCAGGAAAACCCGTATTGTTGATGTTGTTTGCGGTACGCCATGGAAAGTCGGCATAATGTGCTCCGGCTTCGATAATGTTGTGCTGAAAATAATTTTCGTGGATTAAAACCAGGCCTTTTTGATCGGCAAGGTTAGCGAATTGCTTTAACCTGTCCCAATACCATAAATTGTATTTAGTAATGTCGTATTTGCTTAAACCATCCCAGGCTTTATCCTGACCGCTACGGGCAAAAGGCAATTCGTAAAAAGGAGCCCAAACCTCGCCATCCATACGGCGGATTCGCTCATGATCATCTCTTCTTCTGTCGTACCAAAGGCCATAATTGTGATCGAGCACTTTAACGGTGCCATTTTTCATCGCATCTGTGATCGAATCCAAATCATCCGTTAAGCCATTGCCTGAACGCCCAGGTACGAAACGGGTAATGTGAAATTTAGTATTTTTCAATCCATACGGACGGGCACTCCCATTCCACCAGGGAACATCCTGGCGATTACCCACCACAACTTCATTGCCACGCACCAACCAGCCATTTTTAACCGTCATTGCTTCAGCAAGTGCGGGTTGAAAAACTTTATCAAGACCAATTTTATCGATACTTTTTGCAGAACCGGCATCGGTTATGATTTTATCCCGATCGGTTGCGGCATCAATATATTCTGAAACTGTTAAAGCAGGTTTATACGCCAGTTTAGTCAGTTTTAAGGCTACATCAACAGGCGGACTGCTTGATGCTTCTGTTTCTACAGGAAGTACAAAATTTCGTTTTTCTGCTTCATTACCCAATCTATCTTTTAGTTGGGCATAATATAAACTTCGAGGCTGGATCTGTTCGTTTGACATATCCCAATAACCGTTCCCGGCAAATTGCGACCAGGTTCCAAAAGCCCAATTTTGTGCTGTTGGGGGTTGAAAATTATCAACTCTTGCAGCACTACATTGCCAGAATACACTATTTGCAGCACTCCAACCGGCTCCTTGGCCATCTTGTCCACGGTTTAAATAACTTAGGGCCTGTCCGTCAATATTTACTATATCAAATAACACACCTGATGCCCAGCTATCAATAGCACCACTAAAACTGAATGGCAAATAAGACTGGCATTGTACAAAAACATTAGGACCAGGGGCACAAAAGCCTACAGCAAAATCATGGTAACCATATTCTGAGTATAACCTTTGAAAAAGCGTTTGCTGACCAGTGGTTAAAAATGTAAATCTTCGTTCACCACCAATTTCTGAAACTGGGGCAAGTGATTTACAATCTTCAACTGTAATTCTTTTAGCGGTTTCGAGTACATTAACGGCAGAGCCGGCAAAATGCTCAAAAACAACCTGACGAACCCATGCATCCTGGGTATTTTCTACGCAGATGGCTGTCCAGCGATGGTATTCATCCTTACTATTATCCTTATGGTAATCTGATTCGATTTTTAGATTTTCGATACCTGTTTGTGAAATTCTACCTTCCCATTTGCATTTAGAAATGGTTGCTCCACCAAACTTAGCATCTAAAGCCGTTGTAATAGGTGCATCAAAAGTAATGGTATTGCCGTTTATGGCGATAATCTTTCTATCCCAATGGATATCTCTTGTTCCTGGTTTCCAGCCTAAAGCACTTTCTCCTCCACCAAACTCTACCGTTTTTAGCGTTTCGATCCATTCTTTGGTTGATGGACGGTGAATCAAAATTTCATCACCAACCTTTAATCCGCTGGTACTTGCTAAGGTTACTTTATTTGCATTAACAGGTACAAAAGGATCAGTAATGGCGATAGCTTTTTCTTCCAACTTATTCTTTTGGCCTAAAATTCTGATTACGCCAATCCGGTCTAAACCTGTTGCAAAAATTTTTGTGCCGTTTTCGCCCATTCCACTACCACGAAGTACCACTCCCGATGCTGACAACCTCAATATTCCTGCAACTTCGTAAGTGCCTTTTTGTAGTAATACTGCTCCACGTAAACCATCTTTACCGATTGGCAATTTAGCTACATAATTTAGGGCTGATTGAATTCTTAAAGTAGCATCGCCCTTTGCAATAGGAACAACTACCTTTATTGTTGCATTGGGAATCGCTTTTTCACCCGCCATGTAACCTGCATAAGAAAAATCGGGAATCCGGTTTCCTTCTGCATCTGGAGTGTAAGCCATTTTGCCATCTTTTCCTTTAAAAATCGGCTTTGGAGGCTCAGCAGGCTTTATTTTTTGTGCATAAGAAAAGTTAATCGCCAAAAGAGCCATTACCAAAATCGGTAAGGCTTTTATTTGTATGGTTTTTAATATATGGTTAGTTTTTGGCATTGATGTTTTTTTAATCAACTTTCTACAAACACGCGTCACCCTGAATTCATTTCACGACAGAAGAAAAGCAAAAATGCTATAAGACTGCCAAGCCTTTCTGCTTTCAGCTTTAGTCTTTAATCTTTACCTGGCCTCACCTTATTAATATCGACCAAGCTATTCAAATAAACTTCAATATTGGCATAACCAGATTTCGACAGTTTTGTGGCATCTTTGGCATCTTTTGGGTTAAGTCCGTTTTTGGTTTCCCAGGCATCTGGTATCCCGTCATGGTCTGTATCTACATACGGTTTTCCATTATATTCCGGGTAACCACCTACTTGTGCAATATCAGAAATAATTCCTTTTTTATACGAATCGGCAGGTAACCTACGTTTTACATAACTCTGTTTAGCAGGCAATTTCCCATCTTCAACATGTTCAATTTTACCCGTTGTAACCTGTTTAATAATGCGTTGGTCTACCGCATCGCGAACAGGTAAAGATGCACCGGCATTGGCCAGCACATAATCGTATGCTTTTTTAGTATCGATGATTGAAATTTTCGCCATAGGCAATGGTTTATCCACTTTTATCGAATCTAATAACTTTTGCTTATCACGCTTACTTTCTGGCTGAATGCCGCCATCCCAGTTGTTTTTTGTTACTTTTTCATTCCCTTCGATAATGTTTCCGGTTACATAAGCCCTGCCAAATTCATTAGCAAATTTTTTGTCTCTTCCAGACTCTGGCTTTAAGATACGATAAGAAATCGGCTCGCCTGCAGGAGTAATTGGTCCGGGTTTGTAATAATTATTAATGAAACTGTAAAACGAAGCATTATCGCCACCATCTGCACTTCTGTTCCACCAGTTAAAGATCACATTATTTGCGAAACCAAAATCGCCATACATACCAACAGATGGATTTCGGCTTATATTTGATGCCCAAAGGTTACGCATAAAAGTTGAATTTAAACCGCCAATGGTGCTGCCGAAAGCATGGTTATATGTGTCTAAAGCTTCAGAAAAAATTGAATTTTGAATGGTAACATTTACTGTTGGTAATTTCTCAGGTTTGGAACCGTCTTTTTTGTCGTAAACATGGCGATAGATAGACATATTTTCATCTAATCCCCAGCTCGCAGAAACGTGGTCGATAATAATATTCCCCACGGGATTACCGCCAATTGCATCATCTCTACGGGTAACATCAGTTGCCCCACGGCGGAAACGCATGTAACGGATCACAACATCATGGGTATTGATCCAAACAGATTCGCCAGCCACACAAACCCCATCACCAGGTGCGCTCTGGCCAGCGATTGTAATGTAAGGTGCACGGATAATCAATGGTGTTTTTAACCTGATAATACCAGAAACATTAAAAACAATAATTCGCGCTCCACCTTGTTCACAGGCCTCACGCAAGGTTCCTTTGCCCGAATCATCAAGACTGGTTACAACATAAACTTTCCCGCCTCTACCGCCAAAAGAATAAGCACCACCACCTTCTGCACCAGGAAAGGCAACCGTTTTGGCTTGTGGCAAATCACTTGGTTTGGCCGCCCATGGGATATAAGGTTTACCATGTTTAGCCTCTTCATCAACAATATGTTTCACTTTCAGAAATTGAAGTTCTGATTGTTCTTCAATGCTTTTTAATAGCGAATCGGCTTTTTTTTCCATTGCCTCAGGGATAACCGGATATTGCGCAAAAGCAACATTTCCTAGCCCGCATAAAGCAATTATGCTAAAAATTGAATTCCTGGTACGCATATTAGTTAGGCTTTACAATGGAAACAGGAACAACACTATTTAAATATACTTCGATGTTGGAATAGCCGCTTTTAGTAATCTTTGCGGCATCAGCTGCATCTTTTGGGTTTAATCCGTTTTTCAACTCATAGGCATCAGGCATACCATCATCATCACTGTCTTTATATGGTGCTCCTTTATATTCCGGATAACCTCCTACCTGAGAAACTTCTGTAATGATACCTTGTTTATAAGAATCGCCAGGTAACCTGCGGTGTTCGAATTGAAAAGCAGATGGTTTAGCATTAGGATGAACTTCAATTTTTCCGGTAGCAACCTGCTTAACTACACGGGTATCAACCGGATCTCTTTTTGGCAGGGTTGCACCAGCATTTGCCAATACATATTCTTTAGCTTGTAGGGTTGGAATGATGCTGATTTTAGGCATCGGAAACGGATCTTTTGCTTTCATCGCTGCAAAATACTTACTTGCAGCCTCATACGACATGAGGTTTCCTTTTTTATCCTCCAATTGCACGCCTCCATCCCAATTGTTTTTGGTTACTTTTTCATTGCCATCAATGATATTTCCGGCAACATAAGCCCTGCCAAAAACCACATAAGGTAATTTACTGCGGCCAGATTCTGGCTTTAAAATGCGGTAACTGATCGGGTCTTTTAATTCAGTAACCGGACCAGGTTTATAAAAGTTGTTGATGATATTGTATTGTGCGGTATAATCGCCGCCATCTGTTGAGCGGTTGTTCCAGTTAAAAACTACGTTATTGGCGAAGTTAAAAATGCCGTTCCACCCGATTGATGGGTTACGGGCACCGTTATCGGCCCAAAGGTTACGTACAAAGGCACAATTTTCGCCACCTAAAGTACTTCCGAATGCATGGTTCCAATAATCTAAAGCTTCAGAGAAAATTGAATTTTGGATTGTAATGTTAACGGTTCCTAATTTCTCCTCAGTTTTACCTGTACTATCATTGTACATGTGGCGGTACATCGACATGTTTTCATCCAATCCCCAACTGGCAGAAACGTGGTCGATCATGATATTTCCAACCGGATTTCCACCAATGGCATCATCACGGCGGCCTACAAAAGTTTCGCCTCGTCTAAAACGCATAAAGCGAACAATAACATCGTGGGTATTTAACCAAACCGACTCGCCAGCAACACAAACACCATCGCCAGGTGCTGTTTGGCCAGCAATTGTAATATATGGGGCACGGATAATTAAAGGAGTTTTTAACCTGATAATACCAGCCACATTGAAAACTACAATCCTTGCGCCCCCTTGTTCACAGGCATCGCGTAAAGAACCCGGCCCCTTATCATTTAAATTTTTGACTACAATTACCCTACCGCCATGGCCACCAAAACTGTAGGCACCACCACCTTCTGCCCCAGGAAACGCCAATAATTTAGATTGAGGTAAATCTGTAGGTCGGCCCGCCCATGGAATATAAGGTTTGCCTTCCCCTGCTTCTTTTGCAATAATAGGCTTGGCTTTTTCCCATGCTATATCCGATTGATGATAGGCTTCTTTCATCATCGAATCAGAAGATTTTTTAACGTCGGCCGGAATATTCGGATATTGTGCAAAGGTATAATTTGCCGAGAGGATTAATGCTGTTGTAGCCAACAGATTTAAAAAGTTCTTTTTCATTTTGTGTTTGCTCGTGGGAAGATAAAGAAGTTACGGAATATTTTTGATTCAGCAGAAAAACTGATCTTTAATATCGAATATCGTGGCTCATTTCTATATCTATCCTTGTAAATAATTTTGGTTAGAAAGTATATTATCTTTCAAATTTGCACGCAATAAGCGGCTATTTTATGTATAATTTTGGCTAGCTATTGTATCATCTTATCAATTGGCTAAAATGGCTGTAACAAATTAAATTCATTCTCTCAGCCATGTTACAAGATAGAAATAATATTCATATATAAATGTAACATTCTTGAATAAAAAAAAGGAAACAAATTAATGTTCCCTTTTTCAAACCAAATTTAAAAAACCAGGACGGTGAGCAAACCGCCCCAAAAAGTTTTAGTCATTTATTTTAAGGGATCGAAAGCTCCACCCCATGTATTGTTTTGCACTAAGTTGATATTATTATTTAAAGATACCGTTGGAATACCAAAGAAGTAAACTCCAGGCTGATAGGCGATGTTATAGGTATCCAGTTGTTTAGTAGTTACGGTAAAGTTCGATGTGTAAAGTGCATCCAAATTGATGCTTGCAGCAGCATCACGCGAGCCTAATAAATAATCGGTATTAGTGCCGGTATTTTTTAATGCAATGGTTACCCCCATTCTTCTTTTACCATTAAGTACTGTTTCCAGTAATTTACGGCGTCTTAAATCCCAAAAGCGCTTGCCTTCAAATGCAAGTTCTATTTGCCGCTCTTTAATTATGGCTGTAACCAACTGGGGTCCGCTGAGCCCGGCCGTTAATCCATAAAGCCCGTCTGTACCAGCTTCTATCCCTGCTCTTTTTCTTATCGCTATGATGTTGGCGTAAGCTTCCTGGCCTTGCCCTATATTGCCAATTTCAGCAGCACATTCTGCCTGGTTCAGTAATACTTCTGCATAGCGGATTTCCAACCAATCTGTACCTGCATTTAAAAACGTTGCAAGCGTAAGTGCCGGATCTATGGCTTTTCGTAAGTATAAACCACTTGAACTAACAGAGCTTTCTGTTGAGGTTAATACGTTATTTTTACTGTAATAATACGTCCACAAACGGTAATTCGGGTTAGCAGATAGTGGCCAGTTACAGCCGTTATAAGCAATTGTTTGTTCAAATCTCGGATCGCGGTCTTTATAAAATGTGCCCAGGTTATATGGATATTTTGTAGATACACCTATATCCTTACCATCTTTCATTGGAAATGCCTGTGCCATGTCCCAAGTTGGAAGATTTGATCCTCCTGTGGTACCTATATATTTAGGAACAGTTGCATTTGGATAGGTATTATTATTTTGGCCGATATCAGTTGTTGCCGCATTGTAAAGCGTTGCTAAAACTGCTTCAGGGTTACGGGGGGTACTTCCGCCGTTACTGCCTTCAGTAGTCCACATGGTCACATCAAATTTAGGATACAAACCAAATCCATTGGCAGATAATGTGGTTATTGCCTGGGTATTGGCTGTATATGCATCCTGCCACCTCGAAATTAAATTACCAGGATTAAATTCCGGTGAAGCAAAAGTGAGCAGAACACGCCCTTTAAAAGCTTGGGCTGCACCTTTTGTTATGCGTCCGTAATCATCATTTTTTGGCCATCTGGCAGGAATATATTTAATGCAGGAATCTAAATCCTTTGCAATTTGAGCAAATGTTTCGGTTGTTGTATTTCGTGGTAATAACGCAGCTTTTTTTGCATCTTCACCAACTGCATCAAGCGGAACCAGCACAATCGGAACACCGCCATAAAGCTTTACCAATTCAAAATACCTGAAAGCTCTCCAGAAATATGCCTGTGCAATAAATCTATTTTTCACGGCCGGATCTAAAGTACCTGCGTTAACATCCCTGATAAACATATTTATGGTTCTGATTTTCACATAGTTTCCTGCTGTATTTGTGTTGCCCAAATCGGTTACTGATTCGATTGTTGCCGTGCCTTTAACAAATACATTGTCGCCATATTGTTCTTCAGATAGCGAATTTACAGATGCGCTTAAACCACCTACATTACCAAACCAGGCTGGTTGATTTTGACTATAAATATAATCTATACTTAATTTTGTTGTGGTAGAATCATTGTAAACCTGATCGGCAGTAAAGCTACCTAAATCTTGTTTTTCAAGAACTTTTTTACAGCTAAACGTAAGTGTTGCTAAACAGGCTGATGCTATTAATATTGAAATCTTTTTCATGACAATTAATTTTTAAAGGCCAACATTTAAACCGAATGAATATGTTTTAAGCGTTGGGTATGTACCCACCGGGCTTGAGAAATCTCTGTATTTACCTGGAAATGGATTAATAAACTGAACAGGATTTGTAGCCTGTGCAAATACCCTGATACTTGCTATACCAAGCTTTTCTGTTAACTTACTAGGTATTGTATAGGCCAGGTTGGCATTGGTAATGTTAAACTGCGTGGCAGATACCAGCCAAAAATCGGTATTTTCGTAAATACTGGTAAAGTATGGATTTGGATAAGCGGCATTAGGGTTGGTAGGTGTCCAATGATCGGCCCAATAGGCTGGCCTGTTGCCATATACCGATGGGCTTGTACCACTCGGTTTTAAGCCGCCGATACTTGTTTTACCACCCCATGATAAGCCCATTACCACATTTAAACTTAAGCCACTATAACCTACATTAAAGTTTAGCCCCAAATTGTTATGGTTGTTTTGTCTGGAGCTAACAAATTGCCTGTCTTTGGTATCAATAATACCATCACCGTTAACATCTTCATAATTGATCATTCCAGGTTGCAAAATATCATTGAGTACTTTAACCTTTTTAGGATCGTTTTGCACTGCCGATCCGTTAATTCTGTGTGCAATAATTGCATCAGCTTCTGCCTGCGTACGGATGATCCCTAAAGATTTATAACCAATATAACCTCTATCACTTGAGTATCCTGTATTATCGTCTATCGTACCTAACTGTGCTGTAGAAACATCATACTTTATGTTCCGATTATCGCTCCAGGTATAAAAAGGAGTTAAGCTATAGTTGAATTTTCCTACCTGATCGCGATAAGAAACGCTAAATTCGTAACCGAACATGTTTGCCTTCGCAAAATTCTCTGTTGGTACCGCCGCCCCAATAAGTGCAGGCACAGATGAGGTTAAGGTAGACAATAAGCCATACCCGTGTGTCCAGAAATATTCTCCGGAGATGGTTAATTTATTTTTAAGAATACCCAAATCGAAACCATAATTGGTTTTCAGGTATTTGTCCCACACTACCAGCTCATTCGGAATAGCAATATTCGTCCTAATCGCAATGCTTCTGTCTATCTCATTAAAAACAGCACCTCCGCTACTTCCTGTACCTAAATTATATGATGGCAGGTATTGATAGGCTTTAGTTGCATCAGTACCAGTTAACCCTACTGAAGCCCTTAGTTTAAATAAGTCGATAAATTTGAAATTATCCTTAAAGAATTTTTCCTGAGAAACTACCCAACCAGCTGATGCTGCAGGAAAGCCACCCCAATTATGACCCGGGGCAAAACGCGAACTTCCATCCCTGCGGTAAACCAGTTGCAAAAGGTACTTATTGTCATAATCATAATTTAAACGGGTAATTAAAGACTGAAAACCTGTTTCACTTACCTGGCCAGATTGATTTGATGTTTGTGTGCCTACCGTAAAGGTTTGGTAAGGCAAGCCACCGGCAACAATGCCTTCGGCTTGAGCTGAAACGCCTTCTGATGAAAGCTCTCTTTGTTCAAAAAGGGCTAATGCTGAAATGTTGTGTTTACCGAATGAACGATTATAATTTAAACCAGCATTTAACTGATAATTATCTGCAAATATTGGATTCAGCCTGATTCTATCGCCATTTTTGATTGGAAAAACACCTTGAAGCGTGCCTCCCGGAATGTGGTTGTTAGCCCCTAAGCCAGAATACTTATAATAATTAAATGTTGTTCCGTATTGTTTACCGTTAGAACTGTTAATATTTTTATTGATGGTGGCAGTTGCCGTTAAACCCTTAACACCGGGAATTTCATAAGTAACCTTGCCTAACATATTCATTACGTAAGATTTTGAACTTGTAAAATTATCTGAGTTTTGAATTAGGAAGAAATTGATGTTCTCCAAACCTCCGGTATTGCTGGCCCCTAAAACTACAGGATTGCCATTAATGAAGTATTCAGACCAGGGATTAATGTTCTGTAATGTTGCCACATCGTTATCTAAACTCTCTGAAGTACCATTTAATTTATAATAATAACTTCTTGAAGAGGATACATCAGCACTTACTGAAGCTGAAACCGTTAAACGTTTAGATAATTTAGCATCGATACTTGCGCGTAAACCATATTTACTCGAGTTTACCCCTTTAAAGTTTGAATTTTGCGTAACATAATCACCGCCAACAAAATATGTCACTTTATCGGTACCACCACTAATATTTAATGATTGACGGTAGAGATTTGAGGTTTTAAATGCATCTGCAAGCCAGTTATGGTTGTTTTTTGAATAATAATCCAATTCATCGGGTGTATTCCATTGGGTAAGGGTTCTGGTTGGCTCAGGCACGCCGGCAGTTTCAATATAACCATTGGCATTTACAATTTTATTGGTAAGCACTCCTGCACTTGTTTGCTGATAAACCTGTGCATTTAAATAATCGTTTACAAAATTCCCTAATTCTAAACCCGACATCATTTTGGGTAATTGTGTTGCATCAGAAAAACCTACCGAGCTGCTAAAATTAATGCGTGGAGCACCTAATTTCCCTCTTTTGGTTCTAACAATTACTACACCGTTGGCACCAGAAACACCATAAATGGCAGCCTCTGCATCTTTTAGGATAGAAACACTTTCTACCACGTTTTGATCCAATAGATCAAAATCTGCTTGTGTTCTGATTACATCATCGATTACAAATATTGGATTTGTACCTTGTTGACTGTCTTTAGAATATACAATTGGGTTACGCACCTGAATGGTAGTTCCCTGCCCAGGCCGCTGTGTACCTCCTGATACGGTTAAACCAGGAGCAGTTCCACGCAATGCCGCACTTAATGATAGGGCTGGCACATCTTCAATGGCTTTCATGTTCACTGTTGAAACAGCTCCCGTTAGTGTTATTTTTTTCTGGGTACCATAACCTACCACTACTACATCCTCTAGATTCTTATTGTCTGAAACGAGTTTGACGTTAATGGTATTTTGTGCACCAACAGGTATGGTTTGCCTGGTATAACCTATGTAAGAGAATACAAGTACATCTGCATTGGATTTTACCTGAATGGTGTAAACCCCATCTGAATTTGTACTTACATTACTTGGTGCGCCTTTTAAACTTACGTTTACTCCAGGGATTCCCTGGCCGTCGGCCTGATCTACCACTTTACCGGTAACCTTCCTGTCTTGAGCAAAGATTACAGTGCTTGCTAAGATCATAATTAGCAATGACAATGAAAATTTGCGTAAAAATTTTAATTTCATCTTAATATTTGGTTAGTTTCAACTCAATTTGCGGCAGATTTAACCTGCCATTTTACACTACAATTTTTCTCAGCATTTTTAAATGCTAAAATTATACTGATGTAATAACTTGTAAACTTTTTAAGTGGAGGGCGTTAACGGTTTGTAAATAAAATACTCGGTATTTCACCTGATGTATATGGCTTAATGAAAAATTAAGTCATTAACTTTGATAGAAAAATTAATGTAAAATGGGAAATTTGGCTCATTCTTTATTTTGATCTGAATAATTATTTTTGGTTAGAAAGTATATTATAATTCAAATTTGCACCTAAAATTAAACTATTTCATGTATAATTTTGGCCAGGTATTGTATCATATTATCATTGAATAAAAAGCCATCTTTCTGATTTTATGCTAATCAATAACTGGAATACAAGGTAAAAATAATATTCATATATAAATATAATATTTAAATAAAAATATAGTAGAATTTTGTTCGCTACCCGATTATTACACAAAAAACGTTGTTTTAACGTTTATTTTAAGGTTTTGGTAAGGAAATATTTACATAAACACTTGCAGGGTTAATCATAAATACCTTTATTCTAGCTCCCAAAAAATGCTTATGCCAAAAAAAGAGAGCATTTCTGCTCTCTTTTTTAAACCAAATACATAAAATTTTTAAATTTTACCGTTGAACTTTTATACTCACATTAACGTAAGGCCTTTTTTGCAGATCAGCAGTAACTGCATTAATATACATCATACCATATTTACCTTCTGGCGTTAAAAAAAACACGGCGTTACCCGCTGCAATACCATTAGCAGGTAGTGTTTGAGTCGTTTCGTTAAATGTAATTGCCCTTGCTTTGGCCAAGGTTTCTATAGAAGAACCCGAAATTGCCGTTGTAAGGAAGGCAGTTGCCTGCCCGGTAACCGGCTGACTAAATTTAGTAGTCCTTTTTGGGCTAAAGCCACTAATATCATAAACCGTTAGTGGATTTGTAGCTACGCTTGGAGAATATAAATTAACCACCCAGGTTGGCGTTTGAGCTGTTGAATTGGAACCTGGTTTTCTATAAATTCCAAAATCTATCTTAGCCGCATTTGCTGCTGCATTTGTGTAACTAAAACCTGTTGCATCGCTAAGTGAAAAAAAGCTCGGTAATGATTTGGCAACAGTATCCGGTAAAAAGATATCTCTGTTTGCATAAATCATAAAACTTGGATTTACATCAACGGTTACTTTTTTGTATCCATCACCAATGTACACTCCTTTTTCGTTCAAAGCACAAATGCGATAGCTTTGTTTACCATCACGAAGTGCTGCTGCCGGGAAAGTTGTATTTGGTAGTTTAATCACTGCCGAAAAATTTCTGCGTTGGGTAGGATCTGTAATTGCAATGGTATAACGTGTAGATTGTTGTGTACCTGCAGAAACCTCAAACACATAAGAATACATATCTTCTTTAGCAGAATTTAAGGTGAAATCAATCCATACCTCTTCCTTGTCGTTAATTACTTTATAATCGGTAACACAACGTGGATCGCTGTTGTTGAAAGTCACTGTTACATCTTCGAACATATTAAATATGTTTGCCGACTCTTTTTTACAGGATGCGCAAAAAACTAAGCACAAGCCAATGAGTACCTTATAAATATATTTAGTTTTCATTATTTTAATTTTTAATCAGATCAACTGAACATTTATTCTTTAATATTAATCAAGCGGGTCAAATGTGCCACCAGCCCATCCAACTGTAGGAAGGATTTTATTGCCAAAACTTACAAAATCATTATGGAAGGTATAGAAATAATGAAATTCGGGCACATTATATGGTAGATAGGTTGTATTTGTAACCACCACATTTTTAAAATACTTGGTATAAGTGGCTTTATCATTAATATTTAAAGTTTCTCTGAACAATGTTGTACCTCCTGGAACTGTTGGATCTTCTAACACCTTTTTATCTTTTTGATCTGATCCTGATGGTGGATTTACCAGCTGCACTTCCAATTTAGCCATATTCCCTGTTAACAAATGCATGGTGCGCGATCTTCTTAAATCTGAATTACGTTTGTTCTCGAACGCGAATTCAATTTGTCTTTCGTTCAGTATTAAGTTGCGCAATTGTGGCGTACTGCCAGCCAAGGCAAGTCCATAATCAGAATCGCCTGCTACTACCCCAGCTCTCGTGCGGATCTGTCGTACCAGATCTTTTGCACCAGCTATATTTCCAGTTTCATTCAAGCAATCTGCATAATTTAACATTACTTCAGCAAATCTAAGCTCAATCCAATCCATCCCGCTTCCGCCTCCGATAGAGTTATTGTAAACAGATGCACTTGCTGTTAAAGTTGGTGTAGAAAATCGCTTAACATATACAGCGTTTCCACTACTTTCGCCGGTTGCTAAATTGTAAGTCCATTGTTTTCTATTTGCATTTCCACTTAAAGGATATACCGATCCGTTTGTGGCAAAAGTAGCTTCGAACCTTGGGTCTCTGTTTTGCCAGAACATGGTAGCATCATATGGAAAAGCTGTAGAGGTATTTAATGGTTTCCCATCTTTCATTGGATAAGCATCCAACATTTTTGTAGTTGGCATATAAAACGTATTCGGACTTCCACCTTCAGATGATGGTCTAACACGTTGTTCGATTCCATTCGCCCCTGTTTGGTATGGTGTTTGAGTAGGTTCTAACCAGAATTGCTTCTGTATTGGCGGTACCTTCTACCCGGAAAATATCCAAATAATTCGGCATTAATTTTTTACCTGCCGAAACACACATATCATAAGCTTCTTTATTGGCAGTTAAAGCATCAGCCCATCTTGATGCCTGGTAAGGGTGCTTTGCATCATTTAAGGGGTTAAACTGCGGACTGGCCCAATACAATAACACTTTCGCTTTTAAGCAGGTAGCAATTAGCTTGGTAATTTTACCTCTGCCATCGGCATCATTCGGTGTAAAGCCTTCGAGTAGAATAATTGCGTTGTTTAAATCACTTAATATTGCAGCAAAACATTCTTTGGCAGGCCTTCTCCCCTCATCGTAAATGGTATCATCTCCCTGCGGTTTTAACGGAAGTGGAACACCACCATAAACCTTAACCAGTTCGAAATAGGTAATCGCTCTAAGCGCATAATACTGCCCAAGCAATTCATTCTTTTTTTGCGTAAGCATTGTACTCGTTGGAAGATTGGCAATGGCATCATTGCACCGGGCAATATCCCAGTATTTGTTTTGGCCAGGGTTACCACCATACGTATTACCGGTATACCTCGCATCATTATTTCCTAACATACCCTGCAGCCCGAGTGCTGCTTTTGCATTTGCATCACCATCCGGAAAGTAATTTTCATCACTTGCATAATGAACACCATAACGATCAGGAACCAGTTGCAAAGGAAATTGATACATGGCTACATCGTACACCCTGTTAAGGTGTAACTGTACTGAACCATCATTATCCCAAATGGCCTGATCGATACCGCCAGTATCCGGCAGTAAGAAAAACTCATCTTTATTTACACAAGCCGGTAAAAGTGCAGCTAATGTTAAAATAGCTATGGCCTTTTTTATATTGTTTTTTAATTGATTAATCATTGCTCAAAAAATTATAGGTTAACACTCAATCCTAATGATATCGTTCTCAACATTGGATAATCCCAGGCACTTGAGGTGTATGGATCTTTATAAGGTAGAGGATTTACAATGGTCCAAAGATTATTTCCTGTAAGTAGAATCCGGGCTCCACCAATTCCTAATCTGCTTGCAAACGCACTAGGTGCCTTATAACTTAAAGTCATGGTATTGATCCGGATCATGGTGCCATCAACAGCCCAAAAATCAGAATTTATGCCCAATGATGGATCATCAAACCTAGGATATTTACCTTCTGTTGGATTTTCTAAAGTCCAACGATCTGTCCATATCGTTAAAGTATTTCTGGTTTTTGAGGGTGCTGTTCTTGCTCTGCTATCGTAGAAAATTTTGCCACCAAACCTTGCATTAATGTTGGTGTTTAAACTGAAGTTTTTATAGGTTAAATTTAAGGAAATACCAGAAGAAAAAAATGCATTTGTGTTGTTGTACAATGGAGATAAATCACTATCTGAGATTACGCCGTCAGCATTTGTATCTTCATAATATAACCATCCAGGTTGTGGAATTCTATCGTAAACCCTGTAATTCGGATATTTTGCCATCCAGGCATCTACTTCTCCCTGCGTTCTGAACGTGCCCAGGTTTCTTAAACCGTAATTGCTTGTGTTGTATTTGCGTGGGTCGGTACCGAATAATTGTAAGTTAGGAAAGGTGTTGTTAATTAAGTTTCCTGGTGTGTAAAGGATTCTATCTGTAACAGAATTTCCATAAGAAAAATTCATGCTCGCGCTTAGGTTCCAATCTGTAGCAAGTTTTGCTTTATAACCAATACTGAACTCAGAACCCCAGTTATAAAGTTGCCTGTAGTTTAATACAGGTGCTTGTGTGCCAAAATATTGTGGATATTGATTGTTTGCACCCAACTCAAAACCATCGTAAGTATAATTTTGAAATGCCTCAATACTAATATCCAATTTGTTGTTAAACATCGAAGTTTCTAAACCAACATTTATTGTTCGTTTCTTTTCCCAGGTAATTTCAGGGTTTGCCAAACGCGAACGGTTTAAACTGTTCGAATTGGCATTGCCGTACACGTATCCATTGGTTACATCAATCTGAAAACGATCTTGCCATAACCGTACACCAACACGGTCATCACCAGTAATACCAACGTTTGCTTTTAATTTAAGGAAATTGATAAAGCTGAGCGCATTGCTGTTTTTAAAGAACTTTTCCTGACTCACCACCCATCCTATTCCAATGTTTGGCGATACACCCCAACGGTTGCCCAATGCAAAGTTAGATGAAGCATCAATACGGGCGATACCTTCGATGAGGTATTTTTTATCAAAATCATAACTAAAACGAGCAAAACCAGAACGCTTTGAAACTGCTGTTTTATCTAAGTTTGATGCCACCAATGTATTAATATCATAAGCAAAATATTGATCAACACCTGGGATGAGGCTGATTGGTGTAACGAACAGTTGAATTTTGTGAATTGCCCTCACTTTGCTCTGCACCAGCCAAAAGACTAAAACTATGTTTTGCGATTGTTTTTGCATATTGAAGCGTTAGAAAAAACTGATAGCTGTTGTTATCAATTAAGCCTGGGGTATAACTTGAATTGGCTGCACTTGTTGGCTGAAAGGTGGCCGCAGTACCCACCGGTGATTGATTGGTGAACAATTCGAGGTTATTACCTCTTTTAGCAAAATTGTAAAGTGTAAAAGGTGGTATATATTGTGTATTTTTTGATGAGCCACTTGACTGTGAAACCTGGCCTTTAATTATAAGTCCTTTCAAAAAAGTTGGCTCATATGTTAATGCTGCATTGATGCGGTAAGATTTATTGGATCCATTATTGTAATAACCAGATTCTGCAACAGCTAACGGGTTGATATTACTGGTGTTAACCCCATTAACATTATAATTTACAAATTTACCATCAATACTAATCGGAACCCATCTTGGAACAGTTATCAGCCTTTCAAAAAAGGGAGCATCATTATCTTGTGCATTATGGTGCAGTTCCTTTGTACCATAATCAACATTAAAGTTTACATCAGCTTTTAAACCGTTGGCTAATGTTGCAACTACACCACTTCTAAATGAATATTTATTGAACTTCATCCCTGCATAGTTTCCATTTTCTCCCTGGTAACTTCCTCCTGCAAAAAAGGTAATTTTATCACTCCCGCCAGAAATACCGATGTTATGTCTTTGTGTAGTAGCTGCTTGCCAAACTTCATCGTACCAGCTTTTATAATCCAGCGTTTTGATATATTCTAAATCCTCAGGAGCAAAATATTCTGATGCAGCAGCACCTTGTGAGCGGAAGGTATCATTTAATAATAAAGCATGCTCATAACCAGATAACATTTTTGGAACTTTAATCGCATCAGAAACACCCACATAGCCGTTGTAGGTGATGCTTGGTCGGCCTATTCTACCTTTTTTTGTTGTAACCAGCACAACCCCTTTAGCACCGGCAGCGCCATAAATTGCAGCAGAGGCATCTTTTAAAAATGTTAAATTTTCTATCATTGAGGCGTCAATATTATCAAAAGCCTCTCTTGTTACCGTAATATTATCTACAACATAAAGCGGTTCATCTGTGGTACCAGCCGCGGCTGTAGTGGTGGTAGAATTTCTAATATTTAATGTTATTGGCGAACCCGGTCTACCTGAAGATTGACTTACACCAACACCAGCAATCCTGTTTCTCAATGCTCCTGCTAAATTTGGCGCAGGAATATCCTGAAGTTCAGCCCCGCTAATGGTTGCTACAGCTCCTAAAATTTCTGATTTTTTCTTCGTTCCGTAACCGATAACCACAACCGCTTCATTATCTAAACTCTGACTATCTTCTACAAAGCTTACGGTTACATTGGTTTTGCCTGCCAGTGCAATTACCTGTCTAACATAACCCACATAAGAAAATACAAGTGCATCTGTTTCAGGATTTGCAATTAAAGCAAATTCACCTTTATCATTGGTGCTTACATTATTGGTTTTACCGCGGATTCCAACGGTAACTCCAGGAACGGGTTGCCCATCTTTTTTGTCTACCACTTTACCTGTAATCTGCTTTTGTTGGGCAAAAACAGCGGTATATGTGAATAACATGAGCACTAAAACCCATGAGGTTTTTCGTAAAAATTTTAAGTTCATATTTGTTATTTGGTTAGTTTTTTATACTAATTAGATTTATTTTATCCTTAATTGAGCAGCATTTGCTTTATTAAAGAGTAACATATCCATACCTGGCAAGCTTGATGTTGCCAGTTAAAGTTTATCCAATAAAATTTTCCGGTTAAGGAGGTGTTGTCTGGGATTCTTTTTGCTCATAAAGCTTGCTAGTTAGGCAAAGAATCGGATAGCGTTTTAAATTTTCGGCGAACGAAAATTTTTTAATTTAGATTTCTCATATCTTTTTTTTTATAAAATTTAATTTTGGTTAGAAAGTATAATTCAGGGCTTACTATAACCTTGAAATATGGGTATTTTATTAATAAACAGTTAAATATTATATCATTTTAGCAAAGGATGTAATACACTAACTATTAACTATTTAATGAGTTATTTTCTTTAAACAAGATACAATTAAATTCATATATAAATGAAATATTCTTAAATAAAAAAGAAAAAAATAATGGAGCATTTAAATCTGCTCCATTATGTATATTAATTTACTTGTGCTTTCGCTTTTCTTCGCTTCTCCCACTCTGCTCCTTCTTTCTTCAAATCGTAGCCAGCAGCAGATAGGTAATTATTAATTCTACCTTTATATTTACCAAACCAGGCATGTTTTTTATCTGATGATTCTGCATCCATTGCATGCTCCCTGGCCTCGGTTAACCAGGTTAGAATTTGTTTTTTCTGATCATCTGTTAATGTTAAAATTTCTTCCTGATAAGCCTTGTAAGTAATGGGCAGTACATTGTAAGTCATGCCGTTTTTAACAAGTTCAACCTGCTCATTTGTTAATTGTGCAGACAATTTGCTGATGTATTTTTTGTGGAGTTTTGCAAGCGATGTTTCTACAATGCGAGCATCTTTTGCAAGTGCCGAGTCGCGCTCAACCTTATTTTCTTTGTTTTTCTCTTTAATCTCTTTAACACGAATATCCCTTGCAGCATAAATATCGTTTAACGCACTATACTGATCCCTGATAATCCCGGTAACTTTTTCAGTTTTCTTGGCATCGGTAATGCCTATATTGGTCACAATTTTAGCAGAACGTCAGTAATCATTTTGGTATAAGCCTCTTTATCGGCTGGGGTATTATTTTGAGCGAAAATTGCCGTAATGCTCGAGCACGTTAACAGTAAGGCTAAAATTGATGATTTCATGTTGTTAATTTTAAATTGAATTTCTTTTTTTATTAAGGTTCACATCTCCGCAGAAATGCACTTTTAAGCCAAGTTCATCTAATGCAGCAGCTTTTATCCTGCAAGCCTCATGTGCTCCGGCTTCATAATTGGTGTATACCACCTGTATGTGGTTGGCTTTATGTCTGGCCATCAACTGGTCGCGACTCACTCCTTTTAAAATGGCGTGCATAATTGGCCATTCAGGCGTTGTTCCATCCCATCGTCTGTTTGTTTCTGCATCAGGCAAAGCTACCACTTCGCCAACACCTAAATCGCAATGAATTTCATTATCCATAATGTATACACGGCTCCAAACAATAAAACCGGGTTTACTGATACCTTTTAAAGAGCCGCCACCTAATCTGAAATACATGGCAGGTTGCCTATCGCTGCTTGCGCCTGCATAACCATTAATAAAATGTGCTGCTGGTGCTGCGCCCGAAATCAGGAATAACCATACAAAACCATCTACTTCCTCATTTTTATAATATTCGCCCCAACGGATATCATGTAAAGTGTTTTCGCCAGTCATGCCCAATTCTTTCCAAAGATTATAGGTTACCAAAGCATCCAAACCGGCACATTCATCCACTTCGTTAAAATGTGGTAGTGCGCGTTTGGGATAAAGCGCTTTCCCATCTATAGAAAATACCGGTGGCCGGTCTTCATTATTTAATAAACCCTCTACCAAATCGCTGGCCACGGTTAAATCTTTTAAACCTTGTTGGTATTGTATGCCAATGGTGTCGCAGCTAAATTCATCAGCAATTCTTACCGCTGCAATGTACATTTTGCACTGTTCAAGGGTTTGTCTTTTGGTTAACTCGGTTTCTTCATTAGTGCCCCAGTTAAAAGTCATTCCCTTTTGTAAAAGCCAGTCTAAAACAGACTCAGCTTCTACATTTGTTACTTGTAACATGGATGCGTAAAGTGCTGATTGACTTAACCGTTCTTTAAAGAATCCGGTTTTATGAAGCAGTTCGTCGGGGATGATAGCATTGTACATACCCATGCAACCCTCATCAAACACGCCCATTATTACTTTGCGTGCTTTTAAATTTCTGGCAAAGGTTCTACCTATCTTATCATCACTGGTTGGAATTTTACTGAGGGCAAAACTTTTAACATGGCTTTGATCGTAGCTAACTTTACCTGTAGAGAGCCATTCCTGTAATCCTTCAGTGAAAAAGTCGTCAGTAAAATCTTCACTCCATAAAGTGCTGTAAGGGATAGCTGCTTTGGTTAAACAACCATTCAGGTTTAACATGCCCACTAAACCGGGCCATTGGCCGCTCCAGTTTGCTACTGTTAAAATAGGTCCGCGGTGCGTGGTAAGCCCCGCAAGTACGTGATGAGAGTATTGCCAAACACTTTCTGCTACAATTAAAGGCTGCTCAGGATCGATATTTCGAAAAATATCCATACCCATCCTTTGCGAATCGATAAAGCCATGTTTTTTTGTTGAATTGTAAGGATGGGCGCGTTTAACCTTCCAACCAAACTGCTCGATTGCTTTAGTTAGTTTTTGCTCCATTTCCAATTGGGCAGGCCAGCAGTTTTGATTTGCCGAAAGCCTTAAATCCCCGCTAGAAACCAATAGAATTTCTCCTTGTTTACCCTGTCTCATATTTTATTAATGAACAAATTATTTATATAAAAATAATTCGTCAGCTTATATTTTGGTTAAGCCTATAAGGCTATATACAAAACTCAACAATGAAAAACATAATTTTCTAATGGTTTTTATCAAATTAATATAGGATGTTATCATTAAACTAATTAACTTTAACCCGCTCTGGTACAATTTATATTGTAATATATACAGCACTAACCAAATATTTACAAGTAACATGAAACCTCATTTTCATAAAGTTCCGATTACCTTACAAAGTTCCTTTAGCATCCGGCATGATATCAAACCTGATTTTGGTAACATCTGGCATTACCACCCTGAACTGGAATTGCATTATGTAATAAAAGGTGAAGGCGTTCGATTTATTGGCGACAACATCAGCAATTTTGTGCCTGATGAGATGGTGCTTTTAGGTGAGAACTTGCCACATACATGGCGCTGTAAAGATGAGTATTTTCAAAATAATCCAGATTTAACCACTGAAGCCATGGTGATTCATTTTTTACCCGATTGCCTGGGCAAATACATGCTTACTTTACCTGAAGCTTACCTGATTCCGAAGTTATTTGAAAAAGCGAAAAGTGGCATGGTGATAAAAGGCAAAGCGAAAGACAAACTGGTTGATTTAATGAGGGCTGCTGTAGATGCGACAAATTTAGACCGCATTATCATTTTGTTATCAATTTTAAAAACTTTGGCCGAAACGGATGAATATGCTACCATTGTAACGAGTAAAAATACCTTTTATCAAAGTAATGAATCTGAAACACTCCGCATTAATAAAATTTGCAATTATACGCTGAGCAATTATAAAAAGGACATTACACTTGAAGAAGTAGCATCATTAAGTAATTTAAGCGTGACTTCTTTTTGCAGGTATTTTAAGCTAATGACAAAGAAAACCTTTTATGATTTTCTGATCGAAATAAGGGTAGTCCATGCCTGCCGTTTCCTGATTGAGAACAAATTACCCACCGAAATGATTTGCTTTGATTGCGGTTTTAATAATGTTTCAAATTTTTACAGGCACTTTAAAAAGGTTACCGGAATGACACCTTTGGATTATAAAAGGAAGTATTTGAATTAATAGATCCTGAAACAAGTTCAGGATGACGACCGCGTTAAAAGAAGATGAATAAACAAAAATCAGCAATAATTAGATCCTGAAATAAGTTCAGGATGACGACCGCGTTAAATGATTGGTCGTCATTCCCGCGAAGGCGGGAATCTTAATGCAAAAGAAAAAAATAACCAAAACATTGCGATTATCAATCAGCTTGGAAAAGATAAATAACTAAGAATCAGCAATAATTAGGTCCTGAAACAAGTTCAGGATGACGAACGCGTTAAAAGAAGATGAATAAGCAAAAATCAGCAACAATTAGTTCCTGAAACAAGTTCAGGATGACGACCGCGTTAAAAGAAGATGAATAAGCAAAAATCAGCAATAAATTCGGTCCTGAAACAGGTTCAGGATGACGACCGCGTTAAAAGAAGATGAATAAACAAAAATCATCAATAATTAGGTCCTGAAACAAGTTCAGGATGACGAACCGACAAAAACTTATATAAAAACCTTAATATTTAAATTATTGCGAAGCAAGGTATAATCATCAAACAAAGTTTCTACCTCTTTTACTACACTTGGCGTAAATGAACCTACATTTCTGCGTGTAAAAGTAGAAATATTGAGTCCGCGTTTTTGCAGAAAATATTTCGAAACCACAGGATAAACATTATGCATTACATCCATATTATCAATCAAGAATTGTTGCACCACCTGTACTTCATCTTTAAAAGCTTCATCATTGTAATGGTCGCACAGCCAAACAATTAATTCTGGAAAATAATTTCCTTGAATGCATGATAAACCAGATGCACCAGCTTTTAAAGATTCTACTGCATGAACGATATAAGCGTCATACAATCCAAATGTGCTGCCTTCTGTCAGTTTCAATTTTTCTTTAATCTGATTCAGATCCAGGCAGGTATCTTTATGGTAAATTACCCTTCCAGTTGATACGAAATCGGCCAATTGTTGTGGTTTCAATACTCTTTTATAAGGTACCGGGCATTCGTAAAATCCCTAAGGGAATTTTATCTGTTTGGTTTAAAAGATCAAATACCCTTTCGTTAAAAATCTCATCAGATTCCGTTTCATCAGCCAACAAGCTGGTAATGGCAATTACCGCCTCTACACCTGTATTGCTTACTTCTTTTACAAAATCTGCCTGTTTACTTATTTCACCTCCAAATGTTCCGGTAGCAACAACCGGCACTGCTCCATTAACTACTTTAATTACATGTTTTATAGCCTGGATTCTTTCCTTATCATCTAACTCGAACATTTCGCTCGATAAACAATTTGCGAATAAGCCCGATGAGCCAGCTTGCAGGTAAATTTCTGTCAGCTGTGTAAGCGCCGGGTAATCTATGTTCCCGTTGTTTAAAAAAGGCGTAAGCATGACCGGGATGAACCCTTTTTGTGAGTTTTCCATTATAATATGATATGGTAAAATTTTCTATATAATTTGCCTGGATAAGTTCTAAAAGAATCTTAATTGGCGGTTTTAGTTTTTTGTTTTTTAATTTTCGTCAGGAAAAGTCCTGTTAAAAAAATGGTTAAAGTGCCAACCACGATAATCATATTTTTATGCAAGGGATTTCTAAAAGCTTCATATTCCGGAGGAAGAAGTGATGAAAATGTCATCCATATAATTACGGCTATTCCGATTATTGTTGCAGTGATGGCTTCGTGATTTTTAGTTTGCCTGCTGATAATCCCCAGGAGGAATAAACCAAGCATTCCTGCGGCAAAAATCCCCGATAATTCCCACCAAACGTCTAAAATGCTTTTTACTCCAATCATGGCGATGCCGGCAATCATACCGAGTAAGCCAAAGCCAACAGTTGCCAAATGCAAAAGTGATAAATTCTGCTTTTCGGTGATACCTGGCTTAAAATACCTTTTATAAATGTCGACCGAAAATACCGTAGCCGAGGCATTCATTCCGGAACTGATGGTACTCATTGCTGCTGAAAGAATGGCCGAAACAATCAATCCAACCAAACCTACCGGAATTTTAGTGACCATAAAATGGGGCATAATTTTATCACCATAATCTGCTGGTTGTAATGCATTTTGTACCTTCAAAACCTCAGCGGCCGAAGCATGTAAAGGCAAACGCTCAATCGCTACCTGGTGCTTAATCGATTGTACCAGATCAGGATTAATCTCGTAATAAGCATACAAGCAAGATCCTATAATAAAAAACAGCAAGGATGCAGGTATATAAAGCCATACGCATAACCAGATCGACTTTGAAGCGGCTTTACTTGATGATGCTGTATGGTATCGCTGAATGTAATTCTGATCCATCCCGAAGTTATTCAGGTTGATAAAAAAGCCATAAAGCAGCACCACCCAAAACGAAGAACCAACAAAATCAAGCTTAAAACTACCTAAACTGAATTTTTTGGCCGATTGTCCGATCTCTACAATCTTCGAAACCCCTCCCGGCATATTTGAGATGATTAAATACAGAATCAGTAATGCGCCAAAAGTTTTCACTACAGCTTGTACCACTTCTGTCCATATTACCGCTTCAATTCCTCCTAAAACAGTATAAACAATGATACAAATGCCCATTACAACCATAATCATCTGCATGGAATAACCCGTAAGTGCTTGTAAACTCAAGGCGATTCCAAAAAATATCGATCCCATTCTGGCCAGTTGCGTTAACAAAAAGCACACCACTGCATATACTCTTGCCCATGCTCCAAAACGTTTTTCTAAATGAGTATAGGCCGATATTTCACCCGTATTCCGATAAAAAGGAACAAAGTATTTTGAAGCAATCCAGGCGGCCAATGGCATTGAAATACTGAACACAAATGCATTCCAGTTACTACCAAAAGCTTTTCCAGGTACGCCTAAAAAAGTGTTACTGCTTAAAAATGTTGCATAAATAGATAAACCTATCGCCCATCCGGGGATCAGGCCCGAAGCTTTTGTAAATTGCTCGGAGTTTTTATTTTTCCTCGAAAAATAAACCCCAACTAATATCATTCCAACAAGATAAATGAAGATAATTGCAAGATCGACTACAGGAAGTCCTTTCATTATTTGTTGGCTCGTTTATTAATTTGGTTAAAACAAATATGCATGTCTAAATATCTACATTAATATAAGATTTTGGCCACATATTATATAATCTTATCTTATTGAACATCCAATGCATCAACCGCTAATCCTTTAGCATCGATGGCAATCAATTTTAGTTTATATGTTCCGGCATTTATCATGCTCCCAGTATTGGTGCTCAAATAATTCCATTTACCAGTTTTGGTTGGCGCAAATTCAACATTTTCCATCTTCATCAAGGTTCCATCTGCTAAAGAGAAAATTAATTTTCCTGTTAAAGGCTTTTCGGATGGATTATGGTATTTAATCGTTAATGAATAGGTGTCGGCAACGCCAACTGAAATCTGCCAGGTTAAATTTCCCTGATCAGCAGCATTAAAAACAACACGTTCCTTATCCATAAGCATCGATTTAATAACACCCTTACCTGCTAAAATACCCTCGGTAGCTTTATAAGTGGTAGTGGTTTTTAAATCGTAAGCGGGTTGTAAGTGGGTAATGGGCAATGCGAAAACAGTTACAGTTCTATTATCGAAAATAATTCTTTCATTGGGAATAAGCCGTTTGCGATAAAGATGGAATATTTCATCCTTACTATTTTTTAGGGAAGTTTTAGTGTCTTCGAATCCCTGTGGTATGCTGCTATTTATGTTTAAAGCAATAAAAGCATCCAAACTATCTGTAGCGGTAAATTCGATACTTTCTTGCCCGCGGGTGGCTTTTAACCATTCGGCACCGAATAAGTTGGATGGAAGTTCCGAAAATGTTAAATTTTCACCTTTAAACTGTTCATCACCAATATCCAGCCAACTGTAAAGTTCAGCATTTTTAATTTTTGCTAAGAGTGATTTACTTGGTTCAGCAGGTTTAATAGCCGGATTTAAACTGGCAATTGCAATAGCTGAGATAACTGCCTGACCAACTTTTACCTGCGGGAAATTAATATCCAAAAAGCCACCTTTAACAGTTATTTTAACCGTTTTTTTCAATAAAGTGTTGCTTCCGGATGCCTTCCAGATGTCTAAATCTTTTATAACCGTTTTACCATTAAAAGCGACATCAAATAAACGCATGGCTTTGGCATCAAAACATCCACCAATCCCCATCCAGGGTTCAATAAAATAAAGTTCGACCAGGTATTCCCCATCAGGAAGCGGAAAATGGTATTTCAACTGATCCCTGCCATACCTGAAAGTTTGAAAAAGCTTCCAATCTTTAGTACCATCAATGGGTTGGAATGTGCGCCGCTGACTGGCAAAAAAATTAGGGATACCCGTGAAATCTTTTGTCCAGGAGGTTGAGCCAAAGTTGTTAGATGAGCTTAAATTTCTATCAGCATACCATTTGCTTCCATTGGTATCTGTATAGTCGCCACCGCCACAGTTTACGCGATATATATAATTATATCCCTGAGCAGGAACGGTTAATTTTTTATCATTAATTAAAGTATTAAAATTTGGACTTTGAGGCAGGTTTTGCAATACAATTTGATCTTTAGCAACTGCTTTTCCGTTTACATAACCTACTGCATATAATACGTTATATTTTATATCTGGCTTATTCCATTGGAAGTGCGTGCCTATTGCGCCACGTTTTCTTCTGCCTAAAGATTGGCCTTTTATATCATTAAACAGTTCTACCTCATCACAGTTAGCATACACCACAATACTATCTTTAATTCCAGGTTTGTTCCAGCGGTTTGGCCATGTATGTGAAACAATGTACACCATTGGCTCAGTTTGTTTTGGTGCATAATTTGCCCTGAACATGTAAAATACATCTGTAGGCTCCTCCCAGGGGGTAAACATGCCCTTGTAATTTACAGGCCCTACCCGATCAAGATCTCTCAAACCTTCACCGCCCTGTACCCTGCCAGGGTTATCATGCGAACTGTATAACCAAAAGAAATGACCGGCTGTTTTATCTTTTACCGATTCGGCCAGGCGCACTTTGGTTTCCATTAAATCGGTCATTTTGTTTTCGGTATAACCTTTTCCATTGGCATCGGTTGTATGAAGATCAATTGTTCTCCATGCACCGTATTCACCAACCAAAACCTGCCTTTTTAAATCTTCGCCATAAGCGAGCGGATTGCCGCCATAAGTGCCTGTCCAGTTTTGAGGCACATCCCAATCTGTACCTTTACCACCATTGCATGTAGTTACTTTTCTTTGTGATGAGGCGGTAGGATCTAATTTTCTAATCAGCTCGGTACATTCTTTAGCAAAATCTTCTGGTAGTGTACTTTCATTTTCCAAACCCCACAACACTACAGCCGGACTGTTTCTGCGTTCTTTTACCCAATCGGTTAAAAGTGCTTTAAAGTTCTTTCGAAATTCAGGTGTATCATACCAGATATGTGCGGCCATTTGTGTCCAGCATAAAACCCCTTCCTGATCCCAATAATCTGAATACAATAAATTATGCGGTTGGTGTGCATCGCGAAATGCATTAAAACCTGCAGCCTTAATTTGCCTAACTCTCGAACTAATCTGCTCATTGCTAAAAGCATGGCTCTGACCAATTAGATGCTCATATTCTGCAATTCCATTGATAAAAACAGGCTTTCCATTTAATAAAAACTGTTTTTGGTTTGCCTGGTCATCAATCCGATACCTATCAGATGGCCAACTGATCCAGCGGATACCGTAAGGAGTTTTCAGCTCATCTACAATTTTCCCGTTTTCGATTATGATAGTTTGAACCGTGTACAAATATGGATTTTCTAAAGACCAAAGTTTAGGATTGATTATTTTGTCGGTTTGCTGATCAATTTGAATTTCTTTGCCACTAAGGATAGTTATTACTTTCCTTAATTCTTTAACCTGTTTTCCGGTTTTATCTAGTAACCTGTTGATTATGGTTATATTTTTAGGCTTCGGACTGTAATTTTTAATTGTGGTACTCAGATTTAAAATAGCTGCCTTTTCTGAAACTTTATTATCATTCCAAATGTGTACGCCAAAAGGTTCAACCCGAATATCATTGGTTACAATTAAATGAACAGGGCGAAAAATCCCCATTGGTTGCGAACCCTCTGAAAAACCGCGTTCGGTAGAGCATCCCCCATCAACCCAAGGTAAATCCTGAATATTTGCAGGATGATCGGCACGGATAGCCAAAATATTTTCCTGGTTATTTAGTTTAATCGTGGTGGTAACATCTAATGTAAAAGTTGTTCTGCCGCCAGCATGATAGCCTACTTTTTTACCGTTTAACCAAACAGTAGCATAAGAACCTACCCCTTCAAAATACAGAAAAAAGCGTTTTCCCTGTTTAATTTCAATCGTTTTAAAGGTTCTTCGGTACCAGGCATAACCATGCTTATTGCCGTGAAGTTTCCGTTGATAGCCCTCATATTGATCCCAGTTGTGCGGAACATTTACTGTTTTCCAGTCTGTTGTTTTATAATTGGCCTGCTGAAAACCTTCATAAGTATTGTTGTTTTTTTCGTCGGCAATGGTTTGCCAATTGGAGTTTAATAAAATGTCTTTTCTGCTATGATTTTGCGCATAAAGGGAATTAGACCCATATAATGTGAGGAAACAGAATACATATAAAAATAAATGCTTTAAATTAATCCATTTTGTTTCGTGAAGACATGATCCGAGGCTACTGGGTAAGGTACGTGTCTCCACAGATCGCTTTGCGAAATTTCGCAAAGAGGGCTCAAACCAGCCTGACACTGGCAAAATATCCCTCCACTCCCTTTTAGCTTTCATAAGTGAATTCATCGTGCTATCAAATCTCCATCCAATTGGTAACTTTCACCTGCTTTTGTCTCAATATTGGCGTTTTTGTTTTTGTAACGGATTTTACAATTTCCGCCTGTTCTAGATTTTATCGTTAATGAAGTTAATTGTCCCCTATCCCAGGTTAAATTCAGCTCAAAACCACCTCTGGCACGTAGTCCTTTAATTTCCCCTTGTGGAATGGCACTTGGTAATGCGGGTAAAATATCCAGATAGCCTTGGTGACTTTGCACTATCATTTCGGCTATTCCGGCTGCACCTCCAAAATTTCCATCGATCTGAAAAGGTGGGTGTGCATCAAAAAGATTTACATAAGAACCTGCACCGTTATTGGCTGGTTTCATCAGCATTTTTACCAATTTCATGGCATGGTCGCCGTCTTTAAATCTTGCCCAAAAATTGATCTTCCAAGCCAAACTCCAACCTGTAGCATCATCTCCACGATACAAAAGCGATTGTTTTGCTGCCTGCATCATTTTTTCATTGCCATCCCATGTAATGTCGTTTCCGGGATAAACACCCCACAAATGAGAAACATGACGGTGTTTGTTAGTGGTATCGTCTTTATCTTCAAGCCACTCTTGCAATTGACCGTATTTACCGATCTGATTCGGGGCAATCTGTTTCACTTTCTCAATTAATGTTTTTCTAAAATCTGCATCTGTGTTAAGTGCTTCTGATGCTTTAATACAATTATTAAACAGCGATCTGATGATTTGATGATCCATTGTTGGCCCTGCAACTAAACCACCATTTTCTGGCGAATTAGAAGGTGTACTGATTAACCAACCCGTTTTAGAATCTTTAACCAAAAAATCTTCATAAAATAAGGCAGCTTGTTTCATTAGTGGATAGGCCTCAGTTTCTAAAAACTTGCGATCTTTACTAAATTGGTAATGCTCCCACAAATGCTGACTTAACCAGCCACCACCACTCACCCAAATGCCATGATTTGAAGCGTTAATAGGTGCAGTTCCGTTCCATAAATCGGTATTGTGGTGTAAAACCCAGCCACGGGCATTGTAATATTGTTTAGCCGTTTCAGCACCAGTTTTTGCCAATCCTTTAATTTTACTAAAAAGAGGTTCGTTAAGGGCTGATAAATTGAGAATTTCTGTTGGCCAATAATTCATTTCCAGATTTATATTGGTGGTATATTTACTTCCCCATGGTGGTGTTAACAGATCATTCCAGATTCCTTGCAGGTTTGCAGCTTGTGTACCGGGCCTTGAGCTCGATATTAGCAAATACCGCCCATATTGCATGTATAAAGCAGCAAAAGCAGCATCGCTAGTTGTTCCAAACTTGGCTAATCTTTCGTCAGTTGGTAAACTTTCATTCTCCGAACGACCAAAATTAACGCTAAAGGTGTTGTAGTAGCTTTGGTATTCTTTAATATGGTTTTGCTTAATCAAGGAATAAGGTTTACCTTTTAAGCTGTTTAACGCTTTAGTATTCGCAGTTGCAGGATTTCCAGAAACATTTTGAGCATTGATAAAGTTAGTTCCAGCAGTTAAATAAAGTGTTACTTCATCTGCCTGATTGATGCTTATTTTTCCATTTAAGACTTTAACCGAGCCGTTTTTAATCACCGCAGTCAATCTGCTTTCTCCCATTAAAGCACCATCTTTTACCTGAACCGATAGCGCAATTACATTATTCCCGAAGGTTTTAACCGACGATTTTCGATGAACGCTGAATAATTCTGCATCAAAACTGATGGCCGATTTTTTATCAGCAGTCATGTGAATAACAATAGCTTGATTTGGCTGACTCGCGAAATACTCCCGTTGGTAGTTTACACCATTTAAAGTATAAGTAGTTTTAGCCACAGCTGTACTGATATCCAAAGACCGTTTGTAATTCGTAACAATCGATTTTGTTTGTTTGAAGTATAAGTTTAAATCGCCAAAAGGCTGATAACTTCCCTGATATTGCGGTACAGCAGGTGGATTTTCATCCTGAATTAAATATTTCCATTCCTTTACGAGCGAAATACCCTGATCTATATCAGTTCCTACAGGGTAAATCCCTATTTTTTTTGATGTGTCTTTATAACCGACCAAACCACCTTTATCGAAATAATTTAAAACCTGGATAGCAATTGTATTTTTGCCTTTTTTAATCAGTTTTGCAGGAATGGTATATTTTCTTGGCTCTGTATTGTCTGTATTACCCACCAGTTCCCCATTAATGTAAGTAAAATCCTGATCGCGAATGCGGTTAAGGTCGAGTATGAGGTCTTTTCCAAGCAAAGTTTCAGGTACATCAAAAGTTGTTCTGAACCAAACTGCGCCATCTAAATTGGCTAAACCTACAGTTTCCCAACCTTCATAAGCTGGTACTTTAATGTTTTTCCAAAGTTTGTCGTCGAAGTTTGCAAGTGAAGGATTTCCTTTGATACCTTTCTTTGCTTTCATATCGTTTACCCAAACTTTTCGATCTCCTGAACTACTTTGCAAGCCCATAAAATGTTCCTGAGCTAAAGCTTCAGCGGCAGCCTGTTTTCCTTCAGCTAGTAGTTTTCTAATTTCCGGCAGGTATTGATAGGCACCTTTTCGATTATAATCTCTTGGCGCACCTGTCCATAAAGTTTCTTCATTAAATTGGATGTGATCAACAGCAGTTCCGGCAAAAATCATTGCCCCTAGTCTTCCATTGCCTATGGGTAAGGCATCCGTCCACTTTTCGGCAGCTCTATTGTACCATAGAGTGTGGTTATTTTCTTGCCCATAACTGCCAAAGTGAGCTGTTAATATTAAAAATAATGTACTTAATAAAAGTTTAAACCTCATATTATTGTCCTTTATCGCCTGAAATGATTTCGATGCTACCGTTTACTTCCTTTTCCTTTATAACGGCCTCTTTCATTCGCCTAAAATTATTGTTTCCTAAGAAAATGTTTTTTGTCTCAGCGCCGCTTAATTTCAAATAAGTAACCGTTTCTTTCGTCGGGAAAGCATTGTACAGGAACAGATCAGACACGTTTGTGAGATCAATTACAGCAGCATTGGCATGCGGCTTATTACTTTTTAAACCGTCTACAATTAAATTATTCGTTTTTATTACTTTTAAGGATGCACCCAACTCCGTATTTACAGTTACATTATGAAACTCAATATTACTTGAATTTTGGATAGAAAAGCCAGTTTTGGCATCCATATTAATGTCGTTAAAAGTAATATTATTGATAGGCATTTCTTCTAAACCATTTAAATAAGCGGCTTGGTTCACCTCACCAGTAATGTTGCTAAAATGAATGTTCCTGAAAACCGGTGTACGCTCAGAAACAGCTTCAACATTTGTTTTGGCGTATTGCATATCGAGTACAATTGCCTGATCTTTAATGTTTTTCATAATAATATTACTCACACGAATTTCTTCTACCACACCACCTCTTCCGCGAGCAGTTTTAATGCGGATACCACGATCAGTTCCATCGAAAATGCAGTTGGAAATCGCTATTTTGCGTACATCACCAGACATTTCGCTGCCGATAACCACACCGCCATGACCAGACAGCATAGTACAATTGGTAATTACATAATTTTCTGCCGGAACTGCCATTTTTCTTCCAGGTGCATCTTTGCCCGATTTAATGGTAATGCAGTCATCGCCAACACTGATGTGGCAATCTGAAATGTGTACATTTTTGCAAGATTCAGGGTTAATTCCATCTGTATTGGGCGAATGTGGGTTATTAATGGTAACTGCATGGACCTTAACATTTTCGCAAAACTCTGGATTTATAGTCCAGAAAGGCGAGTTGCGGATCGTAATGCCATCGATCAACACATTTTTGCAGAACATAGGTTGTATAAACGGCGGTCGAAGAAAACCACGTTTCATCTGCTTAGGATCATCTGGCAAAATAATATCTTTATTCAAACCGTCAAAAGTAGTTTGCCATTTAGAACGTGCTTGTCCTTCTTTATAACCTTCTACAAAATCCCACCATTTTTTGCCATGCCCGTCAATAATTCCACGCCCGATAATGGAGATGTTTTCTACTTTATAGGCATAAAACAAAGGCGAAAAACTGGTAACATCTACGCCTTCATAACGGCTTTTTACCATAGGCAAATAATCGTTGAAATTATCGCTAAAATGCAATTCAGCACCGGCATCAATCAATATAGTTATGTTACTTTTTAAATGGATAGCGCCGGTCAGGTATTTTCCAGCAGGAAAATAAACTGTTCCACCACCAGCTTTTGATGCCGCTTCTATCGCATTTTTAATTGCAGTTGTGGCCAGTTTGCTACTGTCGTTTTTTGCACCGTATTTAATTACATTATAATAAGATTGGCCGCTGGCAGTTAAGCAAGTGCTCATTGCAATTAAAAAAAATGAGGTTTTGATTATATGGATGTAATGTTTCATTTGGTTATATTTTATCGCTTTTTCGTCATGTCCACCGTAGTGGAGAAATCTTTGAACGTTACTAAAAAAAGTTTAAAGATTTCTCCGTTTCGCTTCGCTCCAGTCGAAATGACGACCGATTTAATTCATTTTCACCATTCATCGTCCCCGTTTGTAACGAGGATGTTCGAAAACAGCGATTTTATCGCTTTTTACTCAATGGATATCCGGTATGTGAGGACACAGACCAAGGACTTTCCTTTTAATTCATCTGCACTTTTAAAGGCTTCAAATCTTTGCCTTTATAAATTTCTTTACCATCAATAAACACCAATAAGCCCTTACCCTTATTATATTTTTTTCCGGTTTTATCCCACAAAATAGTCAGGGTTTTATGGTGATACGAAACTTGATCTAACATAAACCAATCCCACTGGTTCTTAGGAATTAATGGTGAAATTTCAAGTACATTATCCTCACGTGGTTTTATGCCAATCAGGTCATTGATCATTAAATCATTAAAGGTGGAGTGATTGTAAAAACTGCTCCGCGGGTTATCGCCTTTTAACCATTCCCCGGTTTTTTCATCCTGGTACTCACCAATGTAAGGTTTACCATTTTTTACATGAGATGCAGCATACTGATGTAGTTCTTTATAAAAAACTTCGGCAGTCATTTTACCATGTTTTTTATAGTTGGTGAGCAGATTTGCCAAACCTTTTAGCGTTTGAGTGCTTGCAAAAGGCCAAAGTGCACCATCCCATTCGCAGCTATGCCCTGTACCTCTTGTTCTAAAAGTTGGGTTTCTTCTTTCAGCGGTGGTTAATCCCCATGGTGCTTTAAATCCAGCAGTATCAAGCAACTGATCCCAGGCTTTTGCATATTTAGACTGGTCATCAGGCAGGTTAAAGTCCCAAGGGGTAAAACCGATGGCTTCTCGCACCTCTGATGAGCCACCTTTGGCTTTTCTGGTTTCAAAAAATGAGGCAGAAACATTCCACAAACTGTCCTGAACCAACTTTTTGAGCACCATTGCTTTATTTCTATATTTATTAGCCAAGGTTTCATCACCTAAAAGTTTGGCAATTTTAGCTAAAGCCATGGCATTACCGTACATGTAACTGTTTATAGTTGGGCGCTGGTTTTGATCTTTCCTTGATCCGCTGATTGATTCTTCCATGCCATCTTTAACATCATGCTGCCAGAATAAACCATTTTTAAGTTGCCTTTCGGCTTCCCATTTGCCGTAATCTTTATCCAATGCGGGCAAAATTTCCTTTAAAAAGCCTTGATCAGGTTGTACAAGGAAATTCTGAAAAACAGCATCATCCACCCAACTGCTAAATTGATGGAAACGCTGTTTGGTTTGACCAACATCGGCATGGTAGAGCCAGAATTTGATATAATCTTTTAAATAACTGTTGTCTTTTAACCACCTGCCCTCATAAATATGATGGCCTAATGCACAACTAATGGAATTGTATTTGCCGGCATGTTTAACCGGTTCGATAAACTCCGTAAAAATAAAACCCTCAGGCGTTTTAACAAGATGCTTGCGGTATGTCCACCAGCGGTAGTAATAATTTTGCTCCAATACCGTATCAGGGCATTCAAATAAAGGTGCCTGTTCAGCAATCCATGTAAAAGCTTCGGCATTGGGAATATAATTTTTTACAGCTTCTGTATCGATAGAATTGAAATAGGTAATATATTTCTTTAATTTATCAGTTCCCAGGATTGATTTCTGCTGTGCAAATCCCGCTATAGTCAATACCGACAATGAAGCTGTTGCAATAAAATTTCTTGTATTCATCATTATTCAAATAACCAGTCTATATCTTTTCCTCTACCATCCAAACCTGCATTAAAAATCCGCAATTCTTGTTTATCATCAATAAAACCCAAAACCAGACAAGTGCCTTTACCCAAATTTAAAGTATGTGTTCCTGGCGCGAAAGAATAAGCATGAACATTTACCGGCGGAAAACCATTGGCTACCAGTGCATTCGATATCTTAATTTCAGACTGACCATAATTATTGGCACTTGCATCAGTTTCCAGTTGTGGTGGAGCAAGAAATTGAGGATCTTTCTGGTTAAAAAAGCCAACTAACAATTTTACAGGTGTTTTTGTCGTAAATTTGATTTCGGTACCAATTTTAATTTGCTTTTCTTTAGAAAGTTTAATTCCTTTTAAACCCAGCAATTGTGCGGCAACTTCTTTAATTTTAATGGCTGTATCGGCAAAAAGCTGTGCATCTTTTGCAATCACATAGCTTTCAGTTTCGTTTAAGATTTTAACATCAGCATTTTTATAAGGAACAATTGCTGTAACTGTGCCTTGTTTTATCGATTTAAGTGAATCGATGCTATGTTTAAAATGTTCGAGTTCTTTACTAAAAACAGGCAGCATTTCTTTCCAATGGATAAATGTTTTATCTACACCACGCATCGGGATTTTGCGTTGCTTGGTTTGCATACTGTTGGCATACAGGTAACTGTGTTCAGTTAATTTAACCAGTTTAGCATAGTGGTCTACACTTTTTTGTAAAAATGGTAATGCCTGTTCTAAATCGGCTACCTGATTGGAATTTTTATACCGCAGTATCCATAAAGCTGCCTTAACTTTTTCAGCATAAAAATTGGCCATTTCATCATAGCAATCAATATCGTTTTTAAGTCGCTTAAATTCCGCAGTATCTTTTGTTACAGTTGGTGCAGCTTCGTTAATAGATTCTATTGCTTTTTTGCCATGCGCTACCACTTCACGTGCTACCTGTACTGGTGTTTCGCCAATATGGCCTTGTTTCTTCCACTCCTTCTCAGCGTATTCAATAATCATTTCGCCTTCAGGCGCTTCCGATTCGTACATTAAAGTGAATAAACCATAACGGAAAGGGTTGATCAACTGAGTCATTAACATGCCAAGGGTTAACGTTTGGCGGTTTCCATCTGTAATGCCATATCTGCGCAAAAGCTTTGGCGATATTTCTCCAGATTCTTCGTAAGCATTCAGAATGGCTTTACCTGCGGTTAAATGAACACCATACTTATTGGCCAGTTCATTTCCCCAATAGTTAATTTCCTGACTACGGTCTCTTTGCGAATTCCACGAGTACCTTGCCCATTCCTTATACCAAATCCAATCGCGGTCTACCTCTAATAATCTTCCTTTTACATTATCTGCAGAATATGGCCAATCCCAATAACTCGCTTGCGGATACAAATGCAATCCTTTTGCCCCATAAATCTTATTCATTGCCTGAACTGATTTTTGGATAAAATCTGCAGAACCATAACGAAAAGGTTCCAAGTTTGCTAAAATATGCACGTTAGAAATGTTAACTGTACCAATAGCAGCTAATTTTCTATTTAAATCGGCCCAAGCTCCACGCGGTGTGTAAGTTGTTAAAGCTTCGCCGTTAAACTTATTTTCAGTGTACAGGTTTTTATATAAGGGAAGCGCGGCTTTCATTACACTTGGAGCATCGGTATCATGTGCGCGTAGTACAATCGGAGGCTCTTCCTTAATGCCTGCGGCTTTTAATCCATCTTTAACTCCTGGAATTATTGTTTTGGTAAACCAATCTATATCATCCTGGCCAACACCCTCCATTGCTTCGCCTAAGGCCACCATTAAACCCACATTCGGATATTTTTCTACAAAAGAAGCAATAGATTTTCGGGTATAATCGGCAATTAACGGTATAATCGGACGGTTTCGATCCTGCGTTTTTAAGCCATGTTTATCGGCAAATGGTTTTGGAATAATAATATTGTAAAACATCTGAATCACCCATATACCGCGTTTATCAGCTTCTGTGGTTAAGAAACTGAAAATTTCCTCATTCTTTTTTAAAGTGGCATCATCAACCTCCACTGCATATGGATAATCTTTTAACCTCAATAACGACGAAAAAGGATGTCCGTTCCACAAATAAAGCGAATTATACCGGTTTTCGACCATCATATCCAGGTACTTGATCCATAAAGCTTTATCATATAACCAGGGGAATGTTTCTGGCGTGTAAGGATATTCGTAAACATCATGGCCAGGTAGGTAATCGGGTTTTTGCAAGCCGATACATGTGCCTCTCAATACCATTTCAGGCTGGTCGGACAGGGATATCTGCGTTGGCAGTTTTCCAGTGCTGGCAATCTGGTCGGCCAATTCAATACAGCCATATAAAGCACCCGATGCATCGTTGCCAATTACATAAAGCACCCCATTTTTTCCATTATAAATATGAAATCCCTCTTTTTTAGTAACTGAGATTTTATTCTTAATCTCCAACGGAAGGTTACTGGCAAATAGTTTGTCGGAAAATACACCAACCGCAATAACGTTCTCCGTTTTGCCAAGCTTATCTCTTTGTTCAATTGTAAATGAATATTTTAATTTGGCTAATGCTTTTGATAGCTTTTCGGCACCAAAACGCACACGCACATGCTTTTCTGTAGAAATTACAATCGTTTTTTGTGTACGGCTTGAAGCATAAACAAATGATAGGGATAAAAAATAGCAGGAAATAAAAATTAGAAAATTTCTCATTCAATTGGCTCTGTAACAACACCTGTATCAGGCAAGTTGGTGCAATATCTGGTTAAATATTATCTTTAAATATAAAGACAATATTCAAATATAAGTAATTTTTGCGATTGCCTTTGTAAAATTTATGCAAGGTAAAGCGGTTTATATGTTCAAAACAGGTTATGACAATATCTGTTAATATTTAGGCAAGAAGATAAAATTTTTAATCAACATTATTTATTTTATTTGTATCCTATTCTAATCAATTATAATTTTATAAGCATATACATGTTTTCACTAAAAAACAAAAAAGCCGTTGTTACCGGTGGCGGCAGCGGCATTGGAAAAGCCATAGCAACCATTTTAGCCAAACAAGGTGCTGAGGTTCACATTATAGAGCTGGGTACTGAACATGCGCAGGCTACCATCGATGAAATTAAAACCAATGGTGGCGAAGCCTTTAGTTACGGTTGTGATGTTGCTGATCACAATGCTGTACATGAAGTTTTTAAACAAATTGGCCAGATTAATATCCTGATTAACAATGCAGGTATTGCACATATCGGCAAGGCAGATACTACTGATGAAGCTGATTTTGACCGGGTAATGCGTGTTAATGTAAAAGGCGTTTACAATTGCCTGCATGCAGCCATTCCGCAGATCCGTTTAGCTGGTGGAGGTGTAATTATCAATATGGCATCAATTGCTGCGTTAATTGGCTTGCCAGATCGTTTTGTTTATAGTGCTGCAAAAGGTGCGGTAAAAGCAATTACGATGAGTGTGGCTAAAGATTATATTGGCGAAAACATCAGGTGTAACTCCATTTCACCAGCACGGGTTCATACGCCTTTTGTGGATGGATTTTTACAGAAAAACTATCCGGATAATATCCCCGAAATGTTCGAAAAACTTTCTAAAACACAACCTATTGGCAGAATGGCAAAACCAGAAGAAGTTGGTGCCCTTGCTTTATACCTATGCAGCGATGAAGCCTCTTTTATTACAGGCTGCGATTACCCGATTGACGGTGGATTTACTACCTTAAACAATTAATAATATTTTCAAATACAATAAAGCATTTTACAATGAAATTAATACGATTTGGCGAAGCCGGAGCTGAAAAACCTGGAGTAATTATTAATGATAACTATTTTGATGTTTCTGCTTTGGTTAATGATTATAACGAAGAATTTTTTGGTGGTGATGGCTTGGAGAAATTAAAGACCGCTATCCAAACCGCTGATTTACCTCAGGTTGATAAAGGTGTGCGCCTTGGTCCGGCTTTGGCCCGTCCTTCAAAAATTATTTGTGTGGGCTTAAACTATAAAGATCACGCAGCAGAAACCAATGCCTCCTATCCCATCAGAACCAATTTTGTTCTTTAAAGCTACTTCAGCTATTGTTGGGCCAAATGATGACTTAATTATCCCAAAAAATAGTAAAAAAACCGACTGGGAAGTAGAATTGGCAATTGTGATTGGCAAAAAAGCGAGTTATGTTGCTGAAGAAAATGCATTAGATCATATTGCGGGTTATGTTTTGCATAATGATTATAGTGAGCGCGAGTTCCAGATTGAAAGGAACGGACAATGGGTTAAAGGAAAAAGCTGCGATACTTTTGCTCCTATCGGACCATTTATTGCTACCCAGGATGAAATTGCCGATGTACACAATCTTCGCCTTTGGTTAACTGTAAATGGCAAGACTTTGCAGGATGGCAATACCTCGAACCTGATTTTCAATGTGCCATTTATGATTTCTTACATCAGTCAGTTTATGACACTTTTACCTGGCGATGTAATTACCACAGGAACACCGGCTGGTGTAGGTTTAGGTCAGAAACCCGAGCCATGGTATTTAAAAGCTGGTGATGTGGTTGAATTGGGTATAGACGGTTTAGGCTCTAGTAAGCAAAACGTTAAAGCTTATAGTGAAAACTAAAATGGAAAGATACTGCTTAACACTCGATCTTGTAAATGATGAAAAGCTTATAGAAGAGTATAAGCAGTATCATAAAGCGGTTTGGCCTGAAATTAAAGAAAGCATCAGCTCATCGGGTATTGAAAACTTAGAAATATATCTGCTTGGCAATCGGCTGTTTATGATTATGGAGGTGAATGAAAGCTTTTCTTTTGAACAAAAATCGAAAGCAGACTTAGCTAACCCAAAAGTGCTGGAATGGGAAAATTTAATGTGGAAATACCAGCAGGCATTACCTGGTTCGAAGCCTGGAGAAAAATGGATTTTAATGGATCAGATATTTAAACTTTAACCTCTTTATATATGATTGATACACACGTACATTTCTGGAATTTTGATCCCGTTAGAGACAGCTGGATAAGCGAGGAAATGATGGCCATCCGCAAGGATTTTTCTCCAAAAAACCTATTGAGGACGTTTAACGAACTTCAAATTACAGGTTGTATTGCTGTGCAGGCCAATCAATCCGAAGAAGAAAATCAGTTTTTACTCCGACTGGCTGAGCAAAATGAAATTATAAAGGGCATTGTGGGCTGGATAGATCTGCTTAATCCTGATTTGGAAGAACGTTTAACTTATTGGGGTAATTTTAAAACCATTAAAGGCTGGCGACATGTTCTGCAAGCTGAAAACAGTGATTTTATCCTGAACAAAAAGTTCATTGCAGGCATTAATTTGCTGAAAAAATACAATTACACCTACGATTTATTGTGTTACCACGATCAATTGACAGATATTATTAAAATGGTTGATCAAATCCCTGATCAGCCATTTGTACTGGATCACTGCGGTAAACCTGATGTTAAAAATCAGGATTTACAAACCTGGTCGGCAAATATTAAAACCTTGGCTTCAAACCCAAATGTAAGCTGCAAAGTTTCTGGCTTACTAGCAGAAGCAGACTGGAAAAATTGGAAAGAAAAAGAACTTTTTAATTGTTTCGACTCAATTTTTGAGCATTTCGGTGTTGAAAGAGTAATGTATGGCAGCGATTGGCCGGTAATGTTAATCAGCCGCCCATATGAAGATTGGTTTAATTTAGTTACTAAATACGCAGCACAGTTTTCTGCAGTTGAAAGGAAATTAATTTTCACTGATAATGCTAAAGCTTTTTATCAGGTTTAATACGCTTGATTCTTATAATTGCCGTTATCCTGAACTTGTTTCAGGATCTGTTATTTTTAGTAAATAGGAATAGCATGAAAGATGTTAAAAAAAGTTCTGCATGACGAACCTCACCTGCTTGGACGCTTTAGAAAAAGCGTGTAAGCAATGAAATAAGTATGAGGAACGCAAGAAACTAATGCCCTGTGAGCCGTATGTAACCAGAATTAAACTGGAAATAACATCGTTAGCATATCGTATTTTACGATTTGTAAGCACAATTATTCCTAGCGAGGGTAAGAATGATTAATGATAGCCAACATAAAACGATAATTGCAAAATAGCAGATAGAGCAGGATGGAAAACATAATATAAAACATTAGTTTTCGCTTTTTAAAATAGAATCTGACCAATACAATATTTAAATATGAGTAAAAAGATTACATTCCCTTACAACCCTCAATTTCCTTCTGTAGCCGACTTAAGAAGCAAAGCAAAATCGAGAATTCCAAAATTTGCTTTTGATTACCTGGAGGGCGGTTGTAATGAGGGACTTAATTTATCGCGGAACGAGAGCGATTTCGATAATATTTACCTTAAACCGAATTACTTACGCGTTGGTGGAGATATTGATATGTCGGTCGAGTTGTTTGGCCGTCGTTACAGTGCTCCGTTTGGGATATCTCCTATCGGCTTGCAGGGTTTGATGTGGCCTAATGCACCCGAAATTTTAGCAAAAGCTGCCGCTAAAGCCGATGTTCCTTATACTTTAAGCACCGTATCTACCAGTAGTATCGAACGAATTGCCGAAGTATCCGAAGGGAAAGCATGGTTTCAATTGTACCATCCTACTGAAAATAGTTTGAGAGATGATATTTTAAATCGCTTAAAAGCTGTTGAATGCCCTGTATTGGTTGTTCTGGTAGATGTACCTGCATTTGGTTTGCGGTATAAAGAAATTAAGAGTGGTTTATCTATTCCACCAAAAATGTCAATCAACAATATTTTGCAGGCTTTTGCCCGCCCGCTGTGGGGCATTAAAACTCTGCAACACGGAATTCCATCATTTGCAACCTTAAAGCCTTATATGGAAAAAGGCCTTGACATGTCGCAACTTGGGCAGTTTATGAACAAAACATTTACCGGCAAGGTTGATATTGAGAAGGTTGCAGCCATTCGTGATCTCTGGAAAGGGCCACTAGTACTGAAAGGAATCACAACTGACGAAGATATGCAGGCTGCTATCCAGATCGGTGCGGATGGTGTAATTGTTTCCAATCATGGTGGCAGACAAATTGATGCAGGTGAATCTTCAATCAATTCACTGATTAAATTGGCAAACAATCCACTTTATAAATCAAAATTAAAGATCATGTTAGATGGTGGTATCCGTTCGGGTGTTGATTTAGCAAGAGCGCATGCCGTTGGATCTGAATTTAACTTTATGGGCCGGCCATTTATGTATGGAGTTGGTGCGCTGGGTAACGAGGGTGGCGAGCATACCATTAATATGTTTAAAACTCATCTATACCAGATTATGCAACAATTAACCATTGAGAAAATTACTCAGTTTCCTGATCGGTTGTTAAACCCTTAAAATTGAATTTTAAAACAGAATAAACAAAAAAGCAAGACCAAAAGTCTTGCTTTTTTTGTAGTAATACGGATATTCAACTTATTTAATTGATGCTTTAGAAAACTTATAAGTTGTACTTGTTTTATAAGTTTCGCCTGGTTTAAGCACAGTTGATGCAAAATTTGGATGATTTGGTGCATCAGGAAAATGCTGTGTTTCTAAACAGAAAGCTGAACGATGAGGATATGCTTTTTTACCTTTACCATCCTTATCTGCACCGGTTAAAAAGTTTCCGCTGTAAAACTGTAAACCCGGTTCTACCGTGTAAACCTCGAGGATAATACCCGTAACCGGGCTTTTTACGGTAGCTACAGGTGTTTTGCCATCGTGATGGGTTAATACAAAATTATGATCGTAGCCTTTGCCAAATTTTAACTGCTGATCATTTTCTCCGATGGATTTTCCGATGGTTTTAGCTTTGTTAAAATCAAATGCTGTTCCAGCTACAGGTGTTAATTTCCCGGTTGGGATTAAAGTAGAATCTACAGGTGTATAAGCATTGGCATCAATACTTAATTCATGATCAAGGATTGTGCTGTTTCCTTCTCCATTTAGGTTAAAATAAGCATGGTTGGTTAAATTTACAACGGTTGTTTTATCAGTTGTTGCTAAATAATCAATCTGCAAAGCATTATCATCGGTTAGGGTATAGGTTACCTTAACATCAAGTTTTCCAGGGTAACCCGCTTCGCCATCACTAGAAACGTAATTAAGCTCCAGTTTTTGACTATCCACCTGTTTGGCTTCCCAAACTTTCGAGAAAAAGCCATCCGTGCCACCATGTAAGGTATTTACGCCATCGTTAAGCTGCAAAGTATATTCTTTTCCTTCCAAAGTAAATTTGCCTTTGCCAATTCGGTTTCCATATCTCCCGATTAATGCACCAAAAAACGGCTCTCCTTTTTTGCGGTAAGCACCTATGCTATCGTATCCTAAAACAACATCAGTTAACTTATTATCTTTATCAGGCACTAAAAGTGATACTACCCTCCCACCATAATTAGTGATGGAAACGGAAGCCCCTTGTTTGTTTTTTAAGGTGTATAGCTTAACACTTTTTCCATCAAGGGTTGTGCTGTATTTAAACGTATCGGTTTGCGCAGTGGTTTGTGCTCCCTTATCAGATTTAGGATTACAGGAAGAAAAAGCAATGGCTAAACATAATGTAGCGAAAGGCAAGGCCTTAAAGAATATTTTTTTCATGGATTAAAATTTGAGGAAGCAAACCTGAACCTGCATTCATTTACAGGATACACGCGACTTCATATTGATTTATTTTTGGTTAAAGCTAAAGTAGCAAAAAATTATTAACGTCAAAGTAACGATTATAACTATTATTCTTATATTATTAGTGATGATTCTAAACAGTAAAAAAAATCACATATTTTAGCAGTAATATGCATCATTTTAATTTTAAGCCTAAAGCCTTTCTTTTTGATTTAAATGGCACCATGATTAATGATATGGAGTACCATACTATGGCCTGGTACGGTATTATGACGGAAGATTTGGGTGCCAAGCTCGATTACGAAAGTGTAAAAAAAGAAATGTATGGTAAAAACCATGAGGTTTTGGAACGCGTTTTTGGGAAAAATAAATTTACCGCCGAAGAGATAGTACGGCTTTCTACCGATAAGGAAAAACGTTATCAGCAAGGTTATATGCCCCACCTGGCACTTATTAATGGCTTAGACCTGTTTCTGGAGCGTTCGAAAAATGCCAATATTAAAATGGCAATCGGCTCTGCGGCCCCACCTTTTAACATCGATTTTGTAATAGATGGACTCAATATCCGCCACTATATGAATGCCATCGTAAGTGCGGATGATGTTGAAACCAGTAAACCAGACCCTGAAACATTTTTGAAGGCAGCGGCGGCTTTAAATATTGAACCCGCAGACTGTTTGGTGTTTGAAGATGCACCTAAAGGTGTAGAATCGGCCTTAAACGCAGGCATGCAATGCATTGTTTTAACAACTACGCACACCATCGAAGAATTTGATGGTTATCCAAATATCTTAGGTTACATTACAGATTATACTGACGCTAAATTAAATACGCTTTTTTAACATGGGAAAATATTTAAATCAAAAACCTGTTCTTGTTGCAGTAGACTGCATTATTTTTGGCTATGACGGAGAACAGCTAAAACTTTTGGTGATTAAAAGGGCCATTGAGCCAATTAAAGATCAATGGAGTTTAATGGGTGGTTTTATTGGCGAGCAGGAAGACCTCGACGGTGCTGCAAAAAGAATTTTATTGGAATTGACAGGTTTACATGATGTTTATCTGGAACAACTTCATGCCTATGGTCGCCCAGACCGTGACCCTATTGAACGTACGGTTTCAGTGGTTTATTTTGCCCTGATTGATATTAACAAATACAGCAAACAAATTAACGATCAATACCATGCGGAGTGGTTTAAGCTGAAAGAAGTTCCTGAATTGATTTTTGACCATAACATAATGGTGAAAGCGGCAATGGATAAAATCCGTTATCAGGCTGCCCTCCACCCTGTTTTATTCGAACTTTTGCCTAAACGCTTCACAATACCACAACTTCAGGCTTTATATGAGCAGGTTTACGACTCACCAATAGATAACCGGAATTTTATACGCAAGATTACCGCAAGTGGATTATTGATAAAACAGACTGAAAAAGATAAATCAAGTTCGAGAAGAGGAGCCTTTTATTTTAAACTTGATAAGAATAAACACAAAGCTCAGTTTCAATCTTTCCTTAATTTTATCCCTAAAGCAAGCAAATAGCGCTCATTTATATGAATTTTATAGGTTAAGAAAAAATATTTTAAAATTATTTAATGACCTATAAAATTTAAAATCAGCAAGTTATAAGTAAGTATTTTAACCACAGCAAAAAACAGCTCAAACATTTTAAAAAATTATTTGCAAGAAAAAGATAAATATCTATATTTGCACCTCCTTAAACAAAGGGAAACGATTCCGTAGCTCAGCTGGTAGAGCATTACACTTTTAATGTAGTGGTCCTGGGTTCGAATCCCAGCGGGATCACCAGAGTAAAATTAAAGCCTTGTAATTCAATAGATTACAGGGCTTTTTTTATTTTACTGTCATTATTACTGTCAATTTTGTTTTACTCTCTTAAATGTTATTTTTACAAAAAAAAATGTAATGAAGGATTGGAAACAAATTATTGAACAAAAACTACATAATCGAAAAAACATTGTTGCTAAAATCAACATTGATAAAGCAACCGTTCAATATTCCGAGAAGATAAAGAATAACAGAATTTTAAAATCCTTGACAGGCAACGAAGAAGTTGTAAGAGCATTTCTTGTTGATCGCCTAGTAAATGAGCTTGACTATAAACCTGAAAATATAGAAATTGAAAAAGAATATTCGGTAAAAGCTGGACATGGAAAATTATCTCCGCGTATCGACATTATCGTCAAAGACGATGAAGGTAATCCTTTCTTTTTCATAGAAGCGAAAGCCCCCGAAAAGTTTGAGAAAGGCAAAGAAGATATTGAAGGGCAACTTTTTTCTTTAGCACATGCAGAAGAAAAAGACTATAAAAACAAATTAAAATATCTGGTATACTATACAGCCGATCTACAAGATGAAGGTTTTTTAGATAAAGCGATTATCATTGATTTTGAAAAATATCGAAACTATGCCGATTGGGAAAATGACGGGTTTATTTCCATCGGAATTGAGCTAACGGCTGGTTATGGAGAGCCCAAGAAACAGCCGCTTGTTAAAGGGGATGAAAAACATGATTTAAGAACAAAAATCAATCGTGAAGAAATTGAAGGCTTAGGCAGAAACTTACATAATGTACTTTGGGGAGGAGGTGGAACAAACGATAGTGAAATTTTCTATTCACTTGTAAATATCATTCTTGCTAAAATTCAGGATGAATACGAAAAGGAGGACGGACAAGAATATGATTTTCAAATTTATCAATACGGCAGTCACGTTGAAGCATCTGAAAGAGTTTATGACCGAATAAACCAACTTTATAAAAGAGCTTTAAAAGAACAGCTTAATGTATCAGAACAACAAAAAATTGATGATGACAATGTAGTCAACAGAAACAAGTTTCCCTTAAACAAACTAATTTATACCGTTCAATCCTTAGAAAATTTTTCATTTTTGGAAGGACGTAGTTCATTAGACGGAAAAGATATATTAGGTGATTTCTTTGAAAGCATTACAAGAGATGGTTTCAAACAAAATAAAGGACAGTTTTTTACTCCTACCCCAATTGTTAACTTTTTACTTTATGCGTTGCAACTTGACAAATTAGCGATTGACCGACTGAACAGGGAAAGGGAATTACCGCTTATTATTGATCCTTCAGCAGGAAGTGGAACCTATTTAGTTGAAGCTATGAAGTTAATAACCAAAGAAGTTAAATACAAACAATTTAATAAAGTTAAAACTAGTAAAGATGTAAAATGGCGTTTTGAAGAATTGTTCAAGCCAGATTACCAAGAAAATAAATGGGCTAGAAACTATTTATATGGTTCTGAAATAAATTTTGATTTAGGTACAGCCTCAAAAGTAAATATGATTCTACATGGTGATGGTTCAACCAACATTTTTGTTAAAGATGGCTTATTACCTTTCCGCTTTTATGTGAAAGAAACATCCCCTAACTATTTAGAAACTGCAAATTCAGAAACACTTTACAACGGCAAGGATGTAAACGCAAAATTTGATGTTGCAATAAGTAACCCACCTTTTAGTGTTGATTTGGATACGCAAACACAAAGGGAGGTAAAAAACGCATTTGTATTTGGCGACAAAAAAAACTCTGAAAATTTATTTATTGAACGCTACTACCAACTTTTAAAAGAAGGGGGTCGTTTAGGTGTTGTGTTGCCAGAAAGCGTTTTTGACACGACTGAAAATAAATACATTCGATTATTCCTTTTTAAGTATTTTGTTATTAAGGCTATAGTGAGTTTACCGCAGGTAACGTTTGAACCTTACACCTCAACTAAAACAAGCTTACTTTTTGCCCAAAAGAAAACAAAAAACCAAGTAGAACAATGGAATGAGCTATGGGACAAGTATGGAAGTGAATGGGCAAAACTTAAAACTCGTGTGGTTCGCTATTACGACTATTTTGTGAATGAAGCCAAGCTCAGTAAAAAATTTGCTTGGGTAAGAGAACTCACAACCGACCTAAACAAACTTTTAGAGAAAGAAGATAATGATGCAGTTGAAGTCATTAACAAGGAAGATTTAAAGCATATAAAAGCTAACATCACACGTTTCTTGAAAGACTACATCACTTCTGAAGATGAAGTTCTCAATCCAAAAGAACTTTTAAACAAATACAGTGAAGAAATTGAAGTTCTTTCAAAATTTGAAAAGGAAACCTCTGTATTTGGCTTTTACAATGCTTGGTGGGTATTTGGTGAAGTAGCCAAAGAAATGGATTATGATATTTTTATGGCAGAAGCTGAAAATGTTGGCTACAAACGTACTAAAAGAGGCGAAAACCCAATGCCAAACGACCTTTACGATATTGAATATGCTCCCAACACAATTGATACAAAACAAACCTTGGAAGGCTACGAACTTGACACTAAAATTTTAAGAGAGCAGTTGAGTGAACTAAAAACGGAACTCGGAATAGTTAATGAAAAGATCGACGGCAAAGAAACCGATGTATTAAAAAAGAAAGCGGAAAAACTCAATGCCGACATTGAAGCACAAAACATAAAAATTAACCAGGCTGAAATCGAAAAAAATCAAGTATTTGATATTTTCAAAAAATACTACGAAGCGGACAAACTCCGACCAGAATATACAGAAAGAACAGATAGCGAACTTATTAGTCACTTTAAAAATGGTGTGCTCTCACGTTATAAAAGTGATGATGTTGTGCTTCGCACATCTGAATCATTAACCATATTAGATAACATTAGAAAAGATGTGTTATGGGATTAATATTCAGAACAAAATTATCATCGCTTAAACAAGATGATACAAACAAGAATTGACACTAAATTTCATTCTTTTATAAATGAAACAGGGTTTGATATTTTTAAAACTAAAAGTTCAAACTTAATTACACTTAAAAATATTCTCAAACCCTCTTATCAACTGTTTGAATTTGAAGAAGGTGAAAATTACCTAGGTGTTCCAACAGGGCGAGAATTCACAAACGAATTTGGAGATATCACTAGTACCCAAATTATTACAAAGGATGAACACCCTAATAGATTAAGATATAAGGCTGATGAAAGTTGCATTTTAATTTCGAGTCTTTAAAGGAGCAAGAACACCAGCTTTAAATTTTGATTTTGATTTATCAATGTATGTATTCTCTAACGGTTTTTATATCTTCCAAGTAAACGAAAAGTGGAACCGCAAATTTGTTCTGTATTTACTAAGATCAAATCGGCTTAAATCTGTTCTTGATAAGAATTTATATCGTGGCATTGGTATTTCTTCATATAAACAAGATGATTTTCTTAAAATTTTAATTCCAGACATTAGCAAATCCATTCAAGATAAAATAGTTAGTGAAATACAACCTCTTGAAAAAGAAATCAATGCCCTAAAAAAATCAAAACTTCAAACTGCAGAAATACTCAATAAAGCTTTTACTGACTATTTTAGAATTGAACTAAAGGCAGTAGATGAATTAGATAAAAATATATATATAAACAGTTCATTAGCTAATATTGGGTTATTAAATTCAGGATTAAGAAGCGGACTGAGATGGAGCAAAATGCAATATATCCAAACTCATCTTTACCAAGAAATTGATTGCATTCATACTCTTGGACGTTTTATTAAATCTATAAAGAATGGTTGGAGTCCGTTATCCGTGGATGGTGGAGAAGGAATTCCAATTTTAGGACAGGAGAATTTTAACTTTGATGGTATTCTTAAAATCGAACCTTCAAAAGCTACAGAAGAAACTAGAAATAATATTGAAGACTTTTTTGTAAAGAAAGGAGACTTTTTTGTTAGTAGAGGAAACACAGTTGATTTAGTTGCTCTTGCTTCAATTGTTAATATAGATGTTGAAGAAGATATTTTATTCCCAGACTTATACATCCGCTTAGAGTTAGATGTCGCCTCAATAAATAAAGAATATCTAAGTTATATTTTCAACTCGTTTATTGGTCGTTTGTATTTCAAGTATGTAGCGAAAGGCAAAAATCAAACAATGGTAAAAGTATCGTCGACTGAACTTTTGAACTTTAGACTACCTATTCCGCCTATAAAAGAACAAGAAAATTTGGTTATGTTAATAAAAACACAACTGGACGAACAACAATTAATTGATAAACAAGTTGAAGAAAAACAACATGAGCTTAATAAAATAATTGAAGAGGCTATAACGAGAAATGTAGTTTAAATATTTTCAGGTACTTAAATAGAAGTAATATCTCAGCATATTAGGTTAAAATAAAGTATACCAATTTTACACTAGTTTGTTAAATGTTTGATAGTTAGCATGTGGAAAACTTAATGGCAAATCCCTATTGTTTATTTTTTGTAATTTTTATATTTACATCTACATTGTTACATAAATAATCAAATTATTATTACTATGGGAGATTTACTAAAACAGATTAAGTTAGATAGATGGTATGGAGTTACTCTTTATCTAGGTATCTTAAGTTGTATTGCGCCTTTTTTTGAAGGTGGTGAATTTTTGAATTCAAAACATTTGTTCGGGTTGGGTATAGGTTTAATCCTTGTAAGTTTGTCAAATTTTATAGCTAATTGCCACATGCACCAATTTATGCACGGTGGTTTTATGCGTTGGGAAGAAATTGTTCATACTCCTTTGACAAAGATAATGTTAGCAGTAGGGTTTCTGATTTCTATGATATTTTTATTGCTTTTGATAAAAAGGGTTAATTTAATATATGAGTTGGGTTATTTTTAACCCACTAGCTTGTGGTAATAGGAGAATAATAAAGTTCTAAGAAGCCGAGGAACTCTAAAATCTCCCTATTATACACATATGAAAACTAAATATTTCGTTAGGAATGGAATGTATATCAATCATTGAGGACTTGATATATACACTTCATCACACTGTAGCTGGAGTATTAGATAATTTATCCATGGCTAATGATTATAGTGGATTGATAGTTGGAAACATTATAAATTGAACTTGAAACGCCAAAAATAGATTAACGAATTACATTATTAAAAAAAATAAATAATTAGAGAAAGTTAGGGTTAGTTCGTTGGAGTTCGCCTATAACATACTCCAACGTGTCCCAACTATGGGACTAACTTTACCAAATTCTATTTGCTTTGCTTTACTTCCTCTGTAAACTTCAATATGGCATTTATGTCAATGATATAAATTTGCACTTTCATTTTAAAGCGTTTTAAGCAATTTTACTAATTTAAACGTGTAATTAGCGTGAATATAGTAAATCGTTGCTCTAGTGAATTAATGAGCTTATTTAAAGAATATGATACCAAATCAATTATGCACTATCCTGTTCAGGCGCGCTTTACAACCAATAATATTGCAATTGCACCAAGCAACACCACAATTTCGCAAGGAGATATTAATTATGTGAAAACGTATTATCCTGGAAGAGGTTAAATATTGAAACAACACAATTTATTTAAGAGATGCTAAATTTTATTTAGCATCTCTTTGCGTATTGATCCAATAATAAATTGAGTAAAGAAATATGAAAAATGCTTCGTGCCTAACAATGTCGACCGCTCCAACATAGCCGAGAAATTAACGTAATAGATTTCCCCATTTCACTGCGTTCCAGTCGAGATGACGACGCTTTTTATTAAAATCTATCAATGGTTGCCTAGCCGAAGGGCTTAACTAAATCGTTCTTCGGAAAGTCTTCCAGCTTAGAAAGTTATCTCTAAAACAATTACTAGCATGAAAAATTGCTTCATCGTCCTCCTGGCAATGACAATCGCTCAATTTTACTTCACTTCCTCAAACTTCAACACTACACTGGTCCTATCCGTGTTTAAAATTGGGTTAAAGCCTATATTCATTAAGAAATCTCCTGTATAAGTTCTACTGCCATCAATTGGCGATTTCGTTCCTGGAAAAAGATTAATCTCTTTAATCTGATATTTTTTATTGGCATCCAAACCGTTTAATTTAACCGGATATTTGCTACTTTCACCATAGCGGTAATTCACTTGGTAATTAAAAATTACACCTTCGGTTTTCTCTTCGTTAACATACAACATTGATGCTACACTCCCAGAACGTGGATCGGCTAAACGGTACTGATTGCCCTGCCAGATGATTGCTTTCACATCGTTGTAATTTTTAATGGCTTCCTGACAAAACTGAAGTTCTTTTTCGGGTAATTTACTCACTACAATATCAAAACCCAGCTTTCCCATCATGGCTACATCTGTTCGGAACTTGATAGATTGTTTGCCCCAATCGGTAACATGGTTTGAACTGACTCACGGCAGGATAGAAATAAGAATATTCCCATTGCATAAAAATCCTTTCTAAGGGATCGGTATTATCGCTCGGCCAAAACTCTGTAAAATACTGTAAAGCACCATAATCTACCCGGCCGCCACCACCAGAACACAACATCATTGGTACGGTTGGGTATTTTGCACGAATGCGTTGTAATACACTATACAATCCCCTTACATAATCGATATAAAAATGCGACTGGTTTTTTAAATGTGCAGAGTAGGCATTGTAAATTACCGCGTTACAATCCCATTTTATATAAGCCAACTTAGGGTTTTTGGTAAACAGACCATCAACCACGCCAAAAACAAAATCTTGTACTTTGGGGTTCGAAAGATCAAGTTCCAATTGGTTTCTGAAATAGTGTTCTGGTCGGTTAGGTTGTTTTACTACCCAATCTGGATGCTTCTCATACAATTCGCTTTTTGGGCTTACCATTTCAGGTTCAATCCAGATACCGAACTTAGTACCAACATTATCGGCTTCCTTTACCAGTGAAGAGATGCCGTTTGGCAATTTCTTTTTGTTTTCCTGCCAGTCGCCCAGGGCCGCATGGTCGTCGTTTCTTGGATATTTATTTCCAAACCATCCGTCGTCGAGCAAAAATAAATCAACCCCTAATTTTTTAGTATCTTTTAATAAATCAGCGAGTTTCTGTTCGTTAAAGTCGAAATAAGTAGCTTCCCAATTGTTCAGGAGTGTTAATCTACTGCCCTTACCATCGAGTATTTTATAGTTACGTGCCCAGTTTTGTAATTTTCTACTGGCATCTCCTTTACCCTGGTTGGAAAAAGTATATAAAAATGCTGGTGTGGTAAACAGTTCACCAGGCTTTAAGCTGTAAGGTGAAGCATAATTGTTCATTCCCGCAATAATGCGCAGGTTATTTTGATAATCAAGCTCCAGGTCGATTTTAAAATTTCCGCTCCATTCCAAAGCGCCATACAACACATTACCTTCATTTTCTTCTGCAGGTTTATCAAGCGAAATCATAAAAACCGATGGCTGGAAAAGATTGGCCCTTGTACCAAGTTTACTATCCAATGTTTTAATGCCATGTGTAAGTTCACTTTGTTCAGGCTGCATTTCTTTTGCCCAATCACCATGGTACTGGTTAAGCCAAAAATGTGGCGATTTAAGGTGCAAATTTGCTGACGCATACTTATTTAAAGTCACTATGCCTTTTTCGCTGTGTTTAATTTCTGTCCACTGTTCAATTACATCCTGCTTATAAAAGGACTTGTAAAATAATGTTACCTCAAAATTGTAGGCAGGATCTTTCAACCTGATTTTTAACAGGCTTACATTATCATCAATGGCAGTAACAGTATGATCAACGTAACTTAAATCGAGTGAATTATTGCCATCTGCATGTGTAACACTTATGGCAGGTTCCACCAGGTTTCTCGATCCCGAAGGGGTGTAGGCAGCATTAAGTTGCTCACTGTAATCGTCTGTCTGCTTATATTGACCGCTAACCTGGCTATATTCTTCTTTATTGGCTAGTTTTTTACCAAAGAAAATAGTTTTAAGATCTTTTTTTGCATCTGCCTGTAAAACCAACGCATTATGAGCGGTTTCAATAGGAATTATGGTTTGCGCATTAACAGTTGCGAGGGTAAAAAGTGAAACGGCGATTGCCACTGCGCCATGCTTAAAATAATAGGTAAGTTGATGTAATCTGTTCATTTCTTTCAATAGTAATTCAATAATGTTTTATAGATATTTGGTTGATTTTAGGGCTTAAGTTTTATTTTAAAAATAACAGCATCTTTGGCTTTTAGGTTAATTACCTGGTTATTTTTAAGCTGATTAGTTTCTTTGATTAAAAGGTTTTCTGAAAGGTAAACTTCTGTTGCATTTAAGCCTAATCTCGAAAAATCGATTTTGTAACCTTTCGTTTCATTTTCGTAATTAAAAATAGCGAGGTATTTTACACCGCTAATATCTTTTATAAAAAGTTGCGAAGCAGATTTACCGCTATTACCTTCAACGGGAACAAATGCCTTTCCATTTTTCAAAACATCTAAAATTTCGCTGTTGTTCAGCAAACGCTCTGCGGTGTTGGTCCATTTGCCCTTGCGCGAAAAATCATCCCCGGTAATGCAGGTTCCGGTAACAATGGCCGATAAAAACCTTGCTGTATTTTCACCTTCAGATTGATCGCCAAAAACCACATGGTCGGCATCAATATAATCGTAAAGGTAAGTTTGCCACCAGCCGTTACTTACGCTATTTAATGTGTATTCGGTATCTTTTATTGATTTAAATGCATCACAGGCAATTCTGCGTACATGAACATAACGTCCTGAAGCCAAACTTGGCGATATGGCTGCGTATACCAGCATTTTATCATCCAGCTGTTTGAGCAGAAATTCCATACCAGCTTTGTAAGCCTGCATACCTGTTGTAATTTTGGGATCGTAAAAACGGTCTGATTCTATTGCGGCATGACCTAAAAAATCAATCTTGATCATTTCGAAACCACATTCCTTAAACTTATTAATTACGGTTTTAATGCGCTGTTGGGTACCAGGATGTGTGGGATCCAATGCCCGGGCACCATCAAGATCGTGGTATGCGCCACCAACTTTTGTCCACATGCCCTCAAAAGTATAAAAACTGCCATCTGCTACACGTTTTCCACCCGCAGCAAAGCCCCAATCAACAAAAGGTGCCCAGTATATACCGGGTTTTAATCCTTTAGTCTTTGCATGGTCGGCAAAGGATTTAAGTTTTGAGTAATCGCCATGTAAACCTCCAGTTAAAAGATTGTCCCAATACGAATCCAGGTCGATATATGCCACATCACCATTTCTGAAGGCCTTCAAACTATCAGCAAAAAAATCTGTTACCTGGTTCGCCTTTTCTAGGGTTATCTTCTCTTGCATGGCACCCCAGCTGTTCCAGCCTACAGGTGTGCCCGCCTTCCATTTAAAAACAATTGGTGGTTCAGCTATACGGTTTGCTTTCGCATAAGTTTCCATTCCCTCGCGCCAGTCAGCAAAAACACCAAAAAACACCTTTGGCGAACTAATTGCATTCCCTTTTAAATAACCATGTTCAATTTTATCGCGGGTAATTTTTTCATCGGTAAACCCGGAAATGGCTTGCAGACTTATATTTTTATCCTTATCCATAGCCGTAATGATGCCAGTTTTCCAATTCTGATGTTCTACTGATCCAATTACAATACCTTTTCTAGATAAATCATGGTATAAAGCTGTAACTTCTGCACTTTGATTGCTTGTATTACTTTTCAGCGGGCTGGTATTGTACGAAATAAAGGTATCGTTATCAAAGGGTACAAATAAACTTGTGGGTGTATCCAAAGTGTCGTCATCAATCAGCGATCCACTTAAAGGTACCATGTGGTTACTCGATAAATCAGCTCCTTTTAATGTAATTTCGATCAGAAAATAATCAGCATTGCTATAAGTATAAAATATTTGAAGCATATCGGGTAAACCTTTCTGCTTTAAATGAAAACTATATTTAAAACCTTCTCCAAATCCATCTTTAATTGAAGATTTGGTATAGCTAATTTGTTTGTATTCTTTCGAGCTCACTATCTTTTGATTGATATTTGCCTGAGAAAAACCGTTTAACAACAGGCTTTTGCTTCCATTGTACACATTAAAAGTACCGGTTTGCAGGTTATAATCTATTTTTCCGGCTTTGCCATAATTTATTACCGTTGCAAAAGCCGGATTGATTAGAAAGAGCAATATGCTTAATGTTAAAAGCGACTTATGCCTGAATAAAAATTTAAAAATCATGTTCAGTTTTAAAGTTTAACCGATGTGATGGTGGTCAGTTTTCCGTTTATTTTAACTTTTACCTTTTGGGGTAATGCCGAAGCTATTTTATAAGAGGTGATTTTACCATTTTTCCAGTTCATATCCACTGTAAAATTGCCTCTGGCTTTTAATCCCTTTATTTCGCCAAATGTTTTCCAAGCATCAGGTACGGCAGGGAGCAATTCGATAAAACCATCATGACTCTGGATCAGCATTTCGGCAATGGCCGCGGTGGCACCAAAGTTTCCGTCAATCTGAAATGGTGGTCCGGCTGATAACATGTTCGGATAAACACCGCCACCGGCTCCATAATTGATATCGGTGCGTAAAGTAGGTTTTAAAATCTCTCTAAAAAGTTTAAATGCACGGTTACCATCCTGTAATCTTGCCCAAAATATCTGTTTATAGGCAATAGACCAACTTGGGCCGTCATCTCCTCTTACTTCGAGTGTTTTTTTAGCGGCTTCGGCCAATGCCGGCGTTGATGTTGGTGTAATTAATCCGGCCGGATAAACGCCATATAAGTGTGAAATGTGGCGGTGCTGAGGATCAGTTTCCTTATAATCTTCCAACCACTCTTGTATACGGCCATCTTTACTAATTACACCCACAGGTGGAATAGATTTTAGTTTTTCTTGTAACGATGCACTGAATGCTGCATCTACCTTAAGCAGTTTTGCTGCGGTAATAACGTTATTAAAAAGCTCCCTCACAATTTGGTTATCAATGGTTGGTCCCATTGAAATGCTTGCTGTTTTTCCGTTTGGTAAATAGAAGCTATTTTCGGGCGATACCGATGGAGAGGTAACCAACCAGCCCGTTTTCGGATCTTTAACCAATGCACTCTGGTAAAATGCTGCCGATCCTTTTAAAATTGGGTAAATGCTTTTAAGGTATTTTAAATCGCGACTGTAAGCAAAATGATCCCAAAGGTTGCTGCATAACCAACCCGAACCTGCATTTGAAGCACCCCATGATGCACTTTCTCCGGGCTCTGTAAATCCCCAAACATTTGTAATTACATGTGCAATCCACCCATCAGCATTGTAATAAGCTTTCGCTGTTTTTGCGCCATTTGCAGTTAAATTTCGTACCAATTCTGCCAGTGGAAGATTAAGTTCAGAAAGATTAGCAGGCTCAATAGCGAAGTGGTTCATCTGTACGTTAACATCCAGGTGGTAATCTCCGTTCCATGGTGTGTTGATCTGATTTGCCCATAAACCCTGAAGATTTGGAGGTAAAAGCCCAACCCGGGTGCTACTGATGCTTAAATACCGGCCAAACTGGAAAAATAATGCGCTAAGCGATACATCATTTTTGTAATCTTTATAATAGCGTTCTAACCTAACATCTGTAGGCAGTTTTGCTGCATCACCTTCACCCAAATTAATTTTTAAGCGGTTAAATAACTTACCGAAGTTTGCACGATGATTGGCCAGTTCAGTTGCAAAAGCTTTCTTCTTTGCTGCCTGAAGTACATTTTTTACGTTTGATTCGAAATCAGAATGGATAAAATCAGTTTCAGCGGCAACATAAATGATAATTTCGGTTGCATCTTTAATTTTAAGTATGTTGCCCTGGCTCGTAACCGTGCCATCTTTAAGTGTTGTGCTCACCCGGCTCATGTACTTCATGCCTTTTCCATCGGTTCCGTTATCTAACTGACCGAACATCAACAATTCATTGCCCTGGCTGGCAAGTGTTGCCTTTTCGGGTCTGTTAATGGAAATGTTGCAATTTAGTTTTTTAGGTTGATCGGATGTTATGCGGATAATAGCAACATCATCATCAAAACTGCAAAAATATTCCCGCTTATATTTCACACCGTTGAGCGTAAATTCAGTAACAGCTACTGCCTGATCGAGTGATAAAGTCCTTTTATAGGCTTCAGGTTTTGTTTCCTTAACTCCAGGATATTCGTACTCAAGCTGCAAATTGCCCAAAGTTTGATATTTACCCCAGTTTGCCCCTCCTGAGCCCTGCCCTTTGCACACAAAATTGCGGTTAACCAATTCTTGGGCTTCATCATTTTTGCTTTCAAGAATGAGTTGTCTGATTTTTGGCAAACTCTTATAGGCTTCATAATTATTGGCATCCTGTTTTCCTCCACTCCACAAGGTAATGTTGTTAAGCACTATGTTTTCTTTATCGACGCCTCCATCAGGCGTCATGCCGAGTTTACCGTTGCCTAAAGGAAGGGTTTCTTCCCATATTTTGGCAGGTTTATCGTACCAAAGCAATAGCGGCTTTTGTTGCGCCATTGCATAGTTAGCCGTTAAAAAGAAGAATAGTGAAGTAATGATCAGTAACTTTCGATGCATATTTTAATTTGTGTGTTATTGTAATTTGTAATGGATTAAGTTAATAAAAATCCTCTTGCTGAATTCATTTCAGCATCTATTATATATCGTACACTCAGAAATAAATTCAGGGTAACTACAATTAATTAATCCCTTTCTACTAAAGCAATCGTCATTTCGACCGTAGTGAAACGAGGAAGAGAAATTTATTAAGACAGCTCTCTCCTAATTTAACATCCGGACTCCGTTACAGTCGAAATGACGACGCTTGTGTTGTTACTGTTTGTTCCAGAACCTGATTTCACTCATATTGCTATAATTTCCATCTCCAGTTGTTACATGTTTAATCCTAATGCGAATATAACGAATCGGTTTACCTGCATTATCTAACTCAGCAGTAAAAGCATTTTTCCCGTCATCCGTTCTGGTTACATCTTTTAATAAAGTCCATCCTTTGCTTATTGCTTGTGCAGGCCAGCCATTATCACTTGCCGATAATGTTGTGGTGGCGTTGCTTAAATCGGCTGTGCCCCAAACTTCGAAGCGATCGGGATTATTACAGCAATCTCTTCCGGTTTCTTCTATACGCGATAAATTAGTATAAATTTTACCTAAATCGAAGGTAATTACATGTGGCATACCGCTGTTACCTGCACTGTGAAAAATATTAGGATAACTCTGCGGACCAACACTTCCATCCCAAAGCTTGCTGATGCTTGTGCCAGACTCATAAGTTTGTGCATCGCCAGGCAAACGTACTTCTGCAAAAAGCGAACGGTCGCAAAGTACATAAGTAAAAATTTGAGGAAAGGTAGAAAAATCGCTTACGGCAAACACATCTAATGATCCCTTACCTGGAATATAAGATGATTTGTACAATATACTTGTTCCTGCTTTATAATCGGTTAGCGTAAGAGCTGTATCTGCAGGCAAAAGTATTTTATCTATGGTAGCACCCGTGGTATTGGTATAGCGAACAATGGTATTTACATTAATGGTATCTGGCGTTTTAAAATTTAACTGTACAGATCCGTTTCCATTTAGAATATAGGGATTTGTTGCGTTATATGGCCTGTTTAATAGCCCTGATTGGTATAATGGGCCATATACCCTAACGTTTCTGGCTTCAATCGGGATCGATTTATGGCCTTGTGCGTCGTAAGAATATACGGTAAAAGTATATGTATATTCTTTTAAGTTGGGAATGGTTACTTTAATGGTATCTAAAGGATTGTGGCTACCAGAATTTACCACTACTGAATCGGCATTATTGTTCCAGTAAACCACATATTTGCTGATGCTTGGATCTGGACTTGGATTCCACCATAAAGCTGTTCTTAAATTACCTGGTTTTGTTACAATATTGGCTACGCGACCAGGATAAACAATCTCGCCATCTTTTAAATAGTCTTTAAAGGCAAGGTCATCTTTTGTGCAGCTGATGATTATTGTTATCAGCAACAATAGCAGCCCACTAATTTTATATATATTTTTCATAACTGAAATTTATCTTTTGTATTCATTATTACCGTGGATCGCCATAAAATGCCATTTCCATTGCGTGAGCAAAAGTACCGTTAGACCATGTTGTGCTTACAGACAAACGGATATAACGCGCTTTAGGGGCGGTAAGCGGAAAGTTGAAACTTACACCTGCCTTTACAAAATCATTATCTGCGGTGGTGTGTGCTACAGGAGTCTAAGCCCGAAGGTGGATTTGGAAAATTATAATTGCCCATGTTAACCCAATCTCCGATTACCGTACCAACAGGTGCTGATAATGGCAGTTGCGCATCTCGTGGGTTGGATAAATCAGATCCCCAAATTGAGAATACTTTTGGGTTTCCATGTCCGTAGGCATATTTATCTCCACCATCTGGCCTCTCCCATAAAATAAATCGGCTTAATTTTGCACTGATGCCTAAGCCAAAGGTGGCTATTGCAGGCATTGCACCACCTGGCGCAGTGTGCCATCCGTTCGAGTTGCCATCTGTTTTACCATCCCATAAATAAGGAAGATCCCAGCCATATGCAATCTCACCATCCGAAGGAAGTTTATATTGAAAGAACTTATTCCGATCAAGTATGGTTTCAAAAAATGGTGTGATCGTTTTGTACGTTGTATCGGAGATATTTCCAAAATTATCGGTAACATAATAGCCGATTTTCTTTGGAATTGGTGCATAACCTCTTACCGAATAGGATATTGTATCGGTTTTACCATAGTGCTGATCAATCACATCAGATACATTGGCATCATTTACACCTAAAACAATAACCCCTAAATTGTTTTTTAATGGATTAAAGCCGGTAATTTTTATCCCGCCAAAATCTGCCTCAGCGTTAATGGTTGGTTTGGCTAACAAATATGGTGGTGTATCAGGATTTACCTTTACCACAACAGGATCTGATTTAACCTCTGCCCTGCTTACCGCATACAAAGTAACCTCGTAACCTTGCTTTTTCGCAAAACCATCTACCATAATCGAGTCAGAATAATAACTCGATTTTGTTTCTCTGGTGGTTACGCCATTTATTTTGTAACGGGCCAGTACATACAACAGATTTTTGGAGTTTGGCAATGCATAGGTAATGTATGCGCCACCGTTAAAATTTTCAACTTTAATATTGGATACTACACCTGGTTTCGTCATATCTGAAGAAGCAGGATCGTTATAGGTTTCCATCTTTTTGCAGGCAGCAATGCTCAATGCCATGGAAATTATAAGGACTAAGTAAATACTATTTTTAATATTCTTCATGTCTTTAAATATTTTAAACTACCAGTAAGGGTTTTGAACTAAATTTGGGTTAACCACCAAATCGTAGCTTTTAATTGGCCACAAATAATCTTTTAAGCCAAAAACCGGAATAAACTGCGTTGTTGGACGATAATAGTTAATTGCTTCGGCATTATTAATGCTCCAACCTTGAATCGGGTTGTTCAATACCGCCTGAAGCTCTTTCCATCTTCTTAAATCCCAGCCACTCTGGCCTTCAAAGCACAATTCAATCCGTCTTTCCTGGTGAATAATCTGCCTTAAACCATCTTTGGTACTAAATTTATTGGGGTTTCTTGAAAAGTTGGTCCATGAGGCCTGTACACCTTGTAAACCAGCCCTTTGTCTAACCTTATCAATATAAGTGAATACTTCTGCTGTTGGTCCGTTTACTTCATTTAACGCTTCAGCGTAAAGGAGATATAATCCCGCTAATCTAATCAATGGCAAACGGAAGGCAGAAGGCTGAAAACCATCATCATAAACTGAAGCATAGCTTACCAATTTTTTAGGCCAGTAACCTGTAATGTTTAATCTGATGTTATCACTTGGTGCTGCAAAACCGTTACCTCTTGCTGATACATAGTATAAAGGATTTGAAGGATCATCCTGATTGTTTCGTCCATTTCCAAACCAAATTCCACCATCGAAAGCAACATCTGCGTAAAAACGGGTTTCTCTTGCAAAATGACCTTTTATCGTTTCATATCCTTGTTGTATATAGTATCTACTGGCATTATCGCCAGCTTTTATAGTATTTCTACCTGCATAATCCCATGTTTTATCTTCTGTAATTGGCACACCATTTACGGTATAAAACAGCTCTTGCGTACTTATTGGAGCAGAAAATGTTGAAGGATTCGAAAAATTATTTACTGCTGATTTAGCTGTAAGTCTTGGTGTTGCAAATCCCTGGTAATTAAATTCGGGATTTGATGCCCAGATGATTTCTGAGTTTAACTCCCATCTTTCTGCTACAGCATTTTGGACATCAAGCTGTCTTTTTATTGAATCAGATAATTTGCCAACGGTTGATGGTGAAGTGAAAGTATATAACTTAATTCCCTGTGCTTCTGCTGCAGTAATGGCAACTTTGGCAGCATCAGCGGCTTTCTTCCATTTTTGTGCATCATAAGCAGATGGAAAAAGACTTATTCCTTCTTTATCTTTAAAGCTTATATAATCAGGATTACCGTTAAAAAGTGGACTAGCTGCTGTTGCCAACACATCTGCCTTTACCGAAAGTGCAATTACGCTGGTTACTCTCCCCAACTCTGTAGCCTGGCTGGTAATTGTTGCTGGTAAATCAGGAATTGCTTCGTCTAAAAGCGATACGATATAATCAACCGATTCATTAATTGTAGCACGTTTGATTCTTACCTCATCAGTAGTGCTGTTTATAGCTAAATTGTTTTTAATCAGCGGTATTGGACCATACATTTTAAACAGAACGTAATGATAATAGGCTTTTAAAAACTTAGTTTCGGCGGTCCAGCGCTTTTTTTCTGTTGCACCTAAATCAATTGGCTTGTCAATATTCTCCAGCATGATATTACAAATCCTGATGGAACGCCAAAGGCTATAGCTTCCTTCTTCGCCATCCCAGGTATTTAAACCTGGTTTTGCAGCTGTCTGAGTTCCGCGCAGCAAATTAAAGCCGGTTCTGTTAAATCCTTGGAAATTATCAAGGGTATTGGAATATATCAATTCTGATGATGTGGTAAAACTTGGATTTGAAGCTACATCGTTCATCCTTTGTAAATAGGCATAACATGAGTAAAGGTAATTTTCTGCTTCATTTCTATTCCTAAAAGCATAGTCAAGCGTACCAATATCATCAGGGGTTACATCCAGGTATTTTTTACAGGATACAGTGCTGCAAAGGATTAAAACAATGCAGCTGTATTTGAAATATTTTTTTATCGTTTTCATTATAACGTTACGTTAAGACCAACATTGAATACCTTTTGTATCGGATAGGCAAAGCCGTTTCCACCTTGTTCGGGATCCCACATTTTAAACGGACTCCAGGTTAGGAGATTCAGTCCATTGAAGTAAATCCGGCAGGAATTAAGCTTAATTTTTGATGAAATTCGCTGAGGGAGGGTATAGCCAAACTCCACTGATTTTAACCTCATCAACCGCCCGTTTCTCATCCACCAGGTACTGGTTTGTGCATTGTTTTCTAAATCGGCACTGTTTACAGCCAATCTAGGATAAAGGGCATAAAGATTTTGGTTTTCTGGCGACCAGTGATTATCGGCAAAATCTTTAAGCAATTGGGTATTTCCTATAATGTATTGCTGGTTACTGGGAACAAATGGACTTACCCGTGTTGGATCGATAAAGAAAGTCATTCTATCCTGACCAGTAAAAAAGGCAGAAAGATCGAAACCTTTGTATGATGAACTAAATCCAAAACCGTATACTACTTCCGGAGATTGAGGAAAACCTATATAAGCCTTATCTGCCTCATCAATTCTACCATCATTATTTAAATCTCGGTATTTAATATCGCCGGCACGAGGAGCCTTACCATTTGCAGAAAAGATTTGTGTGGGTGAATTTTGTACTTCTTTATCATCAACAAACAAACGTTCGGCAATGTAACCATAGTTCCTGCTAATGGGCTGCCCTGTAGTATATCTATAAGATTCTGCCCATTGCGGTTCTTCATAATTAATGTATTTATTTTTAGCAAAAGTTAAGTTAGAGCGTACAGCGAAAGAAAACACATTTACATTAAACTTATAATCTAATGATAAATCAATACCTCGCGATCTAGCCTCCCCAACATTTGCTCCCACACTGGCTTCTAAACCAAGTGTAGTTGGCAGATTTGCACGGCTCATGTAAATATCATAACGATAGTTATTGTATACCTCTGCAATTAAATTCAGGTTTTTGAACAGTGTAGCTTCCAAAGCTAAATTGGTTTGTTGTGATGTTTCCCACGTAACATCCTTATTTTCATAATTGTTAATAAATACCCCACTGCGGTTAGAGCCACCATTGAAACCAAACTGAGCATAATTTCCGCCACCGTTTAAATTCACATCAGAGATATAAAAGAAACGTTGTGCTCCAATAGCATCGTTACCCACAATACCATAACTACCTCTTAATTTTAAGCGATTAACTACATTGGAAATTCCACCCTTCCAGAATTCTTCATTAGAAAGCACCCATCCTGCACCAATGGTTGGAAAAAAACCAAACCGATGATCTTCCGAAAACCTTTCAGATCCGTTATAGCCAAAATTGGTTTCAACAAAATAACGGCTCTTGTACGAATAAGTTAAGCGTCCGGCTAAACCCAGGTTTCGGTAGGGAAGCGAATTTTGTAATGAACTTGCATTACTAAACACAGTTTGTTGTGCGGTACCGATTACTGTGCCACTTACATTATGGTTGCCAAAAGCCTTATCATAATTTAATGATGCCTGTGCATACAGGAAAGTATTGATATTGGTATTGCCGGGGTTATAAGACAGGTATTCTTGTGCAATATTGGGTGCACCATCAGTTACAGATGAATTAAGCCAATTTAAAACATAGGTATTGCTTTGTTTATCATAGGAACCAATATTATAGTAAAAAGGTGAATAGGCTCTTTGCGAATCAAAATAAGAATACCGGTTTGTGCTAAAAATAGATTTGAATGAAAGACCTTCTGTAAAGAAATCTAATTTTTGGTTAACTTCAAACTGCGCAGACATGCGAGATTCGGATGAATTCTTGTGGCCGCGTAACATAGCAGCATAGGGATTATTATCCAGAATACTGTTAACTCCCGCTCCACCTCTATTTCCGAATAAAATATGCTGAGCATTCTGATTGGCCGCATCAGCTGGATAAAATGCGGGAAATGAAACAGGACTTGTATGTACAGCGATATTGTATAAATCGGTAGAAAATCCACCATCTGTAGCCAAAGGTCCGTTATACTCACTGAAATTACCGGATAAACGCACCACCATTTCTGTTGTTTTGCTTAAATCTATATTAATGTTAGACCTGAAGTTGATAATTGCGGAACTTCACATTATTATCGTTGTTATTCCGCTCATCTTCTTTAAGTATACCATTATCAAGGTTATAAGAGCCTGCAATATAATAACGGGCTACGCCACCGCCTCCGCTAATACCAAGATTAGCCCTTTGCGTACTCGTGCGTTTTTTAAAACAGCATATCAAGCCAATCAACCGCTGGGTAAACATATTCGTTATAACCAGGGCTTTTATTAATCGTTGCCTGGGTATTGATAATCTGATTAGGCGTAAACATAGGATCCATTCCTCTTCCAATAGTGGCTTCATTAAAAAGCCTCATGTAAGTAATTGGATCTGCAAGTTGTAAACTCTGAACTGACTGAGATGCAGAATTCTCCAAACGGAAACTAATTTTCGCCTTCCCTTCTTTACCTGATTTAGTTGCAACCAAAATTACGCCGTTTGCTCCCCTTGCGCCATATAATGCTGTAGCACTTGCATCTTTAAGGATAGAAAAACTTTCAATATCATCTACCTGAAGCCTTGCAAGGTCAGAACTGGTTAGTTCAACGTTATCAATTAAAATTAGCGGATCTTGTTTATAACCAAAAGTAGTTACCCCGCGGATAAAGAACTGCGAATTATCTTGTCCCGGCTGTCCGCTACGCTGGTAACCGATTACACCTGCAATCTGCCCCGAAAGTGCATTGGTTAAATTACTTGAAGGGATTTTAAGGTTACCTACTTTTACTGTAGTAACCGAGCCTACTAAAGCTTCTTTGCGTTGCTTTTGGCCAAGGGCGGTAATAACAACCTCTTCAGAAAGCATGTTTTCTTCTGCCAATTTAATGTTTAGTACGTTAGCTGTACCCACAGTAGCTCTTTGTTCGCGATAACCCACGTATGAAAACCGAAGAATTTCTCCCGGAGCTACATCAAGTACATATTTACCATTATTATCGGTTTGGGTACCCACATTAACCTTGTTCACTACTGCCACGGTTACACCCGGAAGCCCTACTCCCAAAGTATCCGTAACTTTACCTGTAATGGTTTTCTTTCCCACCTGGGAATAACCTTTTACAGGCATAAAAATCAGGAAAAATACAAGTACCGAACCTGCCGATACCAATGCATTTTTTCAGCCTGCCAGACACCGAAAGGTGCCTAAAAAACAAAAATAATTGCTTCATTTGCCAATTAGCTTTTAAATGATGAATTAAAAAATTGTAGGTAGATGTGAATAGACAGGAATTAATCTCTTTTAAGATTTTGTAACTCTGTTCGCCATCTTTTTGCAATCGAAGCAAAGATTTGCATTGCTGCACATGTAGTAAAATTTCTCATAATTTTGGATTATTTGGTTAATAGAAAATATGCTCAGGATTGAAGAACAGTTACTTAAACATCTTATTTGCCCTATGCCCTTTTTTTAAGGAGAAACAAAATGGTTAAAGAAAGATCACAAATTGTAATTTTTGACCTATCCTATCCTATCCTATTATTTTCTGATACAATGATAAACAAAATAATTAATAATCCAAGTTTCTTAAATAAAACGTTTAAGAATAATCAATCAGCTTAGGCCAGTATGTAGCTCGAAAAAATGAAAAAGACGAGTGCCATGAGCGAAATTAATACTGCATGGTAATAATGCCTGCTGCGCCATGGAATTATTTCTATTTTATTATCCAGAACGAGTTTGTAAGGACTTTGATTGGGATGCATTTTGGAAATAATCAACATTAATGCGATGGTGATTAAGAAAATAATGGCAAGTGTGTGCAGGTAATGAAGGTGAATGGTAAATACCCATTCGCTTAATACGTAACAGGTGATAAAGAAAATCATTCCGATTTTAGCAGCTATGGGGGGCATTTTTTTGGTAATAAACCCTAAAAAAATGATTGTAAAAATTGGCAGACTAAATATTGCGCTTATTTTTTGCAGGTACTCGTAAAAACCATGTTTAGAGAAAATTATAAATGGCGCAAAAACCATTGCAAAAAGTGAAACCGCAATTTGAAACAACCGCCCTGTACGCAATAAACTTTTATCTGAAAGGGTTTGGCCTTGTTTTTCTTTAAAGGGTTTGTATAAATTTAAAAGAAATAAAGTACTCGAACTGTTTAACCCGGCATTAAAAGTGGTAATGGCAGCACCAAAAAGCACACAGGCCGATAAACCGGTTAAAACCGGAGGCAACACATCTTTAATCAGCAGCGGAAATACCTGGTTGGTATTGCTTAAAACGGGGTACAAATGTACAGCGATTAAACCCGGTATATTAATCAGTAACGGACATAGCAATTTGGCAAAACAGGTTAACGCAATTCCTTTCTGCCCCTCTTCCAAACTTTTGGCCGCCAGCACCTGCTGAATAATGTACTGCTCCATCCCCCAGTAATATAGATTAACAATCAGCATTCCTGTAAACAAGGTCGAAAATGGTACGGCATCACTGCTACTCCCAATTGAGTTAAGGTGTTCTTTTTTGGTAGAGAGTACGGCAGAAAGTCCGCCAAAGAAATCGCCATTTCCCAAATAACGCAATCCATAATAAGGCAGGGCTATAATTAAAATGAGCATACCGGCACTCAGCACAGTATCAGAAATGGTAATAGCTTTAAAACCACCTAAAATGGTATAAACCGAACCGATTAAACCCATTACCCATACAAATATCCATATACTTTCCCAATACGACAGGTGAAAACCCGAAAGGTTAATCAGGTTACTAAAAGCAACAGCCCCACCATAAAGTACCGATGGAAGCAGGTTTATGATGTAACTAAAAAGAAATACGACCGATACGAGCGTTTTGGTTTGCTTGTCGTAACGTTTCTCTAAAAAATCGGGAATTGTGCGGATGCCTGTTTTGAAATAAATAGGAATAAAAAATTCGGATACAATGATCATGGCCAGAATAGAGGAGATTCCCCACCCTATTACCGACATGTTATTGATGTAAACCGATTCGTTTTCGCCGATAAACTGATTGGCGCTGATGTTGCTAAAAAAAGTGAAGCACCAATGATAATAAAGCCGTTTGTTCGGTTGGCGAAAAAAAAGCCTGTGACGGTGGTGCGCTGTGTTTTCCTTGTTTTAAAATAGGATATTGTTGCGGCAAGTACCGTAAACAAAATAAAGCTAATGATTGCTGTAGTACCCACGCGATGGTGTTAAAGAGAATTTCTTCTGATAAGTTTATTTTCCATTACATGTTTTATAGGCTTCAGGTTGAGCACAAATTCGGCTGCTAAACGACCCATTTCGGCAAAATCAATCGAAAATGTGGTAATTCCATCAAAAATGATCTCTTTTACGTTATCATCGTTATGAGAGAGAATGCCTAAATCTTTGCCCACTTTCAATCCTTTCACCTTGGTATCTTTAAGCATTTCCCAAAGTTCGAGGTTGTGAATGGTAAAATAAACCTTTCCGCGCTCAATGCTGCCCGGTTCATAACTGTTTTTAATTACCCCGTTAATTTTAAATTCTTTCACAAAACGTTTAAAAGAAAGCAGTACTTCATTCGGTTCGGCCGACGATGGTTTGAAGAAGAAAACAAACTGAGAAAATTCTTTGATCCTGGAGGGAAGCTGTAAAAAAGCGTTGTATGATGCTTTCTTAAATTCTTGAACGATGTACGAATACTCGCCTTTAAGTGCTATGTACCGATCTACGATGAGCAACTTTTCTTTAGGTAACTGTTCCAATACCACTTTGGCAGCCTCACTTTCTATCGGGGCTACAACATACAGGCCGTACTGCCCTTTATTGCTGTTGATGATCGATTCGAAAACACTAAAATTGTTGTGGTGGAAATATACATCAACCTGGATGTTTTCGCCTAAATGATCACGAAAATTCTGGTAAAAAGTCTCCTGGAAAGTATCAAATGCATAAATTAACAAACAAACTTTAAGGTGTTGCTCGGTATCGTCAGTAGCTACAAAATAACCCATCCTATTTTTCGACTCCAAAATCCCCCTGCTAATCAGCTCCTTATAGGCCTTACCGATGGTTTCTTTAGCGAAACCGGTTTCTCTCATCATTTCGTTTACCGAGGGCAAAATATCGCCCTTGGCAATTAACTTATGGTTTAAGCCATTAATGATTCCCTGTACAAGCTGTTCGTGCTTCGAGAAAGAATTTATGATGCTCAACTCTTTGATTTCATTGAACAGCTTTTCCTTATTCATGCAGCAATATTTGGTTTAATCGATTTTATAGGAGGTTAATTAGGCCGAAATATATAAATTTAATCATGATTATGTATGTAATATTTATCATGCAAGCCGATCTTGCAAGGCTGATTTATAAAATGATCATTAATTTTTAAATAGTAATTTACAATTTAATGCTGCTATAACCAACGCCATGGTATTTGCCGATTATTTTAAATGTAGCCTATATAATGCTATTCTGATGGCTATTAATTGCCAATAAGATAAAACTTTGTAACAACGGGGCTTCAAAATCATCTAAAACTTTTAGTGATTTTGAAATGTTAATTATAAAAAAAAGAAAAGAACATGGGAATTTTAAAAACAGCAATTATTGGCGCTGCAGTATATGCAGGCGTTAAATATATCACCAAGAAAGATCCAATCACTGGACAATCAATCGTAGATGAATTATTGGATAAAGCACCGCAATGGGCTGATAAAGCAAAAGGATATACTGAAGACTTAAAAAATAGGGCGAGCAATGCTGCTGAAGATTTAGCGAGATGAATACCTCGAAAAAAAGAGGAATCTCCAGATGTGAGGTATCTCTTTCTTTGAAGATTAAATAAAAAAAGCGTTCCGATTTAATTTTGGAACGCTTTTTTTATTGGAATTCTACTTTTACCTCTCATTGATAAAATCTATCCATCAATCGTTATTTTATCCAAAGCAAAGCGGAGAAATCTTATAATAAACCCTTCAACACTACATTATTTTCAGTTTGCAGTGGTAAAGCTATCGCCATTGCGAGGAGAAACGTAGAAGCAATCATAAAACGATCGCTACTAGCCAGCGCATTAAGATTGCCTCGTTCTTCGCAATGATGTAAACCTGTTTATTAAAGATTTTCATGTTACTTACCATTTAATTAAAAAGCATCAAACCAAAGTTTGGTGGTTAATAAATCTGGTCCTTGGTTGCTCACTGCATTTTTATAATTCTGACCGTTTAACGATTGCTCGGTACCTGGATAAATAAAACGTACCGGAATTTTACCGTTCAACACTGTATTTACAGAAGCCGTTAACTGCGGATAATCCAATCTTCTTTGTTCTGCCCAGGCTTCTAAACCCTGACCAAATAAAGCAATCCATTTTTGCTCACCGATAGATTTTTTGTAGTTACCAGCATCGTATTGTACTGCTGCTTGGTTAAGGTAAGCATCTACAGGGCTTCCTGTTATGCCATACTGGTTAAACGAAGCTATAATGGCCTGTTTGTATAAGTCTGCTGCATTTTCTGAAGTAAAACCGCGTGCTGCTGCTTCTGCCCTATCGAAAAGCACTTCGGCATAACTTATAATTACTGCTGGCGCAAGTGGGTTTAAAAAATAAGCACCTGGTTTTGAAGAGTTTGCCAAACCAATCGCACTCGCTTCAGAGTTGGTAGAGCCATTCGGTATACCAACATATCCTTGTGGCGCATTTTCCGTTTTACTAGCATAAACTGGCAATCGTGGATCATTTAAACCAATAAGTTTATCAACAATGGTTTTACTGATCCTGTAATCATTACGGGTTTCGAATGATGCAGCCACCGGATTTTGTTGTGGTGAAGCCTGGTAAACTAGTTTTGCATTAAAAACATTACTATTGATATAGCTTCCTCCTTCGGCATTAATCTCGTCGATAACTGCTTTGGATTTTGCAGGTTCCTTATCTGCAATACGCAGTGCAATTCGCAAACGTAATGAGTTGGCAAATTCTTTCCAGTGTGTAATGTTTCCACCGTAAAGGATATCGCCAGAAATTTTTGGAGCACCTGAAGTAGCGTTCAATACACTTTGTGCAGATTTCAAATCATTTAAGATATTGAAGTACACATCCCTTTGTTTATCATAAACAGGCGTAACAAACTGTTTAATCTTGCCGGCCTGGGTATAAGGGATATCGCCATAAGCATCAGTAAGCAATAAAAACACCCATGATCTAAGCACAAGTGCCACACCTTTATAATTCGGGTTCGCCTGTGCATCGCCCAGCTCAATTACTTTATTTAAACCTGCTATACTCTGCGCATATCCTGTAGCCCATAAGGCGGTAAAACTGCTGTTCGAATAGATAAACCGATCTTCTTCTGTATATTGAACTTTAGCCCAATGTTGTACGAAAAGCAAACTCGAATTAAGATTATTGGTAGTTCCCCAGTAAGTATCTGACGTGTTTTTGATGGCTCCCGTTAATAAATAATCTGGTGATGGAATTTCCGGAGCATTCGGATTGATATTTACTTCATCAAGCTCCTTATTGCAAGATGCAAATGCAATAGCTAAAATGGCGAGTATATATAGTTTTTTATTTTTCATGATCGAAATATTTAAAATTTAACATTTAAGTTGATGCCGTAACTGCGTGTGCTGGGATTAGATAAACTCTCTAAACCCTGACCGTTACCAGTATTAAAAGCCACTTCTGGATCGATATCTACTGTATTGCGGTGGATGATCCACAGGTTACGGCCAACAAGCGATACTGAAACGCCTTGTAAACTTAGCGGACGAAGCCATTTGGCGGGCAGGTTATAACTTAACTTCACCTCACGAAGTTTAACATAAGAAGCATCGAATATGCTTGATTCATCAATATTTCTGAATGATTTATAATATTGTTGAGCGGGCAATATCTTTTCGTTGCGCTTACCATCAGCTGTTACGCCATCAAAAATAACCCCATCATCATAAACAGTAACCCCCGCTGGTGCTGTTCCATTTACCCTAACTGTTCCATTCTCTTTCTTGTTATCCGGATAATAATAAGATATACCACCATATTCTGCCGCCCTGCCAGGCAATGTAGAAGCCAATACACCTGTATAGGTACCAGTTGAGTAAGTACCATTGTAGATAGAACCACCAATGCTTGCATCAACCAAAACACCTAAGCTTAAACCTTTATAAGTAAAAGTATTGTATACTCCACCAATCCAATCTGGTGTATATTTTCCAAGTACCTGTTTATTAGGATTTGTAGCAGGTGCACCTGTAGCATTAACAATAATGTTTCCGTTTCCATCCCTTAAAAAGGCTGTTCCGAAAAGCGAACCATAAGGCTGCCCAACAGTAGCAATTACCTGCGCTGTGCTTGATGCCACAACATAGTTGGTTAATAATTTTTCGGCATCCAATTCTATTACCCTGCTTCTGTTTGCTGCAAAGTTGAAATCAATATCCCATGTAAAAGCTTTTTTTATTGGTGTAATACCCAACTGTGCTTCGATCCCTTTATTGTTAATTTTTCCGGCATTAAGTAGTTTTGAACTGAAACCTGTACTCTGACTTACATCGGCCGCCAAAATTTGATTGTAACTATTTGTATTATAAGCACTTAAATCGAAACGTAACCTTTTGTTAAAAAACACAGCTTCAACACCCAGTTCGGTAGAAGTTGTAGTTTCTGGTTTTAAATTGGGATTTAAATCTATCGATCCAGGGCTTAACTGAGGGTTAGCACTTACAATATCAGGGTATAACTTAAGTAATTCCGGATCGATATTAAATGGCGCACCAAATGCATAGGTATTAATCAATCGGTAAGGATCTGCATCTTTACCCACTTTAGACCAACCTCCACGGATTTTTAAATAATTAAGGGCTTCACTTTTGATATCAAAAGCTTCGGTAGCTACAAAACTTCCGTTAAACGATGGGTAAAAGTAAGATCTGTTCTGTGCAGGTAAAGTAGATGACCAATCGTTACGGGCGGTGATGTTGGCAAAAAGGTAATTTCTAAATCCTATCTGCCCGGATGCATAAACGCTATACGATTTTAAGCGCGATAAATTATTTGAAGAAATTAAAGGATCGCGTGAGTTCTTAAGCGTGTACAATCCGGCAATGGCCAATTTAGGCGCACTCTGATCGTTTTGTTCAATGGATTGTTTACGGATGTTACCACCACCCAACAATTCCAGACTAAAATCTTCATTTAGCTGTTTGTTGAAGTTTAATGTTGCATCGGTATTATTTTCATTCACCGCAAACGCACTTTCTGTGTAGGAGCCGAATGGCGTTCCATTGGTACCATAAGCAATTCTTACTTTACGCCTGTCGGGTATAATAATCGGTACCCGATCGGAAATTAAAATCAAGGCCATCGATAATTTTATAATTCAGTGCCAAGCTTCCAATAATCCGGTTACGGTTTTGCGAAACAGTATTCTCATAAGCCACCCAATATGGATTGCTATAGTAACTGTTGTTCCAGTTAAACGTTTTTCCATTTTCGTCTAAATAGTTTTTCAACTGGTTAATATCAACCTGCCTGCCAAACCACGTAAACTGCAACATCGTACTTGTTGATCGTGACGACCTGTGCCAGGTAAATTATCTGAATTGAGTTTGCTATAATTGGCATTAGCCGTTAAAGTAAGCTTTGGTGTTATTTTTAGAGATGTATTTAATACAAATGAATTTTTGCCCTGACCTGAGCTTGGCACTATGCCTACCTGTTTAAGGTTATTGTACGAAATCCGGTAATCGTATTTTTCTCCTGCATCAGCAACTGATACACCATTGTTTAATGAATATCCGGTTTGAAAAAAGTCGCGTACATTATCCGGGTGTGCAACAAATGGAACAGCAACTCCTTTAGAAAAGAATTGAGGAATTAATCTTCCATCCAATTTTGGCCCCCAGCTTTCATCTACCCCATCGTTAATGCCTTTGCCCGCACCATCTACATAGCTGAATTTACCTTCGGATCCCTGACCAAATGCATTTTGATAAACAGGGGAGCGTTAATAAGGTTTCTAACACAGCATTTGAGTTTATGGCAATCCCCAATCCTTTTTTTGATTTTCCGGTTTTGGTTTTAATTAAAATCACCCCTGCAGCAGCCCTTGAGCCATATAAAGCAGCCGCGTTGGGGCCCTTTAAAACACTGATCGATTCTATATCTTCCGGGTTAATATCCGAGATGGTATTGGCATAATCTCTTGCCCCGGCAGAATTTAACTGCGAATTATCTACAGGAATCCCATCCACCACGAATAAAGGTTGGTTGTTACCTGCAATTGAAGTTTCACCTCTGATTACCACCCGCGAAGAACCCATGCTGCCCTGACTGTTGGTTACCCTTACACCGGCAATTTTACCTGCCAATGCATTCACCAGGTTAGATTCTTTCGCTTCAGCCAAATCCTGTCCTTTAAGTTCCTGAACCGCATAACCTAAAGATTTCTTTTGTCGCGAAATACCCAACGCAGTTACCACTACCTCATCAAGTGCATTATCGCTCGATTGCAATACAACCGAAATCGGTCCATTTTTGCTGATTTGTATTTCCTGGGTTTTAAAACCAATGTAAGAGAATACTAAAGTACCTTTATCGGGTGCATTTATAGAAAAAGCGCCCTTACCATCAGTAATTGATGTTTGCTTGGTCTCCTTTAAAAGAATGGATACACCGGGAAGTGTTTCTCCATCTGCCGATTTTACCGTACCGGAAACCGTTGCATTTTGAGCGGATAGCTGCTGTGCTATAAAAGAGCAGCAGAATAAACGCTGTTGATTTAATAAATTTAAGCATGTGTGTAGTTAATAATTAGTAAAAGGGATAATAATTTGGGCAAAACGATTCCACCACGATTAAACCGTGTTAATTTTCATATTACTAAAGGATTGGTTAGCCTAGAAAAAGCCTGTTAACCTGGTAGCAGTGCTAACAGGGCTTACACATTCGGGTATATGTGCAAGGATTTAAATAATTTAATTTTTGCTCGTCTGTTTTTTCCATTTGGATGATTTTATTTATAACATTTTTACTAATCAAGAATGCAGCAGAGCAAAAAAAAGCACCTCTTAAATCAGAAGTGCCCCATATATTTTGATAAGGATATGCAAACAACTGACTTAACTATCCCAGATTCATCCGGGATGGATTTAGCACCATTTCTAACAAATAGCTGGTTGCTAAGGCTTCATAGGGCCATTCCCTCCGCCTTTCTTGATAAGTATTTTAAAATAACTGCAGCAAAGGTATAACTAATTCCATTTATCCTATAGTTTTTGTAGATTTTTATTGAAATATTTTTTCTTTGCTCAATATACCCGTATATTTGTCTACTAATTTAGTCGATTAAAACAGTCCTAATGAATTCGAAAATTATTTTATCAGCCTTATTGGCCATATCAACATCACTTACATACGCTCAGGGAAATACTGCTTTAGCAAATAGCCAAAAGCTAAAAACCAGCGCAAAAGCAACTAAAGCCTTTGTAGCATTGGGTAACTGGCGCGGAATAGCCAAAGTAAAGGAAGGATTAGAAATTCCATTCAACTTTGAGATTAATGAAAAAGGCGGTCAGCAGAAATTATATTTTCGCAATGCTGAAGAAAGTTTCGAAGGTGGCGTAGTAACGCAAACTACAGATTCTCTTTTTGTTAAACTTGATCAATTTGATAACGAACTGGCCTTTGCGATTGATGGTGACCAGCTAAATGGTACATTACGAAAACAGGATAAAACAGGTAAACCTTTAACAATTGTTGCTCAACGCAAAAACTTCCGTTTTAATTCCAATAATAAACCCGCCACAGCAGATTATTCTGGCAGTTACCATGTAGTTTTTAAATCGCCTAATGGCAAAGAGGAAAAAACTGTAGGGCTATTTAAGCAAACAGGCAATAAACTTACAGGTACTTTTCTTCGTGTAACCGGCGATTCGCGATTTCTTGAAGGCATAGTAGAAGGAAATGAATTTCAGCTATCCAGCTTTATTGGTTCTTCACCAGCTTATTACAAAGGAACTTTCCAACCTGATGGTACTTTAACAGGCGAGATTTTAGGTGCAAGAGGAAGTCAGCCATTTACAGGAACTAAAAATAAGGATGCTGCCCTACCTGATCCTTATAAACTTACTTACCTTAAAAAGGGTTATAAAACACTCGATTTCAGTTTCCCTGATGTAAATGGTAAAAAGATTTCACTAAAGGATGAAAAATACAAAAATAAAGTTGTGATATTAACCATAACAGGGAGCTGGTGCCCTAACTGTGTAGATGAAGCTACTTTTATTGCACCATGGTATAAAGAAAACAAAAAACGGGGTGTTGAAATTATTGCCTTGCATTACGAACGCTCTACCGAGCCTGAATACGCTAAAAAAGTAATGAACCGCTTCCGCGAACGCTTTGGTATTGAGTACGATCAGGTACTTGCCGGTACTGCTGATAAACAGGTGGTATCTGAATCTTTGCCAGCCCTCGATTCTTTTCTCTCTTTCCCAACCACAATCATTATTGATAAACAAGGTAATGTAGCACAGATACATACCGGTTTTAATGGCCCTGCAACAGGGAAATTTTATGATGAGTTTGTGAAAGAATTTAATACGGAGATTGATACGCTGTTGAAGAAATAATATAATAAATGGTCGGTGGGACACCGACCATTAGAGAAAGTTTTCTTCCTATGGTCGAATTGACGAGTAAACGAGTATTTTATCCCGTTCCGTCATCCTCGCGCAGGCGGGGATCTTACAACAAAAGCATTATAGGGCATTAAGATTCCCAATCAAGTCAGGAATGACGACTTATTTTAGTCGCCATTTTATCCTGTTCCGTCATCCTCGCGCAGGCGGGAATCTTAAAACACAAGCATTATAGCGCATTAAGATTCCCAATCAAGTCAGGAATGACGATTAATTTTCAATCGTCATTTCGAGCGAAGCACCGCGTAGCCGAGAAATCTTTGAACTATGTCTAAAGATTTCACTACCACGGTCAAATGATCAATAAACGAGTATTTTATCCCGCTCCGTCATCCTCGCGCAGGCGGGGATCTTACAACAAAAGCATTAAAGGGCATTAAGATTCCCAATCTAGTGGGAATGACAATTAATTTTCAATCGTCATTTCGAGCGAAGCACCGCGTAGCCGAGAAATCTTTGAACTATGTCTAAAGATTTCACCACCACGGTCAAAATGATCAATAAACGAGTATTTTATCCCGTTCCGTCATCCTCGCGCAGGCGGGGACCCTACAAAACAAGCATTATATAGCATTAAAATTCCCAATCAGGTTCTGCAATTCCTTCACAAAATCCCTATTGAACAACCTTCGCAATAAAATCAACAATTGTTTTTTTAGACACCACAACTGTGGTTGTTCTGCTAAACCTTGCGATATTGACTCCATAAAAATTACCTTGCCAATCGAAAACCGGAGAACCACATTGGTTTGGTTTAATGGCTGCATCATGGGTAAAAATAGCATTAAAACCATCTCTCCTCACAGATTTACCCCCTTCAAATTTTTCTGCCGGATGATTGAAAACCGATTGGCCCCGGCCATCCAGCCTAACAGTTTTATGCATTTTACCTGTATCATTTTTCCATTCAAAAGTAACTTCATCATCTGCCCAAAATTTAGACATTTCAGGTGCAAATTCCTTTGCGGTAGTTACAATGTTTCCGTTAATGCTGATCAGTTCATCTCCAACTTTTATACCTGCTTTTTCTGCCGGACTTCCATCTTTAATTAATGAGAATTGAGCTGGACTAGAATTGTACACCACCATTGCACCTAAATACGGCTGACTATTTATTTTTGGCAAATTAAAAAGCGAACTACCTAAAATACTTCGCATCAGCTTGCCATCATAGTTAATGGTAAAAAGGAATGTACCCATTTCTATCTTAACAGAATCAGCCAAGTTTAATTCGATACCACCAGCCACTTTTTGTTCCATTTCCAGTAAAACGAGGTCATTTTCCTGATCTTTCTTAATTGTTTTTAGTATCACAGCAACTCCGTTTATAAAACAATGCGGATTTTCACCAATTAAAGTGTTTTTAGCTAAAACAAATTGCTTTTTGGCTCCAGCCGTAGTTTTAACATTCAATAATGTGCCCGTCCTCCTGTTCAATCCCTTTTAATTTACTTTTTATTAAAAACGTACTATTAGTGATTTTGGGTGAATCGAAATCCGGGTGCAACGCTTTCTGTTTGGTATCTTTTTGAAGCACCTTTGCTAAAGGATCAACGTCAACACTATCTTTTTTATCCGGAAATGCAGTGTAAAATACCTCTTGGTTTAAGGCTGTCCAATAACGGCGATAAAGATCAACAGGGATTTCGAAATTCATATCTTCTGAAACATCAATGGCACTGTGCAAACCAATTACCCGGCCATAATAATCAAATAACGGTCCACCAGAATCGCCGGGTTCCATTTTACAGGTTGAGTGGATAAAGCCATATTCGTTTTTTACTTCGGCAACTTCCCCTAACCTTAAAGTTGGCTTAGTTTGATCCAAACTTTCAGGATATGAAATGCTGATACAAGGTTCATTTTTGACCAAGCTTGCCGAGTAACCCATTTCTGCAAAGGGATAAACACCCTTATCTGTTATTTTCATCATGCCTACATCAGGTATGCCAGGCGTATTTTTATTGTCGATTTTACCTAAAGCCAGCGCAATACATTCGCGCCCATCAGGAAAAAACACTTTATAGTTTTTTCCAGGTAAAATGGTATGTGCGGCTGTTAAAATATAGCCATCGGCACTTACCACCACCCCACTAAACTGGCCGCTGGTTCTTTGGTTCTGTTGCACATCGAAACCCCACATCCTCACACTTGCCGGGTACGCTTTTTTTAGGGCTTCGGTTATGGTATGCTCAAATTTAGCAACTTGTTTCTTCTGAGCGCTGGCATTAAAAGTAATCAATAGCAATACGCTTAATGCGAGTGCCCTTATGTTGTTTTTCATTTTACTTATGATTTTTAGCCAGGCTGATCCTTTCAGAAATTTCTTTAAGTGCAGCGGCATCTGTTCCGGTAAAGCCGGTAAGTTTAAATACAATATTCCCTTGGCCATTTATTACAAATTTTGCGGGAATGGCATTAACGCCATAATCTTCAACAGCAGTATTATGCCCCAAACCATCTTTAAGATCCATTAGCACCTGAAATTTAAAACCAGACGTTTCTATGTATTTTTTTACATTTTCAAGCGGAGTTTTGGTCGTTTCCCAGGTATGGATAAACAGAAACCTCACTGAGGGATCATTTTTATAGGCATTAACAGCCAATTGCATGGCTGGAAAAGATTTTTTGCATGGCACGCACCATGTAGACCAAAAATCGAGTACAACTACCTTCCCTTTCAAATCTTTTAGTGATACGGCATTTCCATCCAGGTCTTTTAAAGTGAAACCAGGTGCTGGCTCCGCAATCATTTCTGATAAAAGCTTATTTCGTAAGGAATCGGATTTATTTACCGGGCTTTGTGCCAATGCTGAAAAACATACAAACAGGCACAGCGAGGCTAAAAAGCAAAGCTTTAATGAGAATTTCATATTTGATTAAGGAATTTAAAAACGGCAAGGCCATTTTACCGGCCATGCCGAGCGCATAGGTAGATTAAATAATTATTTCCAATATTTTTTCTTTCGGTGGATAACATTTGGTCTCATCACATACCTGGTAATACAAACCACATTTAATTTTAGTACCGGCTTTTGCCTTGCTGTAATCCACCATTATCCTAAAGTCTGCCTTTCCTTCAAAAATAAACATACCTTCATTACCAGGGTATGGCACAGCTGCTGTTGTTTTCCATTCGTGATCGGCTACTGCACCTTCAGGGAGTTCGAGTCTGGTTTCGGTAACTACAAAAGGATTATCTTTTGCTACATAAGCATAGATATGCCAGCCTTTTAAAATTTTGGCCTCGATAAGCAAACTATCTTTTTTATCGCCATTACCTGGGATAAACTTTGCAGAAACAGCCACAGGATCAGCCGTTGTGGGTTCTGCACTCAAAATTTCTTTTGGTAAGTGATAACTTTGCAGCTGGTTTTGAGTAACATTTTTGCCGAATGTGTTTACCATAAATTTAAAGCCACCTGCTTCGGTATAAAACAGATTGTTGCGGTTTTGATCAAGCCATTTTCGCCAATCTGCTGCCTTATTAAATTTTTCTACAGTATAACGCTCCAAAAGGCGTTGGGCCATTGCAACATCTGTATTGGATTCGAGCAGGCTTACGCATTTATCCAAAAGGGCAACTTTTCGGTTGGAAATCCCCAACTTTTGTGCATCGCGATCCAATTGCAGGCTGTACACACCCGAAGGATAAAAATATTCATAATTTTGGCGGTAATACTTGTGGTATTGATTGATATTAGTACCATAAAGGTTGAATAAACTATCGCCAGCAAAACCTTTTACATAATCTTCGAACGATTGCGTATCGTTGGTAATCGGCATTTTTAAAAACATTTCGTTGCCATGGCCAATGTCTTCGCCTTTTGCCTTTTTATCTTTTAATTCCTGTTGCATTTTCAGCATCCGAAGATTACCTTCCTTTCGGGATACTATAGCCTGATTGTAAAGGTCTTTGTTCAGGCGGTATACCAATTCATCAATCCCACTCCTGGTTTCAATCTGTACCTTTTTAACAATAGCTGATAAATGATCGAACTTTTTAATATAACAGATGCTGTTTACAAAAACATCCTTCGCTTCATCCGTCATATAATCAGGCGAACCTGCAAAACCCCACATAAAATAATTTCCCTGGCGACCCAATGCTACGGCTTCAGCATTTTTAAGGCAAACCCCACCCGAAATTGATTCAGCATCAGGAGAATCGTTAAAGCCTTCGCCGTGCGAAACCATCCCGATTAAATAAGGCTCTTTGGATGAAAAACCCTGCTTTACCACCTGCCACATATCCATTTGCTTTGGCGTTGCGGCAGCCTGGTGCCCATTAAAAAAAGAACCGGGAGTTGTTTTTTTTACTAAAGTTAACTTAACTGCGTTTGGCGTATTAAAAATAGGGTGACTGGTTTTAATGTTCAACGCTTCATTATCCAGACACTGGCAATACCAATCAAATTTTAAACCTAAGGGCAAACCTACATTCGGTGCCATGGCATGCATCAAAACCATCGGACGGTTAAAATTTGCAGGCAGCGCAACCGGACCAGCATCCATTAAGGTAACATCAACCGTATCAGACATTTCTACCTTATAATCAGCCACATCTACCACGCTTACTTCAGTAAACCGTTGCTCAAGAAAAGCTTTAAAATCTGCCATTCTTGTTTTGTAAACTTTATCTACTATACCTGGTGTGGTAGAATAGTAAACCACATTTTTGGGCATAGGTTTATCAGGATTATACCCAACGTACAAAACCTTTAAAGCAATTTTATCACGACGTTTTCCGCTGGCAAATGTGAGCAGCGAAATTAACATGAGGCATACCGTTAGTATCTTTTTCATCTTTACTTGTTTGGCCTTGATTTAATTAAATATTTCTGCCAGTTTCTTGTTTAAAGGTTCGCCACGTAGGCCATTGCCAATAATTTTACCCTGGGCATCAACCAAAAAACTTGCAGGAACTGCACGTACACCATATAAACGGCCCACTTCATTGTTCCAGCCTTTTAAATCTGATACGTGGATCCAGTCTAAACCATCCTTTTCAATGGCTTCAAGCCAACGTTCTTTTACATTATCAAGGGAAACTGAAATAATTTCGAAGCCTTTATCTTTATAAGTCTGATATTGCTTAACCAGATTTGGGTTTTCTGCCCTGCATGGACTGCACCAGCTTGCCCAAAACTCTACCAATACTACTTTACCTTTTAAACTGGCCAATGAAACTGGTTTGCCTATAACATTATTTTGTGTAAAAAGTGGTGCTGCATTTCCAATTGCCGTAATGCCACTTGCGGCAATGCGCTGCGCCAGTTCTTTTCCCATGTCAGTTTCGCGATATTCTTTATTTAAGGCATTAAACAGCGGCTGAACTTTAGCTACATCAACCTTAGTTCCGGCAGCTTCTGATAGCGCTACTAATGAGAAAAATGAAGTTGGGTGTTCTTTTGCAAACAAAAACTGTTTATCGGTTCTGTTCTGAATGTTTTTTCTATAGCGCATATCTACTGCTTTCGTGTAAGCGGTATCTTTTTGCTGTTCGGGTGTGCCACGGTTAAAATCGATGTTTACAGCTTTGGTAAGTGCCATAATGGTACCTCCAATTGCTTTGTTGTAAGCATCGTATTCCTGGTAAACTTTTGAACCTGTAAAAACGGCATTATCCAGCGAATCTTTAGAAGTAATGGTCACCTGTTCTTTTCCAAAATAAAAATAAATCACATCGCCTGTATAAACGGCCTTTCCTTTGCCACCACCAGTATGATCTAACGCCATACGCGCATAGGCATTGCCAGTAATATGGCCCGAAAATTTAAAGTTGCCATTTACCAGTGCTACAGAATCTTCATGGCTTACACCATTATCCATGTAATCGATATAGGCTTTGGCAGGAGAACCCAAAGTGCCTATTTTGCCTGTTAAGCTAAAATTAGGTGTTTGCGCCCACAGCAAAACCGGGAACAATAACGCCAATAGTGATAATTTTATAGTTTTCATCTAAATGTTTTTATAAGTTGAGTAAATTCATGCCTAAGGGTTAAGGTACTAAGGCATGAAATAGTTATTTTCTGATTGCGATATCTACTGGATTACCTGGAATTCCTTCTATTTTTTTAAGGAGAACACCATTCATGCCGGTACTTATGTTTAGAAAAGAAACGGTTTGTTCTGTTCCTACCATCAGTGTTTCTTCATCGTCAGAAAGTTTTAGCATCGTAATTGTTTTGCCGCTAAAGCTAGTGGTGAGTTCTCTTAACTCTTCATTTACAGGGTTGTAACGGTAAAGCTTACTACCATTGGCAATATAGATTACGCCATTTTTAGCACCGCTCCATTTTGTATTTTCATTAATCAAATCTTGGCGTACAAAAGCACGTTTGTGTTGAGGCGTAAAAGTGAATGGCCCGTTAAACTGAACATTAAATTTTAATTCATAAATTTTCCCGTCTGTTCCCTTGCAATAGGCAAAACAATCTGCATTATTAAGCTGCTCTAAATGAATAAGATCCATACCTACATTTGTTGGATCGAAAGCACTTGTAGTAGTAACTGAATATTGGGTACCAAAATATACTGGCGCACCATAAAGGTTGATCCGTACAAATTGCTTTTTGTTTTTGTCGAAACCGATAAAATAAGTAGCCGATTGCGTAAAACTCATCACAAAAGATGGCGCAAGTTCATAATCACCATCAGCTGGCAAAGCGAACATTCCATACGTTGCGGCCTGGTCCCATGTGCTGGTTGTACCACCGTAAAATTTACCATTTACTACGCCCATCATTACGCCCTGAGGATGTGAGATGAATGAACCAACCTCTAAATTATCTGGTTGAGTGAAAAAATTATCTTTAAGTGTATTTGGATATTTAGGATCTTCCAGCATCGTATTTGGTTCGAGCCTGATTCCGCCATTTTTTGTAATTATCCAATAACCCAATAAGGTACCACCGGTAAATGTATTTCCGAGCAGAAATAAATTTGTGGGGTTTGCAGGTAAATCTTTTCCGTGTATTGCCTTGTACAAACGTGCCTGCACGCTGCCATCAGGTTTTACAAATGAAAACTGTGTAATTCCATTTTCTACACTTAATACCGAGGTTCCATTGGCAAATTCAGTACCGCCGTCTATAAAAAACTTATGGAAATATTTCATTCCGTTTGCTTTATTTAAGATGGTAAGTCGCGCAGCATACCTTTTGGCTTGTAAACCGAAAATTATCCTTAAAGCGGGGCCGTTGTAAATTACATCGGTACCTTCAATTACACTAATTCTCCATTGTAATTCAACATTAGCTGCATCTGCCCCTTCTATTTTTGGCTTAATAATCAAACTATCACCTACACTTGCCGTATAAACAGAATCTAGATTAGCAAGTTTCGGCTCTAAAGGCAAATTGATATCATAATTGCCTAGGTCTTTATGACATGCGGCTAGAGAAACCACACCAATTATTAACAAGATTAATTTTCTAATATTCATGTTTTTATAATTAAATAACCTCATTACCATTTTCATCTATAAAATAATATTTGCCATTCTGCATATTTTTTCTCAGCAATGTTTTCTTAGCCGGATTTTTCTTATTGTAGAAATAGTAGCTGTCGGTATTACCAGCGGTTACCGCTTCTATCACATAACCTTTTGCTTCATTTTTAGTTACCCAATTGAATGGATTATTGAGCATAGTGGTTAATAAGCCTATATAATAAAGGTTCTTCGGCGCATCAAGTCCGTCAGTAGTGAGAGAGGTTTGCCCGGTTACCAGAATAAACAACTCATGCTTGGTTCTTGAATAAGGAGGAAGTGGCCAGGTATCCCACCAGCCTGGTTTTTCCAGTTTTGAGGAGAATACAACCTTTGCCCTGATTAGAAAAGGGTTTTCGATACCAAGATCCGCTGTAGCAGTTAATTTGATCAGTATGGAAACCGATCTGTTTTCGAGTTCCTTATCCTTGTTGTAAATCACCACAGGAATGTATCCTAATCCATTATTTGGACGAATGGAATACTGAGCTTTAAGGGGTTCATAATGAAGTCCGGCGGTTGCAGTTGAAGAATCAGCATCTACCCTTGCACTAAATTTTCGCTCAACATCTGTTCTGATTCCTGATAAACGCACCGGTAGCCAAACAGTATCCTGGGCAAGCGTTGGATTATAAGCGAAAGTTTTTACAATACTGTCCTTATCCCCGTTGTAAATATCAAAATAAACGTTAGCATTGTGATTAAAGCGCATTTCTTCTGCTTTCTTGCATGATGCAAGGCAAATGATTGCGAATATTAATATGTATATTTTCATAATTTGCTATTTATAGAATTTCAAATTGTTATCTGCCGCCATAAACAATCTCATCATTAGGAAGAGGAAGTACAAAAATGTTATCAGAAGCAGGTATAATGGTTCCTGTTTGCCCTACTATACCTCTGTTAAGACGTTTGTACATATAAAACAACTGCCCTTCTGCCAACCATTCTTTACGCGCATCCTTTAACAGCTCTTTTATTAAATCTTCCTCACTATTTATGTTTAAAGGATCTCCTATTTGCCTAGCTTCACGCACTTGGGTAAGGTAATTAACCGCAGTTGTGGGATTACTTGCATACGAACATTCTGCTGCGATATAATACATTTCACTCAGCCTTATTGCAGGTGCCATCAGGTAATGTAGGTTTGCAGTTGCTTCGGCACTTAATGGGTTCCTCCGGTATTTTACGATATCGTAAGACCTTGACGATTGATTGGAAGTGGCAGATAACCAGTATTTATAGCGCGAATCGCTTGCTCCGGCTGTTGCCTTTTCGTAAATATAATCTGCAGCATCTTCAATCAAATAAAAGCCCCTGGTGCCACTTTGAAACCAATTGTCTTTAATTTCTTTTGCTGCACCTGGTATATACCAACCAAAAACCAGCTCTTTGTATAGAATACGGTCTTTCTTCGAATCTTCAAACGCCTCAAAATCACTTTTTGCTGTCCAAGGGAATTTTTTCGAATCAATCACCTCTTTTGCGTTTAACAGGGCTTTAACTTTATCGTTTTTGTAAAGGTAAACCCTTGCAAGTGTTCCACATACCGCATAATAATTTAAACGATGCCTTCTGTTCTGTAAGAAAAGACTTGGGTTTTTTTCCTCTGTATTTTTTAAGGAGTCGGTAACCAATGGGTAGTTTACAATATAATTGGCATTCCGGATCGGATCGGCAATGAGCAGTTGTTTAGCCGCTTCTAAATCTTTAATAATAAGATCCATCGTTTCAGCCACGGTAGAAACCGGCGTAATCTCTTTTGTGTACTTATTGGCATACGGAACTCCTTTTGCTGAAGGATTTCTTAAATAAGAAGGTGCAAAAAGGCGCAATAAATCAAAATGTAAATATGCTCTTAACGCAAGTGCTTCACCTTTGACAATGGAATAATTTGCACCGCTAAAAATGTTCTTTTTAGCATCTACGTTCTCAAGGATGAGGTTACAGTTTACAATTGCATTGTATAAACCAGCCCATATTTTATCTTTCCGCTTGATAAATTCGCCGTGTTTATAATTGTATAACGAGGTTTGTCTGTAATCCTGTCCGTCATCACGCATTGAAAAATTTTGAGCAAGCACCTCTGTGGTACCGAACGTAAGTTCTTTACCATAAAGATCCGATTCTGTACTTCGGTTATATACTCCGTTTATGGCTTCCATAAAACCACTTTCTGTACTGAATAAAATCGGAGCAGCAATCTCTGATTCGGGCTCTACCTCCAGCCATTTCTTGCAGGAACCAAATAATCCGGTTATTAAGATGAGGCAGATTAACAATCTAATTTTCATGTTTTTATATTTTAAATCTGTTAAATAATCGCTTAAAAAGCTGCTCTAACAGAAAAGGTTAAACTCCTGGTAAATGGATAATTAATTCCCCTTTCTTCTTTTACTGACGACCAGCGCACTACATCGTTGGCGGTGATTTGAAACATGAGACTCGACATCGATAATTTGGATGCGATTTTTTTACTCATATCATAAGAAAGGTTTACAGATTGAAGGTTGATCATATTATCTGGCTGTATAAACCTCGAGCTTACATCGGTTTCGCCATTATCTGCTATGTTTTTATAAAAAGAAAGGTCACCAGACTCCTTCCATTTTTCTTCGAAAACACGTTTATCAACATTATATCTGGGATCAGCATTTTCAACACGTTCTACCAGCGTTAAGTTATATTTATCGCCACCAAAATACGTTTGAAACTGTACGTACAAACTAAATCTTTTGTAGTTAACCGTTCCGCCAAAGTAGCCGCTAACTTTAGGGTTCGGATCACCAATTACCACATAATCTCTCTTATCGTAATCGTAGGTAAGCGTACCATCTTTTTTAAGGTAAAGTTCACGTCCGTTTTCAGGATCAATACCTAACGAACGCACACCGTAAATGGCGTTAAAAGGTTGCCCTTCGCTAAACCTAAGCAATGGAATACCCCTGTAGCCACCATCACCAGGTTTTAAAGATTGTAATTCATCAGCCCGGTCATTGTATTTTTTTAAGGCATTGGAAATTCTAACCACCTTGTTTCTGTTTGAAACCATACTTGCGTTAAGGTTTACCGACCAATCTTTACTTCTCACCGCATCTATTACCAAGCCCAACTCAGCTCCTTTATTCTCCATATCACCAAGGTTCTCTTTATATGATAAAAATCCTGTAGATGGTGGTAAGGTTATATCAGCTAAAATATCTTTGGTAAACTTTTTATATATTCTTGGGGTAATCATAATACGATCTTTAAACAAGCCGATATCAATACCAATATCCGTCATCCGTGTTTTTTGCCATCCAAGGTTTTCATTTCCATAGCTGTTTACTCCGGCACCAATACCCGACGAATACCAATTTCCGGTATTGTACTTGTAAATGGTTTTTGATAAGTATGGATCAAACTCTACCGAACCAGTAAGCCCCGTTGATGCCTTTATTCTAAGTTGACTAATTACGCTGTTTCCCTGTAAAAATTCTTCCTGATGGATATTCCATCCTAACCCAAACGACCAAAAAGGAGCAAGTTTATTGTTAACACCAAATTTTGAAGAGCCATCGATACGAACCGTTCCATCCATAAGGTACCGGTTTTTGTAAGCGTAGTTCATCGTAAAGAAAGAACCGAAAAGTCGTGCCTTTTCAAGCCTGCTCTGTGGTTTTCCATCTTCGGCATAACCTTTTGCAAAACCTATACTGGTAAAACGATCATTTGCAAATCCAATGGCCGTAAATTCCTTCTGGTCACGCAGTTCTGTACGGGCATTTACACCTACCAATGCGTTAAAATAACTGCCTCCAATTTGCTTTAACCAGGTTAAGCGGACATTACTGTCCCAATAGGTTTCTTTCATTTCCCTATTTGTGTATTCACCTTTTTCATCAATTTTATCGGTAGTATAGAGGTAATATTTGTTGGCCTGTGGGGAGGTAAATACATCGTCAGAATTTGATTTAACCGTTACGCTCATCTGCCCCCTCAACCGAAGGTTTTTTGCAATTTCAATATCTGCAGAAAGGTTATCAATAATTTCGGTGTACTTAGATTTATTAAAACTGCTTAAACCAGCATCAAATAAAGGGTTAAAAACATATTCCTTTGATCGGTCTTGTTTTTCATATACATCCGAAATCCGCATGGCCATACCATTGGCATCCTGCAAAGGGTAATAAGGATTCATTCGTACATAGTTAGAAAAATCACCATAAGGAGATTCTGTTGCACCAACCTGTGTTACAGATAATTCATTTCTGAACTGAATTTTATTCATATTATACTGAAAACCCATTCCACCAGAGTATTGATCACGCTCCGAGCCTTTCATTGCGCCAGGTCTGTTTTGGTAGCGAAGGTTTACATTGTACCGGAATGCCTGCGAACCACCATCAAGATTTACAGCATGTTTGTGCCCGATTGTATTACGGAGTGGTTGCGATAACCAATAACTATTTACGCCACCAACAACATTGGCTTTTTTGTGGTAATAAATTTCATCAAGCTGATCTTGAGAAACCTGTTGTTTTGAAGAACTATATAATCCTGCTAAAACCTCATAATCTAATTTTTCAGCAGCATTTAATACCTGATAATCAGTAAGATCTGCTGCCGTCAGGTTCAATTCATAATTGTATTCTATTCTTAAATTTCCTTCTAAAGGTGTTTTAGTGGTAATTACAATTACGCCATTAGCCGCACGCGACCCATAAATTGCTGTTGCAGCCGCATCTTTTAATGAGGTAACTGAGGCAATCCTATTCACATCCAAATCAAATACTTTTTCTACGCTTACTTCATAACCATCAAGCATAAAAACAGGCATATTTGCCCTTCCCTGAATTTCATCCCTTCTCAATACCTGGCCATCACCACTTGGTAGTGCTGATGCTCCCCTAACATTGATGGATGGAATTCTGTTCGGGTTAGATCCGGCAAGGTTATTATCTATCAGTTTAAAAGAGGGATCGAATGTTCCAATACTTTGAAGTAAATTTTGTGGATTTACCCTTCTAAGCTGATCTCCTGATATAGTAATCGCATTACCGGTGTAATTATCCTTTTTAATGGTTTGATAACCCGTAACCACCACATCGTTCATCTGTGTTAATTTAGGGCTAAGCTTAATGTTAAACGTTTTACCGCTTATGGCTTTTTCTTCTGATACATCGTAACCTACATAACTAAAAACCAAAATACTGCCTTCATCAACATTCACCTTAAACTCGCCCTTATCGTTTGTAAGGCCAACACTTGCTCCATTTTTAACAGAAACATTTACACCAGGAATTGTTTCGCCAGTGGCTTTATCAGTAACTACACCCTTTACTTCAACTTTTACGGCTGCACGTACTGCAACAGCTGGTAAATTTTCCTTGCCGCTAATTACGATGGTTTTGTTTACGATATTGTAACTCAGGTTCTGATCCTTTAAAGTGGTATTAAGTGCTTCCACCAACGAAGCCTTAATCAACTCAACAGTAACATCAGGTTTATCTTCCAAAACCTGGCCTTTGTAGAAAAAGAAATAACCCGTTTGCTTTTTAATCTCTTTAAAAACCTTTTTTAACGAAGTTTTTCTCCGGGATATGGTAACGGTTTGAGAAAAAGTGGCTGCCGACACATGTAAGGCACCAACAAGTAATAAGATTGTAGTCAATTTCATGACCAATAAAAATTTAATCTTTACCCTCCGCACTTCGCATGCGGGGTTGTAAAGGGTAGTTAATTTCATACCTTTGTAATGAATGAGGTTAAAAAATAGCAGCTGGGTTCGAAGCAAGCTGCTTGTCCAAATTTCTACCGGAAGCGTTGTCGCGCTTTCGGTTTGTATTAAAGGTATAATGCTAAATTTCTGGTAGTTTTTTCATCATAAAGTTTAGTTAGTTTGTAAATTGGTTGGTTGATTTTCTTGGCTGTTTATAGAAAAGCCCTTCTTATTTAATTTCCTGATACCGTAAGTACTTTGCCCTTTACCTCAATATGCACGTGGTTAAGCTCCAATATTTTAAAAACCTCGGCCAGGTTGCTATTCCTTGGTATCTCTCCCACATATTTTTCAGGCGCAATTTTGCCCTGGTAAACCACATCTACATCATACCAGCGTGAAATCTGACGCATAACACTCTGTAAATCATCATTATCGAACGAAAAAATATTATTTTTCCAGGCCATTTCCTTATCTGTATCCACTTGTGCATTAAGCGTTAACTTTGCGCTGTTTGGAAAAAATTGCGATTGCTCTCCAGGATGTAAATTTACTATACCTGTAGCCGCACTCACTTTTACCGCACCTTCTAATAAGGTAGTTTTTATGGTCGATTCATCCCCATAAGCATTAATATTGAAATGTGTACCTAAAACTTCTACTGTTTGTGCATCTGTTTTAACCCTGAAAGGACGTGTATGATCTTTTGAAACCTCAAAATATGCTTCACCACTTAACGATACCACCCTTTCGTTTTTAGCAAAGACATAAGGATATGTAAGTTTTGTGGCAGCATTAAGCCATACCTTTGTACCATCAGGCAAGGTTACCTCGTATTGCCCGCCACGAGGTGTGCTAATTGTATTTACCCCCGCAGTGGATGCGTTAGGATTTTCTTTAATAATGTATTCGAGCTGACCATTTTTAGCCTTACGGATAATGATACCATTCTGATTGGCAATCTGACCATTTTTGGCATCGTCCAAATCAACAACAGTACCATCTGCCAGTGTTAACATAGCTTTTTGACCGCCAGGCTGAATATCTTTCAGTTCCGTTTTGGCCACTAAAGGCGCATCCTTATGCTGAATGAAATAAAAAGTTCCAATAGCAAAGCATAAAACAATACTTGCTGCAATGGCAACATTTTTAAACGTAATTAATTTTACTGCCTTAGGGCGTGGATTTAAACTATTCCAAACTTCTGCTTTACTGGTTTCAATAGTTGTATGTGCCGGAGCAACAGCTTCATCAGGCAGTTGGAGATACCAATCTTCTACCAGAGCAATTTCTTCTGCTGTACAGTTGCCCGCAAGATATTTATCTAAAAGCTTTTTTGCGTTTTTCTCCATTAAAAAAGAAATCTAGTTTGGTTGATTAGTGTATATACGGCGAAGCCATTACGCTGGGGGTAGGCGAAAATCATTTTTATTTATAAATAATCTGATTTTACTCTTTTTTGTAGAAAAAAACAGCACTATAATAAGGAAGTATTATAGCTATCGATATGTTTTAAATAGTAAAGCAACGTAAACAACCAGTCCTAACCTGGTTTTAAGAATTCTCAGTGCATTTTTAACCTGAGTTTTAACAGTTAAATCCGAAAGCCCTAACTGAATGGCAATTTCTTTATGCGATTTATTCTCTTTTCTACTTAAAATAAATATTTCGCGCATTTTTGGCGGTAAAGCATCAATTTCTTTCTCAATTAATAAAGCCATTTGTTTTTCACGAACAAGATAATCCGTCAAAACATGGTCCTGATCGATATAATCCTGTAAAGAATCCACATATTTATTTTCGACCTTTTGATGGGCAAACACATCTAAAACCCTATTGCGGACGGCAGTATATAAATAGGCGGATAAATTACCGTCGGGTGCCACCTGCATGCGTTTTACCCAAAGCGACTCGAATAACTGATGGAGCACATCCTTTGCTTCTTCTTCGTCGTTTAACCGTTTACTGGCATGAATAAAAAGAAGCCCATAAAAGCGGTTGTAGATTTCGGTAAATGCAAGTTCATCACCTTGAGTTAACAAGAATGCCAATTCGCTGTCAGAATATGAACTGTAAATACGCATAGGAATAACACAAAGATAATATAAATACAATCGGTTTCATTGCGTTATTTGAGGCTTATCTTACTTATATCTTGATATTTGCAAATTTCAATAAGAAATATGTAGAATATCCGGTGAAATAATTAAGTTCTACAGTTATTAGTGCTTTTGTAATTGGAATAAGTCTATAAATAACTAAACACAACATTAGTATGATAAATTTACAGCACCAGTGTTGCGTAATTCGTATTTAATTTATCCAAAAAATCAGGAATTTAAACATTTAATGAAAAATCAAAGATATTAATGCAAAAGAAATATCCTCAACTGTTAAAGCTGCGTTTATTCTTTATAAAACCATAATGAAGCCGAGCGGCAAATACTCAAAGAATGTCCCATTGGCTTTTGAATTTTGGCCAATATCCATATCTAAAAGGAGAGCATCAATTTAGATAGGAAAGCACATTAATTAGGTATTGATAGGTAGATGTTGAGCGAGCATTATTTATGTTAAGCTTTGCCGAACAAAGGTTTCGGTTAGATTTAATTTGTTTATCTGTAAAACCGAAAGCGAATATCGCTTGCAAAGAACATTTTAAGAAATTGGTTACACAGATCGGTATATTTTCGTTATAAATCGGTTAAAATACCAGTTAGTAACTTAATTTAGCACCACAATATTGGTAGCCTGACAGCCAATATTACCTCTTTTAAGGTTAAAACGCACTTTTGTACCCACCAATAATGATGGTTTAAAAATTCCTTTCAGCTGTTGATTGTCGGCATAAACCATCTCTGCACCACTTTCAAGCTCTATAAACCCGAAGCCGCGTACGGGGTTATACCATTTAATAATTCCTGTATATTTCATAAGACATTTTTTTACATTAATTTAGCCAGGAAAATGAAATTTTGAAACTAATGAGGATAAAACGTACTATTTTCGTTATGAAAAGGTGTAATTTCGTTATGGATGCAAAAGAACGATTAGGAGATGATTAAGTGTATAGCCATTGATGACCAGTTAAGTTCTATAGCGGGACTTGAAAAATACATTGAAGAAACGCCAAATATGAGACTTGTAGGAAGCTATACAGACCCATTAACTGCATTAAGAGAATTGCAAAAAATAGAAACTGTAGATGTGATTTTTATGGATGTGCAGATGCCTCAAATTTCTGGTTTGGAGCTGGCAAGAGCAGTGAGATCAAAAACCCGAAAGCTGATATTTACAACTTCGCACCAGGAATATGCTTTTGAAGCATTTGAAGCTGAAGGAGATGCCTACCTGCTAAAGCCTTATGGTTATGCAAAGTTTGCACTAACCCTTAACAGGCTTTTTGGCGAAGAAATGGAAAATGCTGAAGAGGATACCTTTTTTCTGGTAAAAAATAAAGCAGAAGACCATAAGGCGGTATTGGTGCGTTATGCGGACATTATCGCTTTTGAAAGTTTTCATAACTACATCAAAATCCACACAAAAGATAAAGTAATTATTGCTTACCTGAGTTTAAAAGATGTAAAAGAACAGCTTAGCATTAAAAAGGGATTTATACAATTACACAGGGCCTATATTATTGCAATTGAACACATTACACATATAGATGGAACAAGAATAACATTATCAAACCAGACTACATTTTCTGTAGGGGATATTTATCACAACGATTTTCGTGATTTTATCTCAGAAAAACTCATTATCAGCAGCCGTAAAAAATAGCGGCTGCTGATAGTAATATTATTTGCAATGCTTTAGATTATAAATACCAGTTAGTGAAGTTGTGGAGGTACCTGTAGGATCAGATGTTGTGGGATCTGATTTGATATCGAAATAAACATTTTTTTTAAATACAAATAGTGTTCTTTTAACAATCTTCTTAGCTCTCATATCATTTTTTTATGAAAACTAGAAGTGTAGAGGTGCTGTAACGTTATTGATTACATATATAGTAAAGAAGTCTTTATGGATAGTTTAAACGCGAGTAAAAGCTCATTAGCAAACTGGCTAAGTAAATATAAAATACACCTGATTGCATGGTGTGTATTTATATTTTGGGAAACAATTATGGTTTTTGCTTTTGCTGGAGCTGTAGGAACGTTTAGTAATTACGCTATACATTATTCATTTAATATCTTTCTATTTTACGCACATACATGGTTGTTAGAAAAGGTAACAGCTTTCCCCAACAGTTCCTTATGGAAAATCCTACCTATTGTTGCACTTGAAATATGCATTTATATTGGATTGATTTTTGGAATTGACCACTTACTATATGTATATACTAATATATTAACAGGGACTCTTCCAACACTTACGGTTAGAATCTTTAAACTCCTTTATAGAAGTACATATTTTATGCTCTTTTCAACTGGTTACTTCTTCATAAAACGTTACTTAAACGAAAGAGTTGAAAAAGAACGTGTTGAAAAACAGCGTTTTAAAATGCTTATTGATAAAGAAAGAACCGATAAAGAACTTTTAATGTCTAAAAATGCTTTTTTAAAAGCACAGATCAATCCCCATCTTTTGTTTAACACCTTAGAATTTATTCACCAAAAAATAAGACAATATGATCCTGAGGATGCCCAGGTTATGGTTTATTTATCGGATATGATGCGTTTTGCCGCCAATACAGAGCATAATGATGGTTATATAAAATTAAGTGATGAGATAGCACAATGCCAAAACCTTATAAAGCTTCATCAAGCCCACCCAAGGTCAGGTTTTTATAGAAATGGCTTCCTCACCTGATGTACTGGATATCAAATTTATTCCATTGGTATTGTTAACGCTTCTGGAAAACATGTTTAAACATGGTAATTTGTTTGATAGTGATAATAAAGCTACTATCGATCTGTATATGGATAACGATACCTTAAAAATTGAAAGCAGGAATTTGCCTGCATCGGTAAAAAGCAAAGTGGGTTTTGGATCAGGTTTAGATAATATCAGAACAAGATTGAATTATACCTATGGTAACCATGCAGAAATGAATGCTTATGTTGATGAAGATGGTTTTTATACTTTAACAATAGCAATTAAGGAAAAAGCTTTACAGGAAGCATTCCCTACCAATATGGAAGCATTAACTTATTAATTCATTTTAAAAATAATTATACAAACCTGTCAATTGCAGGGGCTTTTGTTACCTCATAAAAACTTGATTTATTGAAGGAAGATACTTTGAAAACAATCTCTTCTTCCCTTCTGGCCAGCGCATGTATTCCTGGAATAAACCGTTGCTTAAAGCGTTTAATGCAAATATTTTCCTTGCAAATAACTTCATAGTTGTTTTTGCTTTTAACGGTTACTTCCAAAACGTAATCCAGCCATTGTTTTTTAACTAAGCCGGGTAACCAACTAAACTGCTGCTTGCTGATTAAGTTACCCATACCGTTTATTGCCGCTTCAGAAACTTTTTGCGTTGCCCGCTATCTGCACCCAACAATTATCTACCCGATCAATAATACCAAGTACATTACTGCCGGAGAGCACCAGCCATGGATCTTCCATGCTGGCACGGATTAACTGATATAATGTATCTGCTAAACCTTCCTGTTTAAATACGTAATTAAGTTCGATCATAAGTTTTTGTATCAGTTCGATATCGGGAGATTGTTGATGCGTACAAGTGTTTCGATAGTGCTGGCGAAACGTTTCATAGATATTGGTTTGCCAAGATAACATTCGAAGCTAGAATTAGCGTTCTAACCTCATGCTCTAAGTTTGATGAAGCATAAATCACAAACCGGGCCTTATCCCTTAAATGTTTTGATAATTCGGTACCTGCCATTCCATCCATATCAATATCCAGAAAAAGAAAATCGATCATTTCTCCTTTCCCTATTGTATTTAAAGCATCTAGCGGATTATTAAATATACTGGTGACCTTTAAAAAGTCGATCTCTTTGATATAATCGTTCAAAGCCTCAATTGCATGCTGCTCATCATCAACTATAGAACAGTTGTAATACATATTTGTAAATTAAAATAGACCCTGCAAATCTTGCTAAAATCTATATCAATTACAATAGCTATGAAAAGAAAAGGTAATATTACGGTAATGGATGTCTTATTAAACCCAATAAAGTATTTGTGCAGATTTACTTTACGTATTTATACTTAAAATTTACTTCAAAAAGGTTGCATTTATTGTCGATTGGCCTAAAGTATTAAAATCCACTAACAGATCCTTCAGTTAAACCGATAAATTCTAATATTGCAGGTAATAGCATTCCCAATTTAGCCTTACTAAAAAGTTTTTTCAGTTTAAATGTAACCACCGTACCAAACAAGAAAGAAATTAATTGTAAAATGCCAACCATTGCGGCTAACAGTTCATTGATGGAAATTCTGTTTTTATGTGTGTTTAAGCCTTCGGCAATGTTTTCAATAAAGGGAAAAAGATTTTTATCTGCGGTGAAATATCCTGTTGGGGCTTCGCTATCTTCTATCATGGTGCCGCTAAACACATCATCAATGCTGATAGAATATGCTCCACCAGAGCTTGTAACATCTATAATTGAAGTTTTATTGTTCTTTTATTGTGGATTTCGAATGTAAAACTACTCATAGCATCGGGCAACACCAAACAACGGTTTGAAATAGCATAATAAATAAAGTTATCCGCGTGGTGTATTGCAGTTTATAAAAAACAGCTATTAGCGCTTGAATACGATAAACATTGTTTGTTCGCATTTTTGGTAATTAGGACGGGATAATAGACTTTATCAGGTTGACCTGATTGATGACAAAAATAGTTATTCTATCGGATTTGCGGAAATATTATCATTTTCGGAAACTTTAGCTAAAAAATTAGAATTTCAGAAAAAAAAAATACATTTTTTATTGGTTTACTGCTATCAGGAATTCATTCAAATTCAATATTTAAAATAAAAAAGACGCATTTTAACATTAAAGTGATTTTTAATGGATTATTATCGTAATTAAAGCTAAGGGGATCCAAGCAAATTTAAAGTAACAATTTTGTTATAAACCGATTGATTTTTAATTTTTCACAAAATTCAGGCTAAAAGCGAATATAATTAAGCCAAAAAATAGCACAGAAACTTGGGTTAGAAAGATTACTTAAAATATCAACCATTTTAAAACTGGTGTATATAAGTTATTCTAATTCAACGCAATGCTGTTCATCCTGTTCAGCTGAAAATAATTTAAACTTCTTTAAAGGAATACTGTTCCCTAATAAGATCTACATTAATCGCTGCTAAAATTGTCCAATAGTTATGAACCTTAATCCTATTTATGAATCATGTACTTAGCTCGCTATTTGTTGATTTTGTTTTTATTTCTGATCAGTCGAAATTTAAACGCACAAATAAATTCATCAGCGCCCTCGCTTCTAAACCAAAAATCTGTTCAGCTTAATTTGGGTACGCAAGGTATAGGTGCCGAATTTGCTTATGGTATTTTACCTGAACTCTCCCTCCGTGGTGGATTTAATTTCATTCCTTTTAAAGCAAACGACGTTTTTAAAGTTTCGGCATTCAGCTCTACTTCGAATTTACATCCGCCGATTTCTATAATGTACAACGCACTGGCAGATTATGTTCCCATTAAGAAAGCAACCTGGTTTAGATTGGTCGGTGGTTTTGGTTATTTCTTTAAAGCAAAGGCAACTCTTCGGATAGTCCCTTCTGATGATTACAAATACGGTGATCTGGTACTTAACGGATCATTGATCAGATTGGTTATGCTGATTTAAATGTGAACTGGAAAGGCCTCGCCCCCTACCTTGGGTCAGCGTTTGCACACACTTTCCCAACAGAATAGGTTTAATGTTAATTTCGATTTGGGCACGTACTACCTCAGTAAACCTAAAGCCGATATTACGGGTACAGGCTTGCTGGAAGGTAATTCATCTATAATCATTGAATTAAATATTAAAGATTACCGGTGGCTGCCCATCGTTCAGGTCAATTTCAGCTATAAACTATAAATGCTCAGGATCAGGATATCACAAAAACCGCAAATGGTGTTAATTCTGTTAACATTAGCTGCCTGCACCAAGCCTACAGAAAACATTAAAATCGTTGTCGATACCGACGTAATAAAATATACCGCATTGATAAATGTTACCGATGGAGAAAATGGTAATCCTGGCTCCTGCCAACAGCGACAATTACACTTTCGGGTGCTGCTGCACAAGACATTTACGAACTTTCGGGTTAAAAAAGAAATTAAAACTCAGCTCGGGAATTCGCAACTATTGGCCTTCGACCTACCATTGCCCCTACGGCCGATCAACCCATTAATGTTAACGTAGAAGTTAATGCGCCAGGTTATAGTAAAGAAACGCGGCAGGTTATTTTTAAAGCAGAAACACAACAGCAGCTGGTAAATATTCAAGCTTACAAAAATTGGCTCAACCACGCCTCCGGTTGTAACGCCACCGCCACCAGTGTATAATAATGTAGCGCTCACTTTCACCGGCAGGTGCCCGAAACCGTACAGATATGGAAATCAGACCGAGTGTTTATGTATACTTTAAAAAATCGGGAGCAATACTCCTTTTAAATACCTGGGCTATATGGATAAAGGAAAAATTAGCACAAATTTACTCGAACAGAACGGAACATATGAATTTCAGATTGTATATGGTGCCGAAACTTATAGGGTAACGCAGAATATTGACCAGACAAATTATAATTTAACAATTGATATGCCTGCAGCCTGCAACTTTTAATAAGTTAAATTGAAACTGCAAAAAAAAGCCGTTCAGATTCGAAATCTGAACGGCTCTTTATCTATATCTTCAATCTTACAATGCAGCATGTGCATCTCTAATGCTTGAATTGCATCATGACTGGCATTAATCCTCCTTGTTGTTTCAACAATACAGATCTGATTGCTTCGCCAAGTTCATTTTCCTGAAGTGCATCACGGTAGGCTTTTTTAATGGCATCTTCACCACGTTCACATTCAGCTAAAATACTGTGTCTGTCGTCGCCACCAAAGCTTGCCTTAATGTCGATCCATGCACGGTGTAAGCTACCTAAGATGGTGTTGCCTGTATCAGGGTTTTCACCGTTTCTTCCCACCAAACCGGCAAGTTCGGTTACATTAGCTCTACTATCAGATGAAAACTTATCAAAAGTTGCTTTTAAATCAATATTTACATCTTTTAAATCTGCACTTGCTTTATCAAAGCCATCTGCTCTATCATTGTTAATTTGAATCAGGTCGTTAAATACCTCTACTGTTTTTTCTTGATTTTCCATAATATATATTGTAGATAATTTAAAGTAACAACAGCAAATTGAACAGATAGTTTAAGTTATTTTACAACCAAATTTATTTTAAATTATTGAATCGAAATTCGCGGAAACATCGCAAAAAAAAAACGTGTAAAAAGAGAAAGCCCCATATTACTATGAGGCTATATAATTATGTTTTATAAGTATCCACCGATAAAACTAACCAAACAAACTACATACTGAAACGCAACTGGTTTTAAATTGTTTTAAAAAATCATACAAAATTTTTTATTTGTTATAAAGGCAGCTTTCCAAAGATAATGATTCAAAGGAGAACAGATATATCGGTGAGGTTGTAAGAAATATATAAGGCGCGAAAAAATTATAAAATATTAATTATCAATTATTTACATAAATTAACAACAACTTTTGTTTAAAACACCATGTTTGTTGATAAATCATTTAAAACATTTGCCTGTGTTATCAGATTGTATAAAGCATTAAACTATCAATATGAAAAACACGAATACTCAAATTAGTCAGACTTAGAAAGTTTATCAAAAATTCGAGCCTAATAAATTTAAGTTATTGGCGCGTGGAATTGAAATAAGAGGCAATAATGATGTACACCGCAGTATCACTTTTGCTAAAGAACTGATTGAACGCATGAAATTAAAGTTAACGGTTCATCATTCTGCAGAAATGGCCATGTATGGCGGTTTTGAAGTGGTAAACAGCTAAACAAGATTTTTTTTACCAGAAGTTGAGCATCTGGATTTATTAATTTGATTTTCATATCCACTGGATAACAATTTAATGTTATTCAGTGGATATAGAATAATGTTTAACCTGTCGAGTTATTTTCTGGCAATTAAACAACGGACTATTCGCCATTTGCATTACCACTCAGTACACTGCTCATGTAATCAAAAAATGGCCTCATATCTTTAAATCCCTTTCCCATTTGGTGCACAAAATCATCTCTTAATACCGTTTCATCATTAAATCTTTTAATCAGTAGAAATTGCTTAAAGCGTAAAAAGATCCGATAGCTGGATGTTCGGCTTCGAAACCTTTTGGTGTTGTTTTTATTTGCACCTGTAGATTGCCGAAACCAGCCATAAAACTTTTACTATTTAAAATATCGCGCAGCGGCTGATCATCAAAAGCAATGTCATCCCTTATTAACTTTAAATAGCAGATGGCCCCCAGAATCCGCCACCAATAAAACTGTTTCCTTTTTCAATATGGAAGTAATAACCTCCACGCCTACTTTTACCTGCACGTTTAAAACTTCCGCTTCAATGCGTTTTGTGAGGTGTTTTATCTAAAGAAAATCTGGTATCGCGATAAATGCGGTACAAACTCTTTTTGCCCGAAGGCGTTTCAATTACATCGTGCAGATTGAGTGCTGCTAGTAATGCTGAAGCAAAATTTTCGACGTGGGCCTGTTCTGCCTGATATTCGGATTTATGCGCATTAAACCAATCGCGGTTATTGTTACTTTTCAGTTTCTCCAAAAAACCGATACTCGAGGGATATATTTTTATAGGGGTTGCAGGCATTGATTTATTGTTGGATTTACAGGATATTGAATTTCAACAGATAAGGTTTTCCATTCCTCAATTCTTCACATTCAATTATTCAAAATCAATAATTTTTCCCTCGTATAAATACCCTATTTAAGCTGATCCTGATAAAAAAACCAGTTATGGGTAAACCAAATTTAACTTGTTTTGTTGCTCCTTCAAGTGATCATATTGGAGTTAAAGTATAGTACACAATAGATCTGGCATACCAAATTGATAGTTAAGGTCTTAAACATTAAAAAACAATGAATCAAAATGAATTCAGCTTAGCGGCAAATTCTCACGCAACAGCACTTCATTCGCATGCCATGCAGTTTACAAAAGATCCCGACGAGGCTAAAGATCTGGTACAGGATACGTTGCTAAAAGGCATCCGTTTCTGTCATAATTTCGATCAGGGTACAAATATTAAAGGCTGGCTTTATGTAATTATGCGCAATACTTTTATCAATAACTACCGTTCGAACAAAAAACGGAGTGAAACGGTTACTACGGGAGGAAGAAATTTCCAATGCGCATTTGCTAAAAAGTTCCACCCGGAATGCTGCCGAATCCGGTTTTGTGATCAACGATATTCAACGGGCACTTAATAGCATAGTACCCGCGCTTACAGTATTCCATTTCAAAGGTATTTTGAAGGCTATAAATACCATGAAATTGCCGAAGAACTCGATTTGCCATTGGGGACAGTAAAAACACGCATTCACCAGGCCCGACTGGAACTTAAGAAATACTTGAAAAATTATCGTGGAAACTATCAGCTTTAAGCAAACGGATTAGTTCTTAAAATTATCCATTACAACCCGTTTTTACATTTATAGATTTTACATTTCTAAAAAGCTTAACAAATAGCCTGCATTAATTAATGTGGGCTATTTAAGTAATCAACAAGAGCATAGATATTACTCTCGCAATAATTTTGCCCTCCAATTCAGCTTAAAATATGGATATTGCAATTCGAGTATTATACTTTAGTGAATACTTCATTCATTTTCAATCGAAAATCATATTTTTAGTGTTCTAAACACTCCTGTTATGATGAAAAACTGGTTAAGCAATAACTCTATACATTTCCTTATTGTATTTTTACTTTTTGTTGCTTGCTTTCTCTTTTTCAGTCCATCTTTTATGGGTAAAACCTTAGGACAAAATGATGTAACCAGGGCACAATCTACCCAAACCGAAATTAACCACTACAAAGAAAAAGGAGAAACCATTTTATGGACGAATCAAATCCATGCGGGTATGCCCACCTTTCAGATATGGGCACCCTACCCGGCAAACATTACCACTTGGGTTGTTAAAGCAATTAGCTATGCCATGCCTGCCCCCACCGGAATTTTTATGGTATTGCTACTCGGCACCTACTTGCTTTTCTGTGTGCTAAAAGTCAATCCATGGCTATCTTTCGCCGGAGCGCTTGCATTTGGCTTTTCATCTTACAACATTATACTTATCGGTGCCGGCCACTCCAGCCAAATCTTCGCCATCGCATTTTTTGCCCCCGTTTTAGCAGGCGTTCTTCTAATTTTTAAACGATCATATTTTAAGGGTGCAATTTTATTGAGCACCTTTCTCGCTATGGAAATTAGGGCAAACCATATCCAAATGACTTATTATCTGATGATGGCAATATTGCTGTTCGTATTGGTTGAATGTTACAAGGCTTTTACCGATAAAACGATTCCATTATTCCTAAAATCAGTGGGATTTTCAGCCGCGGCTACCCTGTTGGCCATATTGGTAAATACATCTTCTTTATGGAGCACTTATGAGTATGGAAAAGAAACCATCAGGGGTACTTCGGCAGCTCGAGTAGTACAAGCACTAAAAAAACAACCGGATTGCCCAGAAATTATGCATATGAATGGAGCCAGGGTATTGGCGAATGCATTACTTTCTTAATTCCAAATGCGTATGGCGGAAGTTCCCGGCCGAATACAAATCCGGAGTCTAACCTTATTAAATCACTTAAAACCTTAGGAGCTGATGAAAATCAGGCATTAGGCATTGCCCAAAGTATGCCTGCACTTTATTGGGGCGAAAAACCTTTTACTGAAGGCTCTTTTTATTTTGGTGCAATCATTGTTTTCTTCTTTGTACTTGGCCTTTTCATTGTTAAATCCAGTATTAAATGGTGGCTGTTATCAGTTATTATTTTAACCATGCTACTTTCTTTTGGCAAAAATTGGCCATTTTTATCCGATCTGTTTTTTTATCATGTACCTTTATACAACAAATTCAGGGCGGTAGAATCTATCCTTGCTGTGGCTGGCCTATGTTTCCCGATGCTGGCGATATTAAGCCTGCAAGAAGTAATGAATACCAGCGAAAAAAAAATATTGCTGAAGAAAATATTTCCGGCTTTCTACATAACAGCTGGTTTTACATTATTGATTGCATTAGTGCCTACCCTCTTTTTATCATTTAAGAGTGCAAACCATAATGAAATGCTTAATCAGATTGCTACTGCATTTAAAATTGGGGCACCCGAAGCCAATACAATCGGAAATGCATTAGTTGAAGACCGTAAATGGCTAGCACAAAGCGATGCCATTAGATCATTGGCTTACGTTATAGCGGCTTTTGCATTGCTGTGGTTATACCTAAAAGATAAAATAAACCCGGTTTTTTTTCCAATTGCTATAGCATTAATTGTATTAACTGACCTTTACACGGTTGATAAGCGGTACATAAATAAGGAAAGTTTTGTGGCAAAATCTATTACCAATACCCCTGAGCCTAGAACTGTTGATTTAGAAATATGGAAAGATAGCGACTTGAATTATAAGGTTATCGATTTAACCAAAGACATTTTAAGTGATGCAACCACACCGTATTTTCACAAATCGATAGGTGGTTATTCTGCAGCAAGGCTAAAAAAATTCAAATGAAATTGTAGAAATACAATTTAAAAAAGGTGTTAATCTTAATATTCTGGGCATGTTGAATACCAAGTATATAATTACAGCCGATTCTGCACAACAGCTTAAGGTAATGGCTAATCCAAAAGCCTGTGGCAACGCCTGGTTTGTGAACCATATTACTTTTGTAAAAAACGCTGATGCAGAAATGAATGCACTAAGTACGCTAGTGCCACAAACAGATGTAATTATCAATGAAAAATACAAAAGCCTCATCACCCAGGAAACCCCTAACAATGAGCTGCCTGCCGGACAGATTAAAATGACCAGTTATTCGCCTGATACACTTGTTTATGAAAGCAATGCACCAAAGGCCAATACCGCTGTTTTTTCGGAAGTATACTATAATAAAGGGTGGAAAATGTTTATAGATGGTATTGAAAAGCCTTATTTTAGCGTAAACTATATTTTAAGAGGTGCACAAATTGCCGCCGGAAAACATAAAATCGAATTTATTTTCCATCCAAACGCTTACTATGTTGGAGAAAAAATCTCATTCGCAGCATCTTTTATACTCGTGTTGTTAATTGGCACCGGAATTTATCTTAACTTCAAAAAGCGATCCACATTGAGTTAAATCATTGCAACCCATTAAAGTAAGGGATTGCCCAGCATTGCATTGTAAAACAAGAATGATATCAACAAAAAGTAAATCACCGAAAACAGCACAGCTGATCGGGCTGTTTTAACTTTTGTAAACCATACAAACAGCGGAACAACCTGTAAAGCATGCAGTCCCATAAAATGGGCAATGCGTAAATCGCCGGCAACCTTACTCCAGTTGAGCAATGGTATCCCCACTCCTCCATCTGCTGCCCCAACGGTATGAGCCAAGCGGGAAGCCATAATACCACCTTCCATAGCGAAAATGGTAGTCATGATTATGCCTAAACGGATGCTCCACAGTAAAGCCGGATTCATTGCAGCAGCCTTTACTTTAAAAAACATGAGGCCAATTAATAAGGCGAAAAGCGTTTGCGAAACAATTACAATACCCATGGTACCAAACACTAGACGCATTGTAAGTACTTGTAATGTTATAATGAGATAACTCTCCTCTTGCAGCCTGGGGTTGCAATGGCAATCATTTCGAAAGACATGGCAAAAACTGTAAAGTTAGCGAAGTATTTTTTTAAGCGTTCAAAAGGAAAATATTGTAAAAAGAGTGGCCAGGTTAGGCAATATATCGCGATAGAAATTGCAAATTTAATGGGTTTAATCCAGAGATTGATGCCCATTAACAGCCTGTGATCAAATAAGGCAATAAGCAACATCAGCAGAAATAAAATTAAATGACCTAAACCGCAATAATATAAAGCAGGACTCCCATTCTTGATCCGCGTGAAAAGATTTTTCATGTTATGATTTTGTTTTGTTAATAATTTGATAAAGCAGGTAACCGCAGGGACCAAACATGAAAGTGAGGAGTAAACAAGGAATGACCAGCCAATGGGAAATTTTTCTATCATTTGCCGATTTTATAATGGAAAAACCAATCAAGAGGTCGAAAGCGAGGTAATGTACCCAGCCTGCCAGTAAAAGTTGATCATTTGCAAAAAGTGTACGTACTTCCTTTAGAGAGCCAAATCCGCCACCTTCAATGTTAAAGAAGCCTATAATATAAATGCTATAAATTATAGCGAGCACTAAAGGTATAACTGCAAAACGAACGAGCCATACGGTTACCTTCCATTTTGGAGCAACGATTAATAACAACCATTGCAAGGCAGCAAGCGCACTGGCAATAGAGAAAACCTGTGGTGTATCCATATTATTTAAAAAGATTCAGATGTTTTAATAGCACAAAGCTGCCGATAATCATTTGGGTTAAAAATGATATTGCGTTAATAAACACAACGAAATCGTTAACATAGGTGAAGATTAAACCGCAATAATGTTTTACAGCAAGAACATTAAGGTATTGATCTGTGGGAAGCGTTTAAAGGAGGTAGTATAGCTTTAATTAACCAAATAAGTATGCATTTAGAAACCATTAACCAACTTAAAACTACTTTTTGGTCAATTTCGCCCTAATCCTGCTCAGGCTTTGTGGTTGAATGCCCAAATACGAAGCAATTAAATGTTGGGGCAATCTATCTAAAATATGCGGGTTAGTATCAATAAGGTTAAGATAACGGTTTTCAGCAGATTGCGCCATGAGGTTACGTTTGCTCTTTGCGGTTTCAATAAATAAATTTTCGGCTATAATCCGTCCAAAACGCTCAAAAGCGCTGACTATGCAAATAAAGTGACTGCATATCAGCAAAGCTTAAAGTAAATACTTCACAATCTTCCAAGGCCTCAATAAAAAAATCGGAAGGTGTTTGAAGTAAAAAACTTTCATAATCGCCAATCCATTCCCCCTCAAAGGCAAAACCTAAGGTTTGGTCGCCTTTTTCATTACGTGTAAAAACCCGCATGCCGCCTTTGTAAACAATTACCATGCTTTTGCAAACCTGACCATCTTTTAGGTAGAAGCTGTGCTTCTTTAAACTTAAAGGTTTAAGGCGTTGCATAAATAAAAAAAAGCTCTTCTTCGGTAAAATCGACCAGTTTACTTAACGATTGCGTAATAATTTCGTACATGCTGAAATGGGTATTGAAGGGCAAATTTAGTACAATATTTTAAGGTTTTACCGCAATATATCATGCTATCAGATAATAGGTAAAACAAATGATTGACAGCTCGCTTAAAAAAAATCTCAGCCATTATTTTTTTTTAGAAAAGTATCTTAAAATTATTCCAGTGGGTTTAATTTCTAGTTTGTTTATATCTCATAATAGCTTAAATCTTACACTGATCCAATATTTCAGCCTTCCAACTTCTTTTATTAAATTTGCACCAATGATTTTATACAAAACCAACGAAGAAGTAGAACTGATGCAAATCAGTGCACTACTTGTGAGCGATACACTAGCAGAAATAGCCAAAATATTAAAACCAGGCATTACCACTTTGGCGATTGACAAACTGGCCAATGAATATATACTTGATCATGGTGCAGTTCCTTCTTTTTTTAATTTTAACGGTTTTCCTTTTCACATCATTACGTCCGTAAATGATGTTGTGGTGCATGGATTTCCGACAAAAGATGAGTTGAAAGACGGTGATATTATTTCTGTTGATGTTGGCACAATCAAAAATGGTTTTCATGGCGATCACGCTTATACATTCATAATTGGTGAGGTTTCTAAAGAGGTTTTAAATCTTGTTAAAACCACTAAAGAATCTTTGTTTTTAGGCATTAAAGAAGCCGTAGTTGGGAAACGCATCGGAGATATCGGTGCGGCAATCCAAATGCATAACGAAAAACAAGGTTATGGCGTTGTTCGTGATTTGGTTGGACATGGCTTGGGTAAGGATATGCACGAAGATCGACAGGTACCAAACTACGGTCGCAAAGGCAACGGTTTGCTGCTAAGAGAAAATTTAGTTCTGGCCATAGAACCCATGATTAATATGGGTAAAAAAGATGTTTTTCTGGATGAAGATGGCTGGACCATCAGAACGGCTGATGGAAGTCCATCAGTACATTTCGAACATGATGTTTGCGTTAAAAAAGGTGAAGCACTTATTCTATCAGATTATGCACCAATTGAGGCCGCAGAAAAGCAGAACAGCAATTTGAATACTTCATATTATTAATTGGATATAGCCACAACACAAATTGTGGCTTTTTTTTGCCCACTTAGCAATAATAATGGAATAATAAGCAGAAATTCAATTGTAATAGATCTATACACTACGCTTTGCTTCAGTGATGTCTATTTTTTTTGAAATTTGTCAGTCTGAGCGGAGTCGAAGACCCATATTAACTTATTTTCTATATAATTTATAATGAATCGCCTTAATTCAGCAGCAAACGCAATTCATTTTGCTCTTCAGGTTCCAGTTCAATCAATCCATTAAACATTTCCAACAGTTGGCTATGTTGACCCGAGACTCGCAGCAGCAGATCAATCAACCGTACCAATGTCTTTTTTTGGTCGGTATTTAAGCTACTGAGCAGCTTTGGTTCTATTTCGTATAATGCCTTTATTAAATTAACCAATGGTTCCTTATGTTGTGCTGTTTCCGTTGGAGATGAATAAGCTGGAAATATGGCATCCTGATCATAACTTTCTATCAAACGGCTGGCGTATTCTTTTAAAAACGGCTTTCTCTTATGTTTCAGGTATTCGGTAAGCTCTTTAATCAGGAACCGATATTTAGGAGAAGATTTTGCAGCACCAAATATGGCTACCTGACCTTCATTTTCGAAACTCTTAAAATCAAAATCACGAAAGAAATCACTATCAATATAAATGCTGTGAAAATAATCATCGCTCTTTTTGTTAAGCGTAGTATAATCTTTATATATCTCCTCGCCTCCCGCTAAAAAATAGTATTTGGATAACTCTCGATGCAGGTTTTCTTTCCAATGAACGTACTTCACCTTAAATGTAACCGCAGAATCGGGATAAAAAAGATTAAATTCTTCTAAAATTTTAACGTTGCTGCTAAAATCCAATGCCTCGCCATTTACAATGATTGTGTAGCTTTTGTGTTTGTTAAGCTCAATAAACCAACAAAATTCGTTGATCAGAAATGGAAGCACGGTTTCTTCAACATCTTGCACACTGATTTTCAGGTTACTAAAAGCAACAGTTGTACCTGTTTCGCCAATAGCATGAGGTGTCTCCGTAAAATCATGACTGTAACTGTTCAATCCACCAGTACTGATTTTTATTTGGCCCTGCTGGTAGCCCTGCTCTGTTTTGTAAGAGGTTCGCCAAACGGCATCATGCGCGAAAGTAAAAAAGGTAAGCCGGCCAACGCCATTACGTCCATGCATTTTTGAAGTATGCTTTGGCGCAACAATTTGAATCGATTTCTCGGATTCAAAAAAGGGATCGAACTTTTGTTGTAAGCGTTCGAAGTTAATTCCATAACCATTATCAGCAACACTAAGGCTTTCTAAAAGGCCAAGCGGATTGGCAACATAATCTATCCTGATGGTATCTGCATTGGCATCAAAGCCATTCCAGATATATTCAGCAATAGCCTGTTTTTCATTGTAGTTTTTAAGTGCCTTTTGAATTCCTTTGGATGTAATGTTAACCTTTACCGACATGATGCTAATTTAATTAGCAAATATATCATATTATTTTAATCCTAAAAGTTAGCGTAGGAATAAGTTTTAAACATCCTCAAAGTAGAATTTATTGGTATAAATACTTGATTAGGTTAATTAAAATGTTGGCATACAATCAAAAATCCTAAAGCAACTAAAATATTAACCAAAAAGGTCACTGCTTAAGTAACGGTCACCACGATCGCAGGCAATAAATACAATGGTCCCTTTATCCAGTTCGCCTGCAAGTTTTAATGCAGCGGCACATGCCCCACCCGAACTCATGCCTGCAAACAAGCCTTCTTCTTTAGCCATTCTTCTCGACATTAAAGTGGCTTCTTCCTGTGCAATATCCATCACACGATCTACCCGCTCTGGCTCAAATATTTTAGGTAAATATTCAACAGGCCATCTCCTTATGCCCGGTATAGATGAACCTTCGGTAGGTTGGCAGCCAACAATCTGTATATCTTTATTTTTTTCTTTTAAAAACGTGAGCAGCCCATAATGGTTCCTGTAGTACCCATCGAGCTTACAAAATGTGTAATCGCTCCGTTGGTATCTTTCCAGATTTCCGGTCCTGTTGTTTTGTAGTGTGCAAGGTAATTATCTGAATTTGCAAACTGGTTGAGCAAAAAATACCCCTCGCTGCTTCCTTTTTCTTCCGCATAATCTCTACAATCTTCAATGCTATCCAATAAAGTTACCTGCGCACCAAATGCCTCCATGGTTACCTTACGTTCGCGTGTAGAGTTGGCAGGCATTACCAGTTCAATATCCAAACGGTATAAACTTGCAATCATCGCCAGCGCAATACCCGTATTACCACTTGTTGCTTCAACCAGTTTTGTACCGGGTTTTATTTCGCCACGTTCTATTGCGCTCCTGATCATATTTAGCGATGCCCTGTCTTTAACGCTTCCTCCCGGGTTATTGCCTTCTAATTTAGCAAATACCCGCACTGCCGGATTAATGTTCAGCTTTTGCAGCTCAGCCATTGGCGTATTTCCGATCAGATCGATTATTCCTGCCATATTATAATATGTTAAATGGTTTCTTTATGGTTTCTTATGGTAATAATTGGCGAATGGTATGCTGTAGAAAACGCCGGAATACTTTCTGTAAGCCAAACGTTACCCCCTATGATACTATCATGCCCGATAACGGTTTCGCCTCCTAAAATGGTTGCCCCAGAGTAAATTACTACCCTATCCTCTACCGTTGGATGGCGTTTGCTGCCTGCCAATGTTTTTTTTACACTCAATGCCCCTAAGGTTACGCCCTGGTAAAGTTTCACATAGCGCCCAATTGTACTGGTTTCGCCGATTACAATCCCTGTTCCATGATCGATGTGGAAATATTCGCCGATACTGGCCGCAGGGTGGATATCAATACCTGTTTTGGAATGCGCATATTCAGTAAGGATTCTGGGTACCAGCGGAATACCGAATTGGTAGAGCATATGGGCAATCCGATAAAAACAGATGGCATAAAAACCAGGATAAGTTCTAACCACCTCAAACCTGCTCTGCGCCGCCGGATCGCCCTCGTATATCGCAACAATATCGGTATTTAATACCCGATAAAGTTCGGGCAACATTCCGAAAAACTGACCGGCTGCATTTTTGCATTCTGCATTTTTAAGCTTACAGCTACTCGATATAATATCATAAAGCTCTAGTTCCAAAACTGAAATATAAGCCTTTACTTCTTCTACAGTTGCAAATACCTTAGCCGAGTTTTCTGGAAAAAGCACCTGAATGAGTCGTTCCGCCCAAAGGGAGATGACTTCATTTGGTGGGATATTTGGTTGCTCTTGAGGGTTTTTAAATATTTGTTCAAAAAAATGGTCTTCCATAATCGGTGGTCATACCTGGTCAATCTGCTCATCGACTAGGTATATAGATTTAATCGCTAAATGTAAGTTTTGTTTTTTTAAACCAAAACAAATACTGCTGTTTTATCTTGAAAATTGCGCACCAATAACAATGAAATAAATTAATAGGTGCTATTCCTGATGGTGCTGAACCGAACCAGCAGTATGTTTTCGTAATATTTTATAAAGTACTTTTAAATCAAAGGGTTTACTGATGTAATCGTCGAATCCATTCAGCTTATAGTTCAGGTGGATATCAATGTTACAACTTAGCGCAAGTACCGGGAGGTATGGATATTTATTTTTAATGGATTGGCAAATGCAGGTTGCATCTTTCCCGTTGAGGCGAAAATCCAAAATAACAGTGTGAGGCTTGAAATTATCTACCAGTTCCATAAAACCTGGTTTAAAACCGATGGTTCCAAGGGTGATAAATCCTTCTTCTTCCAATGCAATTTTGAGTACCTCTAAAATAGATCCGTCAGTTTCCTCAATTAATATCCGATGCATTATATTGTATTTATAACAATTTATATTAAGATAGGAATTTTGAAGCTAAAACCTGAAGGAATAACCCTGAAATAAAAAAAACAGGTATAAATACAAAATATTACTACACCTATGAGGTTTATACGTATATATTGTACAAGAATATAAATATTTCTAAAACACTGTTCTGAAACTAGTGTTCTCTCTATATGTTTATTACCGATAAAACAACGGCAAAGGAACTGGATCGGGTTTATATCGGTGAAGAAATTACCTTTGAAGAGAAATCTGGCCTGGTATACCGTATTGCAGTATTCAAGTCGATAAGCCTAAACAGCTACGTATTTCAACTTGTGGATGGTGAACTGATTATCATCCGCAGAAATTGGAATAAGAATAATCAGATTTAATAAAGTATTCCGATCGGCAAACCGACCGGAATTACGCATATAAATTTATTTTTTCTGTTCAGATAAAAAAGTAACTAAAGAAGCAAGTTCTTCGTACGACAACGAATTGGCCAAACCTTCAGGCATCATGGAGTTTTCCATTTCCTTTCTTGTTAAAATATCGCCTGCCTTTATGGTAAATACTTCCCCCGGCAATGTTGCGCAAAACAACTTTGGCAGCTGTTTCTTCGGTGATAAATCCCATATAGGTATGATCACCTTTGGCAGTAATTAATACCGATGCAAAGCCTTGCGAAATAGAAGCACTAGGTTTTAATATCGATTCTGCAATCTGCTCACGGTTCATGATGGAGCCAATCTGCCCCATAAACGGACCTTTCATTTTTTCACTTTTACTTAAGCTATGGCAAGCAATACAACCCTGGTTATTGAAAATGTTTCTTCCTTTTAGCGGATTTCCCTGTAATTTATTAATGGCCAACAATACATCTTCAATAGAAGATTTGCCTACCTGGCCTTTTTGATTTTTAATTTTTTCCAAATCAATTTTAGGTTCTTCTGCAGCTGCTACTTTTTCCTCTTCAGCAAATTCAGGAATATCCATCCTTTGGCGCGCATTTAAATCTACATAAAACTGTTTGCCCTGGGCACCTGCTTTTGCAGCCTCTGCCTTTAAAAACTTCTCAATTGCAGGAGAGCCTTCCCATGAAACAGCTTTAAAGTATGGGCCATGCGAATCGGGGCGTGTACCCCACCACCAGCTCGCATCGTAAGCAATTTCCTTTTTATACAAACGGCCCAACGTAACCAAAATCTGTTGCTTTAACTTTTCATCTTTCGATTGATTGTAATTTTCAATCAAGCCATTAACAGCTTTTTCGGTATGGATATAACGCAACGCCCAAAGTGCAAGTGTTGAATTTTCGGTTTTAACAGCAGCAAGCAAAGCATCTACAGCATTAAGATCAACCAAAGCACGAACAGCTAAGTGAGGTAAAATAATTGCTGAGTTTGGCGTAGCATGCGGCCCTTCTGTACCTTTGGCAGGTGCAGTAAACGAAGCCGGAACATTTGTTTGTAAAAGTACATTGGCTACTTCTGCTCGCCCTGAAACGGTTTAAACCAATTATGGAAGTGGCCTGAACGCGTAAAGAAGAATCTTTTAGCCCTGCCAAAAATGGTTCTACAGGTACCTTATCAATGTAAGTTTTACGGTCGGCAAGTGCCTTTAAAGCAAATTCTCTTAAGGTTTTATCTTTGGTAAATTCAACTAAAGTAGCAATACCATTTTCTTTGGTGAGCTGTGCATAGGTAAAAACACCTGCCACACGCACATCAAGTGCTAAACTTTGGTCGGAAGCAATTTTTAATGCCGCATTAATGGCCTGTTTATCATTGCGTAACACCAATTCTTGCGAAGCCGTAAGCCTTGCCACTGCGCTATTTGATTTTAATAATTCTGTTAGTTTTTTAACAGAAGCTTTTTTAACATCTGGAAAAGCCTTATAAGTCCAGTTGTTTGGCACTGCACGAACAATGTATCCTTTATCCGGGCTACCAGAATAACCTGCACCATCCCATGCTGAAAGGTAGAGCCTTCCTAGCCATCAACATCTAAATCGGTAATTTGAGGCAATTTGATAAACTCTTCATCCTTTTGTGTAAAGGTTGGTCCATCGGTTGATACACGGTGGATGTAAAGCATGCTTCTGCCCCAGTCGGCCATCATTGGCACATGGTTATATTGTTCAGGCCAGTTGGGTTCATCCATAAATAATGCACCTGTACCCGATCCTCCACCTAAATCTGCCAACGCAGGAATAATTTCATCTGTAAAATTCTGAAATAAAACCGGATAGCCATATTCACCTGATTGGATGTGGTGAGAGAAACGCACATTCCAACCCCCACCATCATTGGTATTTTCGCGGGTAAAAACATTCATATAAGGATCAATCGCTACATCGTACACATTGCGGGTACCATGCGTAAATATTTCCATTTCGGTTCCATCGGGGCGCACGCGCAATATTCCACCGCCTAGCATGGTTAACTTTCTGCTGAGCCATCTACCGCATCGTGAAATCCAAAATCTCCAACGGAAATATAAATCCATCCATCAATTCCCATTCTTATGCCATTGGTGGCGTGGTCGGTACCACGTTCGCGGATGTATTTTGCATTGCTAATGTGCTCAATAAGTGGCTTTTCTGGTCCATCTGCCTTTCCGTCGCCGTCTTTGTCTTCAAATACGACTAAATTCATACCGGTAGCCTGCTTTGTTTCTTTAGAAAAAGTGGTGTGCAAAACAAATACCTGGTTTCCCTGCACAATAATCCCCCTTGGGTTATCTACTTCTGCAAAATCTACATGCTGGTCCATTTTGCCATCATTATCCTTATCAATTAATTTCAGGATATGTCCTTTACCGGGATCTTTTCCTAAAGAACCGATCATATCAACACCAACATAAACTTCGCCTGTTGGGGCAACGGCTAAACAAGCCGGACTTGGGGTAACATCAGGGCCTGCAAAATTGGTAATGGTTAATTCGGGCGGTAAGGCCTGTGATGCTTTTGGTTCATTGAATAAGCTTTTTAGTCCAAAAAAAACTAATGTAAACGAAATTAAGCTTAAAGAAAATTTAATCATTTGTGTGTGTTATTATTTTCTGGTTAGTTGTCGGGTAAACATACAAAAAAATCTAAATTCTATTATGCCACAATTTTGTGCTGTTTTATGCACTTATTAACCAATCGCGTGTTATTAATTTCTTTTTTTTTGACTTCAGTTACAGCAGCTGAAGAAAATTTAAATAACTCCTTTAAATTTTAAAGTAAATTAACGCTTCATGCGTCTACCATTAAAAGTTGAGGTAAATCCTTCACAATAGTTACTAAAAAAATTAATTCCAACAAAATAGCCCTAACACCTGATTTATTATTGCAATAATGCCTTAAAAAACAAACAAATAGATGAAAAATATAATAAAAATGGAACAATTAAACAGTTTAAACACATTTTAACAAATTATTTTAAAAAACAGTTGGTTCGAAAGAGATATTTTATTATATTTACTAAATCCAACATTAATTAAATCAGTAAGTTATGAAAAATATTCTTTATTTCTTCCTGACTGCCCTGATTTCCTCCATTGCGCTGTTAATCACAAAGGATGCTTCTGACCCTGAATTGGTTTACAGTACGGTGGTGTTAATATGGATTCTGTACATCTGGTACCATATTTATGCTGCTAATAAGAGGAACTACAGTGAGTAGTCTGCATTAATTTTTTTTATACTTTCCCGCACAATATAGCCCGGGCTGTTTGGTAATGCAATAAGTTTTACAAAAGCATTTTCGGCCATCTTCCTTTTTGTATCCTTCAACGCTTATAACAAAAGCGGCATTACTGTTAAAATGGTAACATAATTTAACATTTAGCTCAGGTACATCAACAACTAAAGTTATTATCTTCGTAGAAAACTAAAACGTAGCAGTTTACGTTTATAACTTAGCCTGGCAAAAATACCAGCATACATATAAAACTTAATGAACTTGGAGTATCGACCTCGTACATGGGGTAGATAAGCGCACAAGATCATGAAATCAAAAGCAAAATTCCCCTGTTTAACGGGAAATTCTTTTTACGCCGAAGTTCGCCGTAGGGTAAATAAAGACTTTAAGGAAAACAATAGAAGTACAAATGCCAACAAATTAATGTGGTTTAAAGCCTGCTTTTTCTTAACCGTATTCCTGGTACTTTATTTGGTGATATTACTTTTACCCATTAGCACTGCATTACTTTTAGGCTTAACGGTTTTACTTGGCGCAACATGTGCTTTTATAGGCTTTAACATTTGCCATGATGCTATTCATGGCTCTTTTTCAAACTCTAAACGGATCAATTCATTTTTCAGTTTCCTTTTTCATATGGTGGGTGCTAACCCTTATGTTTGGAACATTACGCACAATGTGGTGCACCATACTTATACCAATATCCCCGGGCATGATGAAGATATTGAAGTGGCTCCAGGTTTAATCCGCATTTGTAATGAGGATGAATTAAAGCCCCACCAACGTTTCCAGCAATGGTATGCTTTTCCTTTATACAGTTTGGCTTCACTATCGTGGGTATTCCGCAAAGATTATAAAAAATTCTTCCAGAAAAGCGTAGGGGCCTGTCAGCATACACACCCAAAAATTGAATATTTTAACCTTTTTTTCTATAAATTCCTTTATTATTTTGCGTTTATCGGTTTGCCCATTTTGGTAATGCCGCTTAGTTGGTGGCAGGTTGCCATTGGTTTTGTGGTATTGCATATGGCTCAAGGATTAACCATGGGACTTGTTTTTCAGTTGGCCCACGTAGTAGAGGGAACAACTTTCCCTGTAACCAACGCCGATGGTAACATGGAAGAAGCCTGGGCAGAGCACCAAATGCGCACTACAGCAAATTTTGCCACTGAATGCCACATTTCAGCATTTTTTCTTGGCGGGTTAAACAGGCAAATTGAACACCATCTTTTCCCAAAAATATGCCATGTACATTATGGAAGAATTGCAGGTATTGTTAAGCAAACGGCTTTAGACTTTAACCTGCCTTACCATGAAAATGCAACTTTCTTTCTCGCTTTGCGCTCCCATTACCGCATATTAAAGAAAATGGGCAGGCCTGAGCTGGCTCATTAAATTTTCGTGCTAAAAGCAATTTCGTACAAAGTTAAGTTGATCATCAGTTTAACCACCTAAAAAATTAACGGGTTAACTTTATAAGTTATTGACTTATGAATACTTTTCTATTCACAAAAACTTAACATAAATCCATTTCTTCAAAGGGCAGAACTTTTTATCTTAGCAATATGTACTGGTACGAAGAAGAGGTTAAACAATTGGAGAAAAGGCATCGAATGGATCGCGAGCATCCGGGAATTATTTTCTACGGGAGTTCATCAATCCGCTTATGGACGAATTTGGAAGATGATTTTGATTTCACTAAAGTTACCAACCTGGGTTTCGGAGGCTCTACCTTGGCAGCTTGTGTTTGGTTTTTCGAACGGATCATGACTGATTATAAACCCAAATCGTTAGTGGTATATGCTGGCGATAACGACCTTGGAGATGGCCGGAACCCTGAAGAGATCTTTATTTTTTTTCAGCAGTTAATGGTTAAGGTAAATTTGAGGTTTGGCCCCCTGCCCTGTTATTTTATTTCTTTAAAGCCAAGTTTAAACCGTTGGCATATGGCCGATCAGTTTAGGTATACCAATAACCTGATTGAAAGTGAAATCATTAAAATTAATGGCAACTGGAAATTTATTGATGTATTTAAAAAAATGCTAAATAAAGCGGGCAATCCTGATCCTGCATTATACGATCATGATGGCTTACACCTAAGCGAAGAAGGTTATCGTTTATGGGCCGAAATTGTTAAAGATAAAATAGGTTAATCATTACCTTTAATTAATATCCCGATAACATCGAAGCACTATTTTTCCATAAAGAATTTTAAGCAAATGAACAGGGAATACCATAAATGGTTCAGCCATAACCTTCAAAGGGATATGGAATTGTTAGTTTTCGGACAAAGCGGGCGGGCAGTTATATTTTTCCCTACTCGGATGGCCAGGTTTTATGATTACGAAAACTGGGGAATTATCGCCTCATTGAGCGATCAGATTGAAAACGGCGAACTCCAGGTTTTTTGCGTGGATAGTATTGATGGCGAAAGTTTTTATAATGATGAAGTATTTCCTTCCGTATCGTATTGACCGTCATCTCCAGTATGAAAAATACTTATTGGAAGAAGTAATGCCACTTATTGATCAAAAAAACGGTGGCGGTTACGTAGAAACTGCAGGCTGCAGCATGGGCGCTTACCACGCCATCAATCTGGCCATGAAATACCCCTGGTTATTTAAAAAAGCTGTTGGCATAAGCGGCCGTTATGATCTTACGGATAATATTGGTGATTTTAGAGATTTATTAAATGGTTTTCATAATGAAAAAGTGTATTACAATATGCCAGAGCCTTCGATACATTGCCAATCTTAATGATGATAAATTACTTTCGGAAGTGCGAAGTATGGAAATCATCTTGGCAGTTGGCGAAACTGACCCATTTTTAAGTGGAAACCAGCACCTGAGCAGTCTTTTATGGAAAAAGGAATCCCAAATCAGTTTCATACCTGGCAAAGCAATGCGCATCGCCCTCATTACTGGCGAAAAATGGCACCAATGTACATTTAAGTGTCATGTAAAATGAATGATTATTGTACAGCGGGAAAATAATATTGTTTAACGTGCACCGTGTCGAAAGGTGTTGTGGTTCCTTCAACAGCCAAAACGATATTAGATTCTACTAACCACTTTTCACCCTGAACACCAGTTTTGGTTACCCTTATACCTTTTACTGTCCCGGTTAAAGCTTTTAAAGATATTGAAAGACATGATGGGCAATCACTTACATATTTTACCCTGCCCTCAGCTACGTCCTTATCATTAAGAACAAAATTATCGCCCATCATCGGAGCCAGGAAATAAAATGACCTCGCGCCATAACCTATGTTTTTTGACCAGAAAACGCGGTATTGTCCGGTGGTTAAGGTAATCTGGCGATCAAGCATTGTGGCATTATTTACATATTGATAATAACAGGTTGTACCCACCGGGCAACCGGTTAAATCTTTATCGTCTACAATGGTTTCAATAGGGTCTGCGGTTTTCTTTTTACAGGCGAGCAAAGTGCTTAGTGCGATTAAAAGAATGGCTGTAGGTTTGAAAGCGTTTTTCATGTGGATTTAGTTTTTGTAATCAATACGGGATCAAATGAATTTGCGCTACAGCTGCTACATTAAGTTTATGTTAAATTATTTTCAGCAGCAATTAAACCCGGAATATATTGATCCAGAAAATTCTAAAAACTTTATATTAACATTGATTGAACAAGAAAATATTAAGTTTGCATACAAACAAATTAAATCTCGAAAAACATGAAACAAGGATTATTAATAGATATGGATGGGGTGATTTATAGCGGCGAAGAATTGATATTTGGTGCTGATAAATTTATTAAAAAATTAATCGACGAAGATATTCCTTTCGCTTTTATGACCAATAATAGCCAGCGAACTGGTTTGGAAGTTGTGCGCAAGCTTAAAGGCCTTGGCATTAAGGTTGAAGAAAGTCACGTTTATACCAGTGCAATGGCTACAGGTAAATTTCTTTCCGATCAAAGTCCGAATGGTACCGCATACGTACTGGGTGAAGGTGGTTTATTAAGCAGTTTACACGATCACGAAATTACGCTGGTAAATACCGACCCAGAATTTGTAGTGCTTGGAGAAGGAAGAAACTTTACGCTAGAAATGGTTCAAAGAGCCGTAGATATGATTCTTGCGGGCGCAAAATTCATCACGACGCAACAGAGATCCATCGCCAAAAAAACCAGGATGGAACAACCTTGGGATTGCCGCAACCACAGCCATGATTGAAGAAGCTACAGGCAGAAAAGCATTTGTAACAGGCAAACCTAGTCCGGTGATGATGCGTTCGGCCCGTAAATTCCTCGGACTCGAAACCAGCGAAACCACTGTTATTGGCGATACCATGGAAACCGATATTCAAGGCGGCGTACAGATGGGTTATAAAACAATTTTAGTTCTGTCGGGTATATCAAGCAAAGATACTTTAGGTCATTATGCTTTTAAACCTGATATGATTGCCAGTTCGGTTGATGAGATAAAGTTTCCTTTAACCTGGTGGGAAGGGAGGTAGTTTTGAGTTGGGAGTTTGGAGTTTTGAGTTGATGGTTGATGGTCAATGGCTCATAGTCAATGGTTAATAGTCCATAGTCTATAGTTCATAATTCAGGGATCGTCATTTCAGAGTACCACGCATCAGAGAAATCTTTTAAAGGAATTTGAAAAAACAAAGACAAAGATTTCTCCACTACGGTCGAAATGACGGCAAACAAGTATTTACTGCATACCGCATGACGGCTAAAGAATATTTAATCCGTACCCCGCATCGACGGCGAAAGAGTATTTAATTCGTACCGTCATCCTCGCGCAGGCGGGGATCTTAATGCGGTGTTTATTTTAGTCTTAAATAGTCCTCGTTTGTAACGAGGATTTTTGAGGTACGCATTTGCAATGCGAAAATAATCCCTTTAAGGAGCGATAAAATCGCTTTACTCGTACATCCTCGTTACAAACGAGGACGATGTAGGTATATACTCCATATATCGTATAACTGCAAAAGATTATTTACGCCACACCCGTCATCCTCGCGCAGGCGGGGATGCTTAATGCGGTGTTTATTTTAAGTCTTAAATAGTCCTCGTTTGTAACGAGGATTTTTGAGGTACGCATTTGCAATGCGAAAATAATCCCTTTAAGGAGCGATAAAATCGCTTTACTCGTACATCCTCGTTACAAACGAGGACGATGTAGGTATATACTCCATATATCGTATAACTGCAAAAGATTATTTACGCCACACCCGTCATCCTCGCGCAGGCAGGGGATCTTAATGCGGTGTTTATTTTAGTCTTAAATAGTCCTCGTTTTTAACGAGGACTATTTAAGGTACGCATTTGCAATGCGAAAATAATTCCTTTAAGGAGCGATAAAATCGCTTTACTCGTACATCCTCGTTACAAACGAGGACGATGTAGGCAAAGATTATTTACTCCAAACCGTCATCCTCGCACAGGTGGGGATCTTAATGCAGTGTTTATTTTAGTCTTAGATAGTCCTCGTTTTTAACGAGAATTTTCAAGGTACGCATTTGCAATGCGTAAATAATTCCTTTAAGGAGCGATAAAATCGCTTTACTCGTACATCCTCGTTATAAACGAAGACGATGTAGATGATCATCTTTGAATTCTCCGTGCCTTCTGTGTTTCCGTGGCAAAAACTAATCTCTGTGTAAATCTGTGGTTAAAGTAATTAACCCTCAGAAAAATAAGTTATGTTCGATTGATAATATAAAGCAAGATCACTTAACGCATAACTAACTAGGCCTTTACCAAAAAATGTTCTGGCATTTCGGCTGCTTTAAGCATAAAATTATGGAGTTCGTAGTTTTTAACAAAAGGTTTTAACAGTTGTGATCCGGGGCCGAACATTGTAAGCTCAACATAATCGCCAGTGTGGTTCATACCCGCCCATTGCACATCTGTGTATTTACTTAAAATCTTGCCGTATTCGTAAAATGGAAGGTTTGCTTCGTTATATAACTGGTTAGGAACAATATCTTTAAAATGTGCAAGTAGCGATTTTACATCGTCGGCTTTCATTTCGATACCCTGATTTTCTTTAATCATTTCCATGATTTTTTGTTCGCTGAAAGATTGGTTCAGTTGGGCAAGCAACCAGGTATTGCTGTGTTTAAAGTTTTGTAAGCTATCAAATTTTTTATTGGCTTCATCTGCATAAAAGAGGCCAGGATTTGCATTGCCATGGTCTGTAGTAATAATTACCAATGTTTCGCCATCTTTTTCAGCAAACTCAATTACTTTTCCTACCGCTTCATCAAAAGCCAATTGATCGAATATTAATCCACCTAAATCATTAGAATGCGCTGCCCAATCTACCTTTCCGCCTTCAACCTGCAATGCGAAACCATCTTTATGATCTTTCATCAAATCAATGGCCTTAACAGTCATTTCGGCCAATGTTGGCACCATTTTTTGCAATTCAGCATCGTGCATACGGTCTACCTCGTAAGGGAGTCCATCTTCAGCAAACAATCCTAATACCGGCTTGGATTGATCCAGGGCCAACATTTCATTTCTATTTTCTGCAACTTTATATCCCTGAGATAAAAATTTAGGTAAAAGGTTTCCTCCTGCTCTTTTTTCGCCGAAATATTTACCTCCGCCACCCATCATTACATCGAATTTTAGGCCTAAATAAATTTCAGCAATAATATCCTGGCCACCACGGTTATCCAGGTTAACGCAAAAACCTGCAGGGGTGGCATGGGTAATGGGTACGGTGGTTACACAACCAACTTTTTTACCTTTTTCTTTTAAATTTCTGAAGTATGGGTTGAGGTTTCTCCCCTTTCATTCCAACATTGAGCGAACCATTTCTTACACGCATCCCACCACCCCATGATGAGCTTGCTGCTGCAGAATCGGTAACCATCGAACTGGCAGAAGCGGTATCCATTAATGCACGAACAGCTTTATTATCAAGATATAAACCTAACCATTTACTGCTTTTACCGAAAGTGCGGCTGGCATACAAATCTGCCATATTCAAAGTGCCTATGCTCATCCCATCGCTCACCATCATGATAATGTTTTTTGCCTTTTTTATTCCTCCAACCGGGGCGGCTAATACATCTTTAAATCCAACTAATGGCGCACTTAAGCCGGCTAATAATCCGCCTTTTAACAATGATCTTCTATTCATATTTTTTTAAGGGTGTTGCCCTTTTACATATTTCGTAAATAATGGTTTAGACTGAGCGTAACTGCTGGATGGAAAATTATGGCGAACTGATGTAGGATGATTTGAACGCAGCATTTTCTGGTGAGATAAAGAATCGGTATCAGTAACAGACTCCATTTCATTGGAAGGTAACTTAATGTGGTTACCAGCTGGCGATTTTGGAGGTTGTGGTTCTTTATTCATGGTAAGCAGCGCAACTGCCGGGATAACCATTAACATGCCTATACATGAAATCAATCTCATATCAATTAAATTATTAACACCACGGGGTATTTTGATGCTGATTTTATTTACAAAGATGTGTGGCGGCCATTACCAATGTGGTGATATAGCATTATGAAATTGTTAAAAGTTTAGCACAGTTTTAATTGAATATTAAGGGAATGGCTAAAATTTATATTTGGTTAGCGTCATATAAAAACAATGGCATTCGACTTTAAAGCCGTTGATTATAGACATCACAAAACAATAGCGTAATACAAGTAATTAATAAAACCACAGATCAACATGATGAACACAGCTATAAAGATCTGTGTTTATTTGTATCCATCTGTGGTTAAAAAACAAAACGCAAGTTTGCAAAATGCAAACAACCACAGATTAACAGAATGCACCCAGCTATAAAATCCGTGTTTATCTGTGTCCATCTGTGGTTAAGAAATAGAGCGTTGCAGAAATTCTGTTGATCCACATCATTTGGAAAGCAGGTTCCAGAACGTTCTGTTAAGCGTTTGTTCCGGCTTTTCGATGCGATCTTTTTAGCCTATGCAAAGGCCTTGCTTCAAAAAAGGATCTCCTCTGCAATCCGGTTTAAAAAAAATAGTTTTGTGGTACTATTCAAGGTTGCATAATGCCTGGCATAACACAAATAATTAATAAAACCACAGATCAACAGGATGAACACAGTTATAAAATCCGTGTTTATCTGTGTCCATCTGTGGTTAAGAAATAGAGCGTTGCATAAATTCTGTTGATCCAAATCATTTGGAAAGCAGGTTCCAGAACGTTCTGTTAAGCGTTTGTTCCGGCTTTTCGATGCGATCTTTTTAGCCTATACAAAGGCCTTGCTTCAAAAAAGGATCTCCTCTGCAATCCGGTTTAAAAAAATAATTTTGTGGTACTATTCAGGGTTGCATAATGCCTGGCATAACACAAATAATTAATAAAACTACAGATCAACAGGATGCACACAGCTGTAAAATCCGTATTTATCTGTGTCCATTTGCAAACGCTCCAAACGCTTAGGTTCACCACCACTCATTCTTTTCTCCAATTCTAAAAACTCCTCGGGGCTTTGCCAGCGTTTAATTTCGGGGTCGTAGATCCAATGTTTAGCGGCTTTTGCTTTTTCGTAAATGGTAAAATAAGTTACCGTTGGTTTAGGCGGTTCTTCGTACTTAAAATTCTCCCATTTTTGGTAACGCTCGCTTTTGGTGATTAGTTCTTTGGGTTTCATTTTACAGATGATAAAATATGGTATTCTACTTTTTCTTGCGTGTTTTTGGTTTATCCGTAATTTGGTTTAAAGTTTCTGCTTCTTTTAATAAATAGCGTTTAATCAGTTCTATTAATTCTTTCATCATCATTTAGTTTAATGCATTCCAGCCGTTGGTATCTTAACTCAACAGCGTTAAATTAATACAAAAATACTAAAAATATTAGTAATTACTATCCCAGTTATCAACACTCTTTTGAGTTGTACAACTAAATATTCTAATAATCTCCCCTACTTTTTATAATGATGCCCCCGCTTTTTATAATCCTTTTTTTATTCTCAGGCAAGGAGCGTTAGCCATAAACCACTATACTTCGTTCCTAAACCCGGTAGCAACGAAAATCCTTTTTATTGCTTTAAAAAGAATATCTATTATGGTTGCAGCTGGTAGCATAGTATCTGCAATAAAAAGATTAAAGTGCATAACGGGAATGCAGAACCAATGGAAAGCTAAACGTTCATTTTCAAGCATTACAGCAATTGTATTAAAATGAATAAAACAAAAATTGCGCACCTGATCATTATCGAAAACAAAACATTTTTTCTACAACGAGCTACCTTAAACAGCATTAAAGACCCAAGGTGTAATTTAGATTGAAGCGCATACCTGATGTTATGGTTTTTGCTTAATGCCCAGGCCCAGAAATATGGTGATGCATTGAAATTACGCCCATATTAATAAATTATAAACTTCAATGCTTTATTGCCTATCTTTCAGCACTAACCAAACTTCAGAATTACTTCAGAATTGGAACCTACCTTCGCCATTTATCTACAATGGGCAGCATGCTAGTTTCAGTTTCGATTAATCATTAATTATGAGCATCAAATCAACAACCAATACTTTATTACATAATAGATTTGGACCCGTTTTTTTAGCTACCCTGTTATTATGTGGAATATCGCTCCTCACCAGGCTTGCTTTACTGCTATTTAGTGCCGCATTGGTTGATTGGTCGATACTTAACCTGCTCAAAATATTTGTTATCGGTTTATTTTACGATCTGGCTGCTGCATCTTTTGCGGTAATTCCGATTGTACTATACCTGTGGCTTATGCCTGCAAAATGGTATGGCTGTAAGTTTAACAGGGTATTGCTGTTTATCTATTTTTTCATTGTTGTTTTTACACTCATTTTTAATGCTGTATCCGAATGGTTTTTCTGGGAGGAATTTTCGGTGCGTTATAATTTTATAGCCGTCGATTATTTGGTATACACTACAGAAGTTATCGGTAATATCCGCCAGTCGTACCCCATTAACAGCATTATGGTTGGCCTGGTAATTATTACTGCGGTTGTTATATATCTTTTACGCAAAAAAATTACCTGCTCTACCAACCACAAAACCAGTTTTGGCCAGCGCACAAAAGTTGCGTTGGTGCTATTATGCCTGCCTGTTTTTACCTATTTCTGTATCAGCCATAAATTAAAATACCTAAGTAAAAACCAATATGTAAATGAGCTCTCGGGCAATGGCATGTATGATTTTGGCTTTGCCTTTTGGAACAATCAACTCGATTACAATACTTTTTATAAAACGATTCCGATTAAAAATGCCGAAACAATTTTAAGTCATTTATTGCAGCAGGATACGCTTGCTAAAAACGGAACGTTTAAAAATACATCCAGAAACATTAGCAATGCAGGCACCGAAAACAAAATGAACGTGGTGCTGATTAGTGTAGAAAGTTTAAGTGCCGAGTTTTTGGGCACCTTCGGCAATACGCAGCACATTACGCCCCAACTGGATTCGCTTGCTAAAGAAGGACTGCTTTTTAATAACCTATATGCATCCGGAACCCGCACCGTGCGTGGTTTGGAAGCACTTTCGCTCTGTATCCCTCCTACACCAGGACAATCGATTGTGAAACGGCCTGATAATAAGAATCTGTTTACATTAGGAAGTATATTCCGTGCAAAAGGCTACAACAGCAGGTTTATTTATGGTGGTTATGGTTATTTCGATAACATGAACGAGTTTTTTTCGAACAATGGTTACCAGGTTACCGACAGAAGTGCCTTACAGGATTCGGAAATTCATTATTCCAATATCTGGGGCGTAGCCGATGAAGATCTGTTTACGCTTTCATTACGCGAACTGGATAAAGATTATAAAAATAACAAACCGTTTTTTGCACAAATTATGACGGTTTCCAACCACCGCCCATATACCTATCCCGATGGCAGAATTGATATACCATCACACACAGGCAGAGAGGGAGCAGTTAAATACACCGATTATGCCATTGGCAGGTTTATCCGCGAGGCAAGGCAGAAACCATGGTTTGCAAACACCTTATTTGTTATCGTAGCCGATCATTGTGCATCCAGTGCAGGCAAAGTGCAGTTACCGGTTGATAAATACCACATCCCGATGATTTTTTATAGTCCTGCCCACATTGCACCAGGTACATTTGATAAGTTAACTGCCCAGATTGATATTGGGCCTACTATTTTAGGCTACCTTAATTTTAGTTACAACAGTAAATTTTTCGGTCAGGATGTTTTTAAAATGAAAAACAGTGATGAACGTGCTTTTATTAGTACTTACCAGAGTTTGGGTTACATTAAAAACAACAAACTGGTTATACTCGATCCGAATAAAAAGGCTGCCACTTACAAACCCGATTTTAAAACGGGCAGTTCTGTAGCCATACCTGCCGATCAACAGCTGATTAATGAAGCAATTTCCAATTATCAAATGGCCTCTTACCTCTATCAAAATGGTTTATATGGTTTTGAAGCTCAAAAGAAATAATTACGATAACCTACAAGCATGAGCATAAACATTGGATTGGTGATTTGGAAAGAGATGAAAGCAAAATCTTTCAGCAGAGAACAACTGGCCGAAGCTGCAGGCATTAGCAAACACCGGGTGGGCACTTTACTTAAATCGACTACGATTGATACAGGTATTTTAACCAGGATTTCGATAGCACTCGAGGTTAATTTTTTCGAATATTACCGCAAGGATGAAGACCTGGCCAGGTTTGAAACCAACCTGAACACCCAAAGTAATGATGGCGTAAGCTCACTTAAAAACCTGATCAAAGAGAAAAACCGATTGCTCGAACTTTATAGTGAAACCATTAAAAGTCAGAAAAAAATTATTGCCTCGCTAGAGCATATGAAAGAATTGTAAGCAAGTTTTTTATTTGCTGATTTGGAGCTGATGATGCCATTCTTTAAGCATTTCAGCGTGATTTAATATTTCATTCTCATTTAAATCTTCTTCCAGCTCGCTCAACTTAAAATCGATTGTATCGGTTATGGTGCTACTGATATTTAGTAAATGATCTATTTCTTGGTCGAGCAGGTATTCCAGCAGTTCGAATACGGCACATGCCGTATTTAAGGCATAAGTACCCAATGGATCAGTAAATTCTTCAGTATCTGGTAATACCGCTTCCAGTTCGGCTAAAAGTTGCTTTACTTCGTGTTCATCTACAACATTAGGAATGGCATTTTTAGCACATTGAATTGATCTTTTCAATATATCAGGATTCCCCGAGTTAAACTGCGCATGAAAATCAATATAATCAGGTAGCAGTCTATCGCAGATGTTTATGCCAAAAGTAATACGCTGCTTTTTGGGCAAAATGGATAACTGATCGCTCAGCTGTTCGTAAAATTGTGTAGCATTCATTTAATTGCAGGTTAATTGCCCAATCTCGGTAAAAGCAAGGCATTAAGTTTTGCAAAGATATGCGTAATTTTTACAGCTACAATTTAGCAGCCTATTCATATTTCAAAGCCTCAACCGGATTTGCTTTTGCTGCCTTATAGGCCTGAAAACCTACTGTTAAAAAAGCCACCACAGCAGTACCAATAATGGCTATTAAGATCATAGAAAATGAAATAGTTGTTCTAAATTCAAAACCGGAAAGCCATTTATTCATAAAGTAATAGGCCAAAGGCACACCGATAAATGCCGCCACCAATACCATTTTTAAAAAAGATACCGAAAGCAATTGCATAATGCTACTTACCGAAGCCCCCAATACGCGGCGTACGCCAAACTCTTTGGTGCGCTGCTCGGCACTGTAAGCCACTAAACCGTATAAACCAAGGCACGAAATCAGTATTGCAATACCTCCGAACAGATTAGCCAGAATACCGAGTATTTTTTCAGATTGCAGTTTCCTGGTGAACAGATCGTTTACAAATTTAATTTCTACAGGGTACTGTGGATTGATCTGCTTGGCAATTGCCGAAATCATCTCCACATTTTTGCTCAAACTATAGTTGGGATTTAAGCGAAAATTAATGTTGCCATTTTCATTTTTACTAAAATTAATCACCATGGGCTTGCCCGGGCGGTAGGGAGAATCCCATAAGAAATCTTTAAAAACAGCAATCACTTTTAATTTATTACCAAAAAGCTCAACAGTTTTACCCACCGGATTTTTTAACTGCATTACCTTAACTGCATTGCTGCTCAACATAATGGTGGCTGTATCTGAAGCAAAATCTTTTGAAAAATCGCGCCCGTCCAATAGTTGTATTCCAGTGGTTTTAACCAGATCGTATTGGGTTTGAAGCCGGTTAAACACAATCTCTTTACCTTTCTCTTCCATATCGGGCCACTTAAGTCCGTAAAACCAGTTGCCTACATGCGTCATGCTTCTGGCTGCTTTGATTAACTGCTATGGCCGCACCGCTTTTAAGTACCTGCGCTTTAAACAATTCAAACTTAGCCGATAAGTTACCATCCTGAGCCATCTCTGCAAGCAGATTGCTGTTATAGCCTATCGGCCTGTTTTTGATATACTGCATCTGCTTGTAAATTACCAATGTAGAGATGATGAGCATAATGGCAAAACAAAATTGGCCAACCACAAGCACCTGCCTTAAATTAATTGGAATTAACCTGGCCCTTGCTGCCTTATTTTTTAAAGTTTGGATGGGGTTAAACGATGAGAGAAAAAATGCCGGATACATGCCCGATAAAAGGCCAGTAAAAATTGCTACCCCTAAAACACCTACCCAATAGCCTACATTGGTATAACCGATTGTGATATCGATATCCAATAAGTTATTAAAAATGGGCAAAGTAACCTCTACAATTACAACGGCAAACAATACTGCCACTACCACCAGCACCATTGCTTCGGTTAAAAACTGAATGATTAAAGATCCTCTTGTTGCCCCGATTGTTTTTTTAATGCCCACCTCCTTTGCACGCCGTTCTGATTTAGCGGTGGCCATGTTCATAAAATTGATGCAGGCTACCATCAAAATACCAAACGCAAGGGCAACAAAAAGGTAAATGCGATCAATATCGCCACCTATACTTTTACCATTTTTAAATTCGCCATATAAATGTAAATCGGATAATGGATACAGGAAGTTCTGATTTTTTTGCTCTTTATAGTTTTCATTAAAGAGTAATTTAACTTTTGCGTTAATGGGCGCAATAAGTTTAGGATTGTTAACTTTTGCAATTGTAAGAAAACTAAAATCGCCCCAGCCTGGATTTTTAACATATGGGTTGATGCTTTGAAAAAAAGCCCACGACATTAAATAATCGTACCTCAGCGTGGTATTGGCAGGCAAATCTTTCATCACCCCAGTTACCTTTAAATTAAAAGCATCTTTATAGCGCACAGTCTTATTTAATACCTCAGTAGTACCAAACAAAAGTTTTGCCATGCTTTCTGTTAATACTATCCCATCTGGTGCATTTAAAGCTGTATTCGGATCACCGGCAATAAACCCGTAACTAAAAACTTTAAGTATTTCCGGGTCGGCAAAAAGATCAGTCTTTTTAAAGCTTTTTTCTCCATTGGCAATTAGCGAATTATCTCCCCCACCGATGCGTGTAATGGCATCAACCTCTGGTATTTTATTTTTAATGGCCATTGCAATCCCATTGCCGGGAACACCTCCGGTACTGGTAATTTTCCCTGATGCGTCCTGAAAATTGGTCATTACCTGATAAATCTTATCGGCATCTTTAAAATGGCGGTCGAAATTTACTTCATAATTTACATACAGCAGCAATAAAAGGCACGCAGATAAACCAACAGCCAAACCAATAATGTTGATTACAGAAGAAACCTTATTTCTCCAAAGGTTGCGTAAAGCAATTTTTAAATTGAGACTGAACATGGCATTACTGGTTGATCTGTTAAACAAATATAACTTTGCAATGCACAACCAAGTGCGTGCCAAGAGGAAAAAAATGCATTATATGTCTTAAATGACGGTATTTATGATTCGACTAATCAAATAGCGTTCGTTATCGAACAGCAAGTGTACACCCGCGGACAGTAAACAAATATATTTACCAAATACGGGTAAATGCAAAAAGCCCTACATTTCTGTAAGGCTTTCTAGTGATCCCGCTGGGATGCAAACAAATTTAATAAGGGTACAGTGTACGTTCCAGCTTCTCTCCTTTTGCAACACTGGAGTAGCCATATCCATAGGTAAGGTTATAGGTTGTTAAATTGTAAACAATAAAACCAAAGCTAACATTTGAAGGAACTTTAATTGATACGAATCCATTTGCATCAGTTACACCTTTTAATACAGCATCGTTAATAAAAGGTTTAAAGTTACTCGCGCTGGGTAGCCCTGCATTAATTGGATAAGCTACCACACCTAAATTTTTCATTGGTGTTCTGTAATCCACATTCGATAACAGGGTGAGATTTAGTAAACCTGAAAATTCGGAAACTTTAATATTTCTTTTTTTATCAGTTCCTGCTACAACCTGAACAATATCATCCGTAAGGTACTTCACTTTGTTAACCGTTACGGAATCGGTAATTACCACATAATTTTTAGCGCGTAAACCCTGAAAGTTAGCTATACCGTTCGCATCTGTAAGCATTGTAGCAACCAATGAATTCTGGTTTTGCAGGCCAGCAGTGTAATAAGGTTGGGTATCGTAAAGCGAAACTTTAACTCCAGGCAAACCTTTCCCTCCATCATCGCTATACTGGTAGCTAAGATTGCCTGTGCTTGGCGAATCAATTAACTTTACATTTGTAACCTTTTCACAGCCGCTTATAAAAATGGAAAGCGCTAGTAAAAGCATGATTTGATATTTCATATTCTTATAAAACATAAGTAATTTGTGATCAAACCGTTACTGAAACAAATTAATAGAGAAGTTATTCGTTGCATCTTTTTGTACCGATACAGTGTATGTATTGTTGTAAGTGGCATTGGTTACCGTATTATAAAAGTATACGTAATACTGCTTAGATGAAGGAATTTTAAATGAAATTGAGCCTGCATCATTCGTAACCCCAGAGAAATCTGCTACCTTTAAATTAGTGGCTGTAGATGAAGAATAACTGTATTTATTATACGGGATCATAATTACACCTATATTTTTCAGGAGTTGATTATTGTTGTAAGATCTAACCGTTGCCGTAAATGTGCCAGAAAAGTCTGTCACTTTTGTTTCTTTGTTTTTAACTGCACCCGTAATTACCTGAACATATTCCTGAACAAGATAAGCTACATTATTTACTTTAGCAGAATCTGCAACCAAAAGGTAATTATCCGGATTAAGATCGCCAAAATCGGTTAAACCATTGGCATCTGTAACACGCGTATCCAAAAGAATGTTATTACTTTGATAGTAATCCTGACGGTTAAACAGCGATACTTTCACATTTGGCAATCCTTTACCAGTATTATCAGTCAATTTGTAAGTTAATTTTCCACTGGTAGAAAGTTGCACATCAACATTAGTGGTTTTTTTGCATGACATAAAAACTGCCATAAGCAGTATTAAGAGCGTTAAATTTGATTTCATATTATTTATTTTTTTTTAAAAATTTGCGCAAATATATCATAATGAATAAGAGTTATGATATATTTTTTCAGAAACACTTAAAGTTTTAGGTATTGATTTGCTCAATGGCGAATAAGCGCATTTTTTGTTTAAAACAACCAAGCTTACATTTCTGGGAGGCTTGGTTTGATGGGTAGAATAATATGATTGATTTAAATTTGAAAATTTTCACAGGGTAATTTGAAGAATTTTCTTAAAACTTTTTTAGTAAGAGAAGGGATCGTTCTACCCAAAACCATCAATTAATTGTTAAACTTCATTAATGAACCACTTTTTGCGTTATAATTAATTCGAAATCAGGTTAACAACTAAAAGAAAAAGTGCTCTCTAAAGATTGATTTGAATAAGGTGACTCCATATTGGTCCTGCAAAAAAGCCGATTCCAATTATATATTTTGTCTTACTATCTAATTTATAGAATAGAAGAGATGAACATGTTCCGATCAAATATAAAAAAAATCTATCGTATTAACTTTATTCAGCATCTTAAGAATCTTAATATAATTATTGTCGGCATTATAATAAGCACTAATAGAAAATACCGGAGGATTTTTTACTGGCATAAACATGGCATCTTTCATTACATAAAAGATGCCATGGGAGCCAAACAAAAATTGCAATAACTCAATTGTACAGATTGATAAGGCTATGATATAAAAAACTTTTAAACTTTTCATATCGTTCTGATTAACATGTGAAAATATTTTTATCAATAACCAAAAAGTTCATCATTTTCCTTTTCCATGGCTACCCAGCTCAACCAATAACCTTTACCAGTTTTTCCTGCACCAGTTGGGTCAATCTGAAAAAAATCAGGAATAATTTCAAAGTTCTTCCTGGTTTCTAACTCTTCGATATAATGCGTAAAACATTCTAAAAGCTTAGGAAAGGAAGAAAAAACAATTTCACTTAACCCATCCATATCCCCGCCATACTCATGATCATAAACTCTAATTGGATATTCATTATCTTTTACTTCATACCTACCATCAAATACTAATGGACCAGCGTCATTGCCCTCATCACCAAAAGGATATAGTTTAGCCTCAATAAGGTCCTTTGCCAAAGAATAATCCAAGTTGTCAATAATCTGTTGTAGGGGTTCAGTTGGAGATGAAACAGGAAGGCCTATGAGCTGACATGAACAATCCAGAAAAAAATATTGCTTGTGCCACTCAACAAAACTTTTAGGGAATTTTACACTGAATTTTTCCTCAACTTGGCGATAATTACTATTGGTTAATGTCCCCCTAATCGGCTTCCAAGTATACCAACCGTCTTCATCAACGATCGAAGCCATCATGTTTTTTGGAGTTTTTTCCTCCCTATATACACTACGTAATCTGCTAAAATTAAAATAAGAAGTAAAAAAAGTATTTATTATTTCATCCATGGCTTATTCTGATAAGTAAAATTCAAGTCTAAAATATCTGTTTTTTTGTTAAGCTATTGGTGCGATGGTTTATGACATCAATATCCTCTACATATGTGGCTATTTTAAAAACACCCATATACCGCCTTTCATCTTCATCCCAAATATAATCTTCAAATGCATCATAAGTAACAATTGCTCTAATTATAGTACCACTTGAATTTTTGAATATACTTTGCTCTGTAATTTCAAAATAGAAATTTTGTATTGGTTCTTTATACAATTTACCAATTTCATCATGAGAACCAAAACCATTTACAAATGCATCAGGGTTACCTGTTCTTATATCAGTTACAATTGAAAATAATTCCAAGAACGGCCCTAGAGAATTCAACCTCCCCCCTAAATTTGCTAACCTACCATTTATCCTAGCCCTGTGTAAAATGCTAGCCCATTTTTGATGTACTTTTTGAGGAATAGCAAAAGCCATATTACGTTGTTTATGGTGGTGATGAACTAGTTGATTGTACATATATGACTTGTGGGTAGGATTATATTTAATCCATTGATAATCGACTTTAATTGATTTAAAGTCATTGTTTTTAATGAATGCTCTATTATCTGCACTAAACATTTCAGGTCTTTTTTTAATCAGTTGATCCCAAAAATACTTTGCATTTCTTGGATTGCCATGAACAGTAGTGCCGTTTCTGGGCGTGGCTGGGGTCATATCAATACCTATGTTTTTTATATAATACGCTTCGGGTATAGGGTCATTAGGCACCCCTTGTTGCACCATTTCTATATCAATAATACCCAACTCATTTTCATCATCATACCATTCTTGGCCATAGATTACATCAAAATTGTCTGGTATATATATAGGTGAGTTTTCATTATAAACCCCATTGAGTAAATCTATAAACGCTTGATTAAAACTAGTAGGGTTGCCTATCAAATAACCAATAGCCCAAATAACAAAATTCTTGTTCTCTGTAGTTGGCCCATTTGTTGCTAGGTAAGCTACAAATGCATTAGTAGCCTCATTATGGTTCTTAATATATTGCTTTCTACTATCATCAGAAATTGATAAGATATTAAATAGATATTGAGCATTTGCTGAAACAGACGGGTCTGCGCCTTCAGGCATTACAGGATCGCAAGGTGTTGGCGGTAATACGGCCAACCTTGTGCCTCTTTCAAAGTAAAAAGATACGCTGGGTGTACCACCATCACATGGGTTATAAGTAGGGGGCGGTGTTGGTACTGTGCCTCCTCCCCCTCCGCTACTTCCTCCACCCTCATCTCCTGCTGGAGGAGCACAATCTACGCCGGGTAGTCCGCTCCAATGTATAGTATGGCAGTGAACCTCCCTCTTCTGGTATGCCACCTACTTCCCACGGACAGGTGCCTGGCCAATCACCTGTAGAGCATTGATGGGGAACTACAGTGTAAATATCATAAATTTCGCACTCTCCAGGTGCTAAGCTTATAACATTTGGCGTACCAGAAGGACTGCTAATACTAGCTATAATCTTTCCCTTTAACGCATTCTCTTGTTTAAAATTTGTTGTATTTAAGGCTTTTGTGTCAAGAGCAACATCATTAAGGTTTATTTTATTAAATATAGAGTTATCTTTAAATGCAATTGCATGCCCCGCCCTCCATCTATCTATCCATTCCTTAGATGGATAATAGGTACTCAAAAATGCCGTAGTTTTTTCTTTTACAACTTGTATGGTTAAGTTTTGAAAGACAGTTGCTCTAGGTGTTTGAGGCCTTATGCTAATCACATAACTTAATGTATCTCCTAAATGCAGTAATTTTACACTGTCCATCACCAAGTTAAGGTTGCCTGCCAAAGCTTCTGTACCCATAACTTTTTCTTTAGCTCCTGAGAGTACGTTGCTTAAGCTGCCTGTAGCTTTAAGGTTTATTGAATTGATAAATTCCCGATAAGAAATATTTTTTACCTTTGATAAGATTATTGAATTATGGTCTTTTTGTAGAAGGATTTCCTTTTTACAACCTTGTACCAAGAATAGGCACATTAGAATAAGGCAAGCGATCGCTTTGCCTTTCTTCAGTGTTAATTTTTTCATCGTTAATTTAAATTTGTTGAAGTGAGAGGGATGATGCCGCAAACATACAGCAACAGATTTGTTACTTGAAATGAAATACATAATTTTACACCAAATCAAAAAGGTAGGTCATTTTGATGAATAGAGATACATTTTAGTCCAAAAATTACATGAAAGCTAATATTTGGTTGTCAGGGAGAAAAAGATGAGCATGTCATAAGTTAGTTCCATTAGCATTAATAAAGGAACGTGTAAATTTGAAATACACATTTAATAGCTGTTTATGAGCACATTTACTATCAACTTAAAAAGGATTGATGAATTTTACTAGCGTCATTTGGTAAATTATCAGAAAACTCATCCTAATAAAGTGAAGTGGTATTTTTTTAAAAACCTTTGTAACTAATACGACTACTATAAAAAAATCTTTTTTTTAAGATGTGTTGTTCGTATTTGATCTCAAATCTGCATTCTAGAATTCTGACAAACCAATAAATAAAAAAGCCTCCAAGTGTAAGACTTGAAGGCTTTCTGTGATCCCGCTGGGATTCAAACCCAGGACCACTACATTAAAAGTGTAATGCTCTACCAGCTGAGCTACGGAATCATTATATCCCTTTCGGGGCTGCAAAGATAGAAAATAAATCGATTAACACAAAAGTTAAAATAAATAAATTTAACAGAAGCTTAACAATTAATAAAAATTAAACAGTTAAATATTTATGGATCACGTTGTTAATCGGAGAAAATAAATTACATTGTAATCAGTTATTTTTATCCCTATTCCCGTCAAACTACAGTAAGCTGTAATTACACAACCCAAATTATTGTAATATGCTTAAACCAAATGATTGCCTACGGCATTGGTAAAAGGATTTACATTCTTAATAGTTGTAAAACCTGCATTAATTTTTTATTTTTCAGTTTTATTTTGATTTTTACATATACATTCGCTTTTCCCTAATGAATATTGAAAATATCTACGGTGAAGAGAAGTGGAAAGCCTTTGGTGGCTTCTCTCCTCTTATTGCTGTCTTTAAATCTTACCATCCGCTTAACCCCGAAATTGAAAACGTGATTAACGAATGGACCTTCCCTATCCATTTCGCAAAAAACAAACACATTGCATCGCCCTTAAAACGCAACCGTTACATTTACCTCATTTTAGAAGGTGCTGTACATGGTTACCTTAAAATGGGAAATAAAAAAATAACTACCTGGATTGCTGCCGAAAATGAATTGGCCGGCACCATCCGCAACTTATGGGAAAGTGAGGTTTCTGATGAATACATTGAAACCATCGACCCTGTATTTGCGATTGCGATTCCGCATGAAATGTCGAAATTGCTTTATGAGAATTTCCCGATCGCCAATTATGTTGGCCGTAAAATGACGGAGATCTATTTTCAGGGGGCAACTGAGCGTGCATACATTAGCAGGCTCCCGTCGGCATTAAAACGCTACAAACGTTTCCTCGTTTCTTATCCACACCTAATTAACCGGGTTCCGCTCCTAAATACATTGCATCATTTATTGGCATGCGCCTTGAAACACTCAGTAGGATTAGGAAACTTGCATCATTAGAAAAATAACCGCTCAATGCTGTAAATCAATCTGTATTAATTCCATCAGGCCAATCTCTTCATTCAGTTCTGAATGTGAAAATTAAATTCCTACATAGCAAAACGGCGCACTGCAATACGTTGGTGCGCCACCAAATCTTTCATAAATAAAGCCAGCAGGTAAATCTCATTACCTAAAAAAGGCGATTAAACAATGTTTTACCTCGCCATATCGCTGCTTTACCCTGTACATACAACGCACAATAGAAAAAAATTATAGGTTGCATCAGTTAATAATACAAAAGAGACTGTAAACCATTACCTATGGCCATCATCTCTTTTTACTTAATGTTTAATAAACATGACTACGGTTATTTAAAACAATGTTAAGATGTAGAAGGTAAATTTTTGGATCAAGAGAGCGAAAATGATGAGAAAGGAAAAAGATACACTTTATAGCACACAGCTCATATCTGCAGCCTTCATCCTATTGTGGGTTTACACCGCCGGAAGTAAACTCGTCAATTTTGCCACCTATAAACTGGAAATGGAGCACCAGGTTTTTAGTTTGTTCTTTTCTCACTTGTTAATTATCCTTATTCCAGCCGCAGAATTATTCACTGCATTACTCTTGTTATTTAACAAAACCAATAAGCTGGGCTTAATCTTTTCCCTATTGCTGATCTTCAGTTTTACCGTTTACATCGCACTGATCCTGGCTAATTACTTCCCGAAAATACCTTGCAGTTGTGGTGGAGTGATCGGAACCCTAGGCTGGAAAGCACACCTGGTTTTCAATCTTATCTTTTTAGCGGCAGCTATACTAGCCTTATTTAATAAACCAAAGCGGGAGGTATGTGACAAAGAGTAAGTAGATAAAATGAGTAAGGCCAGCTCACAAACAAAGAACCACATCGTTTGAAAGGCCAAAAGTAAAAACAAGATGGGCCAGTTGCCTGAGGCCCAACTATCAGGCAAAAAATTAAACTTAAAATATGTCAAAAAAAATTAATTTAGGCTTCGCTGCCCTTTTAGCAGGGTTCGGTCTTATCGCAACACAAAGTGCTTTTACTGCAAAAACACTTTCTTATTACCATTACAAAACAACTAACGGACCAGTTGCTCAAACCAGTTCATGGGAACCGGCAGCCGCTCCATCTACTTTTGAATGCAGTGGTGACCCTGAAGTTCCGTGTACTATCGGAATTGAAACACCTTTGTCTACATACCTTTCAGGCAAAGACAATCAGGCCGTTATGAATTCTCCAGAATTAATCTCTTCAAGAGAACAATAGAAAAAACAATGGTGCAGAATAAATCTGCACCATTGAATTATGGATTTTGTGGTAGATTGGCCAACTCAACTACCCGCTCAGGGATGGGAAGCGTAAAACCTGTACTGTTGGCCAGGAGATTGTAAACTATACCTTTTGAAGTCCTTGTAAATGAAATGCCTGCACCCTCTTTATTTAGCCTTTTAACATCTATCCACCTTAGTCCACGCAAAAGCAATTCTTTCCTTCTTTCAAGCAGGATCTGTTTCAGCACCGCATTTCGATCATTCCCTGTTCTTTCGATAAATGTATTTTTACGGTAACGATTTTTGAGCAAGCGGTTTAAATCTGCCAGGGCCTCTGTAAGTTTGCCTATTCTGGCGAAAGATTCGCTTCTGATCAATAACACCTCATTTACCGCAATACCACTAAAAAAATTAGAGTTCCCTTCATAACTTCCCTTAAAACCATAAGTGCCATTCTTATTGTCATTAAAAAAAACAGTTTTACGCAAATCATTAGCTTCATATAATTTATAAAGCAAAGGGTTTATCTTACCCCTTGCATTATTCAACATGGGTGAAGTAAGGTAACTATCTTGCATCACCTCTGCATTAAACTGCCCTATTGGATAGGTAGCGGTAGCATTCAAAGTGTTATAATCCAATAAATCAGATTTTAGCATAAGTGCAGAATCGGCATAGAGCAGTGAAAGTTCGTATTTACGCATAGACCAGTAAGTTCTTGCGAGCAAGCCGAATGCTGCTGGTTTGGATGGCCTCATTACATGAACAGATTTGTTTGGAAGTGCAGCTGCTGCTCTTTTTAAATCGGAGATCACCTGCGTATATCCTGCTAAAACGGTTGCCCTAACCGATGCTTCATTAAAATCAGCACTTAGTTTGAGTGGTACACCAAGGTCGCCTGCTGATTGTTCATCATAAGCATTTCCCCAAACATAAAGTCCTCTGAGGTGATTTTTTGCCCTGATGAAGTAAGCCTGCCCTGCAATGTTTTCCCACTCGAAAGCATTACCGGCGTTCTTTTCAATTTTTTGAATCCCCTCCAGTACAACATTGGTACGGTTAATGGCCCTATAATTATAAAACCACTCGTTCGAATCCTGCAAAAAGATATTGTTACGCTGCCAGGTATACATGTTCCGCTCATTTTCTGTCCTCGCATCAAGATCGGCATCGGTAAGGTATACATCATCGGTACTTACTTCGGCCGCATTCCCATCTACATAATTTAGTTGTTGATATTGATCCAATAGTGCCTGCAGATCTGGAAGCTTTTCGGGGATGGCCTGCGACTGATTGGATTTCACATCAAGAAATTTCTTGCATGAACCGAGGAACAAAAGCAAAAAAATGTTTAAATATATTAACCTTTTCATAGTTTAAGATTTATAAAGATGATTTAAAACCAAATGCAATACTCCTGGCATCGGGTATACCAACATAGTCTGGATCGATGTGTGCTTTGTTTGCACGCCAGATAATTCCCAGGTTATTTGCAACCACAAAAACCTGCAACCTGGAAAATCCTGCTCTTTTTATGCTCCCTACTTTAAAATCATAACTTAGGTTTACATACTGCATGCGGATATGATCACCTTTGAGTGCATTAATTTCGGAGCCCCAGTAAAACTCGTCGCGCAGATTCGAATTCGGATACATTAAACCCGGCACATTTGTAGTCAGTTCATCACCTGGTTTCTGCCACCTATTTGCATAATCTGCATTACCATCGCGGCCAATGAACAATGAACCATAATCAAGTGCATTTTTTCTGAAGTAATACCCCAATTTAAAGTTCAGCCTGAAACTAAGTGTTAACCCCGAATAGGAAAAACTGTTCCCAAAACCACCCGTAAATAATGGGAGTGCTGAACCATGAAAAACCATATCTTCAAACTTTAGTGAGCTTCCCATCAATGCATCATAATTTTTGCTTACTGCACCATTTAAAATCCCCTGCGGATCGCCTGTTGCTGGATCGAGCCCTGCCCACTTAAATGAAATCATTCCATATAACGGATAACCCACCAATCCTGTAAATGAAACATTGCCATCGAGTTTACTCCTTCCATTAAAAGAACTATTGTAGTTTTTAAGCACTTTATCTTTGTAATAATTTAGAAAAAAATCTGAGTTCCAACTGAATTTCCCCGAAATGTTCTGACTGCTCAACTCCAGATCAAGGCCATTTCCTTGTATAATGCCTGAGTTTTTAACAATTGTAGCACCTACGCCTGCAGTAAGATCTATTGGGGTAAGCGCAAGAAGATCAACTGATTTTTTTCGATAGTATTCCAAACTGCCCTTTATCTTATTGTTGATTAAACCGAACTCCATTGCCGCATTAAACATGTATACCCGCTCCCATTTAAGTTCCGGATTGGCATAGTTGCTCAAAAATGCATATGGTGTTTGCGTAAATACCGAGTTAAATCCGGCATAAGTAATGGTGGTTACTGCTGTACTTCTTGGGTCTGTATTTCCACTTGCGCCAAAAGTTGTTCTGAGTTTAAGAAAAGACAACAACCCATTGTGAAAAAATTTTTCTTTTGAAATGTCCCATGAAAAACCAGATGAAAAAAGCGGATTCCATTTATCATTGGTCTTTAAGCCAAAAAGATTGGAAGCATCCCTCCTCCCACTCAAAGAGAGGGTATAACGCTGATCAAAAGTATAAGCCAGGTTGGCAAAAGTTGAAAGGTACCTGTTGAGTGTTTTACCAAAAGCATCCCTGTTTGGAATATTTTCCATATTGCCGGTTACAAAAGTTTTTACAGGATTAAAATAATCAACAAAAGATGTTGTCAGCGTTGATTCATTCAATCCATATACACGGCCGGAGTTCGTCTCCGTTCCGTTGCTTCTTACCTCTGCCCCAATAATCCCGGTAAATGCATGCCTACCCATCAGCTTATCAATATCTGCCTGCACCCTGGCGTTATGCCCCTGAAGTAGCGAATAATCCTGATCCACTATACTTCCCAATGGGATATTTCGTTTTAGGGTTCCTGTAGCATCAATAGAAGAATAAGCATTAACCAGATTCCTCACCAGGTAACTTTGCGGACTATTAACTGATTTTATTTTCCCATCCTGCTGCTCAAACTGATACGTGGCACCAAACTTTAACCAATCTAACACCTTATAAGATAGCCTGAGAGAAGCAAGTACATCATTCACGTTATTAACCGAAGTGCTATATTTATAATCATCCAATGGATAATACGACCAATCTTGAAATTTTCCATTTCCGGCAGAATTAATGTAACCCAGCCTGTAATCTTTTATAACAGGCAGTGGATTTCCGTTATCATCAGCCAAACGGGTATAAGGTGGCAGAATACCTGTAGCCGAACTGAGCTGAGACGGATCGGTTTTTCCATTTTTACTGTTGGTGTACGTCAGCATAAGATTTCCTGTTAAGGTGAGCCTGGGGCTGAGCTTAAAGTTTTGTTCGGCCTTTAAATTATATCGACTGAAAGGCGCAGCAAGCGAACTTACATTGTGATCGAAACCTGCTGAAAGTAGCCAGTTTCTTTTATCGGTGCCAGCTCCCAACTGTAAACTATATTGTTGAGCAGTTGCAGGTTGAAACACATACTTATCCAGATCGCGTCTAAAATCGTATTGTTTTAAGGCATTAATTTTAGATTTGGAATCCTCCGTAGTGATCAGCCCGTCTCTGGCAGCAATCCGCAGTTCAACCACATCAGATAGCGGCACATGGGAAGTTCCGGTTTCAAAGCTTGAGAAATAGCCTTTATCAAAAAGAAAGTTCTCCAGATCAATAAAATCATCCACACTTATTTTACGCTGGTAATACTGGTCGGGTTTTTCTGTAATCTTCAAATTTCCTGAGAAGGATACTTTCAGTTTATCGTTGTAGCGGGCTTTTTTGGTATTGATAACAATTACTCCATTGCCTGCCCTGGCACCCCATATTGAAGCAGCTGCAGCATCGCGCAATACGGTAATACTTTCTACATCATTAGGATTGATATTGTTGATATCCCCTTCGTAAGGAAAATTATCAAGCACAATTAGCGGGCTCCTTGGCCCCTGTAAGGTACCAATCCCACGGATAATAATTCCATAGCCATCGCCACCATTGCTTTTACGGTCTACACTTAAACTACTTGTAATTCCTTCAAGTCTGGTAATAATGTTCGTACCCACCTGTTCATTCAATACCTTATTTGCCAATTGTAAAAAAGAGCCAGTTGCCCGCTCTTTAGGTATTGTTTGGTAACCTGTACTTACTTCAACGGTTTCCAATTGCTGATTATTTGCAACGAGTACAATTTTGAACACGCCCGAAAAAGGCAAGGAAACTACAGTATCCTTTGTTACATAATTCATGGCTGAAAGCGAAAGCTGATACTTGCCTGCCTTAAGCGATAATGCAAATGCGCCGTCATCATCAGTTGATAGCTGTTTACCAGGAAGCACCTTTACCCGTACCCCACCAATTGGCTTACCAGTATTATCATTTACTATGCCTTTAAAAAGCTCTTGTGCTTTTACCGGGCAAGTACAAAGCAGCAACGCGAAAATTAAGATAAATCTGCCCATAACTTAATTTCCCGCTCCTTTAAAGTTCTTCAGTTTACTTGTTGCCAGCAGATGCTTTTTATTGCGTTCGATCATCATCAAAACATTCTCTTCTGTCAGGAAATCGCTTAAAGTAATTCCTTCTACAACGCCGCCAATTATCCATACATAATGCGGCAGTGCCCGGTGCGGAAAAGCACTTAAAAACATTTTATCCTCTACAATGAAAGGTAGTTTTATTTCGCTCAAAGCACCTGTAAGTCCTCCATCGCTTATCTTTTGGGCAAGTAAAGCTGCAGAATCGCCTGTTCCAATAGCATTCACCAACAAAACTTTAAGGTCTTGAGGAAATTTATCCTGCATTTTATCCAACAGCGGAAACTTCTTCAGGCAGGAACCACACCAGCTTGCCCAAAAATCGATAATGATCAGCTTATTAAAATCCTGAGCAATAGAGGATTCGGATAGTTGACCTTTGACAAGCGTTTTACTTTTAAAATCATACAATAGCCGGGGTAATTTTCCGCCTACATTTACAGGTGCAACTGAATCGGTTATTGTTTGCGCAGAGGTTGAATAATACAGCCCACACAGCAATAATAAAATACAATAAATATTTTTTTTCATTATAAGTTTGGTTAATCAGGTAGATCAATAAACTGCAACTGCGCCGTAAAACATAGAAAACACCCTCTACAGGGATGAAAGTAATGCGGAGCGTCAGCATTGAGAATCAATTGCTATATCAAAAAAAAGGACATAGCAAGTCTATTAGGATCAAATACCCTTCATTTTTAGATGGTTGATTGGTTTGAAAAGAGCTTTAAAAACAGGGGCAGTAAAAAATTACCACTGGTTTAAGGATTTATACAGGATTTTTTGGCTTTAAAGCATAAAGCCAATCGAAAGGGTAATGGTTATCTGATCTCATAAGTAAAAAGTTTGTACATGCTAAAAAAAGGATCATCCAAATTATTGACTTGTTTGCTTACAGCAGAATTTTCCTTAACCGATTGTGAAGGCAAAACAATGTAACCCGTATCTGGCAGCACAATAAGTCTTTGCCACTCCATTGCTGGTTTAATGCCCTTGGAATGACTGGTATTAAGCGCTGCCTTTTTTTTAAGTGGAAAAAAGGATAGTACAGCCAAAGGACTATATAAAAAAGCCCAGCAAAGAAAAAATAGAGGCAGATAGCATTCCTTGTTCTTCATATTAAATTTAAAAATCTGGTAAAAAATTACACGTAAAGGGTACTTACTTAACCCCATGTATGATCGGTAGTAGTCAGGCTCAACATTTACCTGATTTGCAAAAGGGTTAAATCAATAAAGAAATCCTGTTTAGGCACAAAAAATTATGGCATAACAATCCCATTACGGTAAAATCCGTTATTTTTTTTTTGCTAAAAACAGTAAAAAGAGGAGACAATTAAATACCTTAAGGGCAACAAAAAACAAGCAAAGCTTTTATATTGAATACTTATTTAAAAATAAACCGTTAAGCGCATTTCCTCCGGATAAAAAATTACTCAGGGTTTTTCGGTTTTAAAGCGTAAAGCCGATTAAATGGGCAATTTAATGTGGATTGATATAGCATTACCTGAACATGATGGGCTAAAAAAAGTGATAACAAGTTGCAACCTTTTTAAAAAGATTTATCCTATTTACCTGAAGTGTTTTTTGCTTTATCATGCCCGTATTGGTATACGAGTCTTGTTGGTGGAAAAACAAAAGTGGGCTTCCCAAACCATAACCTCATAATGTTTCTCACGCCTTACGTTGAAATGGAATTACAGCAGCAGCCCACTCTTATTTTGGAAAGGCTAAAGATAGCAATTCCGCTATAAGAAATGGGATAAAATCTGCTGTCCTGCTTCAACGGCGTGAGATGTGAGGCTGCAAGACTCTTAATTTTATCTTGTACTTATTTTTTAGTTAATGTTTTTATAATACGTAAATGTAAACAATAAAATTCGAAATGTCAACTAATTGCATGACGTTTTTATTTGAAATATAAAACATCTTGCTAGCAATATCTGATAGTAATGATTAGTGAGAAAGAAAAATTAATTCTTAAAAATTTTGGCCGTCATTTAAAATCTTTAAAGGAAAGCCAAAAACTTTCTTATCGCGAATTTTATAAAAGAAGTGGAGTAAATACCGGAGACATTATAAAATATGAAAATGGGGAAACCAGCCCTAGTTTTATCACACTAACCAGATTAGCCATTGGGTTAAAACTACATCCAAATGAACTTTTGAATTTTGATTTTGGTGTCGATTTTTCTGCCGGACTTGAATAAACTAAAATATTCAAAAACAAGCACTGTCTTATCTATAAAAAATGTGGTGGAAGGCAAGAAAAATCAGTATTCTTCAATTACAACATATCATTACAAATAATACATTTAAAATTTTTATTATAATACAATAACGTTATTAGGGATAATATTGATATATTGGGTATGTCTATCTAAACATACTTCTCATGAAAGAATTTATATCTTGTATCATCATAGATGATGACCAAAGTGCTATTAACATTTTAAAAGATTACATCTCAGAAATACCTCGGTTAAAAATCAAAAACACATATACCAACCCAATTGAAGCACTGAATGAAATCAGCAGCGAAAACATCCGGCAGCTCATTTTTCTGGATATTGATATGCCGGCGATGTCTGGAATTAGATTTGCAGAAAACCTAAAGCATAGTGCTCATAAAATCATCTTTACCACCTCCTACCCTGATTATGCAATTGAGGCTTTTAAAGTAAGAGCCAAACATTACTTGTTGAAACCTTTTAATATTGGTGATTTTGCTGAGGTAGTTAACGAAGTGATTTTTGAACATTATGATTCACAAAACCTTGAAAGCGAAGATGAACAGGCATTTTTCTTGAGAACCAATGGCGAACGCGGCAGACTTACCAAACTTTTGAAAAAAGATATTATTTACCTTCAGGGATCCAATAACCACGTTCATATTTATACACAGCACAACAATTATTCTGTATATATGACAATAAAGGAAATGGAAGAAAGGTTAAATGAAAATCCTCACTTTTACCGGGTGCATAAATCATATATTATTAATACTGATTTTGTAAAAGAGATCAGCGGGCATAAAATATCTTTAGGCAAATATGAAGTGCTGATGACTCCACAATACAAAACTGAATTTATGGAATATGTAAGTCGTGGCATCCTGATTTCAAAGCGGATCCAATAAATATAAACCTCTTAAACCTACTCTTAGCAGAATAATTTAGGAACAGTGGAATTAATTATTCCCGACAGATTTAGCGTCAAACCTATCTTCATTTAGAAACAAATGTGTGGTTACCGTAGTTACCGCCGTTATTGTTGTTGATGTTGGATCGCCTGTATTCATTGTATCATTACGTTGTGAACGAAAAATAAATACCGTTTTCCTTCCTGTTTTTATATTGCTAATTCTTTTCATGGAAGAAAATTAGCTTTCCAAGAGGCTTAATAACATCAACTTATGTAATGCAGCATTATACCGTTGCCAAACCCAATTTTAACAAAATAAAAATGAAAAAGTGGTTACTTACCTACCGTTGGCACATCATCGCCTGGACTATTTTTATCTTATATGAATACCTTTTTGTTGTTTTGATTCTTCAGGTATGCAGTCCGATACTAACAAACATTATCCATTATGCTATTAATATCTGCTTATTTTATATTCATTCAGATCTTTTATTGGCCCGGAACATGGAACATAAAAAACCTGCATATTTAAAACTCATTGCTCTTATTATTTTTGAGCTGATCAGCTATACGCTTATCGCCTACCTGGCGGACGAGATAAGAATCCGAATTCCTTTAAACGCAATTCCGAAAAGCATAATGATTAACTGGAGATTTATATCTTCTACACTTTGGAGGGGAATTTATTTCATGCTATTTGCAACGACGTATTATTTCTTAAAGCGTTATATGGCTCAAAAGCAGCGAACAGCTAAATTGGAAAGGGAAGCTATTGAAAAAAAATTAAAACAGAAGGAGACGGATATTGAATTAGCCAATGCAAAAAACGCCTATCTAAAAGCGCAGATTAACCCGCATTTCCTCCTTAATACGCTTACCTATATATATAACAATACCCATAAAACCGAGCCCAGAGCAGCTGAAGCGGTATGGTATCTATCGAAACTGATGCGCTATGCAATGGAATGTGAGGCATGGCCCTGAAATGATGCCATTGGAAAAAGAGATCGGGCAGATAGAAAACCTTTTGCAATTAAGCCGAATCAGGCAACCTGCTATTTTTATCGAATTTAGTTACTACAGTGAGATTGAACACATACAGACCATTCCTCTGCTGCTGCTCAGCCTTACCGAAAACATGATTAAACATGGAAACTTAAGTCAACCAAGCGATCCGGGGAGAATTTCATTGAAACTAAAGCAGAATATATTGACCATGGAATCATCCAATTTGATTAACACCGGATTAAACGACACAGGTTTTCATACGGGATTGGCAAACATTAGGCAACGGTTACTGCATGCCTATGGAACACAAGCCGAAATCATCACTGAGGTAGACGGACAGTATTTTAAAGTTTTAATCAATATCGAAATGGAAAATATTTAACAGAAATGAAATCAACTGATCACTAAAATTTAGACCCTTCGCATTAGAACTTTGGTTTATTTACACCACATTTTCACTATAAATTAAATCTACCTTTTTGCCCATCTTTTTCTGGATAACTTCAAAATGATCTAATTCATCGGGACTAACCAGCGAGATGGCCTCTCCAATTTGATCCGCCCGCCCGGTTCTACCAATTCTGTGTACATAATCTTTTGGCGATCGTGGCAATTCATAATTAATCACAAATGGAAGCCTATCGATATCAATTCCTCTTCCTATTAAATCAGTGGCAACCAATATCTTAAGCTTACCCGATTTAAAAAGGTACAAAGCTTCGGTTCTAGCTCCCTGACTTTTTTTACTATGGATCGCTTTTGCATCGAAATTATTTTTACGGAGTTTATTAACTACCGCATCAGCCGCATGAACAGAAGAAGTAAATATCAACACTTGTTGCATTTCGCGACTACTGAACAGTTTACGTAAAAAGGCCCTTTATTTTCATTTGACACAATGTAAGCAACCTGCTGAATCTGCTCAATCGAATCTTCCTGCTCTTCGATTTTTATTACCAGCGGATCGTGTAATATTACCTGGTGAATCAGTTGAATATCTGCATTTAAGGTGGCTGAAAAAAATATATTCTGGCGTTTTTGGGGCAAAAGTGAAATGATTTTATCTACTTCTTCCTTAAAACCCAGATTCAGCATTTTATCGGCTTCATCTAAAATAAGCGTTTCTATATCCGATAAAGATACTGCGTTGGAAGCCACCAATTCCAATAATCTTCCAGGAGTAGCAATAACTATGTTTGTTCCCTGAAGAGCCGTCATTTGAGGGTTGATGGAAACACCTCCATATACTGCAACTGCCTTTACAGGGACATTGAGCCCTTTGTTAAATATTTTGAAAACATCTTTCACTTGCTCGGCAAGTTCGCGTGTAGGTACCAACACCAATGCATTAACGTGCCTGTTTTTAAGCTTCGGTGCCTCTTTAAGATTCATTAAAAGTGGCAGTACATAGCTAACGGTTTTACCAGAACCTGTTTTAGCAATTCCAAAAACATCTTTTTTGTTCAAAATTGCTGGTATAGCTGCTTGCTGGATTGGCGTAGCTAAAGTAAAATGCTTATCTGATAATACTTTTAATAAATCTGGAGACAAACCCAGAGACGTGAATGACATAAATTCGTTTTTGTCAAAATTAAACAAAAATAGCCATTAAATATTACCTCACAAAGTAGAACAAATGTTAATGCTGAGCACCAATTCTATTAATAGTTTTAAATTAAAAGATGCAAAGGCTGCATACGCAGCCTTTGCTAGATTTATTCATCCCAAAAAATAAATCTACAGATAACCAGTCTGTTCTAATTAACCCTAATTCGTATAATTTAAAAATTACACATATCATATTAGTGATGGCAAAAGTAGCTATGTTAATAGAGATACTAAGGGGGTATTTAGTTCAAATTTGGGGTAGAAACAGGGCAATTATTAGGATTTGCTTTATTAATTAGATTGAGGTGTAAAAAATAGGTTTGATTGTATTCGTTTAATCATATCCTAAAAAGCCAATCAATAATGCTCAGCTTAATAATTTAGGGTGTTTGTTCCTTTTTAGGTTTTTCATCATACTTACTAATGCCTGATAATACATAACCAATCATAGCACCTAGCAGCGTTGCTACAGTTTCGCTTTTGAGCATACATTCTAAAGATAAAATTATAATACAGGGGAGAAAAAATGCACAGCAAAGAAACTGTACAGTTCTGGCACCGATTGATTTGTCTTTAACTATTGCGCGGACAACAAGGCCGATAATGGTGATCAACATGATCAAAACCATTCCAAATTCTATTATTTCTTTAAAATCTTTGGTGTTGAACATAAGCGATTTGGGTTAAGAAAGTGAAAAACTGATGAATAATCTCTAAAGCAATAAGATTGGGTATCGATGGGAAAAACACATAATAATAAGCACATTAGCGTATCTCAGATTCGCGATTTCATGGCTTAAATCAACTTAAAAATTCTTTCTGATAAAGTAAAAGCCGAATGCACCTGCCAAAACCACGGCAAGTGTTCCATAAAAATCTAAGCTGAACAAAGCATTAGGATTCTTAGGATCAAAGTTATATTCTGTACCAGGCTTATAGTAATACATATTGGCATCTGGTGTAGGATCACATTCATTATTACATTCATTTAAATTTGTGAGCCTAATAAAACAGCCTCTACCCGTTGCCTGCAAACATTTAATATCCTTAAAAGTAGACTGATTGCCCGTTCTGTCGTAGAGTGGATTTCCCTTATAAATACCAATATTTGAATAAAAGATATTGAACCCGTCTGCTGCGAATGATTTACAGCCTGTTTCGGTTGAGGCTTCTGCAGTAAATACCATAAAAATGAAAGAAATTGCAGCAATGCAGCTCCTGTATCCTTTCCACGCCTTAGCCATTATACAAAGACTTAAATTCCGCAACAATTTCATGAATAATAAATTAGATAGACAAACTACAAAACCGAATATAGGACTGAAAAAGGAATTCGTTTGTTATGGTATTGTCCATTGTTTATCCATTTGTTGTCCAAAACAATTTATGGAGATGTTTACGAAAAGCCGTGAAGAGCAGTTTTTTGCTAATTTCTAAATACCAGAATTGAAGGGGGGGGTATTAAGATATTTAATTTCAATAAATACTTAGAAAGTTTCATTTGTATTCAGATCTTTAAGTTCAAAATTGTGCACTTCCCCAATCCCTGAAAAAAGTATTCGAACGCCTACAATTTTTCCTATATTCTTTTTGTAGCTGACTGAATAAACTAATTTTTGATCGAGGTAAAAACTTACTTTTTTATTTATAATATGGAGACGAATATCTACCGGGTTACTTAGATCTTTACCTAATGCCTTAAGATTTTCCCAAAGGCCAACCCTTGAATTTTCAGAAAATACTGCATCCGCCCAAGCCACACATTCAGGGCTGGTAATACCAATATAATCATCATCGTTTTCTCCGTAGATTTTAAAATGCACGCCAACGCACTCGCCCTTTTTAGGTTTCTTTGATATTTTTACCCTCGCATTCATTTCAAAATTATCCCCGTCGATCTTTGTTTTCTTTATGTTTACGAAATTCAGAAAACATGGCTTTACCGTATCAATACCAACTTTTGCAACATCATCTTTTGTAAAACCATTCATACCGGAAACCTTACCATTGAATTGTTTGAGCGGATGCCGGCCATATACATCAATCGGGCCGTTTACATATGCGAACCAGCCATTAGACGCTACTGTTATGATGGCGGTATCTATTGCGACCCCTTTATAATTTAGTACAGTTTCATAACGCCCGGGGGTTTGGTAGTAATGCACAAAGGTATTATGATGTGGTTTTACAGAAATCTTTATCCTATCGTTAAAATCGACCATCAGGCTGTCTGTTTCTTCAATATTGCCTGAATTTAATTTAAAAATTGCGGAATGCGCTGTATTACCTTCCGGATTTATACAGCTAATACTTACACCTTTCACAACAGGCGGACCATAGTAGAAATTGGCAGTAATCAAGGCGCAACCAATCAAAATAATGATGATCGAAAACACTGGCCAGCTATAAATTTTTAGCTTTACTTTTTTCTTAGAAAATTCTTCTTTTTCTTGAGTTTTCTGATCTTCAATTTGTTCTTGAGTTAAATTATAGGCAGATTTAAAGTCTTCCCAACCAGTATATCCTATAAACTTACAAAGTGCGTTTAAGGTTGCTGCCTGCGGTGTATATGATTTTCCTGTTTTTAATTTCCCGAATATTCGTTTTAGTGTATTTACACTGATATATACCTGAGTTTCCTTTGCAATGGCTTCGGAAAGTGTTAAATAGCTATTGTTCTTCCAGGTATGAAGCAAAGGCATTTGCATCTTCTGGCCGATAAGACCAGCACAGATATTGAGCTGTGCATTGAGCTCTTCTTGGGAAGAATATTTGGACATGATGATATAGTTGATCTAAAAATAGTAACTCAGCAGTATTCAGCGTTTTATGAGGTACCTAATGTTAACTGCAATATCTGGTCCAAAAATGATGCTAACTATTTTGACCAACTATAAATTCCCCCTGTAAATTGAATTGGCTATATCTCCGCAAAGCATTCTTCTCACTTTCAATGACTTATAACTCATACAATATGTTTAATATACAGTTTACAAAGTTTCTCATATCAAACACTAAGT